>DAIDKS010000019.1 GCA_027449885.1 Acidimicrobiaceae bacterium
GTCGGCAACCCGCGCTGCTCGAAGATCTGCTGCATGTACTCGATCAAGCAGAACCAGCTGATCATGGGGACCCTGCCCCTCGCCGACGTGACGATGCACTACATCGACATCCGCGCGGCGGGCAAGCGCTACGAGGAGTTCTACCAGCAGTCGCGCGACATGGGCGCCCAGTACATCAAGGGCCGGGTCGCCTCGATCACCGAGACGCCCGAGCGCAACCTGGTGGTGCGCTACGAGGACATCGAGCACGGCGGCGCGATCACCGAGGCCGAGTACGACCTCGTCGTCCTCGCCGTCGGCGTGATGCCCAACCCGGCCGCGGCCCACCTCTTCCCGGACCACGTCCTCGAGCTCGACGAGGCGGCCTTCGTCCTCGAGCCCCACGGCGACCTGCAGCCGGGTCGTACCAACATCCCGGGCGTCTACGTCGCGGGGGCGGCCTCCGGGCCGAAGGACATCGTGGACTCGATCGCCCACGCCGGGGCCGCGGTCGCGGGCGTGGCGGCGTACCTCGAGGCGCACCACGCCGTCGCGGTGCCGGTGCTGGAGGAGGTGGGACGATGACCGAGCGTCGCATCGGCGTCTTCATCTGCCACTGCGGTGGCAACATCTCGGACTACGTCGACGTCGCCGCCGTGCGCGACGCCGTCGCCAACCTGCCCGGGGTCGCCTACGCCGAGACGGCGATGTTCGCCTGCTCGGACGGGACCCAGCAGGAGATGGTCCAGCGCATCGAGGAGGAGGGGCTCGACGGACTCGTCGTCGCCTCCTGCTCCCCGAAGCTCCACCTCACGACCTTCCGCGGCGTCTCGCGGCGCGCCGGGCTCAACCCCTTCCAGTACACGCAGGTGAACATCCGCGAGCAGTGCTCGTGGGCCCACACCGACGACCGGGCCGCCGCCACCGAGAAGGCGACCGGCCTCGTGCGCGGGGCGATCGCCCGCACCGCCGAGAGCGACGCACTGGTGCCGCGCTCGGTCGACACGACGGCCGCGTCGCTGGTGGTGGGCGGCGGGGTGACGGGTCTGCGGGCCGCCATCGGCCTCGCCGACCTCGGCCTCGACGTCCACCTCGTCGAGCGCGGCGAGGAGCTGGGGGGCGAGGTCGCCCGCCTCGGGCGGACCTTCCCCGACGAGCACTACGGGCGCTCGATGGTCGACGAGCTGGTCGCCGAGATCGGCGAGCGGTCCCGCGTCACCGTCCACACCTCGACCGAGCTCGTCGCGAAGTCGGGCAGCTTCGGGAACTACGACGTGACGCTCGCCTCGGCCGACGGGACGAGCACCACCGCCCGGGTGGGCTCGATCGTCGTGGCGACCGGGGCCGCGTCCTACGAGCCGTCGCCGGGGGAGTTCGGCTTCGGGCTCACCGGCGTCGTCACCCTGGAGGAGTTCACCCGGGACCTCGAGAGCCGCCACGGCCGGCTCCACTTCCGCGGACGCCCGGTGCGCACGGTCGCCTACGTCTACTGCGTGGGGAGCCGCCAGGCGGACGGGAACGAGTACTGCTCGAAGTACTGCTGCTCGGCCGCGGTGCACGCCTCGGTGGAGGCGGCCGACCTCGACCCCCGGGTGCGCCAGTACCACCTCTACCGCGACGTGCGGACCTACGGGCGCTTCGAGCTGAGCTACGAGGAGTCCCGCCGACGCGGGTCGACCTACCTGCGCTACCCCGACGACGACCCGCCCCGGGTCGTCCCGACCGAGGACGGACGGCTGCGCGTGACGGTGACCGACCTGCTCACGGAGTCGACCGAGCTCGCCATCGAGGCCGACGTGGTCGTCCTCGTCACCGGGCTCGTCCCGCGCAACAACGCCGAGCTCACCTCGCTGCTGCACCTGCCGGTCGGCAGCGACGGCTTCTACAACGAGATCCACCCCAAGTTGCGGCCGGTCGAGACGGTGGTCGACGGCGTCCTCATCGCCGGGACCTGCCAGTCGCCCAAGACGATCGGCGAGAGCGTGGCCTCGGGGATGGCGGCCGTCACCCAGAGTGGCGCGATGCTCATGCGCGGGGTCGCCGAGCTCGACCCCCAGGTCGCCGTCGTCGACCCCGACGCCTGCACCTGGTGCGGCGCGTGCGCGGCGGTCTGCCCCTACGAGGCGATCTCGCGCCAGGAGCTCTCCGGACGTCCGGTCGCCGTCGTCGACCCGACGGGCTGCAAGGGGTGCGGCGGGTGCGTCTCGTACTGCGAGAGCGACGCCATCGACCTGCTCGGCAACACCGACGCCCAGGTCCGGGCGCTCATCGAGAGCATGGTGGAGGTACCGGCATGACGGCCCTGCGCGACACCCGCGAGATCATCCGCGACGAGCCCCTGATGCACCGACCGATCCTCGAGGCCCTCGCCGCGGGGCCGCGGACCATCCCCGAGATCGCGGCGACCCTGGGGCGCCCCGCCCACGAGGTCGTCTACTGGGTGATGGGCATGCGCCGCTACGGGTTCGTCGTCGAGAGCCCCGAGGCCGACGACGAGGGGTTCTTCCACTACGGACGAAAGGACGCGTCATGACGACCCTGGCCCCCCGCGTGGTCGACCCCCACCTGCTCGCCGAGCTCCAGCGCCTCGGTGCCCCCGACGTGAGCGCCTGCGTGAGTTGCGGCAACTGCACGGCCGTCTGCCCCCTCGCCGACAACGACGGGACCTTCCCGCGGCGCCTGGTGCGCTACGGCGTGGTCGGGCTGCGCGACGAGCTGCTCTCGTCGAAGGAGCTCTGGACGTGCTACCACTGCGCGGCCTGCTCGGAGAGCTGCCCGATGGAGGCCGACCCGGGCGCCTACATGGCGGCCGCGCGGCGCTACGCGATCACCCGCTACGACCCGACGGGCGTCGCCCGACTCCTCGCGACGCGGCCCCTCGCCTCCCTCGGGGTCCTCGCGACGCTGGCGGCCCTCTTCGCCGCCCTCCTCACCCTCGATCACGGGACCGCCCCGACCGACCGGCTCGACCTCTTCCGCTTCGTGCCCGACGCGACGATCCACTGGACGGGCATCGCCGTGATGGTCGTCGTCGTGCTCGTCGCCCTCGGCGGTCTCGTCTCGATGATCCGGGGCGTCGCCCGCCGCGAGGGGCTCGGCGCGCGCCACCTCCTCGCCGGTCGAGCCGGCTGGGCCCACGGGTGGCGGGCCGCGTGGGACGCGGCGATCGTCGAGTCGCTCGGCCAGCGTCGCTACCGGGAGGACTGCACGACGGGAACGCCCGAGCCCTGGTACCGGCGGCGATGGATCGCCCACGCCCTCACGATGTGGGGGTTCCTCGGCCTGCTCGCCGCGACGGTGCTCGACTACGGCCTGGCGCTCCTCCACGTGCGCGCCACCGGCACGCCCGAGCCGGTGTGGTACCCGGTGCGCCTGCTCGGCACGGTCGCCGGGCTGGCGCTCCTCGTCGGCGTGACGACGCTCCTCGTGAACCGCGCCCGGCGCGTGACCACCTCGGTCGAGCACTCCGAGCCCGGCGACTGGCTCCTGCTCGGGATGCTGTGGCTGGTCGGGGCGAGCGGGCTCGCCACCGAGGTCGCCCTCTACGTCGGCGGGGGACCGGCCTGGGGCTACGGGGTCTTCCTCGCTCACGTGGCGTTGGCGCTCGAGCTGCTGGTGCTGCTGCCGGTGATGAAGTTCGCCCACGTCCTCTACCGCCCGGTCGCACTCTTCTTCCACTCGCTGGTGCGCGCGACGCCGGGCTCGTGAGGGCCGCGCTCGCGCGCCGCCGTCGGGTACGGTGGGCCGCGTGAGCGCCGAGGGCGAGGATCCGACGACGGACCCCGAGTCGGCCGACGCCGGGACGCGGCGCGAGCGCCTCTTCGCCTCGGCCCGCACCGCCCGGGTGCCGCTCGCCTCGATCCTCGCGACGGTCGGCATCATCGTCGGCGTCTACGGGCTCGGCCAGGCCCTCTTCCGGCTGAAGGGCATGCTCCTGACGCTCGTCGTCGGCAGCTTCGTGGCGGTCCTGCTCAACCCGCCCGTACGGTGGCTCCAGCACCACGGACTGCGTCGACGGGGCTACGCGGTGAGCGTGGTGATGGTCGTCGCGGCGATCGCCTTCGCGGGCCTCGCCGTCGCCTTCGGCTACCCGCTGGTCAACGGGCTCACCAACCTGGCGAACTCCCTGCCCGGCTACATCCACCAGGCCCAGACGGGCCACGGCTGGGTCGGGCACCTCATCCAGCGCTACCACGTCCAGACGTGGCTCTCCCACAACGCGGCGAAGCTCACCAACCTCGCCCAGGGACTCTCGAAGCCCGCGCTCGCCCTGGGCAAGGGGGCCGTCTCGACGACCTTCACGTTGGTCACGATGTTCTTCTACGTCATCCTCGTGCTGGTCGAGGCCCCGAAGCTCCACCAGGGCTTCATGGCGCTCGTCGCCGCCCGCCACCGCCCGGCGGTCGAGCGGTTCGGCCGCGCGGTCGCGCGGGCCTCCTTCGGCTACATGATGGGGGGACTCCTCACCTCCTTCATCGGGGCGGTCATCGTCTTCGTCACCCTGGCCGCCCTGGGGGTCCCCTACCCGCTGCTCTTCTCCCTCTGGGTCCTCCTCGTCGACTTCCTGCCCCAGATCGGCGGGGCGCTCGCGGGGGTGCCCGTCGTGCTGATGGCCGTCATCCACTCGCCCTCGTCCGGCCTCGTCACCCTGGTGGTCTTCCTCGCCTACACCCTCATCCAGAACCACGTGCTGAACCCGATCGTGATGGCGAAGACGGTCAACGTGAACCCGTTGCTGATCTTCCTCTCGATCCTCGTGGGCGCCGAGATGGGGGCCTGGGTCGGGGGCCTCTTCGGGGGCTTCGTCGGGGTCCTCCTCGCGGTGCCCCTGGCGGCGGCGATCCACGTCGGGGTGGCCGAGATCTGGACCGCCACCCATCCCGGCGGCCCGCCCGTCGCGGAGGACTCGGCGTAGCGGCGGGACCGGTGGGGAGATCGTAAGTCCAGACTGATAAGTTAGCCGGCGTGCCGAGTGCGTCGCCCGACGAGGTCGCCCGCGCGGTCCAGGCGAGCGTGCGCCTGCTGACCCACCGGCTGCGCGAGGTGCCCCAGGACGGCGGCGTCTCGCTGTCGGAGGCGTCGCTGCTCGCGCGGATCGACCACCTCGGACCCCGGGACGCGGCGACCCTCGCCCGCCTCGAGGGGATCAGCGCCCAGTCGGTCGGCGCGACGGTCGCGGCCCTCGCGGCGCGCGGGCTGGTGCGCCGGCGCCCCGATCCCGAGGACGGACGGCGGCGCGTCGTCGAGCTCACGCCGTCCGGCCGGGCGGCCCTGCGGCGCCGGCGCACCCGTCGCGCGGCCCAGCTCGCGTCCGCGCTCGCCGAGGGGTTCAGCGAGGGGGAGCGGCGCCAGCTGCTCGCCGCGGTGCCCCTGATCGAGCGCCTCGCGGAGCGGCTGTGAGCGACGCGGCGGTCGTCGACGACCGCTACCGCTGGGTGGCGCTCGCCAACACGACGGCCGCCGTCTTCATGTCGGCCCTCGACGGCTCGATCGTCCTCATCGCCCTGCCGCCGATCTTCCGGGGCATCCACCTCGACCCCCTGGCCCCGGGCTCGATCGGGTACCTGCTGTGGATGATCATGGGCTACCGGCTCGTCCAGGCCGTGCTCGTCGTGAGCGTGGGGCGCCTCGGCGACATGTACGGACGGGTGAAGATCTACAACGCGGGCTTCGTCGTCTTCACCCTGGCGTCGATCCTCCTCTCGTTCGACCCCTTCACCCGCGGCGGCGGCGCGACCTGGCTGATCGCCTGGCGCGTCCTGCAGGCCGTCGGCGGCTCGATGCTGATGGCCAACTCGGCGGCCATCCTCACCGACGCCTTCCCGGCGTCGCGGCGGGGCTTCGCCCTCGGGATCAACCAGGTGGCCGCGCTCGCGGGCCAGTTCGTCGGGCTCGTCGCCGGGGGGCTGCTCGCCAGCCTCGACTGGCGCGCCGTCTTCTGGATCAACGTCCCGATCGGCCTCTTCGGGACGGTCTGGGCCTACCGCACGCTGCGCGAGACGGGGGACCGCAAGCCCGGTCGGATCGACGTCGCGGGCAACGTCCTCTTCGCGCTCGGGCTCGGGGCCCTGCTGCTCGGGGTGACCGAGGGCGTCCAGCCCTACCACGGCCACGCGATGGGCTGGACCAACCCGGCCGTCCTCGTCGAGCTGGTGGGCGGGATGCTCGCCCTCGTCGCCTTCGTCGTCGTCGAGCGTCGTACGCCCGACCCGATGTTCGACCTGCGCCTCTTCGCCATCCGCTCCTTCAGCGCGGGCAACGCCGCGGGCCTCGCCGTCTCGCTGGTGCGCGGGGGGCTCCAGTTCATCCTCGTCATCTGGCTCCAGGGGATCTGGCTGCCCCTGCACGGGTACCACTTCAGTCAGACGCCCCTCTGGTCGGGCGTCTTCCTCCTGCCGATGACGCTCGGCATGCTCCTCGCCGGGCCCGTCTCGGGCTACCTCTCGGACCGTTTCGGGTCGCGGCGCCTCGCCACCTCCGGCCTCGCCGTCTTCGGGGCGAGCCTGGTGGGACTGCTCCTGCTGCCGGTCGACTTCTCCTACACGCCCTTCGCCCTGCTCATCGTGGCGAACGGCGTCGGCGGGGGGATGTTCGCCGCGCCCAACACCTCGTCCATCATGGGGGCGGTGCCGGCGAACCAGCGCGGCGAGGCCTCCGGGATGCGCGCCACCTTCCTCAACTCGGGCACCGCGCTCTCCATCGGCGTCTTCTTCTCGATCATGATCGCCGGGCTGGCGCGCCACCTGCCGCGGGCGCTCGTCTCGGGACTCACCCGTCACGGCGTGGCCCCGGCCGCCGCGGCCCACGTGGCCGCGCTGCCGCCGGTCGCGTCGCTCTTCGCCACGCTGCTCGGGGTGAACCCCGTCGCCCACCTCCTCGGCGCCGCGCACGCCGGGGTCTCGGAGCTCGTCACGAGCCCGGCCTTCTTCGCGCGCCTGCTCGTCGCCCCCTTCGGGGACGGCCTGAGCCCGGTGCTGTGGGTGGCGATCGGCCTCACGGCGCTCGCCGCGCTGGCGTCGGCGCTGCGCGAGCCCGACGGCCGCTAGTCCGTCACTGCTCGACGGTCACCGGGGTGCCGAGGGGGGTGTAGGGCCACAGGGCCCCGGCCTCGACGAAGGGCATCTCCACGCAGCCGAGGCTCTGCGGCCAGCCGTAGGTGGAGCGGATGAAGCCGTGGAGGGCGTCACCGCCGTTGAAGTAGGAGGTCCAGGGGATCCCGGTGTCGTGGTAGGGCTTGCCGTTGGGCAGGATGCCCGACATGGTCGTGACCTTGTAGCGCAAGTAGACGAGGAAGGTGCCGTTCTCGGTGGGCGAGGCGGTGATGCCCGTGTTCACGAGGGTCGTCATCGACATCACGCCGTTGCGGTAGAGCCAGAGGCGCTCGGGCTGGGTCTGGCTCACGACGACCCAGTTGTAGGTCTCGTTCGAGAACTGGTGCTTGATGCCCGCGGTGACGAGGGCGACCCAGGTCGGCGTGTCCATGCCGCCCGTCACCGGCAGGTTGTGCTGGGCCTGGAAGCGCATGACGGCCCCGCGGAAGAGCGGCGTGATGCCCCCGACCTGCCACTCGCTCTTGAGCGACGCCGGGAGGTGGGCGAAGCGCCACGCGTAGTGGCCCTTCTGCGGGATCACGTAGCTGACGGCGGGCGCCCGACGCGTCACGGGCGTTCGCGTCGTGGTCGTGGTCGTCGAGGTCGAGGTCGAGGTGGAGGTCGAGGTGGACGTCGAGGTGGACGTCGACGTCGAGGTGGAGGTGGAGGTGGTCGGCGGGGCCGTCGTCGTGGTGGTGCTCGTCGAGGTCGTCGTGGTGGTGGGCACGGGTCGCGCGGGGGCGGTGGCCGCCACGAAGGCGACGGGCAGGTAGCGCAGGTAGGCGAAGATCTGGTCCGCGAGGGCCACGCTGTAGACCACGCGGTTGGGGTTGATCGCCGTCGTCGTCCGCTTCCCCTGCGCGAGGGCCGGGGAGGCCGCGAGGGTCGGCAGGGCGGCGACCACGGCGACCGCGGCTAGAAGTCCTCGTCCACGGGTCGTTCGCACAGGTAAACCCTATCGAGAGGTGGCGAACGACGGAACGCCACCCCGACGATTCCTGCGGCCGGGTCCGGGCCCGGGGAGCGGGTACTGTTCGTCGGCAATGAGGGGTACGCGTCACGTCGGGGTGGGAGTGGCGGTCGCCGTCGCCCTCACCCTCGTCCCGTTGGCCGGCGCCGTCCTCGACGGCCGGGCGACGGCGGGCGGGGCCTCGGGTCCGACCACCACGATCGCCGGCACGACGACCACCACGACCGGCCCGACCACCACGATCGCCGGCACGACGACCACCACGGTCGCCGGCACGACCACGACGACCGCCCCGGGTGAGACGACGTCGACCACGACGCCGTCCTCGACGACGAGCACCCTGCCGCCGACGACGACCACGACGATCCCGCCCCTCACCATCTCGTGGCCGACCGCGGTGAGCGCGGCGATCTACGTCCCCGACCTCTCGCTCGTCGCCTCCTCGCCCCAGCAGCCGCGCGTCCCGATCGCCAGCATCACGAAGATGATGACCACCTGGGTCGTCCTGCACCGTCTGCCCCTCGCTCGCGGGGCGACCGGGCCCTGCCACGTGGTGACCCCGCACGACCTCGCCATCTTCCACCACGACCTCGCGACCGACCAGTCGAACGCCGCGGTCGCGGTGGGCGAGCGTCTCTGCGAGTCGACGCTGCTGCGCGGGCTGCTCGTCCACTCGGCCGGGGACTTCGCGGAGATCCTGGTCGAGATGACGGGGCTCAACGACGCGCAATTCGTCGCCCTCATGAACCGCGACGCCGCGGCGCTCGGGCTGCGCTCGACCCACTACGTGGACGTCACGGGCATCGGGCCGGGCGACCGCTCGACCGCGCTCGACCAGGCCCACCTGGCCGACATCCTGATGTCGGGGGAGCCGGTCGTCGCGCCGATCGTCACGCTGCCGTGGGTCCGCCTGCCGGTCGCGGGGATCGTCTCCTCCTACACCCCCTACGTTGGGCAGGGGGGCGTCGTCGGCGTGAAGTCGGGCTACACGAACGTCGCCGGCGGGTGCGACGTCATGGCCGTCAACTTCGTGGTCGGGACCCTCTCGTATCGCGCGTACGTCGTGGTGCTCGGCGTCGTCGGGCCGAACGCGATCGTTCGCTCCGGCACCCTGGCCCTCGGGATCGCCCGGCAGGTCCGCCTCGGGGTCCGCGTCGCGCGCACCACCGCGGGCTCGCACCTCGTCTGGACCGGCAGCCCCGCCTACCTCCGCTGACGCGAGCCTCGCGGGCGCGACCGGGCCGGGTGCTACCGTCGGGCCCCGTGGGTCGGGGGAGTGACGGAGGACGACGAGGGGGGTGGCGGCGCCACCTCAACGCCGCTCTCGCCCTGGTCACGAGTGGTCTCGTCGTCGCGGCCGCCCTCGTGGGGTCCGTGCCGACCGTGCCGCCGCTCGGCGCGGCCTTCGACCCCCTCACCGGGGTGTGGCAGATGACGGCGGGCGCGTCCGTCGCTCGCTCGATGACGCTCACGGCGGGCGTGGGCCACGACGTCACCGTCTCCTTCGACGCGGGGGGAGTCCCCACGATCACCGCGGCCACCGACGCCGACGCGATGTACGCCGAGGGCTACGTGACGGCTCGTTACCGACTCCTCGAGATGGACCTCGAGCGCCGTCTCGGCGAGGGAACGCTGTCGGCCGTCCTCGGCTCGAGCGCCCTCGCCTCCGACGAGCTCCAGCTGAGCCTCGGGCTGACGCGCACGGCGCAGGCGGAGTGGGACTCGCTCGGTCCCTCGAGTCCGCAGCGCCAGCTGCTCGTCGCCTACTCGAAGGGCGTCAACCTGGCGATGAGCCAGATGGAGGCGAGCCACCAGCTGCCCGCGGCGATGACGCTGCTCGACTACCGGCCGGCTCCCTGGACCCCGGTCGACACGCTCGTCGTCCAGGGGGACCTCACCGAGGAGCTTGACTACACGACCTCTCCGGCCGACATGGCGCTCCTCGAGCGCCACCTCGGCTCGGCGCGCACGGCCGCGTGGTTCCCCGTGACGCCGACCACCCCGCAGGCCCCCTACGACCCCGGCCCCTACGTCGCGGCCCCGCTCGTCCCGATCCACGGGGTCATCCCCGGCACGACGCCGACGCCGGGCGTCGCCGTCCCGCCGGCACCCGGGCGCTCGAGCGTCCCCTCGGCCGCCGTCGGGTCCCCTCCGCGCTCGGGCGCGCAGCGCGCCGAGGCCGCCTCGCTCATGGGGTGGATCGGTCGGCTCACCACGACCGTGCGCCACTACGGGGCCTCCAACAACTGGGTCGTCGCGCCGTCGCGTAGCGCGAACGGTCAGGCCCTCCTGGCGAACGACCCCCACCTCCCCCAGACCCTGCCGAGCGTCTGGTACGAAGTGGCGATCGACACCCCGGACCTGCGCCTCGCGGGCGTCGAGGCGCCCGGACTGCCCGGGATCCTCCTCGGGCGCAACGACCGCGTGGCGTGGGGCTTCACCGACACCCAGAACCAGGCGACCCTGCTCTACCGCGAGACCCTGAGCGCGACCAACCCCTCCTACTACCGCTGGCGGGGGCGGTGGCACGCGCTGCGCACCGTGCGATACCACATCGCGGTCGCGGGCGGCGCGAGCGTGGACTACCCGGTGCGGATCTCGGTCCACGGGCCGCTCGTCTCCCTGCCCGGGGGCACCTACGCCCTGTGGTGGGCGGGCGACCTGCCCAACCAGGACCTGCTCGCCCTCGTCGGGCTGTGGCACGCGAGGGACGCCGCCCAGGTCCGCGCGGCCCTCCAGCACTGGACCGCCCCCACCCAGAACATCGCCTACGCCGACTCGGCCGGCCACGTCGGCATCATCGCGCCGGGGGTCTACCCCGAGACGGCCCACGGCGTCCCGTGGCTGCCGCTCTCGGGCACCGGGGCGGACGACGTCGTCGGGACGATCCCGCCCCGCGCCGTTCCCCAGGTGGCGGACCCCGTCGCCGGCTACGCCGTCTCGGCGAACCAGCGACCGGTCACCGCCGCCTACCCGTACTACATCGGCACGGTCTACGACTTCTTCGACCCGGGCTACCGCGCCCTCACCATCTCGTCGCGACTGGCCGCGGCCCCGGCGGCCACGACCGCGACGATGGCCTCCATCGAGACCGACCTTCGCGACCGGTTGGCCGTCACGCTCACCGGACCCCTGGTCGCCGCGGTCCGCGCGAGCGGGGTGGCGTCGAGCGCGAGCGGACGCGCGGCCCTCGCCCTCCTCACCCACTGGGACGGGACGATGAGCGCCGCGTCGGGGGCGGCGGCCCTCTACTGGACGTGGCTCGGGGACTACGCGCGCGACGTCTTCGGTCCGTGGTGGAGGGCGACGCACGTGCCGGTCGGGCTCGACGCCAACCTGGCGATCACCCCGGCGACCGACGCCGCCCTCGTGATGGACCTGGAGACCTGGTCGACGCGGCCAACCCGCGGGTCGGCCCTCACGCTGCCCGACGGCCACGCGCGCTCGGCCGCCACCGTGATGGCCCAGGCCTTCACCCAGGCCGTGGCCCACCTCACCCGCCAGGAGGGGCCGCCGGTCGCCTGGCGGTGGGACCACCTCCAGAGCCGCCAGTTCGCCTCGCTGACCAACGCGCCGGCCCTCGGTTACGGGCCGCGGGGATCGGGCGGCGACGCCTTCACCCCCGACGCGGCCGACGGCTTCCCGATCGCCGGCACCGGTCCCAGCTGGCGCGAGATCATCGCCCTCGGCCCAGCGCGCCCCGGCGCGGCGCCGGCGACGAGCACCGGGGTCTACCCGGGAGGGCAGAGCGAGAACCCGCTCTCTCCCTGGTACGAGACGTGGGTGACCACGTGGTGGGACGGACGAAGCCACCCCCTGCCGAACCCGACCCGACCGGCGCGCCCGATCGCCACCTGGGAGCTGCGGCCGTGACCGTCCACGCACCCCGCAGCGCCGCGGTGACCCACGGGCGGGGTCCTCGCTACCTCGCGCGCGCGGCCGTCGAGCTCGTCGTCGCGACGGCCGTGGTGTGGATCGCCCTCGGGTGGGGCGCGTGGTGGATGACGCTCATCGTCGCGATCGTCGTCGGGTTCACGGTGCGGCGGACGCGACGGGCGTGGGTGGTCGGTGTCGGGGCCGGACTGCTCGGCTGGGGCCTCCCGCTCGCCTGGCGCGCCCTCGGCGCGCCGGTGGGCGGCGCCGCGAGGGACATCTCCTCGCTGATGGGCTACTCCGTGAGCGGCGTCGCCCTCCTGGTGACCCTCGTCGTGGGTGGGGCGCTCGGCGCGTGCGGGACGTGGCTGGGCCGCGCGGCGCGGGCCTATCGACCGCACCGTCACGGCTCGACGAGCTCCCGCTGACGCGGGAGGGACCATCCTCGACGTCGACGCACCGCCGTCGGAATAGACGCACCGCGATCGGTTTCCTCGTCGCACGCGGGCTGGTCCGCGAACGACGAGAGGGGTCACTCCATGACGACGACGGTCCCGCGCGACGAGGTCGCGCACGAGAGTGGTGGGACGGGCCGACTGGCCCTCCGCGGCGCGGGCGCCGGCCTGCTCGGGGGAGTGGTGCTGGCCATGGTCGTGATGGTCGTGATGGGCCTCGCGGGGCAGGGCTTCTGGAGCCCGGTCAACCTCGGCATCCCGGCCTTCGTGACCACGGTGGCGCCCCCGCTCACGATGCTGCCGGCCCTGCTCCGCGCCATGGGCGTCGCCCTCCCGGCCTCGGCGATGGGCCCGCTGGGATCCGCGATCGCGAGTGGCCACCTCAGCTCGGCGATGGCCCAGCAGCTCGGGGCCCAGCTCGAGTCGATGCACGTGCCGGCGAGCACGGTCGCCCCGATGGGACAGCTCATGACGGGTCACGCGACGAACGCGACGGTGAGCACCCTGCTCTCGACGATGAGCCCGCGGGCTCGCGACGCCGTGATGGCGGCGATGCCGGTGAGTGGCGGGCGCGTCGTCCTCGGACTGATGCTGCACATGATGATGTCGGCCGCCCTCGGCGCCGCGTTCTTCCTCGTGATCGTCGCCCTACGACGTCGGGGCCTCGGTGTGGTGCGCGGTACCGGTGGCGTGATCGGCGCGGGGGTCCTCGGCGGAGCCGTCGTCTACGCGGTGATGCGCTGGGTCTTGCTCCCCCCCACGAACTCGATGATGGCCTTCGTCCCCCAGTGGGCCTTCTTCGCGGCGCACCTGATGTTCGGTCTCGTGGTGGGAGCCCTCCTCGCCCGCACGATGGTGACGCGGCCCGCCTGAGGTCCCGCGCCCCGTCGACGGTCGGTCGACGCCGTCGACGGGGCGCGGGACCATCGTTTCTCGCGAGGGTCCTCATAGCGGTCGCCTATTGACCCTGATTCGGTCGGCTGGCGACGCGGCGACGGCCGAAGGTCGCTTTTGCGTGAACGGGACGTCGCCGTGAGGATGAGGGCGGAAGTGGAGGTGGTGAATGGTGAACCGCGTAGCCCCCCGTCACCTGGTGGCCGCGTCGTGGCGTGACGCCGCCCGTCCGCCCGATCGTCCCGTCACGGTGCCCGCCCTGCGGGTCGGGATGGTCGGCACCTATCCACCGACCGAGTGCGGGATCGCGACCTTCACGCGCAACCTGCGGGCGGCGATCGGCGAGCAGCGTCCCGAGTGGCAGCTGCCCGTGGTGCGACTCCTCGAGGACGAGGACACCCCGGCGCTCGCCGAGGTGGCCGCCTCGTGGGTTCGGGGCCGTCCGCGCACGCTCGAGGGAGCGCGTCGCACCCTCGCCGAGTGCGACGTCGCGATCGTCCAGCACGAGTTCGGCATCTTCGACGGGCCCGACGGCGACGCGGTGATCAACCTCGTCGACGACCTGCGCACGCCCCTCGTCGTCGTCTTCCACACCATCCTCACCACGCCGAGTCGCCGCCAGCGCCGCATCATGACGGCGCTGCTGCGCCGCGCGGCCCTCGCGGTGACGCCGAGCTCGTCCGCCCTCGAGCGCTTGCGCGCGACCTACTGGGCGCCCCGCTCCACCCTCGTCCCCCACGGCGCCTCCGACAACTTCGCGGCCTCGCCGGGCGAGCGGCGAACCGGCGACACCGTCCTCACCTGGGGGCTGCTCGGTCCGGGGAAGGGACTCGAGTCGGCCATCGAGGCGGTGTCGCGGCTCGGGGACCTGCGGCCCCCCGTGACCTACGTGATCGCCGGCCACACCCATCCCCACGTGCGCGCCCGTGGCGACGACTACCGCCAGTCGCTGGTCGACGTGGCGGCCCGTCTCGGCGTCGCGGACCGAGTCCGCTTCGACGACCAGTATCGGGACCGCGCGTCGCTCAACGCGCTCATCCGCTCCGCCGACGTCGTCCTCTTGCCCTACGAGTCGCGCGACCAGGTCTGCTCCGGCGTGCTCGTCGAGGCGCTGGCCTCGGCCCGGCCGGTCGTCGCCACTCGCTTCCCCCACGCGGTCGAACTGCTGTCGGATGGTGCGGGCATCCTCGTCCCCCACGGTGACGTCGACGCCATGAGCCGGGCGCTACGCCGCGTCCTGCGCACGCCGGGCGTCGCCGGGTCGCTCTCGAGCGCCGCCCGAGAGGTCGGGGAGACCCTCGTCTGGCCCCGGGTCGGCGAGCAGTTCGCTCGCCACCTCGCGGCCGTCGCGGCGACGGCCCGCCCTGCGGAGGGGGGGCGGCGATGATCCTCGATCACCTGGCCCGCCTCACCGACGCCCGAGGGATCGTCGAGCACGCCGACGGGGCGCGCCCGGCACGGCGCTTCGGCTACTGCACCGACGACGCCGGGCGACTGCTCGGGCTCGTCGCCGCGCTGCCGCCGAACCTCGCCACCCGGCGCCTCGCGCTCGCCGCCGTCGGCTTCCTCGAGGCGGCGCGATCCGAGTCGGAGGTCTTCCGCCTGCGCCGGATCGGGGACGACTGGACCGACGACCAGCCGAGCGACGACGCGACGGGCCGGGCCCTCCAGGGCCTCGCCGGCGGCGCCCACGCGCCGTGGGCGGACGTCCGACGCCGCTCGCGGGCCCTCCTCGAGTCGGTCGGGTCGTTCACCTCACCCTTCGCCCGCGCCAGCGCCCACGTCGTCCTCGCGGCGGTGACGCTCCTCGAGCGGGACCCGACGGACCCGGTCGGACGGCGGCTCCTCGACGACGGGGCGTCCGGCCTGCCCGAGGCCGGACGCGACACGCGGTGGCCGTGGCCCGAGCCCCGTCTCACCTACGCGAACGCCCTCCTGCCGGAGGCCCTGCTCGCCGGGGCCCACGCTCGGGGCGACGCCAGCGGGGCGGAGCGGGCGCTCCGCCTGCTCGCGTGGCTCGTCGTCGAGGAGACCCGGGGGGATCACTTCAGCTTCGTCCCGGCGACCGGTCGCGGACCACGCGAGCGGGGCCCGGCCTTCGACCAGCAGCCCATCGAGGCCTGGGCCATGGCCGACGCGGCGACCCGGGCGTGGCGCCTCACCGGCGATCCCCACTGGGCGGAGGTCGTGCGGATGGCGAGGGCCTGGTTCGCGGGTCGCAACGACGTGGGGATCACGGTCGGTGACGTCGCGACCGGAGCGGGATTCGACGGCCTGCGCCGCGACGGCGTCAATCACAATCAGGGCGCCGAGTCCACGATGGCCTTCGTCGCCACGTGCTGGCGCGCCGCTCAGGTGTCGGGCCGCGCGGGGCCCCGCGTGCTCGTGGAAGGAGGCGTCGCATGACGACCGACGGCGAACTGCTGCACCGCTTCGGGGGGAACCCGATCCTCACGGCCCACGACCTGCCGGTGACGGTGAACGCCATCTTCAACCCCGGGGCCACGGTCTTCGAGGGGCAGACGCTGCTCCTCGTCCGCGTCGAGCACCGCTCGGGACTGTCGTCCTTCGCCGTCGCGCTGAGCGAGGACGGCCTCACCGACTGGCGCATCGACCCCGTGCGCGGCCTCGAGCCCGAGCTCGACTCGTTCGAGGAGCACTGGGGGATCGAGGACCCGCGGATCACGAAGATCGGGGACGAGTACTTCGTCGTCTACGTGGGCTACTCCCCGGCCGGGCCCCTCGTGCTGCTCGCGACGACGAAGGACTTCATCACCTGGGTCCGGCGCGGGGTGCTAATGACGCCCGACGACAAGGACGCCACGCTCTTCCCGACCCTCTTCGACGGGCGCTGGGCCCTGATCCACCGACCCTCGCCGAC
This sequence comes from Acidimicrobiaceae bacterium, assembly GCA_027449885.1. GTDB lineage: Bacteria > Actinomycetota > Acidimicrobiia > Acidimicrobiales > RAAP-2 > RAAP-2. Next base: position 16,144 of record DAIDKS010000019.1, read on the forward strand.
GTCGCGGGGGCTCGGGGCCCACGTGTGGCTCTCCTTCAGTCCCGACCTGCGCCACTGGGGCAGCTCGCGCATCCTGCTGCCCGCGCGCCGCGGTGGCTGGTGGGACGCGAACAAGGTCGGGATCGGCCCGCCGCCCCTGCTCACCGAGGCCGGCTGGCTCATCTGCTACCACGGGGTGCGAGTGACGGCCGCCGGCGCCATCTACCGACTGGGCCTCGCGCTGCTCGACGCCGAGGATCCCCGCCGTCTCATCGCCCGGGGCAACGAGTGGATCCTCGGGCCGTCCACCCCCTACGAGCGCAGTGGTGACGTGGACGACGTGATCTTCCCCTGCGGGTGGGTCCTCCGCGACGACGGCGACACGATCCACCTCTACTACGGGGCGGCCGACAGCACGGTCTGCGTCGCCGAGGGCAGCCTCGCCGAACTCCTCGACCACGTGAGCCGCCACCCGGTGCGCACCGAGTCCGAGGCCGGCATGGGGGCCCTCGGTCGCTGGCCCGTCTGAGGCGATGCCGCCTACGGGCGCGTCGACCCGCGAACGACCGCGAGGTCGCGCCGGGTCCACACGACGCGCACGTCGACGAAGCCGGCGCGCGCCAGGAGCGTCAGCGTGGTCGCGAGGGAGCAGGGCCGGTCGTAACCGTCGTCGAGGGGGATGACGGCATCGCGCGGGTCGTCGGGCACGACGACGTCACCCAGGATGAAGCGACCTCCCGGGGTGAGTCGGGCGGCGACGCGGGCCAGGAGGTCGCCCTTCTCGTCGTCGGTCAGGTGGTGCACCGCGAGGGCGCTCACCACGACGTCGAAGGGCCCGACCGGGAGCTCCGCGGTGAGGTCCTGGACGCGCAGCGTCGCCCGCGGCAGCAGCGCGCCCGCCCGTTCGAGCATCTCGGGACTGAGGTCGACGCCGGTGAGGGTCGCGTCGGGGGCGAGCCGGGCCAGGCGCTCGAGCGTCGTCCCCGTCCCCGTCCCGAGGTCGAGGATCGCCGTGGGGAGAGGATCACTCGCCGCCCGGGCGATCAGGTCCTGGAGCAGGTCGTAGTCCGACACCTCGGCCCGCACCAGCTCGAGGTAGCGGTCGGGATGGAAGTGGAACTGGTCGGCCACGGCCCGGCGCTCGACGATCGAGCCGTCTAGAGGTTCTGCTCGAACTCCGCGACCTCGAGGTCGGCCGCGTGGCGGTCGCCGGGGGCCGGCATCGTGAAGTACGGCGCGCCCTTCACCCAGTACCAGACCATGGGGATGAGGCCGATGGCCATGGCGCCGAGCCCCACCACGAGGGTCGTGGCGTTGAGGCCGGGGATGACCTTGGTGAAGATCCACGCCATGAAGATGGCCCCGGCGAGCGGCCAGAGCCCCATGAAGACGAAGTTCTTCGCCGAGCGGAAGATCTGGCGCCGGTAGAGGATGACGACAGAGAAGCCGGCGAGGCTGTAGTAGATGGCGATCTGGAGACCGATCGCGTTGTAGCCGTCGGTCAGGATGCTGGAGACCGAGCCGATGTACTGGCTGGCGACGAAGAGCAGCAGCGAGATAGCGGCCACCGCGACGGTCGCGACGACCGGGGTCTGGCGCGTGGCGTGGGTGCGCCCGAGCGACGCCGGCAGCGTGCGGTCGCGGCCCATCGTGTAGAGGGTGCGCGTCACCTGGATGATGGTCGTCTCGAGGGTCGCGACGGTGGAGAGCAGCACCGCCACCACGATCAGCTTGCCGCCGGTCCCCCGCCAGACCGACTGGCCGAGGACCTGCAGGATGTCGGCGGCGTTGTTGGGGTTGTTCAGCTGGGCCGGGGTCAGGACCGTCGCCGACGCGATGGTGAAGACCTCGTAGAGGCAGAAGACGACGAAGGCCCCGATGAGCCCGCCCGCTCCCGAGGTCTTGTGGGACTCCTTCGTCTCCTCCGAGAGGTTCGCGGTGACGTCCCAGCCCCAGTAGTAGAAGGCGGCGAGGAGGGCGCCCGCGACGAATCCCGAGGATCCCTTGGCGTGGAAGATCGACGGGTTGAACCAACTCCACGAGAAGTGCACGGCGTGGTGGGCGTGGAAGATCGCGAGGAGGGCGAACAGCAACAGCAGCGTCACCTCGATGCTCGACATGATGATCTGCACCTTCACGGTGACGGTGACGCCCGCCGCGACCGCGCCGATCATGAGGAGGAAGAAGACCGCTCCGAAGATCGTGACCAACGTGGTGTTCGACGCCAGTCGGGTCGAGAAGAGGCTGATCACCGAGGACCCGGCTGGGAAGGTCGCGATCACCATGAAGATGAGGGCCGAGACGACGAGGGCCCACCCCGACAGGTAGCCGAGGACTGGGTGGAGGGCTCGGCGCACCCAGGAGTAGGCGGCGCCGGCGTGCTGGTCCGTCTTGTTCAGGTAGTTGAACGCGAAGACGATCCCGAACATGAAGATGCCGCAGTAGAGGAGGGCCGCGGCGCCGCCGTAGAGGACGGCCCCGAACAGGGCGGTCGTCGTCGCGGCGATCGAGTACGCGGGAGCCGACCCCGCGACCCCCATGACCGCCGAGTCGAAGAGCCCGAGGGCCCCCGACCGGAGCGAGTGCTCTCGCTCGCCCCCCTGTCGCGCGACGTCTGTCATTGCCGACCCCCTCGTGGCGGTGCTCAAGGAAAAACTGAGGAAACCTACCACGGCTCGCGAGGGGTCGCGGCGATGTCTCGGAGGCGATTCGAATGTCGCCCTCGAGGAGGCGTCGCCGACTTCCCGAGCCCTGTCGCCGCGAGGTCGTTCACGCCGAGTGGTGGGCCGCCCGGGTCTCGATCCCGGCACCTTGAGATTAAAAGTCTCCTGCTCTACCCGATGAGCTAGCGGCCCGGCGGATGGAGATTCGCAATGCGAGATGGCCAATCCCCTGTCTCGAGAGGCTAGCCCACGCGATTTGGCGAGCCGCGGGGCCCCGCAGCGGCACCCCAGCCATCGGCGACCTCGATCATCACGACGTTCGCCGCGTCACGCTGCGTATCGACGCGGGCACGGCGCTGAGGTGGAGAGCATGGCGTGGACGTCGCGCCCGAAGCGTGCGACGACGACTCGGGTGGTGGCGTGCTCGATCCTCGGTCGTCAGAGGCGCGACCACGCGGGACGGGTGACGTCGGGCTGGTGGGGCTCCCCGGCCCGTGTCACGCCCGACACCGCACCGCCGAGAGGGGGAGGGCTACCCCCATCGTCCTGGTACCGGCGCCCATCGACATCGGCGCGAAGAAGGACACCACCAGCGCCGACTCGCTCGACTGAAGGGCCGTCACGGGATCCCGTCGCGTTGCTGAGGGTAGGACGGCACGGGTGGCGCACCACGCGGTGGATCCCGCCTTGAGCATCTCCAGGTGTTCCGCTGTCGCGAGGGGCGTGCCCGCGACCGCCACGAGGGTACCGTTCGCCGCGAGAGTCATGATCTGTCCCCACGGAGCGAATCTCCCTCCGACCGGTGCTCCGCCAATCTTCGGGAGAGACACCGGCGTCCAGTGAACCCCGTCATGGGTGAAGAGCAGGGCGTTTGATCTCGTGCGATCGACAAGGAACTCGTCACCGGACGCGGTGTCGATGAGCTGCTGGCTACCACATTGGTTGACCGAGTTGACGGCACCTGCCGCGCGCCACCGCGTCGCCCCTCCGACTTCGTCGAAAGCGCCGACGAGCACGGACTGCTTCCACTCCGACATCCCACACGCACCCTGGGGAGCCTCGGGGCCGAAGATCACGCAGGGCGCTCCGGCCGGACAGTTCAGGCCCGCGTCGGCCCAGGAGCGTCCACCTGTTGCCGACGCCGCGATCACGAAGGCCGCCGATTGTCCCGGTGTCGGCGGGAAGAAGTAGTTGGACGAGTAGAGCATCTCCACGCCGCGGGGCCGCTCGACGAAACCTGCGAAGTCCGTCAGCGAGTAGCCCGTCGGCGGGGGCACGAACCGCCAACTCCTGCCCACGTTCGTCGTCACCAGGGCTACCGCGTAGGAAGGCGGTATCAACCCACCGTGGGCTGCTGCGAAGGCGGCGTAGATGGTCTTCGGGTGACTCGGGTCTAGCGCGACGTCCTCGCACGCGACGACCGCCGTCGTACTCCCGGGCAAGGACGACAGCGCCAGGTGGGATCTCGTCAGCATCGGCCCGACCGACCGGTCCGGGACGAGCGTGGGTCGACCCGCGCCCGAGGCGATCTCCACGCCCTTCGGGGTGCACCACCCGGCGGTGGCGCTCCCGGGCTGGGCGGCGATCGGACTCCCCCATCCGGAGGGCTGGACGAGCAGGGGTCGGACGCGGCCGAGGGACGCCCACGGAACCGAACGGCCACTCGACAGAGCCATCGATGGCGTCGCCGCCGTGGCGCTCGCCCCCACCAGGGCGATGGCGAGAGCGATGCGGCGGACGGTGACCACGGCTCACTGTGTCACGCCGTCGTCGACCGCGGAGGGTCGGGGAGGGAGATGCGCGACGGCGTCGCCCGTCCTCGTCCCCGCACCGGCGGGCTGACGGCAGCGACGCACCGGGCCACCGCTGCCGATCGGCGACGACACCCGTGTGGGCACGAGGACCCGTGCGGGTGCCGTGGTCTCCCGATCCGGGGGTAGTCCCCGTGAGCTGGTCTCGACGGACCCGTCGAGCCGCTCGTCCCCCCCTCCGTCAGTGGCTCGACGGTGTCCGGCGCCCGTCGGAGGTGGTCGAGCGACGTCCGCGGGGCGGGCCGGACTCCTCGGGGCTAGAGGGAGCGCAGCGCGTCGAGGAGGTCGCTCACCTCGGCGCGCCGGGTGTAGTCGGGATCGACGAAGCGCCACGCGACGCGTCCGTCGCGACCCACGACGTACGTCGCCGGCACCGGCAACTCGTGGGTGTCGTCGCCGTTGTGCGCGGGGACGTCGATGCCCCAGGACTCGTAGAGGGGCCACAGACCGGCCGGCATGGTGAAGACGAGGCCGAACTCGCGGGCGACCCGATTGCCCACGTCGGAGAGGACGGGGAAGGGGAGGTCGTTCCGCTCGGTCGTCGTGAGCGACATGTCGGGGGTCTCGGGTGAGATGGCCACGATGGTCGCCGAGAGCGCGCGGAACTCGTCGAGGGCCGCCGCGTAGGCGCGCAGCTGGAGGTTGCAGTAGGGGCACCAGCCACCGCGGTAGAAGGTGACGACCAGGGGGCCGCGCTCGAGCAGGTCGTCGGCGCGCACCGTCGCGCCGTTGGCTCCGGGGAGCGCGAAGCGGGGGATGCGCCCGCCGACGCCGAGGGAGCCCTCGACGATCTGGAGCGCCGCCACCTCGGCGGTCGCGCCGTCGACGACGGCCCGCGTCGTCTCGTCCATCCGAGCGCGCGAGGCCTCGCGCCGCTCGTCCAACTGTCGTCCGAGACTCTCCACGACACCTCCTTCGGGTGCCCAGCGTAGGGGTGCGCCCGCGTCAGGGTGCCGGGCGGCTCGGAGCGACGGCGCGGGCGTCGAGCGGGTAGCCGGTGAGCGGGGAGAAGTCGGCGATGAGCGCGAAGCGGTCGCCGCGGATGAGGGTCACGCGCCACTCGACGGTCCGCTCGGCGTCACGGGTGTGGCGCGAGATGGCGAGCGCCGCGACGTCCGCGGGTAGGTCGAGGAGTGCGCGGTCGTCGGGGGCGGGCACGACGGCGCGGATCTGCTCGCGGCCCGTGACGAGTCGCACCCCGGCTCGCCGCTGCAGCTCGGTGTAGAGGGCGGTGTGGGAGAAGTCGGCGTCGCGCAGATCCGCCCCGACGTCGGCGGGCAGCCAGACCCGGTCGAGGGCGAGGGGCTCGCCCCCGGCGAGTCGGAGCCGCTCGAGGAAGAAGAGGGGGTCGGCCGCGTCGCGGCCGAGCTCTCGCGCCGCCGCGGGGTCCCGGCGGGTGTCGCGGACGCGCACGACGCTCTGCTGGTCGAGCCCGGCCGCCTCGACGGCGTCGTAGAGGGTGTAGATGGCGCCGAGGGGCTGCTCGATCAGGGGGGTCGGCGCGACCCGCGGCCGACGACCGCGCTCGGCGATGATCGTGCCCTCGTCGCGCAGGCGTCGCATCGCCTCGCGAACGGTGTTGCGGCTGACGCCGTACTCCTCCGCGAGGTCGAGCTCGCCCGGGAAGTCGTCGCGGAACTCTCCGGCGACGAGGCGCGCCACTAGCCGGTCGTAGAGCTGGGCCCAGAGCGGGAGGGGGCTGTCGCGATCCAGCTCGCTGGCTCGGGTCATCGGGCTCACCTTCCCACGGGATCGTTCGCAGTCTAGGGAGGAGGGTGCGGTGGCGTGCTAATGTACCTACATTCGGACATTCACGGAGCGAGTCGGCGATGCGGGGTGAGCGGGGCGCCTCGAGCGGGTGGGGGGCGCGATGATGGCGACCGCCTCACTGGCCGCCGCCCTCGGGGTCGCCATCGGGCTGTCACTCGGCGCCCTCGGCGGTGGGGGATCGATCCTCACGGTCCCGGCGCTCGTCTACGCCCTCGGGGTGAGCCCCCGTCACGCGACCGACGCCTCGCTCCTCATCGTTGGCCTGAGCGCCCTGATCGGCATGTGGGGTCACCACCGCGCGGGGCGTGTGCGCTGGGGCGTCGGGACGAGCGTCGGCGTCGTGAGCGTCCTCGGCTCGATCGTCGGCACGGCCCTCAATAGGCGGATCGATCCGAACCTCCTGCTCGCGCTCTTCGCCGCCCTGATGTTCGTGGTGGCCGCCCTCATGATCCGGCGCGACCGCCGCGCGGCGGCGCCACGGGGTGCGGCACTTGGCGTCGAGCCCGCGACGCCGTCGGGGGGCGGCCTCGACGTCGCCACGCGTACGCGGCCCGCGGGGACGCGCACCCGGCCCGCGCTCGTGGTCGCGGTGGGAGTCGTGGTCGGGTTCCTCACCGGGTTCCTCGGCGTCGGGGGTGGCTTCGTCATCGTGCCGAGCCTCGTGCTCGCCCTGGGCTTCGACCTCGCCGAGGCGGTCGGGACGTCGCTGCTCATCATCGCGATGAGCAGCGCGCTCGCCATCCTCGAGCGCCACGGCGTGAGCGGCGTGCCCGGGAGCGTGCTCGCGTCCTTCTCGGTGAGTGCCATGATCGCCGCTCTCGCCGGCAATCAGGTGGCGGGTCGCGTCTCGGCCCGGCGCCTGAATCAGGGCTTCGTGGTCCTGGTGATCGCCGTCGCCTGCTACGTGGCGATTCGCAGCGGCCTCGCTCTCGCCTGACGCGCCTCGACCTCCCGCCCGGCTCCGGGGATAGGGTGACGACGAGTCGCGACCCGAGGGGGGATCATGGCCGACGAGACGACGCCCGGGACGACCGCGGACGACGGGGTGGCCCCGGGTGAGATCCCGGCGATGGTGCGCGAGAGCGCTCTCGTCGCACCGACCTATCCCCGCAGCGGACGGCTGCCGGTCACGACCCCGCAGGAGTACGCGGAGCTCTACGCGCGATCGATCGACGACGTCGGTGGCTACTGGGCGGGTGTCGCCCGGGAGCTCGAGTGGATGGGGGGCTGGCCGTCGAGCGAGAACCTCGTCGGGAGCCTGGCCGACGGCTTCTCGTTCTTCCCGGGCGCGCGCGGCAACGTCAGCGTCAACTGCGTGGACCGCCACGCGCGCTCGACCCCCGACAAGGTCGCGATCCACTGGATCGGCGAGGACGGCACCCGCCGGTCGTGGACCTACGCCGAGTTCGCCGACGAGACGGCGCGGCTGGCGCAGGCGCTGCGCGACCTCGGCGTCGGGACCGGCGACGTGGTGGCCGTCTACCTGCCCAACCTGCTCGAGACGTTCGCGGTCGTCCACGCCTGCCTGCGCCTCGGGGCCATCTACAACATCGTCTTCTCGGGATTCTCGCCGTCGGCCCTCGCCGACCGCATCATCGACACCGGCGCCAAGGTCGTCGTCACCGCCGACGAGACCTTCCGGCGCGGTCGCGCCATCACGCTGAAGGCCACGCTCGACCAGGTCCTCGACGGGCTGCCCAGCGTCGAGCACGTCGTCGTGGTGCGTCGCAGCGCCAACCCCGCGGTGCCGATGTCGGCTCCTCGCGACGTCTACTACGACGAGCTCCTGGCCGCGACGACCGGGCGCGCCGACCCCGTCGCTCTCGAGGCCAACGACCCCGGCTTCATCATCTACACGAGCGGCACCAGCGCGAAGCCCAAGGGCCTCGTGCACAGCGGGATCGGGTTCATGATCGGCGCCTACCACAACGTCCGCTACGCGCTCGACCTCGGGCCCGAGGACGTCTACTGGTGCACCGCGGACTGCGGCTGGCTGACGTTCCCGATCTTCGAGCTCATCGGCGCGACGGCGCACGGTGCCACGATGATCGCCACCGAGGGGGCCCTCGACTTCCCCGCCCCCGACCGTCTCTACTCGATCCTCCAGGAGTACGGCGTCACGAAGGTCTTCACCGCGCCGACCGTCCTGCGCATGCTGGCGCGCCAGGGAGCCGAGCTCGCGCGGCCCTTCGACCTCTCGGCACTGCGGCTCATCGCCCTCGTGGGGGAGCCCCTCGACGCGACGACGTGGTGGTGGGTGCGCGAGCACGTGGGGGACGGGAGCGTGGAGATCAACAACACCTACGGGCAGAGTGAGACGGGGAGCGCCTGGACCTCGTCGCTCGTAGGGGTGACGTGGGCGAAGCCGGGGTCGTGTGGTCCAGCCCTGCCCGGTCACGACTACGCGATCGTCGACGTCGACGGCGAGCCGGCCGGTGTGGGGGCGACGGGCTACCTGACGCTGACCCAGCCCTTCCCGACCCTCTTTCGCGGGGTGTGGCGCGATCCGGCTCGTTACCGCACCCAGTACTTCACGCGCTTCGGACCCTCGCGCTACGACAGCGCCGACGCCGCGATCGAGGACGGCGACGGCCACGTCTGGGTGATCGGGCGCGTCGACGACGTCATCAACGTGGCGGCGCACCGTCTCTCGACCATGGAGATGGAGAGCGCGCTGCTGACGGTGCCGGGCGTCGCCGAGGCCGCGGTGATCGGCGTGGCCGACCCGGTGAAGGGCCAGGTTCCCGAGGCCTTCGTCACGCTGGCCGCCGGGGCGGCCGGGCGGGTGAGCGAGGCGGACCTGAGCGAGCGACTCGTCGAGTCGATCGGCGCGATCGCGCGGCCGCGGCGGGTGCACGTCCTGTCGACGATGCCCCGCACCCGCAGCGGCAAGATCGTCCGGCGCCTCCTGCGCGAGCTCGTCGTGGACGGCGCGGCCCGCGGCGACGTGAGCGGCCTCGAGGATCCCGAGGTCCTCGCCCAGCTCGAGAGCGAGCTCGGCGAGGACCGCTGAACGACGCGGCCCGGCGACCCCGAGGGGCCGCCGGGCCGAGTAGTTTCGTCGCCGTGAGCGATGACGCCCCGCTGATCGGATCCCTCTCCGCGACCCTCGACGCGGTCGACCGGGCGCTCGAGCGGCTCCGGGACGGCAGCTACCGGACCTGCGCGACGTGCGGGGCGCCCATCGAGGACGCCCATCTCGCCGCCGATCCGCTGCGAACCCGCTGCGGGGCCCACCTCGAGATCGCCTGAGCGACTACTTCTTGGTCGCCCAGAAGACGTCGGCGATGCCGTCGATCTCCTCGAGGAGCCGGTCGGCCACCGCGACGTCGTTCGTCTTCTTCGCCTCGCCGGCCGACTTGGTGGCCTTCCAGAAGAGGTCGTGGAGATTGCCGTAGGTGGCCAGGTGCTCGGGCTTGAAGTAGTCCGTCCACAGGACCCACAGGTGGTGCTTCACCAGCTCGCAGCGCTCCTCCTTGATGAGGTTCGCGCGGACGCGGAAGTCCTCGTCGCTCGAGGCGTTGTGCTTCTCCATGATCGCCTTGACCGACTGGGCCTCGATGCGGGCCTGGGCGGGGTCGTACACGCCGCAGGGCAGGTCGCAGTGGGCGTGGGCGGTCAGGGGCGTGCCGTGCGCCGTGAGGAGGGCGCTGAGGCGGGTGCGGATCGTCATGTCGGGCCTTTCGAGTCGCGCACCGGGCGGTGCGGTATGGGTACCAGCACGCAGGTTACCGAGCGGCGCCCGGTATCGTTCGCCCGTGGCCCTGGTCGACCTCGTCGCTCGGCGCGTCGCGATCGTCGGCGACTCGATGCGTCCCACGCTGGACGACGGCGACGAGGTCATCGCCCTACGGCCCTGGCGACCGGTGCGCCGAGGCGACCTCGTCGTCCTCGTCGATCCCCGCGAGCCGCGCCGGTGGCTCGTCAAGCGCGTCGGGGAGCGTCGCGGGGCTCGCCTCGATCTGCGCGGCGACAACCCCGACCGCTCGACCGACTCGCGAGACTTCGGTCTCGTCGCCGTCCGTGACGTCCGCTACCTCGTGCCCGCGCGACTCAACGGGCTCGCCCGCGGGGCGCGCCGGTAGGCTGCGGCCGTGACGCGCCTGGCGATCCTCTCCTACCACACCTGCCCCCTCAGCCAGCCGGGCACGGGTGACGGGGGCGGGATGAACGTCTACGTGCGCGAGCTCGCGAGCGCCCTCGCGCGCCTCGGGCACGAGGTCGACGTCTACACCCGTCGCGACCACCCCTCGGCCCGCGACGTCGTCGCGGTCGAGCCGGGCTTTCGCATCCACCACGTGACGGCCGGACCGGTCGCCCCGGTCGAGCGGGCCCACCTGCCCCGCTACGTCGAGGAGTTCACGCGCGGCGTCGCGGCCTCGTTCCGCTGCACCGGAGCCCCCGACGCGATCCACGCCAACTACTGGCTGAGCGGGTTGGCGGGCCATCCGCTGAAGCACGAGTTCGGCATCCCCCTCGTCGTCACGTTCCACACTCTCGAGCGGGTGAAGGCGGTCGACTACGAGCCCGAGTCCGAGGAGCGCGGTGAGCAGGAGGAGGCCATCATCGGCTGCGCCGACGCCGTCCTCGCGAGCTGCGACGTCGAGGTCGAGCAGTTCCTCCACCTCTACGACGCCCCTCCCTCGCGCGTGCACGTGGTGCCCCTCGGCGTCCAGCACGCCTTCTTCGCTCCGGGACACCGGCCCCAGGCCCGCCGCGCCCTGGGTCTGCGGGCCGAGGCGACCCAGCTGCTCTTCGTCGGACGCCTCCAGGCGCTGAAGGGGGTGGACCTCGCCCTCGAGACCCTGATCGAGCTGCGCGCGCGCGGACGCGACGCCGACCTCGCCATCGTGGGCGGCCCGTCGGGGCCCGACGGCCGGGCCATGCTGTCCCATCTGCACCGCCGCGTCGCCGAGGCCGGGGTGATCGATCACGTCGCCTTCGTGGCACCCCAGGCCCACCAGCTCCTCTCCTCGTGGATGCGCGCGGCCGACGTGACCCTCGTGCCCAGCCGCAGCGAGAGCTTCGGACTCGTGGCCCTCGAGTCCTCCGCCTGCGGCACCCCGGTCGTCGCGAGCGACGTCGGCGGGCTCGCCACGCTCGTCGAGCCGGGGGTGAACGGGCTCCTCGTGCCCTCGCGCGCCCCGGCGGACTGGGCCGAGGCCGTCGAGAGCGTGCTCGCGGTCGACCGGGCCCCGGCCCTCTCGGCCGGAGCGGTGCGCCTCGCCCGTCGCTACACCTGGCGCGCCGCGGCCGACGCCCTCGCCGGACTGACGCGCTCGCTCGTCGACGACGGGCTGGTGCGCTGCTAGCCGTGCGCTTCGACGTCGGCGGCGACGACGCTCCGCGTCGCGTCGACGACGCCCTGCGGACCTGGCGCGACCACGCGGCGACCACGGGGCATCCCGCGGAGCTCGAGGGCCCGAGTGGGCCGGACGAGCACGGCCAGCACCACTGGCTGCTGCGCCTGCGCGGCGAGGAGCGCGACGTCATCACCCTCTGGTTCGCCCTGCGCCAGCGCAGCGTGCGGGTCGAGGCCGAGGTCACCCCCGCACCCGAGCGGCCCGAGGCCGTCTACCGCTACGCGCTCACGCGCAATCGCGAGGCGCGCAGCGCCTGGCTGGCCCTCGGTCCCGAGGACGGCCTCTACCTCGTGAGCGTCGTGCCCCTCGAGGAGTTCCACGACGCCCGGCTGGAGGAGCTGGTCGCCGAGTGCCTGGTCACCGTGGACGAGATCTACCCGACGGCCATGTCGCTCGGCATGCCGTGGTTCCGGCGCCGGCCGCGACGGTGATTGGGTACCCTGGCGCATGGCCTTGCGACTCCTGATCGTCGGTGGCGGCAAGATGGGCTCGGCGCTCGCCGAGGGCCTCGTGCGCGCCGCCTGGTGCCCCCCGAGCGAGCTGGGCGTGGTCGAGCCCTCGCGCGAGGCGCGCGAGTCGCTCGCCGTACGCCTGCCGGGCGTCACGGTCCTGGCCCAGGCCGAGATCGGCGACGTCGACGAGGCGACCGGGGCCGTGCTCTGCGTCAAGCCCGACCAGGCCGAGTCGGTCGCCCGCTCGATCGGGGCGCTCGGGATCGGGCGGGTCCTCTCGGTCGTCGCGGGACTGGCGACGGCCCGCCTGGAGGCCGCTCTGCCCCGACCGATCCCGGTCGTTCGGTCGATGCCCAACACCCCGGTCCTCGTCGGACGCGGGGCGAGCGCCATCGCCGGGGGCGCGCACGTGCGGGCGGAGGACCTCGAGTGGGCCGAGTCGATCCTCGGCGCGGTCGGCTCGGTGGTCCGGGTCACCGAGCGCAACATCGACGCGGTGACGGGCCTCTCGGGCCCCATGCCCGCCTACCTCTACCTGGTGATCGAGGCCCTCATCGAGGCCGGCGTGCACCAGGGGCTGACGCGTGAGGTGTCGCGTCGGCTCGTCGTCGACACCTTCGCCGGGTCGGCCGAGCTCCTCCAGTCGACGGGGGCCACCCCCGAAGAGCTCCGCGCCCAGGTGACCTCGCCCGGTGGCACCACCGCCGCCGGCCTGCGGGCCCTCGAGTCCCACGCCGTGCGCGCGGCCTTCCTCGACGCCGTGGCGGCCGCCGCCGAGCGGAGCCGACAGCTCGGCCGTTGAGCCTGGGTAGCGTGAGGGCGATGTCGACCCCTCGCGCGCGTCAGCGGCGACTCTCGGCCGCGACGGTGGCGCGCCTGCCCCTCTACCAGCGCGTCGTCGCCGACGCGGCCCACCGGGGGGAGTCGGTCGTCGACTCGACGGTGCTCGGCACGCGCGCCGGCGTCACGCCGGCGACCGTGCGGCGCGACCTCGCCGGGCTCGGGACGCTGGGGACTCGCGGGACGGGCTACGAGGTCGACCTCCTGGGCCGGCGCCTCGCCGAGGCCCTCGGCCACGACCGACGCTGCGACGTCGTCCTCGTCGGGCTCGGCCACCTGGGTCACGCCCTCGCCCCGTCCCGGACCTTCCTCGCCCCCGGAGCCCGCCTGAGCGCCCTCTACGACGTCGACCCCGACGTGGTGGGGACCGAGGTCGGGGGACTCGTCGTGCGGGACCTCGCCGACGGCGTCGAGACGGCGTCGGTCGCGGTGCTCGCGGTGCCGGCGTCCGCCGCCCAGGACGTGGCGGAGCGGTGCGTGCGCGCGGGGATCCGGGCCCTGCTCAACTTCTCGCCGGCCGTCCTGCGCCTGCCGCCCGGGGTCGCCGTCCAGGACGTCGACCTCTCCACGGAGCTCCAGATCCTCCTCTTCCACCTGCACCACGGCACCGGGCCCCTCGCCGGGGGGCTGTGGCGCGACCTGGCCCCGGGCGGGAGCGACGCCCTGTCGTAGCATGGCGGGGGTGACGAAGGGGAGACGATGGCGCTGATCGCGGTGGGCCTCGACCACGAGCGCGCCCCGCTCGACCTCCTCGAGCGAGCGAGCATCCCCGAGCACGAGTGGCCCAAGGTCCTGCGCACCCTCGTCGCCCACCGCAACGTCCACGAGGCGGTTCTCGTCTCGACCTGCCTGCGCACCGAGGTGGTGGCGCGCATCGACTTCTTCCACGGGGCCCTCGAGGACATCGCGCGGACCCTGGCGGAGGCGTCCGGGGTCACCGTCGAGGAGATCGAGCCCGTGATCCGCATCGCCTTCGACCGTGGCGTCGCTCGTCACCTCTTCAGCGTCGCGGGGGGCCTGCGATCCGTCGTCCCCGGCGAGTTCGAGGTCCTCGGCCAGCTCCGGCGCGCCCTCGAGGTGGCCCTCGACGAGCAGACGGCCGGCGAGGAGATGTCCGACCTCTTCCATCGGGCCATCGCCTCCGGTCGCCGGGTGCGGGCCGAGACGGCCATCGCGCGCGGGACCACGAGCTTCGCCTCGGCCGCCGTGACCCTCGCCGACGAGCTGCTCGGACCAGAGCTCGCCGGGGCCGAGGTCACCGTGCTCGGCGCGGGCCAGCTCGCCGAGGGAGTGGCGCGCACCCTGCTCGACCCCGTGAGGGCGATCGCGTCCCTGCGCCTGGCCAACCGGACGCCGATGCGGGCGACGACGCTCGCCGCGGCGCTCGGCGACGACCGCGTTCGGGTCGTCGACTGGGCCGACCGGGCGTCCGCGAGCCGCTCGTCGCGCCTCGTCGTCGTCGCCGTGGAGGCCCCCGCCCCCGTGCTCGGGGTCGGCGACCTCGCCGCGTCGTCCGGGCTGCTCGTCGTGGACCTCGGCATGCCGCGGGCCGTCGAGCCGGCGGTCGCGGACCTGCCGGGCGTGCGACGGATCGACATCGACGACCTGCGCGCGCGGGTGGCCGGCGCCCTCGACGAGCGGCGCGAGGCCCTCGCGGCGGCCACGTCCATCGTCGAGGCCGACGTGGAGCACTACCTCGCCGAGCGGCGGAGCCGCGGGGCCGCCGGGATCGTGCGCGACCTGCGCGCGCACTTCGACGACGTCGTCGCCGCCGAGCTGGAGCGGCGGGCGAGCGAGCTGGCGGCCCTCGATCCGGCCGCCCGGGAGATCGCCGTCTCGCTCGTGCGCTCGACGGTGGCGAAGATCGCCCACCGCCCGACGATCGCGCTCAAGGAGGGGGCCGGCAGCGATCAGGGGGTGCGCCTCGCGGACGCCGCGCGGGCGCTCTTCGGACTGTGAGCGCCCTGCGGCTGGCCACGCGTCGCTCGCCCCTCGCGAGAGCCCAGGCCGAGCGTGTGCGGGCCGCCCTGGCCGCGCAGGGCGTCGAGGTCGAGGTGGTCGGTGTCGAGACGCACGGGGATCGCGACCGTGAGCGCCCGCTCTCGTCGATGGGCGGCCAGGGCGTCTTCGCGCGCGCCATCCAGGACGACCTGCTCGCGGGGCGTGCCGACGTCGCCGTCCACAGCGCGAAGGACCTGCCCAGCGTGACGCCCGCGGGCCTCGTGCTCGCGGCCGTGCCCGAGCGCGAGGATCCGGCCGACGCCCTGCTCGGCACGGCCCTCGAGGGGCTCGCTCCCGGCGACGTCGTCGCCACGGGCTCGCCCCGCCGGCGCGCCCTCCTCCTCGAGCGCCGACCCGACCTGCGCGTCGTGGAGCTGCGGGGCAACATGGCCACCCGCTTCGCCGCGGTGGGCCGCGACGGCGTGGCGGCGGTGGTCGCGGCCGTGGCGGCCCTCGCGCGACTCGGCGAGAGCGACCGCATCGCGCAACGGCTCGATCCGGAGTGGTTCATCCCTCAAGTGGCCCAGGGCGCGATCGCCCTCGAGTGCCGGGTCGACGACGAGGCCACCCGGGCCATCCTCGCCCGGCTCGACGATCCCCACGCGTCGCGGGCCGTGCGGGCCGAGCGAGCCTTCCTCGCCGAACTCGGCGCGGGCTGCACGGTTCCGGTCGGGGCCCACGCCACCGTCGTCGACGGGGGGCTGCGGCTGATCGGCATGATGGCGGCCGCCGACGGCTCGACGGTATTGCGGGAGAGCGCGCTCGGCACGGACCCGACCGACCTCGGACGGACCGTGGCGAGGGAGCTGCGCGACGCGCGCGGCGGCGCGCGGCTGGCGGGGTGGAACGTCTCGTGAGAGTCGTGCTGACGCGCGAGGAGGGTCACAACGACGCCCTGCGCGCGCGGCTGCCGCGGGGGGCCGAGGCGATCGAGGTGCCCCTGACGCGCACGGTGTCGCGAGACCACGCGGCGGTCGCCGAGGAGGTCGCTCGCGACCCGCACGCCCCCTTCGCCGCCCTCGTCGTGACCAGCGCACGCGGGGCCGCGTACGTGGACGACGTCGTCGCCAGCCTGCGGCCGGGGTGGCGCACCTACGCCGTCGGCCCGGCGACGGCGCACGCGCTCGACGGGTTCGGCTGGGGTGCCTCGGTGGTCGGTCGGGAGGGTGCCGGGGCCCTCGGCCGCACGGTGACCGAGGGCCCCGTCCTCGTCCTCGCCGCCGCGACGACGCGGCCCGAGCTGGTCGCCGAGCTCGGACGCCGGGGCCTCGCCACCGCGACCGTCGCCTGCTACGCCACCGAGTCGCTCGTCCCCGACGAGGCGGGTCGGCGCGCCCTCCAGAGTGCCGACGTGGTGGTGATCGGGGCGCCGTCGGCGTGGGCCGTCGCCCGCTCGCTGGTGCCCCCGGCGGCGTGGGTGCTCGTGCCGGGGGCGACGACGGGCGCCGAGGTGCGCGCCACTCACGAGCGCGTCCTCGAGGGCTGGGACGGCGACCTCGCGGGACGGCTCGAGGCCCTCGAGCGTGGGGGCATTCGCGACCAGCGGTAATAGGCTCGGGGCGTGTTCCCCATCGATCGCCCGCGGCGTCTGCGGCGCACCGCCGCGCTGCGGCGCCTCGTCGCCGAGGCCACCCTGGATCCCGGCGACCTTATCGCCCCCCTCTTCGTCGCCGAGGGCCTCGACGCGCCACGTCCGATCGTCTCGCTGCCCGGTCAGGCCCAGCACACGATCGACTCCCTGCGACGGGAGGTCACCGAGCTCGCCCGGCGCGGCGTCGGCGGCGTGATCCTCTTCGGCGTGCCCGCGCGCAAGGACGCCGTGGGCTCGGGGGCCTACGACCCCGAGGGCATCGTCCAGGTGGCCCTGCGGGCCCTGCGCGACGACCACGGCGACGACGTCGTGGTCATGGCCGACCTCTGTCTCGACGAGTACACGGATCACGGGCACTGCGGCGTGCTCGCGTCGGACGGCACCGTCGACAACGACGCGACCCTGCCCCTCTACGCCCGGGCGGCCGTGGCCCAGGCCCGCGCCGGGGCGGCCGTCGTCGCCCCGAGCGGGATGATGGACGGCCAGGTGGGCGCGATTCGCGCGGGCCTCGACGAGGCGGGATTCGCCGACACGGTGATCATGTCCTACAGCACGAAGTACGCGAGCGGCCTCTACGGTCCCTTCCGTGAGGCCGTCGACGTCGAGATCGCCGGGGGCGGGGATCGCCGCGGGTACCAGCAGGACTACCGCAACCGACGCGAGGGCACCCGCGAGGCCCGTCTCGACGTCGCCGAGGGGGCCGACATCGTGATGGTGAAGCCGGCCATGACCTACCTCGACGTCCTCGCCGACCTGCGTCGCGAGGTCGACGTCCCCCTCGCCGCCTACCACGTGAGCGGCGAGTACGCCATGGTGAAGGCGGCGGCCGAGCGGGGCTGGATCGACGGGCCGGCCGTCGCGCTCGAGCAGATCACGGCCGTCCGGCGGGCCGGGGCCGACATCGTCCTCACGTACTTCGCCCGGGAGCTCGCGGAGGTGCTGGGCTCGTGAGCACCAACGCGGACTGGTTCGAGCGGGCGCGACGCGTCATCCCCGGCGGGGTCGACTCCCCGGTGCGGTCGTTCCGCTCGGTCGGCGGGACCCCCTACACGGTCGCCTCGGGCGAGGGGGCCTACGTGACCGACGTGGAGGGACGGCGCTACATCGACTTCGTCCAGTCCTACGGGGCCTCCCTGCTCGGTCACGCGCACCCCGCCGTGCGCGCGGCGCTGCACGAGGCCCTCGACCGGGGGACGACCTTCGGCGCCCCGACGCCCGGCGAGGTCCTCCTCGCGGAGGCGATGACCGAGCGCGTCCCCGGTCTCGAGCAGGTGCGCCTCGTCTCCTCGGGTACCGAGGCGGTGATGAGCGCGGTGCGCCTGGCGCGCGGGGCGACGGGACGGCGCCGGGTCGTGAAGTTCGACGGCTGCTACCACGGCCACTCCGACGGGCTGCTCGTGGCCGGTGGCTCGGGCGTCGCCCAGCTGGGCCTCCCCGGCTCGGCGGGGGTGACCGACGGGGCCGTCGCCGACACCGTGGTCGCGCCCTACAACGTCGTCCCCGACCTCGACGAGACCGTGGCGGCCGTCGTGGTCGAGCCCGTCGCCGCCAACATGAACCTCGTCGCTCCCGAGCCCGGGTTCCTCGAGGGGCTGCGCGCGGCCTGCGACCGGGTCGGGGCGCTGCTCGTCTTCGACGAGGTAATCACCGGCTTCCGACTCGGACCGGCCGGGGCCTCGGGCCACTACGACGTGCGACCCGATCTCTGGACCTTCGGCAAGGTGATCGGCGGGGGACTGCCGGTCGGCGCCTTCGGAGGGTCGCGTGAGGTCATGGCGCACCTCGCGCCCCTCGGCCCCGTGTACCAGGCCGGCACGCTCTCCGGGAACCCGCTGGCGACGGCCGCCGGGGCCACCGTGCTCTCGCTCGTGGGTCCCGCCGACTACGCGGAGCTCGCCGCGCGCGTCGGGCGCTTCGCCGCCGAGCTCGAGGCGGCCGTGACGTCCGCCGGACTCGCCGCGCGGGTCCCGGTCGTCGGGCCCCTCACCGGGCTCTACGTCGCTCGGGAGCCCTTCGCGACCCCCCGCAACGTCGACGAGGTGCGGGCCGTCGTCGAGTCCGACGTCTACCCGGCCTTCTTCCACGCCCTCCTGCGTCGCGGGGTGGCCCTCGCCCCCGGGGCCTACGAGATCCTCTTCCCCTCCCTGGCCCACCGCGAGGCGGAGTACGCGCGTACCGTGGAGGCGGCCGCGGAGGCGGCCGCGGAGGTGGCGCGGGGATGACGCCCCTGCACAGTGAGGGGTGGACGGTCCGACCGAGCGTGACGCCCGGTGGGCCGACCTCGCCGGTCACGCTCGTCGCCGACGACGAGGGGCTCACCCAGGTCGTCGGGATCCACCCCGAGACCTTCGAGACGCCCTGGGCGGTCGTCGCCGACCTGCGTCTCACGCGCCGGGGACGTCGACTCACGCTCGAGGCGCACGTGGGGGAGCGCGACGTCCGCTGGCGGCGTCGCGACCTCGACGACTTCGAGGAGTGGCGCGAGGTCGTCCTCGCCCACGGGGGCCTGGTGCGGCGTCGGCCGGCGCGGGTCGGGGTCGTCGCGGTAGCGGCCGCGGTCGTCCTCGCCTCTCTCGGGGGGGTGCTCGCCGCCGTGCTCGGCGGGCGCGTCAACCCGAAGGTCGAGCGACGCGACGCGACGAACGCCAACCTGACCCTGGCCGACCTTCCGGCGGGGTGGGGGACGACGGCGGGGGGCTACCTCGCCTATCTGGTGCCCCCGGCCGGCGAGGTGGTCACCTCGACCTCGTCGACGGTCGCCGGGACCGACGTGGTGGGTGAGGCCGTGGCCTCCCTGTTCCAGCGCTGCCTCGGTGTGAGCAACGCCGCCGACCGCGTCTTCGGCGAGGCCGGCCAGCTGCCCGACTACCAGGTGAGCTCGGCCGTCTTCCACGTGACGACGCCCTACGAGACCGAGGTCGCGACGACCTCGCAGTACTACCGGACGACCTCGATGGTGAGCCGTGACGTCGCCGAGATGTCCCGCCACGGCTTCGGGGCCTGCTTCGCCCAGGCCAACGCGACCGCCCTGCTCTACAACTACGCGAGCGACACCACGCCGCCGTCCGGGGCCCAGTCCTGGACCCCCGTCACGTACGCCCGCGGCTGGGCGCGCGGGGGCGTCGTGCCGGTCGACCTTCCCGGCGTCGAGGGGAACTACTCCCTCGCCGTGGCCGTCGTCGCGAGCGGCCACTACGAGGTCACCCTCACCGCGCTGGTGCCGTCGTGGCCCGCCGCGCAGCCCCTGCTCAATCGACTCGTGGGGACGCTCAAGTCCCGGCTCGCCGGCGGCTCGGCGGCCTGATCAGCCGCCGGCCAGCGAGACGACGAGGTCGGTCGCGAAGCCGGCGAGGAGGCCCGCCGCGATCCCCACGTAGACGGTGGTCGCGTGGCGCGAGCGGCCCAGGACGAAGAGGATCTGCCCCACCACGTAGACGATCGACCCTCCGGCGAGCGACAGGAAGAGGATCCGCAGCGCCGTCGAGGTCGCCACCCATCCGACGAGGGTCCCGATCGTGGTCGGCCCGCCGCCGATGAGGGCCGCCAGCGCGAGGAATCCCCAGCCCGGGCGACGCTCGGCGCCGGCGAGGGGACTCACGATCCCGAAGCCCTCGGTGGCGTTGTGCAGGGCGAAGCCGACGACGAGCACCGTCGAGAGCCCGAGGGCGCCGCTGCGGGCCGACGCCCCGATGGCGAGGCCCTCGCCGAAGTTGTGCAGGCCGATGCCCGAGGCGATCATCAGGCTCAGCTCCCGCGCGCTCGGAGTGGCGTTCCCCCGTCGGGTGCGCCGACCGACCAGCACGAGGGCGAGCAGCCCGACGGCCGTCCCCACGAGCAGCAGGGCGACGTAGAGGACGGCGCGACCCGGGTGGCCCGCGCCGCGGTGCACGGCGGCGAGGGCGTCCTGGACCGGGGCGAGCGCGTTGGCGAAGACGTCGACCACGAGGAAGATCAGCACGCCGACGGCGAGGGCGCTCAGCAGGGCCCGCAGCCGCTCGGCCGGGTGGCGCAGCCGGCCCACCGGCAGGCCGAGCACGATGGTCGCGCCGGCGACGAAGCCGAGGACGAGCGTGCGCGCCAGCGACATCAGTCGTCGTCGCGGCCGGCCCCGAGGAGCCGGCTGAGGGCCCGCTCGGGCACGATCTCGCTGAGGCGGGCGAGTCCGCGGTAGGCGGCCTCGCCCGGGCCGCGGCCCGAGGGGCTCATGAGGTTCGCCATCACCACGAGCACCTCGCGCATGACGGGCTCGACGCGCATGCCCAGTCCGACGCAGGCGGCGAGGATCCGCGGCTCGGAGATGAGGCGGACGAAGGCCCGCGCCACGCGGTAGTACTCGCCGTAGGCGTCGTCGAGGCGCTGCTCGTAGAGGGAGAGGCGCGCCAGGTCGCCCCCGGCCAGGGCCTCGCCGATCGCGCCCGCGGCGAGGCGACCGGTCTCGTAGCCGTAGGCGATGCCCTCGCCGTTGAAGGGGTTGATGGCCGCCGCCGCGTCGCCGACCACGAGGGTGTTGGGGCCGACGTGGGGCCCGCGGGCGAGTCCCATGGGGAGCCGCCCGCCCGTCGGCGCGCCGAGCGAGGTCTCCGGGGTGAGGCCCCAGGCCTCGCCGATCTGGGCGACGAAGTAGTCCTGCAGCTTGGTGGTGTTGACGCCCTTCCAGGCGCCGTCGGTGGAGAGGAGGCCGACCCCGACGTTGACGCGCCCGTCGCCCAGGGGGAAGATCCAGCCGTAGCCCGGCACCACGGTGCCCGAGGGGTCACGGATGTCGAGGTGGGACTCGATCCAGGGCTCGCGGCTGCGCTCGCTGTGGTAGTAACCGCGCAGGGCCATGCCCATCGGCCACTGCCGGTTGCGGGTGACCCCGAGCTCGCGGCCGAGGCGCGAGTTCTGCCCGTCGGCGACGACGACGACGCGGGCGCGCAGCTCGCGCGTCGCCCCCGTCGCCTTGTCCTTCACGACGACGCCCGCGGCACCGCGCAGCCCGCCCGCGGTCGGGGCCGAGGGCTCGAGGAGGGCGGTCGCCTCGGTCCCGGTGAGGACGGTGGCGCCGTGCGCGGCGGCGTGATCGGCGACCAGGCCGTCCAGGTCGAAGCGGGTGATCGTGTAGCCGTAGTGCGGGAAGACGGGGTGCTCGGGCCACTGCATCTCGAGCGAGGCCCCGAAGCCGAACGCGCGCAGTCCCTCGTAGCGGTGACCCTTCGCGGCGACCGCCGACTCGAGGCCCATGGCCGCGAGCTGGTGGACCGAGCGCGGGGTGAGACCGTCGCCGCAGGTCTTCTCGCGCGGGTAGGTCTTGCGCTCGACGAGCGTCACCGACCAGCCCGCGGCGGCGAGCCAGTAGGCGCACGACGCCCCCGAGGGGCCACCTCCCACGATGACGACGTCGGTGGTCGAGTTGGGGTCCGCGGCGTTCGACACGGGACGCAGCCTAGGCCGGTGACGATTCGCTCGATCACGAACAATCGGCCCACCGCGGTCTGGTAGAAAGTATGGACGTGGACCAGTACCTCCCCATACTGGGACTTCTTGTGCTCGGCGTGCTGTTCGCGTCCGGCTCGTTTGTCGCGTCGGCCCTGTTGGCCCCGCACAAGCGGCCCACGGACGCGAAGACCGCACCCTACGAGTGCGGGATCGTCCCCGAGTACGAGCCGCCCCAGCGCTTCCCCGTGCGCTTCTACCTCGTGGCGATGATCTTCGTGATCTTCGACATCGAAGTGGTCTTCATGTACCCCTTCGCGGTCGTGTTCCGCCAGCTGGGCCTCTTCGGCCTGATCGAGGTGCTGGCCTTCTCGCTCACGGTGTTCGCGGCGCTGATCTTCCTCGTCAGCGAGGGCGCCCTCTCCTGGGGGCCGGCGAAGCACCTGGCGAAGGGCATGCCCGCGCGCACCAGCTCGTCGACCATCGTGCGCATCGGCGTCGACGCGGGGCGGGCGGCGTAGTGGCGCTCGAAGACCTCCAGCACAACTTCCTGACCGGCCGTCTCGAGGACCTGGTGCGCTGGGCGCGTCGGGCCTCCGTCTGGCCGGCCACCTTCGGGCTCGCCTGCTGCGCCATCGAGATGATGGCGAGCGGCGCCGCCGACTTCGACCTCGCCCGCTTCGGGATGGAGGTGTTCCGCAACTCGCCGCGCCAGGCCGACCTCATGATCGTGGCCGGGCGCGTGAGCCAGAAGATGGCCCCGGTCCTGCGTCAGGTCTACGACCAGATGATGGAGCCCAAGTGGGTCCTCTCGATGGGCGTGTGCGCCTCGACCGGCGGACTGTTCAACAACTACGCGATCGTCCAGGGCGTCGACCAGATCGTTCCGGTCGACGTCTACGCGCCGGGGTGCCCGCCGAGCCCCGAGACGCTGATGCACGCGATCCTGACGCTGCACGAGCAGATCCGCACCGGCGAGATCATGAAGCGTCGCGCCACCGGCAATCCGGTCCACCTCGACCACGCGGAGAGCCCCTGGACGCCCGAGGTCCCGGTGGCGGTACGACTGGGGACGCCCAAGTGATGGAGCTGCCCGCCGACGCTCCTGCCGTCATCACCGCCGACGCCCTGCGCGCCGACCTCGGGTGCTTCCCGACCCGCGAGCAGTACCACGACCTCGTCGCCGCGTTCAAGGCCGACGGCTTCGAGGTCTGCGCCGACCTCTGCGCGGTGGACTACCTCGAGCACGCGGAGCGCGCGGTGCCCGAGGGCGTCACGCCGACCCGGTTCGAGGTCGTCGTCAACCTCCTGTCGATGTCCCGCCGCGAGCGCGTGCGCATTCGCGTCCAGGCCGGCGACGTCGAGCCCGAGGTCGACTCGCTGTTCGACCTCTATCCCGGCAGCGAGGCCATGGAGCGCGAGGCCTTCGACCTCCTGGGCGTGATCTTCCGGGGCCACCCCGACCTCACGCGCATCCTCATGCCCGAGGACTGGGAGGGCCACCCGCTGCGCAAGGACTACGGGACCGGCCGGGTGCCCGTGCAATTCAAGGAAGCGCCAGGTCCCCGATGAGCGAGCCCACGGTACGCACCGCCGAGCGCCTCGAGGCGCTCACCGCCGAGACGAGCGAGGGCCCCCAGGAGCTCCAGCGCCGCGAGGCCACGCCGGCGAGCGAGCTCGGCCGCGAGGTCGGCTCGGTCGTCCGCATCGGCGACGCGCCCTTCAACCCCGACGACGTCGACTACGAGCGGGCCGACGACGAGACGATGATCATCAACATGGGTCCGTCGCACCCGTCGACCCACGGCGTGCTGCGGATCATGCTCGAGCTCGACGGTGAGATCGTGCTGCGCGCGAAGCCGGTCATCGGCTACTTGCACACCGGCATGGAGAAGACCGGCGAGATGCTGAGCTACGTCCAGGGGGCGACGAACGTCACCCGCATGGACTACCTGAGCCCGGTCATCAACGAGCTCTCGTACTCGATGGCCGTCGAGGCCCTCCTCGGGATCGAGGTCCCGGAGCGGGCCGTGTGGATCCGGATGATGATGAGCGAGCTCAACCGCATCAGCTCGCACCTCGTCTGGATGGCCACCAACGGCATGGACCTCGGGTCCACGTCGATGATGATCTACGGGTTCCGCGAGCGCGAGCTCATCCTCGCCTTCTTCGAGAAGACCGCGGGCCTGCGTCTCAACCTCAACTACGTGCGTCCCGGCGGCGTCGCCGCCGACCTGCCCGACGGCTGGGAGGACGACGTCGAGGTCATCTGCGACACGATCTACGAGCGCACCTTCGAGTACGACGAGCTGCTCACCGGCCAGCCCATCTTCCGCCAGCGCATGGTGGGCGTGGCGCCGATCTCGGCCGAGGAGGCCCTGGCGCTCGGGGTCACGGGTCCGCTCCTGCGATCGACGGGCGTGCCGTGGGACCTGCGACGGACGATGCCGTACCTCGCCTACGACCAGGTCGACTTCGACGTCATCGTCGGGACGTACGGTGACAACTTCGACCGCTACGCGATCCGCCTGAACGAGATCCGCGAGTCGGTCCGGATCATCCGCCAGTGCCTCGAGCGCATGCCCGCCGGCGACTACCGCAGCCAGGACCCCAAGGTGACGCCGCCGCCGCGCGCGCGCATCGGCGAGTCCATGGAGGCGCTGATCCACCACTTCAAGCTGTTCACCGAGGGCTTCCACGTTCCCGCGGGCGAGGTGTACTCGGCCGTCGAGTCCCCCCGCGGCGAGCACGGCTGCTACATCGTGAGCGACGGGGGGCCCAAGCCCTACCGGATGCACGTGCGCGCCCCGAGCTTCGTGAACCTGCAGGCCATCCCGCTGCTCATGCGCGGCGCCTCGATGGCCGACGCCATCACCGTGATCTCGACGGTGGACCCGATCATGGGAGAGGTAGACCGATGAGTCATTTCCGCGCAGACGTGCGCCAGCGGGCCGAGGAGCTCGTGGCGCTCTACCCGCGCCGGCGCTCCGCCATGCTGCCGATGCTGCACCTGGCCCAGGAGCAGGACGGGTACGTGACCGACGGAGCGATCGAGGAGATCGCCGAGCTGACCGGGACGACCCCGGCCGAGGTCCGCGGGACCGCCGCCTTCTATGACATGTTCCACCTCGAGCCGGTCGGTCGCTACGTGGTGGGCGTCTGCACCAACGTCGCCTGCCTGCTGGCCGGCGGCGAGGACCTCCTCGAGCACGCCAGCCGCACCCTCGGCTGCGCGGTCGGCGGCACGAGCGAGGACGGCCTGTTCACCCTCGAGGAGACCGAGTGCCTGGCCGACTGCAACATCGCGCCCGTCGTCCAGGTCAACCACCGCTACGTCCGCACGACGACCCCCGAGGCCCTCGACCAGCTGGTCACCGACCTGCGGGCCGGACGTCTCGACGCCGACGTGCCGCCCCACGGGACCCTGATCCGCGTGCGGCGCAACGGCGGCCTGCGCGTGGAGCGCGAGGAGCTGAGCGCCGAGCGCGCCGCGGCGCGAGCCGCGCGCGACGCCCGGGCGGCGACGGAGGCGAAGTAAGTGGCCAGTCTCGACGCCCCCCGCATCGTCTCGTCGCGCTCCGAGTTCGCCGACTCCTTCACCCTGGCCCGCTACCTCGCGACCGGCGGCTACGAGGGCCTGCGCAAGGCCCTCACCATGTTCCCGGAGGCCGTCGCGGCCGAGGTCGACGCGGCCTCGCTGCTGGGACGCGGCGGGGCCGGGTTCCCCGCCGGACGCAAGTGGTCGATGCTGCGCAAGTCGCCCGTCTCCTACCTCGTCGTCAACGGTGACGAGTCCGAGCCGGCGACGTTCAAGGACCACTACCTCGTCGAGCGCGACCCGCACCAGCTGGTCGAGGGCGTGATCATCGCCGCCTACGCGCTCCAGGTGACCCAGGCCTTCATCTTCCTGCGCGGCGAGTTCGCCCTCGGACTCGAGCGGGTCCAGCAGGCGGTCAACGACGCCTACGACCACGGCGCGCTGGGTCGCAAGATCTTCGGCTCGGACTTCTCCCTCGACATCGTGGTGCACCCGGGAGCGGGTGCCTACATCTGCGGCGAGGAGACCTCGCTCATCGAGGCGCTCGAGGGCAAGCGGGGCTTCCCGCGCATCAAGCCGCCCTTCTTCCCGGCCGTGACCGGCCTCTATGGCGAGCCGACGGTGGTGAACAACGTCGAGACCATGTCGAACCTGCCCTGGATCGTGACCCACGGGGGCGCGGCCTTCGCCGCCCTCGGGGCCGGCCGCTCCGCCGGCACGCGCCTCTTCGCCCTCTCGGGGCGGGTCAACCGACCCGGCGTGTACGAGATCGAGATGGTGAAGAACACCTTCCGCGACCTCATCTACGACCCCGCCCTCGGCGGCGGCGTTGTCGACGACCGTCCGGTGCGGGCCTTCATCCCCGGGGGCGTCTCGGCGCCCTGGTTCGGCCCGGAACAGCTCGACCTGCCGCTGGGTCAGGACGAGGTGGGGGCCCAGGGCTCGATGCTCGGCTCGGGATCGATCGTCGTCATGGACGACACGACGTGCCCGGTGCGGGCGGCGTGGCGCATCACCAAGTTCTTCTCCCGGGAGTCGTGCGGTCAGTGCACGCCGTGCCGGGAGGGGTCGGGCTGGCTCGAGCGGATCATGTACCGCCTCGAGCACGGCGGCGGTCGCGCCGAGGACGTCGACCTCCTCCTCGACCTCTGCGACAACATCGCCCCCGGGCTCACGTGGCCGCCCGCGCAGACGACGATCTGCGTTCTCGGCCCCTCGATCCCCTCGTCGATCAAGTCGGCCATCACCATGTTCCGCGACGACTTCCTCGCGCACGCGCACCACGGGGGCTGCCCGCATGACTGACCAGACCACGACCTCCGTCACGATCACCCTCAACGGGCGACCCGTCGCGGCCCAGCCGGGCGAGCTCCTCATCGAGGCCGCGGCCCGGGCCGGGGACTACATCCCCCGCTTCTGCTACCACCCGCGCATGGAGCCCGTCGGCGTCTGCCGCATGTGCCTCGTCGAGGTGGAGGGACCCCGCGGAGCGACCCTGCAGCCGGCCTGCTACATCCGGGTGAACGACGGCATGGTCGTCGACACCGGCAGCGACCGCGTGAAGAAGGCCCAGGACGGCGTCCTCGAGTTCCTCCTCGCCAACCACCCGCTCGACTGCCCGGTCTGCGACAAGGGTGGCGAGTGCCCGCTCCAGGACCAGGCGCTGGCCCACGGCTCGGGCGAGACCCGCTTCATCGAGGAGAAGCGCCACTTCGAGAAGCCGATCAGCATCGGACCGCTGGTCCTGCTCGACCGCGAGCGGTGCATCCAGTGCTCGCGCTGCACCCGCTTCGCCGCCGAGGTCGCGGGCGACGCCCAGATCGACTTCGCCGGGCGCGGCGACCTGATTGAGGTGGCCCCGTCACCCGAGCACCCGTTCGACTCGGTCTTCTCCGGCAACACCGTCCAGATCTGCCCGGTCGGGGCGCTCACGGCGAAGCCCTACCGCTTCACCGCTCGTCCGTGGGACCTCGAGCAGGTCGAGAGCACCTGCACCACCTGCGCCGTGGGGTGCCGCGTCGCGGTCCAGTCGTCGGGGAACCGCCTGACGCGGGTGCTCGGCGTCGACTCCGACCCGGTCAACCACGGTTGGCTGTGCGACAAGGGCCGCTTCACCCTCGACAGCGTCGACGGCAACGAGGAGTCGACCGACCCGCTCTCGCCGGCGACCCGGATCGCCACGCCGCTCGTCCGTCGCGACGGCTCCCTCGAGCCCGCGACCTGGGGCGAGGCCCTGGCCGAGGCCGCGCGCCTGCTCGGCGCCGCCGCGGCCACCGAGGGTGGCGTGGGCGCCATCGGCGGTGCCGCGCTGACGAACGAGGGCGCCTACGCCTGGGGCCGCCTGGTCCGCGAGGCGCTCGGCAGCGACCACCTCGACGCCCAGTACGGCGACGGACTCGACCCCGTCCTGGTCCAGGCGCTGCCGGCCGCGACGATCGACGAGGCCGCGTCGGCCCGCGTGATCGTGAACCTCGCCGGGGACCTGCGCGAGACGCTGCCGGTCCTCTTCCTGCGCCTGCGCGCCCCGCTCGCGGCCGGCCGCGGCGCCCTCATCGAGATGGGTGCCGGGACGAGCTCGCTCGCCCCGCTCGCCCGCGTGAGCCTGCCGACCCGACCCGGTGAGGCGGACCGCGTCGCGGCCGCGCTCTGCGGTGACGCGGTCGACCACACCCTGACCCTGGGCGAGTTCGACCTCGCCGAGGCGCGCTCGCTGCTCGGCGAGGGCGAGGGCGTCGTCGTCGTGCTCGGCCGCTCGAACCTGGCCGAGGACCCCGCCGTCGTCGAGTCGGCGGCCCGGCGACTCGCTCAGCGCTTCCCGGCCGCGCGGTTCCTCGTGGGCCTGCGCCGCGCCAACGTGCGCGGTGCGCTCGACATGGGCCTCGCCCCGCGCCTCGCCCCGGGCCGTCGCCTCCGGGAGGGTGGGCGCGACGCCCTGGCGCAGCTCGCCGCCCTGCGCGAGGGTCGCCAGCGCGCGGTCCTCGTCCTCGGCGGCTGCCTGCTCGGCAACGTGATGGACGCCGAGGGCGCCCGCGAGGCCCTCGAGCGGGCCGACGTGGTCGTCGTGACGGGTCACGGGGGGGCCACCCTGCAGCACGCCGACGTGGTGCTGCCCGCGGCCGTCTCCTACGAGCGCTACGGCACGGTGACCAACCTCGAGGGCCGCGTCACCGCGCTGGCGCCGAAGCTGGTGGCACCGGGCAGTGCCTGGAACGACGTGGCCATCGCCGCCGAGTTGGCTCACGCCCTCGGGCACCCGCTCGACCTCGACTCGATCGAGGCGGCGGCCCGTGAGATCGAGCGCACCACGGGCTACCCGGCGCTCTCGGTGCTGACCGACCCCCACGTCGAGGGCGTCCTCGCCGGACGGGGCGACCGCGTCGAGCGTCGTCCGCTCGACCCGATGGCCTTCCCCGGGATTCGCTCGACCGACACCGTGGGCCTGGCGAGCTTCGCCGGGGCCGTCGCCCAGCCCGACGCCCCCGGTGCGGGGCGCCTGGGCGAGCCGAGCCTGGCCGACGTGACGACGCGCCCGGTCAGCGTGCCGCCGCCCGACGCCTACGCGCTCGGGCTGGTCGTCGACCACCGTCTCTACGACCGCGGCATCGCGATGACCGGCTCGCCGGCCCTCGCCGACCAGGTCGCTCCGGCGACACTCGGACTGGGTCGCGTGGAGCTCGACCGTCTGGGGCTCGCCGAGGGTGACACGGTCAGCGTGCGCTCCGCGCGGGGGGCCGCCGACCTGACGGTGGCGCTCGACGCCGGGCTCGTCCGGGGCGTCGCGCGCCTCGCGGCGAACTCGCGGGACGCCGCCGGTGTCGACGTCGTGCGGGCCCTGGTCGACGCCGACGCCACGATCACCCCGATCCGACTGGAGACCCGATGACGACGTTCGCCACGGTCGACCCGCTCTTCAACCACGGCGTGACGTGGGCCGTGCTGCTCATCGTCATCATCAAGGCCGTGGTCGGCTTCGCCGCGCTGATGGGCTCGGTCACCCTCATGATCTGGTTCGAGCGCAAGGCGATCTCGGACATGCAGAGCCGCATCGGACCCCAGCGCTGGGGACCGTTCGGGCTCCTGCAGACCCTCGCCGACGGCATCAAGCTCTTCTTCAAGGAGGACCTGATGCCGGCCGAGGCAGATCGCTTCGTCTTCAAGCTGGCCCCGTACCTCGCCCTGGTGCCGGCCCTCATCACCTTCTCGATCATCCCGATCGGCGGGACCGTCACCGTCGCGGGCCACGTCATCGACCTGCAGGTCGCCAATCCGCCGATCGGCATCCTGGTGATGCTCGCCATGTCGGGCATCTCCGTCTACGGCGTGATCCTCGCGGGCTGGTCGTCGGGCTCCAAGTATCCGCTCATGTCCTCGGTCCGCGCGAGCGCCCAGATGATCAGCTACGAGGCCGCTCTCGGCATGACGATCGTGACGGTCGTTCTGGCGACGGGCTCGCTCTCGACCCACGACATCGTCACCGCCCAGGCCCACGGGATCTGGCACTGGAACGTGATCCGGCTGGGCGTCGTCCCCTTCATCGTCTTCGTGATGGCGATCACGGCCGAGCTCAACCGCCCCCCCTTCGACGTGGTCGAGGCCGAGAGCGAGCTGGTGGGCGGCTTCCACACCGAGTACTCCAGCCTGCGCTTCGCCCTGTTCTTCCTCGCCGAGTTCATGAACGTCATCACGATGTCGGCCATGATCGTGACGCTCTTCCTCGGTGGCCCCGCCGGCTGGGTGCCCAACATCCCGCACCTGCGCTGGGTCTTCCCGATCCTGTGGTTCCTCGCCAAGACGACCGGCTTCGCCTTCGTCTACGTGTGGTTCCGTGGAGCCCTGCCGCGCTTCCGCTACGACCAGCTGATGGACCTCGGCTGGAAGCGGCTCATTCCGCTCAGCCTCGGCTGGATGCTCATCGTCGCCGGGTTCCTCGTCAACCGGTCCTGGGGATTCCTCATGGCCGCCCTGGTGCTCATCGCCTACATCGTGCTGACTCGGGCCTTCGAGCTCGGTGACGGACGGCGCGGCGACGTGCTGCCGACGGTCGGCGAGCGACCGCTGCCGGGTGCCGTGCTGCGCGCCTGGACGGACCGCGACTCGCGCGAGGAGGAGGAGTAATGGCGCGCCCGCTCGACTTCTTCGGGGGCTTCAAGCTCACCTTCCAGCACCTGACCCGTCCCCGGGTCACGGTGAGCTACCCCGAGGCCAAGCGGCCCAAGCAGCCGCGCCAGCACGGCCGCCACGTCCTCAACCGCTACGAGGACGGGATGGAGAAGTGCATCGGGTGCGAGCTGTGCGCGGGCGTCTGCCCCGTGAACTGCATCTACGTCCGCGGCCTCGACAACCCGCCCGACCACCCGGTCAGCCCGGGGGAGCGCTACGGGTACGTCTACGAGATCAACTACCTGCGCTGCATCCACTGCGACATGTGCGTGGAGGCGTGCCCGACGCAGGCGATCACCGAGTCGAAGCTCTTCGAGTTCTCCTTCACCAACCGCGCCGACGCCATCTACACCAAGGCCGAGCTGCTGGTCGACGACCACGGCGAGCCCCAGCGCCTGCCCTGGGAGGACTGGCGCGACGGGGAGTCGGCCATGACCGGCGGCTGGATGCGCGCCACGTCACCGGCCGGTGACGCCGACTTCGAGGGCGTCGTCCAGTGGACCGGCGACCTCGGGGTGGGCGTGCGGGCCGCCGAGGGCGGACAGTCGGGTCAGCGCGACGACGAGGCGACCGGCTCCAAGCCCCTGCGCTACGCCTTCGTGAACCACCTGAACCCGGCCGACGTCCCCGCGGAGCTGCGCGGTCGCCGCGCCCGCCGGGTCGCCGCGCCGCGTCGCCAGAAGGGGAGCAAATGATCGCCGCCACCGTGCCCGACGTGCTCGTCTTCGTGACGGCCGCACTGCTCATCGTGGTGGGCGCCCTCGGGGTGCTCGCCGTGAGGAACCCCGTCCACGCGGCCCTCAGCCTCATCATGACCCTCTTCGGCGTGGCGATCGCCTTCGTGGCCCAGTCGGCGGACTTCCTCGCCGCGGTCCAGGTCATCGTCTACGCGGGCGCCATCGTGGTCCTGTTCCTGTTCGTGATCATGTTCCTCGGCGTCGACCGGCGCGAGCACGTGGAGGTCGAGCCCCTCGTGGGCCAGCGCGCCTTCGCGGGGATCGGCGTCGTCATCACCGTGGCGGGCATCGTGGCGCTCATGGCGAAGAGCCACTGGGTCACCGGGGCCGTCGCGGTGTCGGGCGGGGGCGCGCCCATCGTGCCCGGCTCGGCCAACGTGCGCGAGGTCGGCACGGCCGTCTTCACGACGTACCTGTTCGCGTTCGAGGCCACGGCCGCGCTGCTCATCATCGCGGTGGTCGGCGCCGTGCTGCTCGCGCGCCGGGAGCGGCGTCGCGACGAGATGGACGAGGCGACCGCGTCGGCGGCGCCCGAGACCGAGGGGAGCGATCGATGACCGTCCCGGCGGCGTGGTACCTGGTCCTGGCGGCGATCCTCTTCGGGATCGGCGCGCTCGGGCTGCTCACGCGACGCAGTGCCCTGATCATGTTCATGTGCGTGGAGCTGATGCTCAACGCCGTCAACCTCACCTTCGTCACCTTCTCGCGCACCCTGCGGGACATCGGAGGCCAGGCCGCCGTGTTCTTCGTCATGGTGGTGGCGGCCGCCGAGGTGACGGTCGGGCTGGGGATCGTGGTCTCGGTCTTCCGTCGTCGCAACTCCACCTCGGTCGACGAGCTCGCGGAGATGAAGGGCTGACATGGCACACCTCGCGACCCTGATCCTCCTCCTACCGCTCGCCGGCTTCCTCATCGTCCTGCTGAACGGCGGGCGCATGAGCGAGCGCGCGATCGGCGCCGTCGGCACCTCGGCCGTCGGGCTCAGCTTCGTGGCGACGGTGGCGACCTTCGTGTCGCTGCTGCACCACCGCGAGCGCGAAGTCACGGTGCACCTGTTCACGTGGATCTCCACCGGGACCTTGCACGTCCCGGCGGCCCTGCTGGTGGACCCGCTCGCCATCACGATGGCACTCTTCGTCACCGGCATCTCGACGCTGATCCACCTGTACTCGATCGGGTACATGCACGGCGAGCGCGACTTCCGGAAGTTCTTCCTCTACCTGAACCTCTTCGTCTTCTCGATGCTGACCCTGGTCCTGGCGGACAACCTGCTGATGACCTTCGTCGGCTGGGAGGGCGTGGGGGTCTGCTCGTACTGGCTGGTGAGCTACTACTTCGACCGCGACAGCGCCGCGACCGCGGGCAAGAAGGCCTTCATCTACAACCGGGTCGGTGACGTGGGGCTGATGACGGCGATGTTCCTGCTCTTCACCCACCTCCACACGCTGACCTACCTCACCGTGTTCAACCGGGCGGGCACGCTCAGCCCGACGGTCGCGACCCTGACCGTCCTCGCGCTGCTGCTCGCCGCCACGGGCAAGAGCGCTCAGATCCCGCTGTTCAACTGGCTGCCCGACGCCATGGAGGGCCCGACCCCGGTGTCGGCCCTCATCCACGCGGCGACCATGGTCACCGCGGGCGTCTACCTGCTCGTTCGCATGGGTCCGGTCCTGGCGCTCTCGTCCGGCGGTCGGGCCACCATCGCCGTCGTCGGGGGGGTGACGGCGTTCGTCGCCGCCACCATCGCCACCGCCCAGAAGGACATCAAGAAGGTCCTGGCCTTCTCCACGGTCTCCCAGATCGGCTACATGGTCCTCGCGGTCGGCTCGGGCGCGTACTCCGCCGCCATCTTCCTGATGGTCGCCCACGCCTTCTTCAAGGCCCTCCTCTTCCTCGGCTCGGGATCGGTGATCCACGCGCTCTCGGGCGAGCAGGACATGCGCAAGATGGGTGGTCTGGCGCGCTACCTGCCGCTCACCTTCCCGACCTTCCTCATCGGCTGGCTGGCGATCTCGGGCATCCCGCCCTTCGCGGGCTTCTGGGCGAAGGGCGACGTCCTCACCAACACCTACGGCTACTCGAAGCCCCTGTGGCTGCTCGGGGTGATCACGGCCATCCTCACCGGTTACTACATGAGCCGGCTCTTCGTGCTCACCTTCCGGGGCACCGAGCGATTCCGTGAGGTGACCCACGGTCACGACCCGCACGAGTCGCCGTGGGTGATGACGGTCCCGCTCGTCGTCCTGGCGACGCTCTCGGTCCTCGGCGGGGTGATCGACCTGCCCTGGATCCACCACAACTCGTTGGCCGGCTTCCTCGACCCGACGCTCGGCTACCTGCCGAGCCACGGCGTGACCAGCACGGCCGCGCAGTACACGCTGGCCGGGGTCGACATCGTGGCGGCCGTCCTCGGACTGCTCGCCGCCTTCTCGATCTGGCGGAGCCGGGTCTCCTCGGACACCTGGGAGAAGCCGTTCTTCGAGCGGGTCTGGCGCTGGGACGACGCGTACGACGCGGTCCTCGGTCGCCCGCTCACGGCGCTCGCCGTCGTCGGCGAGCGCGTCGTCGAGCCGCGGATCGTCGACGGGGCGGTGGCGGCCGTCGCCGGCGGCGTGCGCCACAGCGCCGAGGGCCTGCGCAAGGTCCAGTCGGGCTTCGTTCGTCACTACGCACTCGCGACGGTCCTCGGGCTCGCGGTCGTCGTCGTCTATCTCGTCGCGAGGGTCGGGTAGGTATGCACTCTTCACTCTGGTTGACCCTGCTCATCCTCGTGCCCGCGGTCGGGGCGCTCCTCGCGGCGGCCGCGCGCCGTCGGGACGGCGCGGCCTTCGCGGTCGGGGTCGCGACCTCGCTCGTCGAGCTCGTGCTCGCGGTCGTGGTCACCGTCCTCTACAACCCGCACGTGGCCCACGCCGGCACCTTCGACTTCGTCGGGCGCTGGGTCCTCGCCGCGCCCTTCGGGCTGGCCTACGACGTGGGCGTCGACGGCATCTCGGTGTTCCTCGTGCTGCTGAGCGCGATCGTCCTCCCGCTGGCCCTCCTCGGGGCTCGGGACCGACGCCGCGAACCGGCCTTCGTCGGCTGGCTCCTGCTGTTGACGGCGGCGACGGTGGCGAGCTTCGTCGCGCGCGACCTCCTGATGTTCTTCCTCGCCTTCGAGCTGACGCTGGTGCCGAGCTACTTCCTCGTCGCCCAGTGGGGTGGCCCGCAGCGGGCCCGGGCCGCGCTCAAGTTCTTCGTCTACACCTTCGCCGGCTCGGCCTTCCTCTTCGTCGGGATGCTGTACGTCGCCTTCGCGCACCAGCACGCGACCGGTGGGGCGCTGAGCTTCTCCTACTCGGTGCTCCAGGGAACGGTGCTCCCGCGCTCGACCCAGGTATGGCTCTTCCTGGCCTTCGCCGCGGCCTTCGCGGTGAAGTCACCGATCTGGCCCTTCCACACCTGGTCGCCCGTGGCGTACGCCGAGGCGCCAACGGCGGGCTCGATGGAGCTCTCGGCGCTGCTCGCGAAGCTCGGCTCCTACGGACTGCTGCGCTTCGCGGTCGGACTCTTCCCGCTCGGGCTCGCGGACCTGCGTCCCTGGCTCGCGACGCTCGCGGTGATCGGCATCCTCTACGGCTCGGCCCTCGCCGCGGTCACCCCGGACCTCAAGCGGGTCGTCGCCTACTCGTCGCTCGCGCAGATGGGCTTCGTGACCCTGGGCGTCGTGACCGGGTCGAAGATCGCCATGGTGGGCGCCGTGCTCTTGATGTTCAACCACGGCATCATCACGGCGGGCCTCTTCCTCGTGATCGGCTTCATCGAGCGTCGTCGGGGCACCGCGACCATCGCGGACCTGCGCGGCCTCCAGGGTCCGGCGCCGGTCCTCGCCGCCCTCTTCACGGTCGTGATGCTGGCCTCGATCGGCCTACCGGGGCTCTCAGGATTCGTGAGCGAGTTCCTCGTGCTGCTCGGCGCCTTCACCACCCACCCGTGGTGGGCACTGGTGGCCACCCTCGGGGTGGTGCTCGCCGCCCTCTACCTCCTCTGGGCCTACCAGCGGGTCTTCCACGGACGGGCCACCGGGCCCAATGAGGCCGTGGCCGACGCGACCCACGCGGAGCGCTGGGTCCTCGCGCCGATCGTGGTCCTGGTGGTCGTGCTCGGCGTCTTCCCGAAGCCCGTGATCGATCGGATCACGCCCTCGGTCCAGCAGTTGATCGTCCACGTCGCGCCGGCGGGGGTATCCAAGTGAGCCTGACCATTCCGTCGATCCACTACCTGGTGCTGCTGCCGACGCTGATCCTCTTCGGCGCGTCGCTGCTCCTCCTCGTCGTCTCGGCCCTCGTGCGCCGGCCCCTGCGGCCCGCGGCGGGAACGGCCGTGACGGTGCTCGCGAGCGTCGCCACCCTGGTCGTCACCGTCGCCCAGTGGCGCGACATCGACCGCCACGGGGCCTCCACGACCGTCGCCCACGCCCTCGCCCTCGACGGGTTCTCGGTCGTGGCGACGGCGGTCATCGCGGTGAGCCTGGGCCTCGCGGCCCTGGTCTCCCACGACTGGATGACCCGGGCCCGCGTCGTCGGCTCCGAGTACCACGTGCTGGCCCTCGCCTCGGCGGCCGGGGCCGTCCTCATGACCCAGGCCAACGACCTGGTCGTCATCTTCCTCGGCCTGGAGATCATGTCGATCGGGCTCTACGTGCTCGTCGCCTTCGACCGCCAGCGGACCCGCTCGGCCGAGGCCGCGTTGAAGTACTTCCTGCTCGGGAGCTTCGCGTCGGCGATCTTCGTCTACGGGGCGGCCCTCGTCTACGGGGCGACCGGCACCACGAACCTGTCGAGCGTGGCCTACTTCCTCGGCTCGAACGTGCTCCTGCGGCCCGGACTCCTCTACGCCGGTGGCGCGCTGCTGCTGATCGGCTTCGCCTTCAAGGTGGCGGCCGTGCCGTTCCACCTCTGGTCGCCCGACGTCTACGAGGGGGCCCCGACGCCGGTGACCGGCTTCATGGCGGCCATCGTGAAGGTCGGCGCGTTCGCCGCGCTGCTGCGGGTCCTGGTGAGCGCCCTCGGGACCCAGATGACCACCTGGCGACCCATCCTGTGGGCCCTCGTGGCGCTGACGACCGTGATCGGTGCCTCACTGGCCATCGTCCAGCGCAACGTGAAGCGCATGCTGGCCTACTCCTCGATCAACCACGCCGGCTTCATCCTGCTCGGGGTGTGGTCGGGGACGGTCCCCGGCGCCTCGGCGGCCCTCTTCTACCTGGCGACCTACGCGCCGGTGGTGGTGGCCTCCTTCGCCGTGCTAACCCTCGTGGGCGGCGAGGCGGAGGACCGTCACGACATCGCCCACTACCGCGGGCTGGCGCGGCGCCAGCCGTGGCTCGGCGCGGCCCTCGCGGTCCTGCTCCTGAGCCAGCTGGGCGTGCCGCTCACCACGGGCTTCTACGCGAAGTTCTCGGTGCTGGCGGCGGCCGTCGACGCCGGCGGCGGGGCCCTCGCCGTCGTCGCGCTGCTCGGTGCGGCCATCGCCACGGTCTTCTACCTGCGCTGGACGCTGACGCTCTTCGCCGAGGACGAGGTCGACGCCGATCGCGTGCCGGTGCCGCCGGCGACGGCGATCGCCATCGGCCTCGGGGTCGCCGTGACGCTGGTCTTCGGGCTCTGGCCGGGGCCGATCGCCGCGCTCACCCAGCACGCCACGCTGCTCTTCACCCCGTGAGGGTCGCGGTCGCCACCTGCGCCGGTGACGACGTCGACGTCGACAGCCCGCTGCTCCTGGACGCCCTCGCGGGCGTCGGAGTGGCGGCCGAGCTCGCGGTGTGGGACGATCCCGCCGTCGCGTGGGAGGGCTTCGACCTCACCGTGGTGCGCTCGACGTGGGACTACGCGCCGCGTCGCGACGAGTTCCTCGCCTGGGCTCGCGCGCGACGGCGGATCGTGAACCGCCCGGAGATCCTCGAGTACTCGACCGACAAGCACTACCTGGCCGACCTCGCGGCGCGCGGGTACCCGGTCGTCCCGAGCCACTTCTGCGATCGGGGCGCGACGCCGGTCTTCCCCGACGGGGCCTTCGTGGTGAAGCCGACCGTCGGGGCCGGCTCGATCGACGCCACCCGCTACCGGGCCGACGAGGTCGACGCGGCCCGGGCTCACGTCGCCCGCCTCCACGCGGCGGGCCGCGACGCGCTGATCCAGCCCTACCTCGACAGCGTCGACTCGCGAGGCGAGCACGCCCTCGTCTTCATCGGGGGCGCCTTCAGCCACGCGATGACGAAGGGCGCGATGCTCAACGTCGACGGCGGCGCCCGCACGGCCCTGTTCCGGCGCGAGCGGATGAGCGCGACGGCGCCCGATCCCGACGCGCGAGCGATTGCCGAGCGGGTCCTCGCCGACCCCCGCTTCGCCGACCTCCTCTACGCCCGCGTCGACCTGCTCGCCGCGCCGGAGGGATGGCGCATCCTCGAGCTGGAGCTCGCCGAGCCGTCGCTCTTCCTCACCCACGTCCCGGACGCCGCCCACCGCCTGGCCCGGGCGGTCCGGTCGACCCTCGAGGCGTGAGCCCCGTCCGGCGCCGGCTCGCCGCCCCGCTGGCGGCGTCCCTCGCCCTCGCCCTCACCGCCCCGACGCTCGCCGGCGCCACCGGGTGGTCCGCGACGGCCGTGCTCGGGCCGCGCGTGCGCTGCCCGGCGCCGCTGCGGCGCTCCGGCCTCACCTGCGTCGCGACGCCCCCGATCACCGCGCACCGGGGCGCCGACGCGCTGATCGTCGAGATGCGCGTCGCCGGGACGCGGCGGGCCTGCGTCGGGATCTCGGTCGCGACGCGCACGGTCGCCGGCCTGACCCAGGCCTGCGCCACCCCGGGCCACCTCGCGCGACTCGTGGAGCGGCTCTCCGCGCGCGACGCGGCGGGCCTGCGGGTCGCCGTCTTCCTCACGAGCGGCTCGCCGTCGCGTCCGATCGCCCCGCAGGGCGGCCCGGTCGTCCAGCGGGTCGGCCTGCGACTGCTCGCGCCCTAGCGGCGCGTGGCGCGCTCGGCGGCCGCGAGGACCTCCTCGGGCACCACCGTTCCCGGTCGGTTGGCCGGGTCGTTCGCGAGGAAGCGCCCGATGACCGGGATCTCGGTGATGGACTCGGCCCGGAGGGTCGCCGCGACGACCGGGACGAAGGACTCGGCGGCGGGGTAGACGAGGTAGCGGGGCAGCCAGGTCGGCTGGTACTTCGCGTTGAAGGACCACAGGGTCTCGATCGGCAGGATGCCCGAGAGGCGCTTGAGGGCCCAGCGCTCGATGCGGGTGAAGGTCCCCTCGCCCCGCTCCCCGTCGAGGACCGAGCGGAAGGCCGCGAAGTTGAGGCTCAGCCCGCGCCCGCCGTGCTCGCGCAGGTACTCGATCGTCGAGCAGAGGGCGTAGTCGATCAGTCCGTTGGGGTGCTCGCCGGGGTCGCGGCGCATGAGGTCGAGCGAGTAGCCGTTGAGGGCCGGCGAGGGCACGAACTGCAGGACGGCCGCTGGTCGCTGGTCGGGTCCGAGGACGATCGTGAGGAGCAGGCCCTCGTCCTTCGGGTCGAAGAGACGCCCCAGCATCATCGAGAAGCCCCGCTCCCCGTCGCCCCGGCGCAGCATGGCGATGAGCTCGAGCAGCGCCGGCACCCGGGCCGGGTCGATGGTCGCGGGGTCGGCGAACTCGACCGTGTAGCCGTGGCGGGCCAGGCGGGAGCAGGCCTGGCGGAGCCCCTTCATCTTGCCGCCCTCGAGGGAGAAGGTCGGGCAGTCGACGATGGCCTCGTCGCCGAGGTAGATCGAGTGCAGCCCGGCCGCGTGGTAGATGGGGAGCCACTCGGCGCCGGCGCCCATCACGGCGATCGTCCAGCCCCGCGACTCGGCGTAGGCGCGGAAGGAGGAGAAGGCGCTCACGCGCTCGGCCTCGGGCCCGACCGGGTCGGGCGAGACGAGGGCGACCCCGCCGTAGACGGCGTAGGCGACCAGGGTGTCGCGGAAGAAGAAGAACTGCTTGTCGTCGCGCAGGGCGAAGTAGTCGAGCGTGCCCCGTCCGTGGCGCCGGACGATCTCCCG
This sequence comes from Acidimicrobiaceae bacterium, assembly GCA_027449885.1. Classification (GTDB taxonomy): domain Bacteria; phylum Actinomycetota; class Acidimicrobiia; order Acidimicrobiales; family RAAP-2; genus RAAP-2. The sequence goes on from DAIDKS010000019.1 coordinate 55,519, forward strand.
GGCCCGCAGCTCGGCGAGGCGGCGCTCGGTGGAGCCGGCGTGGGTCGAGATGCGCCGGTCGACGACCGGCCGCGTCACCAGGTAGAGGGCCGTCACGATGAGGGTGAACCCGACGGCCGTGAGCGAGGCGGTGGCGAAGTCGCCCACCCGATCGGGCAGGGGGATCGCCGTGACGCCGACGAGGCGCTCGACGACGGCCGCGAGCACCGTCGGCCAGCTCGGCAGGTGGGTGTGGCGACCGGTCGCCTCGATGCCGAGGGTGGCGACCACCACGGCGAAGAGGGCGAGCAGTCCGACGCGGGGCAGGGCCTCGCGGGCGCTCGAGCGGTCGGTGGCCGCGCTGAAGTGCGAGCGCGTGAGCACGAGGAAGGCGAGGATGGCGACGGCGAGCAGGGGAGAGAGGAGGCTCCCCGCGCGTACCAGGTGGGCGACGGCGGTGGCCCCGAGAGCGATCACCGCGACGGTCCAGGCGCGGCGCTGACCGCGGCGCAGCCCGCGCGCGAGCATGATCATCGCCACGCCGGCGAGGGCGGTGAGGGCGGCGGCCGACCGGGCGACGCCCAGGGGGAGGAGGGTCTCCACGGCGCGGAGCCGGCCCCGCAGCGGGGGCAGGGTCGTGACGGCGACGTCGATCAGGCCGTCGAGGAGGATCAGGCCGCTCGCCACGCGGCGAATCGTCCGCTCCCGGCGCTGCGCCTCGAGGGAGCCGACCGAGACGGGGTAGGGGTCGCCCATCGGCCACGACCCCGCGAGGCCGGTCGTCGTCGGGAGGGCCGGCTGGACCGGCGCGTCGGCCACGATCCGCTCGAGGAGTCGGCCCCGGCGCCGTCGCGGTGACTGACCGGCGTAGAGGCGGACCTGGACGGCGCTCGCCGCCTCCACCTCGACGATGCCCAGCCGCTCGACGGTCGTGAAGACCGGGGGCAGTCCGAACCGCCCGTGGCGCTCGATCGCCACGACGCGGGAGGGTCCGGGGGCGGCGCAGACGCCGCGGTCGAGGAAGGCGAGGGCCGGGCGGGGAGCCCCGCCGACGACGGCCCCGGCGCCGCCGCGCTCGGCGACGCGCCGGGCGTACTCGAGGGCGGCCACTCCGGCGACCGTGGTCTGGGCCAGGGGCTCGGCGAGGGCCGGGGTGGCGGTGCGGGCGGTGTGGTCGAAGCGCCGCCGCACGAGCAGTCCGGCGACGGCGGCGACCGCCCCCTCGATCAGGGCGACGAGGGCCAGGGTCACGAGGAGGTGGCCCCAGAACCCGACGGGGTGGGGGGTGTGGAGCCCGACGTGGACCCTCAGGTGGAACTCGTGGTGGGTGAGGTGGTTGAGGACCGAGGCGAGCGTGCTGTAGAGGTCGGCGAAGAGGATCAGCAGGATCGGCGCCCACACCCAGGGCCCGAGGCGCCGGTAGAGGACGCGCGAGGCGGCGAAGCGGGCGAGCGCGTCGGGGTCCTCGAGGCGGTCGGCGTCCACGCGCTCCGTCGCCGGCACGCGGTCGAGGTCGGTGGCGCAGGAGCCGGCCGCGATGGCGAGGTCGCGGACCCCGCCCGAGGCGGCCACCTGGCAGAGGACCTCGCCGGCGAACTCGACCCCCAGCGCCTCGAAGGGGGCCCGGGCCGCCTCGCGCGTGGCGAAGTCCCCGTCGAGCCGTCCCGGGAGCACGACGCACCGGTGCTCGGGCAGTCGGCAGAACGCGGCGAGGGCGCGGGCGAGCTCCGGCCGGGCCGCGAGCGTGGCGCGGGCGACCTCGGCGAGGTCCTCGCCCGGCTCCGGGCGCAGGAGGTTCCCCGCGAGGACGACGACGGCCGCGTCGTCGATCGTGGCGAGGAGGTCGAGGAACTCGCGCAGGGGGCGTCCCGCCGGATCGACGGCCGCCGAGAGGGCCAGGTCGCTCAGGACGTAGACGTGATGCCCGTAGGGAATTGGTAGCGTGAGACGGTCGGTCGCTCCCACGAGCCCAGTCTCGCAGAGTCGGCGGGACGACCGGTGAGGACCATGGACGAGGCACCCCTGAACTGGCGATGGCGGGCCGACCCGGTGCCCGGGGGACCCGCCGTGATCTTCGACATCGACGGCGTCCTGGCCGACGCCGCCGGTCGCCAGCACTACCTGGAGTGGGGCGACTGGCGCGCCTTCTTCGACGCCTGCGGGGACGACCCGGTGGTCGAGGAGATCGACCGCCTGCTGGACCTGCTCGACGCCGACCTCTCGATCGTGCTGCTCACCGGTCGGCCGCTACGGGTCCAGCCCCACACGCTCGGCTGGCTCGAGCGCTACCAGGTGCGCTGGGACCTGCTCGTGATGCGCCCCTACGGCGACAGCCGGGACGTCGACCACTTCAAGCGGGCCGCCCTCACGGGGCTGCGCGACCACGGCTTCGACGTGCGCCTGGCCCTCGACGACGACCCGAAGAACCACGCGATGTACGTGGACGAGGGCGTCCCGTGCATCTACATCCACTCCGGCTACTACCCCTAGTCCCGGCCGGCGAGCACCTCGCGGGCGACGGCGCGACCCGACGCGATCGAGGCCGGGACCCCGACGCCGTCGTAGGAGCTGCCGGCGAGGTGGAGGCCCACGCGCGCGGCCGCGGCCCGGGCCCGCTCGACGAGGGCGGCGTGGCCCACCCTGTACTGCGCGAGTCCCTCGGTCCAGCGCGAGACCGCGACCTCGCGCGGCGCGCCGGCGCCCACGAGGAGGCCCAGTTCCTCGACGACGCGGGCGACGAGCGCGTCGTCGTCCATCTCGCTCCAGCGCCGGTCGTCGATCCGCCCGACGTGGACCCGCAGCAGCGTCTCGCCCTCGCGCGCGAGGTGGGGCCACTTGCGATCGAGGAAGGTGAGCGCCGTCGTCATCATGGTCCCCCCGTCCCGCCACGGCGTGCCCAGGGGGACGAGCACACCGGTCCCGGCGGGGGGCAGTCGGAGGTCGTCGGCCCCGAAGAGCAGCGCGACCATGGCCGCTCCGGCCCGGTCGACCCGGGCGAGGGCCGCGAGGTCGTCGTCGAGCCCCCCGACGAGCTGGGCGGTGGCGACGGCCGGGGTCGCCAGGATCACGGCGTCGGCCGGGGTGACCGTCGCGTCGGTCTCGACGAGCCACCGGGGTCCCGTTGCGGCCCGCCGCACCGCGCTCACGGCGACGCCCGTGCGCACGAGGACCCCGCGCTCCTCGAGCGCCCGACGCAGGGTGGGGGGCAGGGAGCCGAGGCCGTCGCGCAGCGAGTAGAAGGCCGGCCCCGTCGGCGTGGGGGCCGCGTCCGTCGGCGCCGGCGGCGTCAGCGCCTTCATGAGGGATCCCCCGCGACGCGCCGCGGCGAGCAGCGGGGGGAAGACGGTCGCGGCGGAGAGGTCGTCGATCCGTCCGGCCTGGATGCCCCCGATCATGGGCTCGACGATCGTCGCGGCGATCTCGTCGCCGAGCTTCGTGCGCACGATGCGTCCGATCGAGGCGTCCTCGCCGACCTCGAGGGGGGCCGGCCACCAGAGGTCGCGGCGGGCGGCCCAGCGGGCCCGCCAGGACAGGCCGGCCTCGCGTACCGCGTCGACCGTGGTGGGCACGCCGAGGGAGAGGGAGCGGGGGATCGGCACCAGTCGGGCGCCCACGTAGAGGGAGGCCCCGCTCGCGGCGATCGGGACGAGGTCGTCGGCGCGCCCGAGCTCGGTGATGAGCTGGGTCGCCTCGGGTCGGCGGGCCAGGTAGCCGTCGGGCCCGAGGTCGACGGTCCGCCCCCCGAAGGTCCCCGCGAGGAGGGGTCCGCCCACGCGCCCGGCGGCTTCGATCACCTCGACGCGGGGCGCGTCCGGTCCGGGGCCGGACGGCCCCCCGGTCAGCTCCCAGGCCGCCGCCAGGCCGGCGAGGCCGCCGCCCACGACGACGACCGAGCGCGTCACGAGTGGGCGACGACGACGTCGGCCAGGACGTCGATGAAGGCCGGGTCGGCGTTGAGCGAGGCCGTGCGCACCAGGGTGATCCCGACCTCGCGGGCGACGGTCTGGGCGTCCACGTCGATGTCGTAGAGGACCTCGAGGTGGTCGGCGACGAAGCCGATGGGGCAGGAGACGACGTCGGTGACGCCCTCGCGGGCCTTGGTGCGCAGGACCTCGAGGATGTCGGGTCCGATCCACGGGTCGGCGGTGCGCCCGGCCGACTGCCAGGCGACGTCGTAGCGCTCGACGCCGGCGAGCTCCGCCGCCCGCCGCGCGCTCTCGGCGAGCTGGTCGGGGTAGGTGTCGCCGCGCTCGAGGATCCGCTGGGGCAGCGAGTGGGCGGAGAAGATCACCTCGGTCGTCGCGCGCCGGGCCGGGTCGAGGGTGGCGAGCGCCGCGCGCACTCGTCGGGCGATCAGTTCGAGGAACCCGGGAGTGTCCCACCACGCCCCGACCGGGCGGAAGGCGACGTCCGGCCCGAGGGCCTCGCGCGCGCGGGCCATGTACTCGTCCGTCGACATGGACGACGAGTGCGGGGCGAGGGCCAGGCCGATGACCTCGGTGACGCCGTCCGCGGCGAAGCTCGCGGCCGTCTCCTCGATGAGTGGCGGCTCGTACTTCGCGCCGAAGCGCACGTCGTAGTGGAGGGGGTAGCGGCGCGCGAGCGTCGCCGAGAGCGCGTCGACCTGCTCGCGGGTGCGCGCGGCGAGGGGCGAGGCGCCCCCGATCGCGTCGTAGCGCCGGACGAGGTCGGCCAGGAGCTCGGGGGTCGGCGGTCGACCGTGGCGAATGCGGGTGTAGTAGGGCGCCACCGCCTCACGGCTCGACGGGGTGCCGTAGGCCATCACGAGGACTCCGGTCGTCATACCCCGGCCCTCCCCTCGTCGTGGACCACCCGAACGATGGCCTCGAGCACGGCGGGGTCCGTCGACGGTAGGACGCCGTGACCGAGGTTGAAGACGTGTCCCGGGGCCGTCCCCGCCCGCGCGAGCACCTCGCGCGCGGCGGCGACGCCGAGGTCGACGTCACTGACGCACCGGGCGGGGTCGAGGTTGCCCTGGACGGCACGGTCGCCGACCCGACCACGGGCGGTGTCGAGGTCGACGCGCCAGTCGACGCCCACGACGTCGCTGCCGGCGCTCGCCATGAGGTCGAGTAGCTCCCCGGTGCCGACCCCGAACAGGATCGTCGGCACGCCGAGGTCGGCCACGCCCTCGAGGACGCGCTGGGTGGGCTCGAGGGCGAAGCGGCGGTACTCGTCGCGCGAGAGCGACCCGGCCCAGGAGTCGAAGAGCTGCAGGGCCCGCGCCCCGTGGGCCACCTGGAGTCGCAGGAAGGCGATGGTGATCTCGACGAGCCGATCGCTCATCGCGGCGAAGAGCGCCGGGTCGCGGTGCATCAGGCCCTTCACGTTGACGAAGTCGCGGCTCGGTGCGCCCTCGACGAGGTAGCTCGCCACGGTGAAGGGGGCGCCGGCGAAGCCGATGAGGGGGACGTCGGGAGAGAGCTCGGCGACGACCCGATCGACCGTCGCGGTGACGTGGGCGACGTCGCCCGCCTCGAGGGCGCGGAGTCGCTCGAGGTCGGCGCGCGTGCGCAGGGGACGCTCGACGACGGGCCCGCGGCCCGGGACGACGTCGACGCCGACGCCGATGGCGTGGTAGGGCACGACGATGTCCGAGAAGAGGATGGCCGCGTCGACGCCGTAGCGCCGCACCGGCTGGAGGGTCACCTCGGCCGCGACGGCCGGGTCGGCGATCGCCTCGAGGATCGAGCCGCTCCCCCGCAGGGCCCGGTACTCCGGCAGCGATCGTCCGGCTTGGCGCATGAACCACACCGGGACGTGGTCGACGCGTTCCCCCCGGCACGCTCGCAACAGGACTGGCTCCACGATCTCCTCCGCCATCCAGCCTACGGGGAGCGGGCGGGAGAGGAGACCCGTGAGGGCCACTAGAATCGTCAGACCCGTTTCGAGGGAGTCGTTGATGGCCCACCAGCGCGAGATCTCCGAGGAGCAGGCCTTCCTCGACCGTGCCCTCGCGGCCCTGGATCACATGCGAGCGGAGGCGCGGGCCCTGCGCGACAGCGTGGCGGTGGCCTCGATGCGCGGCGCGGGTGACCTCGTGGAGCGCGACGTCGTGATGGGCACGGCGCTCCAGCGCCTGGACCAGCTGGCCATCGGCGATCAGCCCCTGTTCTTCGGTCGCATCGACTACGCGCCCGACGGCGACGGCCCCGGCGACGCGTTCCACGTGGGGCGCCTCGCCGTCTCCGACGAGAACCTGAACCCGCTGGTCGTCGACTGGCGCGCGCCCGTGGCCGAGCCCTTCTATCGGGCGACCGGCGTCGAGCCGCTACGCCTGGCGCGACGGCGCCACGTGGCGATCCGCGCCCGCGAGGTGGTCGGCGTGGAGGACGAGTTCTTCGCGGGCGCCGACGGCGACCTGGCCCTGTCCGACGACGAGGTGCGCGCCGTGACCGACGAGGGCCTGGTCGACGGCGGCTTCGCCCTCGGCGGGCCGGCGGCCCTCCTCGCCGCGCTCGGGCGGGCCCGCACGGGCCGCATGGGCGACATAGTGGCGACGATCCAGGGGGAGCAGGACCGCGTCATCCGCACGCCGCTGCCCGGGATCCTCCTCGTCCAGGGGGGACCGGGAACGGGCAAGACCGCGGTCGCCCTGCACCGCGCGGCCTACCTCCTCTACACCCACCGCGCGACCCTGGAGCGTCAGGGCGTCCTCGTCGTCGGACCGAATCCGCTCTTCCTCAACTACATCGAGAACGTGCTGCCCTCGCTCGGCGAGTCCGGCGTCACCCTCTCGACGATCGCCGGCCTCGTGCCGAACGTGCCGGTCCGCGGGCGCGACGGGGAGGCGGTGGCCCGGCTGAAGGGTGACCCCCGCATGGTCCGGGTCATCGCCCAGGCCGTGCGGACCCGCGAGCGGCCCCTGCGCCGCGACGTGGAGATCCCGCTCGGTCGGGCCGTCCTCGTGCTGCGCGCCGCCGACACGGTCGACGTGGTGGAGCGGGCGCGCCGGCGTCCGGGCAACCACAACCAGCGGCGCTCGGCCGTGGGGCGCGAGATCGCTCAGCGCCTGGCCCAGCGCTACTACGACCGCTTCGTGCGCGACGAGGGCGAGGGTGTGAGCGGCGTCGTCGAGCTCGCCGACCAGATTCGGGCGACGCCGGCCTTCAAGGAGGCCCTCCAGCGGATGTGGCCGCGCCTGTCCGGCCAGGAGCTCCTGCACGACCTGTTCGGGGCCCCGGCCCTGATCCGGGCCGCGGGACGGGGCGTGCTCCGTGACGAGGAGTGCGAGATGCTCGTGCGCCCGCGCTCGAGCTCGCTCGACGAGATCCCCTGGACGATCGCCGACACGGCCCTCGTCGACGAGGCCCGCGTCCTGCTCGGGCCCCGTCGCCGTCCCCGTCCCGCCACCAAGAGCGTGGAGGCCTTCCTGGAGGGCGTCGACCTCGACAGCTACAGCGGCGACGTGCGCGCCGCCGCGTTGCGCGAGGCGGCGCGCCTGGCCGCCGCCGCGCCCGAGGAGCGCGACGAGGCCGAGTTCGTCACCTACGGCCACATCGTGGTCGACGAGGCCCAGGATCTCTCGGTCATGCAGCTACGGGTACTGCGCCGACGCGACCTCGCGGGATCGATGACGATCGTCGGCGACATGGGCCAGTCGACGGCGACGGCCGCCGTCTCGTCGTGGGACACCGTGCTCGACGCCCTCGAGCCCCGGCGTCCCGTCACGCGCGTCGACCTCACCGTCAGCTACCGCACCCCGGAGGAGGTCCTCGACGCCGCCGCGCCGACGCTGGCCGCGTCGGGGAGCGACCTCGAGCCGCCCCGACCCGTCCGGCGCGCCGGGACGAGTCCGGAGATCCGCTGCCTCGACGACGAGGGGGCCCTCGCCGCCGAGCTGGCGCCGATCGTGGCGCGGGAGCTGGCGGCCGTCGCCCCCGGGCGGGTCGCCGTCATCGCCCCGGAGAGCCGGGTCGAGGAGATCTGCCGTCGTCTGGTGGCCGACGGGCTGGCCGCCGTCGACCCCACGGTCGAGGAGTCGGCGGGACTCGCCGCGGACCTCGTCGTCGTGGCGGCCGAGGGGGCGCACGGGCTCGAGTTCGACGCCGTGGTCGTGGTGGACCCCGTCACCATCGCCGCGCGGGGCTCGGCGGCCGGCGCGCCCACGCCGCGCGGCCTGCGCACGCTCTACGTGGCGATGACGCGCCCGACGCGCCGACTCACCGTCCTCGGGGTCGGATCCCTCCCGGCCTCGTTGCTGTGAGGGGTCTTAGGGGCGAAATAGCGGTCATCTCGACCGGTCCACTAGAAATGTCGCCGTGAGTCAGGCGCTCCCCCTCGACAGCCTGGCGACGCCGGAGAAGATCGTCCACGATCGTCCGCCGATGCTGGCCATCGGCGTCATGATCTGGCTCGGCTCAGAGCTGATGTTCTTCTCGGGGCTGTTCGCCGCCCTCTTCACCATCCGCGCCCACCTGGCCGCGTGGCCACCCCAGGGCACCCACCTCGACACCCTGCAGGCCGGCATCTTCACGATCATCCTGGTGGCGTCGTCGGGGACCATGCAGTGGGGGGTGTGGCTGATCGAGCACCGCCGCCGCACGTCGGCGCGACGGTGGGTCATCACGACCATCGTGATGGGCGCCCTCTTCCTCGGCAACCAGGTCTACGAGTGGACGCACCTCGAGACGCGCTGGTACACGAACGCCTACGGATCGGTCTTCTACATCACGACCGGACTGCACGGACTCCACGTCTTCCTCGGCCTGGTCGCGATGGCCCTCCTCCTGTTCCGCATGCGGGGCAAGGAGGGCGACGCCGGTGAGCTCGCCGCCTTCCAGGGCGTGAGCTACTACTGGCACTTCGTCGACGTGGTCTGGATCGGCCTGTACTCGTCCCTCTTCTTGCTGAAGTAGCGGATGCGACCGGTGAACACCCTCCGCCACCTCGCGCGCTACGCGCTGGCCGCCGCCGCGATCGGTGCCCCCCTCGCCTGGGCCCTGCCGGCCCACGCGGCGAACGGCCCCGTCTACCAGACCTCGCGCCACAACGCCGGCACGCCCAACTCCGACGTGGTCACGAAGAAGAACGGCCAGATCACCTCCTACGGTGACAGCGCCATCACCTACAACGTGCCCTCACCGGCCCTGGCGGCCCTGGGCCAGGCCCTCTACCTCCAGAACTGCGCCTCGTGCCACGGCACCGAGGCGAACGGCGTTCCGGCGGCCGGCACGACCGGGGCCTTCCCGAACCTCGTAGGCCTGGGGCCGGCGACGATCGACTTCTGGATCGAGTCGGGCCGGATGCCCGCCGCCGACCCGCGCGCCGTGCAGGCGCCCCGCCGCCTCCCGCGCCTCACCCACGACCAGGCCCTGGCCATCGCGGCGTGGATCAACTCGCTGAGCCCCAGCTACCCCGCGATCCCGACGGTCAACGTGAAGAGCGCCAACGTGGCGCAGGGCGCGGCCCTCTTCGCCCTCAACTGCGCGGCCTGCCACACGATCGAGGGCGACGGCGACGCGCTGGCGCGCTCGACCTTCGCCCCGTCGCTGCGCAACATCCCGGCGACCCAGGTCGCCGAGGCGATTCGCACCGGCCCGGGCAACATGCCGCGCTTCACCGGCAACCTGAGTGACTACCAGGTCGCCGACATCGTCAAGTACGTCACCACCGAGATCCAGCACCCGCGCAACCCGGGTGGGCTGGGCCTCGGCGGGTTGGGACCGGTCGCGGAGGGCTTCGTCGCGCTGCTCGTCGGCGTCGCCGTGCTCGCCCTGGTCGGATTCTGGGTAGGAGAGCGCCAGTGAGCGACCACGAGCACCGCACGCCCGTCAGCCTCTCGGGGCTGGCGGCCGACGATCCGCACCTCGCGCCGGCGGCGCGCAACCCCCTGCTCGTCGAGCGGGTCATCGCCCTGTCGCTGCTGCTGGGCCTCGTCCTCGTGGTGGGCTTCGGCGTCGCCTACTGGATGAACGCCGCCCCGTGGACCCTCGGGGCGACCATGGGGGGCGGCCTCTTCTTCCTGGGTACCGGGCTCGTCGCGTGGGGCAAGTACCTCATGCCGAAGGGGCCGTTCGTGGAGGAGCGCCACCGCCTGGCCAACTCCGAGGCCGACCGGGACGCCTTCGCCGCGGCGATCGTGGAGCGCGGCGGTTCGGTCGTGAAGCGTCGCAAGGTGCTCGGCGGCCTGCTCGGCGGGGGCCTCGGGGCCTTCGGCGTCGTCGCGCTCTTCCCGCTGCTGCGCAGCCTCGGACCGCTGCCCAAGGGGACCCTCTTCCACACCGACTGGCGGGCGGGCTCCTACGCCGTCGACCAGACCGGTCGCCGGGTCCACGTCGACGACCTCGCCGTGGGGTCGATCGTGACCGTCTTCCCGGAGGGCACGGAGAACACCGATCGGGGCCAGGCCGTCGACCAGACCGTCCTCATCCGGATCTCGAACCAGAACTACGTGACCCAGAAGGGTCGCGAGTCCTGGGGGCCGATGGGCTACATCGCCTACTCCAAGCTCTGCACCCACCTCGGCTGCCCGGTCGGCCTCTACGAGCAGCAGCTGCAGCTGCTCGTCTGCCCCTGCCACCAGTCGATGTTCAACGTCACCAACGGCGCGATCCCGAACTTCGGTCCCGCGCCCCGCCCGCTGCCCCAGCTGCCGCTCTACGTCGACGCGATGGGTTACATCCGATCCCAGAGCGACTACCACGAGCCGGTCGGCCCCGGATTCTGGGAGCGCTCATGAGCGACACCATCACCAAGCGCCAGCGCCAGCGCGCCGGCGGACGCTACGGCGCCGTCGGGCGGGCCCTCGGCGAGCTCGACGACCGGCTGGGCGTCGCCCGGGGCGGGCGGACGTTCCTCGACAAGATCTTCCCCGACCACTGGTCGTTCATGCTGGGCGAGATCGCCCTCTACTCGTTCGTCATCCTGCTCGCGACCGGCGTCTTCCTGTCGCTGTACTACGTGCCGAGCTCGACGATCGTGACCTACCACGGCAGCTACCTGCCCCTCGACGGCATGCCGATGACCCAGGCCTACCAGTCCTCGGTCAACCTGTCCTTCGCGGTGCGGGCCGGCCTGCTCATGCGCCAGATGCACCACTGGGCGGCTGACATCTTCATCGGCTCGATGGTCGTGCACATGGCGCGCGTCTTCTTCACCGGAGCCTTCCGCAAGCCGCGCGAGCTCAACTGGACGATCGGCGTGACCCTGCTGACGCTGGCGATCGTGAACGGCTTCCTCGGCTACTCGCTGCCCGACGACCTCGTCTCGGGCACGGGCATCCGCATCGCCTACTCGATCATCCTCTCGGTCCCGCTCGTGGGCACCTACCTGGCCTTCTGGGTCTTCGGGGGCAACTACCCCGGCACGGTGATCCTCCAGCGCTTCTTCATCCTCCACGTCCTCGTGGTGCCGGGCATCATGCTGGCACTGGTGACCTTCCACCTGATCCTGCTGGTGCGCCAGAAGCACACGCAGTTCCCGGGGGAGGGGCGGACCGAGGACAACGTGGTGGGCTCGCCCATGTTCCCGGTCTTCATGGCGAAGACGACCGGCTTCTTGTTCATCGTGGCCGGCGTCACGGCCGCGATGGGCGCCTTCTTCCAGATCAACCCGATCTGGCAGTTCGGACCCTACGACGCCGCGCGCATCTCCTACGCCGTCCAGCCGGACTGGTACATGGGGTTCCTCGACGGCGCGCTGCGCATCTTCCCGGCCTGGCAGTTCCACGGGTTCGGGCACACGATCCCGCTCGAGGTCACGATCCCCGCGGTCATCTTCCCGGGCCTCGTCTTCGGCCTCGCCTACGCCTGGCCGGCCCTCGAGCGGCGGGTGACGGGCGACCACGCGATGCACAACCTCCTCGATCGGCCGAGCGACCGTCCGAAGCGCACGGCGGCCGGCGTCGCGGTGTTGGCCCTCATCTCGATGCTCTTCATCGCGAGTTCGACCGACGTCATCGCCAACTACTTCAAGGTCTCGCTCAACACGGTCCTGTGGACGATGCGCATCCTGGTGCTCATCTCGCCCTTCGTGGCGTACCCGATCGCCTACAAGATCGCCAAGGAGCTGCACGAGACCAAGGGCGGTGGTCGCCGTAAGGTGACCAACGTGGTGACGCGCACCGAGAGCGGAGAGTACGTCGCGGTTCCCGCACCGGCCTACGTGGACGACGTGCGCGAGGAGCTCGAGCCGACGCCGGTGCCCGTCTTCATCGAGGAGACGGAGCCGACGGGCGAGGACGACGCGAGCGGCGGGGTCCGCGTCGTCGAGCGCGACTAGCGAGTGCGCGGCCGTCGGGCCGCCAGCGCGGTCGCCCTGACGGCCGTGGCGCTCATCGCGGTGGTGGCCAGCACCCGGGCCCTCGGGTCGACCTCGACCACCACCGCGAGCTCGAGCACGACGTCGAGCACCGCGCCGCCGGTCGCGACGACGACCGTGCCGCCGGAGCGTCCCCAGGCCGGTTGGACGGTGGCCTCGCGCTCGTCGCGGGGCGTCATGGTCGACTACACGTCCCTCACCGTGGGTGGGGTCACGTTCCGGGCGGTGCGCCTGCGGGCGCGCTCGACGTTCCTGCGCTGGCACGTGGGGACGACCGATCCAGCGCTCGCGCCGCGGGTGCCCGTCGACGCGGGCCCCTCGATCGACTGGCCCGTCGAGGGGCCGCCCGGCGTCGTCGCCGTCTTCAACGGGGGCTTCAAGCAGGCGGCCCACTCCGGAGGCTCGATGGCCGACGGCATGGTCCTCGTCCCCCCGACGCCCGGGTACATGACGCTCGCCCTCGACGCCCAGGGCCACTGGGCGATGGGTCGCTGGGGCTCGCCGAACTTCCCGCCCGCGGGCTTCCGTCCGATCAGCTGGCGCCAGAACCTGGGCCCTCTGGTGTGGAACGGGCGACCGACCGCCGCGGCGCTCGGGGCGAACTGGCGGGCCTGGGGCGACACCCTCGGGGGCGTCCCGGCGGTCGCCCGTAGCGCCCTCGGCGTCGACCGCCAGGGCAACCTGATCTACGTGGCGACGATGACGCCGATCCTGCCCGGGCCCCTCGCGATCGCGCTGGCCCGCGCCGGCGCCTGGATGGGCATGGAGCTCGACATCAACCCCTACTGGCCGAGCCTCGGCGCCCCGCTCAGCCCGGACGCCCCGCTCCACGGGGCCGGGTCGCTGCCGGTCCAGGTGCCGGGCCAGGAGCACATCCCGACCATCTACTTCACCGGGTGGGAGCGGGACTTCTTCGTCGCGTTGGCCGAGCCCGGAGCGTGGGGCTGCAACTGGACGGCGCCGGGCCTCGGCGCCGGGAATCGGGCCCGTCCCCAGCCGCTGCACCTCACCGGCGCCTGCGGCTGACCCGGACCCCGGCCGGGGGGCGGCTGCGTAGCATGGGCGAGTGACCGACCCACTCTGGCCCGCGGCCGCGACGCTCCTGCGCGCGACGCCGCTCGAAGGTCGTCGCCACGCCAGTCTGCTCGGCGTCTCCACGTACACCACGTCGGTGACCCCACGGTCGTGGCACGCGACGCCGTCCGCCGTGCGCGAGGCCCTGGCCCGCTTCTCCACCTGGTCCTACCGCGACGCCCTGGACCTCGCCGACGAGGTCGACGCTCTCGACCTCGGCGACGTCTTCGATCCCGACGGCGCCGGGGGGACCGACCGCGTCGCGCAGGCGCTCGCGCGAGCGAGCGAGGCCGAGCTCCACCTAGTGCTGGGCGGGGACAACGCCGCCACCTTCCACGCCCTCACCGGGCTCGCCGCCGGGTCCTGGGCCGAGTGGGGCCTCGTGACCCTCGACGCCCACCTCGATCTGCGCGACGGGGTCTCCAACGGCTCGCCGGTCCGTCAACTCCTGGAGGCGGGCCTCGACGGCGCCCACGTGGTGCAGGTGGGGCTCAGCGACTTCGCGAACTCGCCGGCGTACGCCCGACGCGCCCGCGACGCCGGGCTGAGCGCCCGAACGCGCGACGAGGTCGCCGAGCGCGGCATCGAGACCGTGATGCGCGAGGCCCTCGACCGGGCCGCCGAGGGCGGCCGGCACGTCTACGTCGACCTCGACATCGATGTGGTGGATCGCGCGAGCGTGCCCGGCTGCCCGGCCGCGCTCCCGGGGGGTCTCTCGGCGCGCGAGCTGCGCGAGGCGGCCCGGATCGCGGGCCGCGACCCGCGGGTGCGCGCGATCGACTTCACCGAAGTCGACGTCGAGCGCGACAGCGACGACCAACGCACCGTGCGCCTCGTGGCGCTCGCGGTGCTCGAGGCCCTGGCGGGCCTGGCGAGGAGAGCCCGATGACCGTTCGCATCACCCTCGAGGCGCTGACGCGCGCCGAGCTCGTCGAGGTCGCGCGCCACGGCGCGACCGTCGAGATCGACGGGGCCGTCCTCGCCCGGCTGGAGCACCAGCGTCGGGCCATCGACGCGCTCGTCGAGAGCGGGACGCCGGTCTACGGACTCTCGACCGGCTTCGGCGCGTTGGCGACGACGTTCATCTCGCCCGAACGTCGTCGCGACCTGCAGCGCTCGCTCATTCGCTCGCACGCGGCCGGGGTCGGACCCGAGGTCGAGCGCGAGGTCGTGCGGGCGATGATGACGTCGCGCCTCACCAACCTCTGCAGCGGCGTCGCCGGCGTTCGTCCGACGACGGCCCTCGCCTACGCCGCCCTGCTCAACGCCGGGATCACTCCCGTCGTCCACGAGTTCGGTTCCCTCGGGGCCTCGGGCGACCTGGCGCCCCTCGCCGCCGTCGCCCTCGCCCTCACGGGCGAGGGCGAGGTGCGCGACGCGAACGGGACCCTCCTGCCGGCGGCCGCGGCGCTCGCCGCGGTGGGACGGGCGCCGGTCGAGCTCGCCGAGAAGGAGGGCCTCGCCCTCATCAACGGGACCGACGGGATGCTCGGCCAGCTGGTGCTCGCCCTCGAGGACCTCGACAACCTGCTCGACGTCGCGGACCTGGCGGCCGCCCTCTCCATCCAGGCCCTGCGGGGGACCGACCGGGTCTTCGTGCCCGAGCTGCACGCGCTGCGTCCCCACCCCGGCCAGATCCGCAGCGCCGCCCACCTCGCCTCGCTCCTCGCCGACTCGCCGATCGTGGCCTCCCACCTCGACGACCCGACCCAGGTGCAGGACGCCTACTCGTTGCGGTGCGCCCCCCAGGTCCACGGAGCGGCGCGGGACACCTGGAGCCACGCGGCCCGGGTCGCCGAGATCGAGCTGGCGTCGGCGATCGACAACCCGTCGGTGCTCGCCGACGGGACGCTCGCCTCCAACGGGAACTTCCACGGCGCGCCGGTCGCCTACGTGCTCGACTTCCTCGCCATCTCACTCGCCGACCTCGCCTCGATCGCCGAGCGGCGCACCGACCGGCTCCTCGACCCCGACCGCAGCTACGGGCTGCCGCCGTTCCTCGCCCACCAGGCGGGGGTCGACTCGGGCCTCATGATCGCCCAGTACGCCCAGGCGGGCCTCGTCAGCGAGATGAAGCGCCTGGCGGTGCCGGCGAGCGTCGACTCGATCCCCTCGTCGGGCATGCAGGAGGACCACGTCTCGATGGGCTGGCACGCGGCGCGCAAGCTGCGCCGCTCGGTCGAGGCCCTCGCCGACGTCCTGGCCGTCGAGATCCTGGCGGCCGCTCGGGCGATGGCCCTGCGGGCCCCCCTCGCCGCCTCGCCGGCGACCGCCCGGGTCGTCGACGCCGTGAACGCCGCGACGGGCGGACCGGGCGCCGACCGCTGGCTCGGACCGGAGATCGCCGCCGTGGCCGACCTCGTGCGCAACGGCTCGTTGAGGGCGACGGTGCGCGAGCACCTCGTCGGGTAAGGAGGTAGCCATGGAGGGAGCTCGACCGGTGCGCTCGCCGCGCGGGACCCAGCTGAGCGCGCGGGGGTGGCCCCAGGAGGCCGCGCTGCGCATGCTCCAGAACAACCTCGACCCCGAGGTCGCGGAACGGCCCGACGACCTCGTCGTCTACGGCGGCACGGGACGGGCCGCGCGCGACTGGCGCAGCTTCGACGCCCTGGTGCGCACCCTGACGACCCTCGGGCCCGACGAGACGATGCTCGTCCAGTCCGGTCGGCCCGTGGGGGTCTTCCGGACCCACGAGTGGGCCCCGCGCGTGCTCATCGCCAACTCGAACCTGGTGGGGGACTGGGCGACGTGGCCCGAGTTCCGTCGACTCGAGGCCCTGGGCCTCACGATGTACGGACAGATGACGGCCGGGTCGTGGATCTACATCGGCACCCAGGGCATCCTGCAGGGGACCTACGAGACCTTCGCCGCCGTCGCGGAGAAGCGCTTCGGGGGAACCCTCGCCGGCACGCTCACGCTGACGGCCGGCGCCGGCGGCATGGGCGGGGCCCAGCCCCTCGCGGTCACGATGAACGACGGGGTCTGCCTCTGCATCGACGTCGACCCGTCGCGACTGGCGCGCCGGGTCGAGCAGCGCTACCTCGACGAGTGGACGAGCGACCTCGACGGCGCCCTCGCGCGCGTGCTCGCGGCGAAGGCCGCCCGGACGCCCCTCTCGGTGGGCCTCGTGGGCAACGCCGCCACACTGGTGCCCGAGATCCTCCGCCGGGGGGTGGAGGTCGACATCGTGACCGACCAGACCTCGGCCCACGACCCCCTCTCCTACCTGCCCGAGGGCATCGACCTCGGCGACTGGCACGACTACGCGGAGAAGAAGCCCGAGGAGTTCACCGACCGGGCCCGCCAGGCCATGGCCCGTCACGTCGAGGCGATGGTCGGGTTCATGGACGCCGGCGCCGAGGTCTTCGACTACGGGAACTCGATTCGCGGCGAGGCCGCCCTCGGGGGCTACGGTCGGGCCTTCGAGTTCCCCGGCTTCGTGCCCGCCTACATCCGGCCCCTCTTCTGCGAGGGCAAGGGCCCGTTCCGCTGGGCCGCCCTGTCGGGCGACCCGAAGGACATCGCCCGCACCGATCGAGCGGTCCTCGACCTCTTCCCCGAGAACGAGGCCCTGGCGCGCTGGATCAGGAAGGCCGAGGAGAAGGTCGCCTTCCAGGGCCTGCCCGCGCGCATCTGCTGGCTCGGCTACGGCGAGCGCGACCGGGCCGGGCTCGCCTTCAACGACCTGGTCGCCCGGGGCGAGGTCGCCGCGCCCATCGTGATCGGTCGCGACCACCTCGACAGCGGCTCGGTGGCCTCCCCCTACCGGGAGACCGAGGCGATGCTCGACGGGTCGGACGCGATCGCCGACTGGCCGCTCCTCAACGCCCTGATCAACACGGCCTCGGGGGCCTCGTGGGTCTCGATCCACCACGGCGGCGGCGTCGGCATCGGGCGCTCGATCCACGCCGGGCAGGTCTGCGTGGCCGACGGGACGCCCCTCGCGGCGGAGAAGCTCGCGCGGGTCCTCACGAACGACCCCGGTATGGGGGTCATCCGTCACGTCGACGCGGGCTACGAGATCGCCGAGCAGACGGCGACCGAGCGAGGGGTGCGCATCCCGATGCGCGAGGGCGCGTGAGCCTCGCGCTGCGCGGCATTGGCGAGCTGTTGACCAACGACCCCGCGTGGGGCGACGGCCCGGTCGGGCGGCGCCGCCACGCGGCCCTGGTCGTCGAGGGGGGGCGCGTCGCCTGGGTGGGTGACGACGCCGACTGCCCCGCGGCCGACCAGGCGCTCGACGTGGCGGGCGCGGCCGTCCTGCCCGGCTTCGTCGACAGCCACACCCACCTCGTCTTCGCCGGTGAGCGCAGTGACGAGTTCGAGGCCCGTCTCGCGGGGGAGCGCTACGACGGTGGGGGCATCATGCGCACCGTGCGCGCGACGCGCGCCGCCACCTCCCCCGACCTGCGTCGCGACGCCCACCGGCGCCGCGCGGCCATGCGCGCGAACGGCACGACGACCGTCGAGGCGAAGTCCGGCTACGCCCTCGACCTCGCGGGCGAGGTCCGGCTCTGCGAGCTCTCGGCCGAGGTCGCCGACACGGCGACCTTCCTCGGCGCGCACGTCGTGCCGGCCGAGTTCGCGACGGACCGCGAGGCCTACGTCGACCTCGTACGCGGACCCATGCTCGCGGCCTGCGCGCCCCACGTCGAGTGGGCCGACGTCTTCTGCGACCGTGGCGCCTTCGACGCCGACGAGGCCCGGGCGATCCTGCTCGCCGCCCGCGCCGCGGGGCTCGGTCTGCGGCTGCACGGCAACCAGATCGCCCCGGGACCGGGCGTGCGCCTCGCCGTCGAGCTGGGAGCGGCGAGCGTCGACCACTGCACGCACCTCGACGAGGAGGACGTGGCGGCCCTCGCGGGGTCCGCGACCGTCGCCACGCTGGTGCCGGGAGCGGAGTTCTCGACGCGCAGCGAGTACGCACCCGCTCGACGGCTCCTCGACGCCGGGGCGAGCATCGCCCTGGCGACCGACTGCAACCCGGGGACCAGCTACGTGACGAGCATGCCCTTCGTGATCGCGCTCGCGGTGCGCGAGATGGGCCTCAGCGTCGACGAGGCGGTTCTCGCGGCGACGCTCGGGGGCGCGCGGGCCCTCGCGCGCCCCGACGTCGGGCACCTGGCGCCGGGGGCGCGGGCCGACCTCGCGGTGCTCGACGCCCCGCGCGTGGCGCACCTCGCCTACCGACC
>DAIDKS010000020.1 GCA_027449885.1 Acidimicrobiaceae bacterium
GGGGCCTCCGCCCTCTACAACTCGAGCGTCGACGTCACCGTCTGCCCCTAGTGACCGCGGGCTAGCATCGTCGTCTATGGCGAGCAACGGGCGTCGGCGCTCCAGCAAGGAAATGGGGCGGTACCGCAGTGCGGAGCAGCGAGGGCGCTACACCGCGCCCAAGCCCGCGAGCGCGCACCACAGCCCGCACTGGTACGGGTGGTTGCTCCTCGACCTGCTGGCGTTCGGCCTGCTGGTGATCGTGCTCAACTACCTGCAGGTGCTGCCGGGCTCGACGTCGTCGTGGTACCTGGTGCTCGGGCTGGTCTCGATGTTCAGCGCCTTCTACCTGGCGACGCGCTACCGCTAGCTCAGCCGAGCCGCTCGATCACGGTGGCGTTGGCGAGCCCGCCGCCCTCGCACATGGTGAGCAGGCCCCACCGGCCGCGGGTGCGCTCGAGCTCGTTGAGCAGCGTGGCGGCGAGCTTGGCCCCGGAGGCGCCGAGGGGGTGCCCGAGGGCGATGGCGCCGCCGTTCACGTTGACCTTGGCGAGGTCGGCGTCGTGCTCCTTCTGCCACGCGAGCACCACCGAGGCGAAGGCCTCGTTGATCTCGACGAGGTCGATGTCACGGAGCGTGAGCCCGGCCTTCGCGAGCACCTTGGTCGTCGCCGGGATGGGACCGGTCAGCATCGTGACCGGGTCGACGCCGGCGAGGGCGAAGGCGTGGAAGCGGGCGCGCGGGGTGTAGCCCAGCTCGCGGGCGCGCTCCTCGCTCATGATGAGGACCGCCGAGGCGCCGTCGGTGATCTGGGACGAGTTGCCGGCCGTCACCTTGCCGCCCTCACGGAAGGCCGGCTTCAGGGCGGCGAGCGCCTCGAGCGAGCTGTCCGGGCGGATCCCCTCGTCGGCGACCATCACCTCGCCCGTGGGGTTTCCCTCCTCGTCCAGGATCGGGACGGGGATGATCTCGTTCTCGAAGCGGCCCTCCGCCGTCGCGCGCGCGGCCCGCCGGTGGCTCTCGAGGGAGAAGGCGTCGAGCTCCTCGCGGCTGATGCCCCACTGGTCGGCGATCATCTCGGCTCCGATGCCCTGGCCGCGCAGGCCCCCGACGGGGGCGTAGCGGGCACTCACGCGCGGTCCGAACGGGAATCCCGCGTCCTTGCCGATCGAGGAGCCCATGGCCACCCGCGTCATCACCTCGACGCCGGCCGCCACGACCACGTCGTAGGCACCGGCCATCACGCCCTGGGCCGCGAAGTGGAGGGCCTGCTGGCTCGACCCGCACTGGCGGTCGATGGTGGTCGCGGGGACCGACTCGGGCCACCCGGCCGCGAGGACGGCGTTGCGCCCGACGTTGAAGGCCTGCTCGCCCACCTGGGAGACGCAGCCCATGATCACGTCGTCGACCAGTTCGGGGTCGAGGTCGTTGCGCGACGCGATGGCCCGCAGCGCCTCGGAGGCCAGGTCGGCCGAGTGCCACGTGCGCAACTTCCCGTTGCGCCGGCCGCCCGGCGTGCGCACCGCGTCGACAATCACCGCCGTCGTCATGGGAACCTCCTCGTCCTGTGGCGAAGCCTAGCGATACCCCGGGGTAACCTCGCCCCGTGGCGCGCGACATGGACCGGTGGCTCGGGGACGGGGGGATGGCCCTGCTGCGCGAGCTCGGGGCCTCGCTCGACGCCTACGGCGTCGACGGCGAGGACCTGGGGTGGGCCGAGGGAGACCTCGCACCGACCTCGCTCGCCCTCAACCCCGCCGGGGGCGTCCAGGCGGGGGTCCACGTGACGGTGCTCGACGCCGCGATGAACTTCGCGATCAACGCGGCGCTCGCGAGTGGGGAGCGGGCCGAGGCCACGCTCGAGATCTCGACCGAGCTCGTGCGCGGCGCGCGGTCGGGCGTGCGGTACCGGTTCCGCGGTGAGGTGGTGCGGCTCAGCCGGCGCGTCGCCTTCGCCGAGGGCACGATCCGTGACCCCGACGGCCAGGTCGTGAGTCGGGCGAGCGCCACGTTCCTCGTGCGACGGGCCGATGCGCCGGGTCGGGGGTCGGCCTCCTAGATGTGCTGGGCCGGGACCTGGCCGAGTCGTCCCGCCTGGTAGTCGTCGAAGGCCTGCTGAAGCTCGGCCCGCGTGTTCATGACGAAGGGTCCGTAGGCGGCGACGGGCTCGCGGATCGGCTGGCCGCCGAGTACGAGCACCTCGAAGGCGGCGGTTCGGGAGTCCTGGCGGTCGTCGGCGGCGAGCGCGAGGTAGTCCCCGCCGACGTGCACCGCGAGCTGGTGGTCGCGGAGGGCGTGGTGGTCGGCGCCGACGGTGCCCCGCCCGGCGAGGACGTAGGTCAGCGCGTTGTCCTCGCGGGACCAGGGCAGCTCGACGCGGGCGCCGGGCATCAGGCTGACGTGGACGAGCGTGATCGGGGTGTGGGTGACGCCCGGGCCGTCGTGGCCGTCGAGCGCGCCGGCGATGACCCGCACGACGGCGTCGCCCCCGGCGTTGGTCAGGAGTGCGACGGCGCGCGCGCCGATGTCCTGGTAGCGCGGGGCGGTCATCTTGAGGCGCGACGGGAGGTTGACCCAGAGCTGGATCCCGTGGAAGAGGCCCCCCGAGTCGATGAGGGCGTCCGGCGGACGCTCGATGTGGAGGATGCCGGCGCCGGCCGTCATCCACTGCGTCGCCCCGTCCTCGATCACGCCGCCGCCGCCGATGGAGTCCTGGTGGAGGAAGGTCCCCTCCATCATGTAGGTGACGGTCTCGAAGCCGCGGTGCGGGTGCCACGGCGTCCCCTTGGGCTCGCCCGGACCGTAGTCCACCTCGCCCATCTGGTCCATGTGGACGAAGGGGTCGAGCGCCGCGAGGTCGACGCCGGCGAAGGCGCGGTAGACGGGGAAGCCCTCACCCTCGAGCCCGCGTGGCGCGGTCGTGACGCTGACGACGCGGCGCGGCCGGTCGGTGACGCTCGGGACGCTTAGGCGGGGGAGTTCTAGGGGGTTCTCGACGGTGATGGCGGGCACCCCGTCAGCCTACGGGTCGACCTCGGGGGCCCCTCCGGGCCCGGCGACCGCGGACGCCTCAGCCGACGCGGGGTGCGAAGAGCGCGGGATCGACGGCGATGAAGAGGGCCTCGGCGTCGGCGACGTGGATCTCGCCGGCGTCGACCCGGGCGCGGATGGTCAGCTTGCGCTCGTCGCGACCCTCGAGCCAGGCCCGAGCCCGTACCGGAACGCCGATCGGGGCGGCGTCGCGGTAGTCGATGCGCAGCCAGCCGGTGAGGGCGAAGACGCCGTGACGGGCGAGGACGTAGCCCATCGTCTCGTCGACGAGCGTCGCGAGGATGCCGCCGTGGCTCCGGCCCGGCGCGCCCTCGAAGGCTCGACCGATCGTGACCTCCATGACGGCCACGTCGTCCTCGTACCGGTGCTGCGCCCCGAGTCCCATCGGGTTGGCCGGACCCGCCACTACCGCGTCGTGCGCGAGGTAGCGGTGGAAGGAGCTGACGTCGGTCCCCACGTCGGCGACCCGATCGGACCGACGGCGGGGACCCCCGCGGCGGACGTCGTCGAGTAGCCCCTCGATCGTCGCGGCGAGGGCGTCGAGGTCGACGTCGTCGAGCTCGTGGTCGACGAAGTCGTGGCCGAGGGCCCGCAGCGCGCCGGCGACGCGCGCGCGGCGCTCGGCGGTGGTCACGACCCCGTGTAGAAGCGATCCGCCACGGCGAGGGCGCGGTCGAGCCGCGCGAGGCCGTCTCGGGTCTCCGCCTCGCTGATGGTGCACGGCGGCACGACGTGCAGACGGTTGTAGTTCGCGAAGATGAGGAGTCCCTCCGCGCGAGCCGCCGCGATCACCTCGTTCATGGCCGGCGAGCTCGAACCGTAGGGGGCGAGGGGCTCCTTGGTGGCCCGATCGGTGACGAGGTCGATGGCGAAGAAGACACCGAGGCCCCGCACGTCGCCCATGGAGGGGTGGCGTCCCGCCATCTCGGTGAGGGTCGGACGGATGACCTCGTCGCCCAGGCGCCGGGCGTGCTCGACGACCCCGTCACGCTCCATCACCTCGATGGTGGCGACGGCGGAGGCGCAGGCCAGGGGGTGCCCGGAGTAGGTGAGGCCGCCCGGGTAGACGCGGTCGGCGAACGAGGCGGCGACCTTCTCCGAGAGGACGACGCCGCCCAGGGGCACGTAGCCCGAGTTCACCCCCTTGGCGAACGTGACGAGGTCCGGCGTCACGCCGAAGTGCTCGTAGGCGAACCAGGCCCCGGTCCGGCCGAAGCCGGCCATCACCTCGTCGGCGATGTAGACGATGCCGTAGCGATCGCAGATCTCGCGGACCCCGGCGAGGAATCCCGGTGGGGGGACCATGATGCCCGCCGTGCCCGGGACGGTCTCGAGGATGATCGCGGCGATCGTGGAGGGCCCCTCGAAGCGGATCGTCTGCTCGAGGCTGGCGAGGGCGCGGGCGCTCTCCTCCTCGGGACTCGACGCGTAGTACTCGGATCGGTAGAGGAAGGGCCCGAAGAAGTGCACGACGCCCGCCGCGCCCAGGTCGTTGGGCCACCGACGCGGGTCACCCGTCAGGTTGATCGACATCGTCGTCGCCCCGTGGTAGCTGCGGTACGCGGCGATGACCTTGTGCCGACCGGTGTGCAGGCGGGCCATGCGCACGGCGTGCTCGTTCGCCTCGGTGCCGCCGTTGGTGAAGAAGACCTTCGCGGCGCCCTCGAAGGAGTGGTCGAGGATGAGCTCGGCCGCGCGGTAGCGCGACTCGTACCCGTGCTGGGGGGCGATGGTGCACAACTGCGCCGCCTGGGCCTGTATGGCCGCCACGACGTCGGGGTGCTGGTGCCCGAGGTTGGTGTTCACCAGCTGCGAGGAGAAGTCGAGCAGCGTGGTGCCGTCCTCGAGGGTGAGCGTCGAGCCCTGGGCGCTACGCACCATCATCGGGTTGAGGGTGTTCTGGGCCGACCAGGAGTGGAAGACCGAGGCCTTCTCGCGCTCCACGCTGGTCAGGCCATCACGGTTCGTCGTCATGGATATCGTCCTTGAGTCTCGACGTCGACGCTACCAATACCCGCCACGGTCGCGGTTCTCCCCTTAACCGCGGCTAAGAGGCGGCGCACGAACTCTTAGTGATGCTTTAGCACGACCACAGGCCCCTCCCAGGGAGGCCCGCGACACTGGTCAGGTCTCGATCCCGAGCCCGCAGAAAAGAGGACCCGATGTACCGCTCCACCGCGAAGAAGGCCAAGTTCGCCGGCACGTGGGCGCTCGCCGCCCTGGCCGCCGTGGGCGTCGGAGCCGTCGCCGCCCGCGCCGTCGCCCCGTCGGCGGCCTCGACCGCCACGCACACGGCGGCCCCCGCCCCCGCGACGACGACCGCCGGGAGCGCGACGACCGTCGCGGCGCCCACCACTCCGGTGGTCGCCACCGCCGTCGCGGCCACCCCGGCCACCGCGCCCGTCGTGCGCACGGCCGCCGTCGCGACGCACGTCGCCGTGACGGCCGAGACCGTGGTCGCGGTGACCCCCACGTCCCTCACGGTGCGCACCGCTGCGGGCACCACGTCGACCTACGGAGTGACCTCCGCGACCACGGTGCTCCAGGGCCGCTCGCGCGTCGCCTTCAGCGCCGTCCACCCCGGTAGCTCCGTGTTCGTCGTCCCCTCCGCCACCAACGCGAGCCTCGCCCAGACGATCGGGATCCTCCCCTCGACCGGTGAGCACGAGGGCTCGGGTGACGGCGGCGGCGGTGACGGCGGCTTCGGCGGCGACAACTAGACCGATCGGCCCGCCCCACCCCCCGGGGCGGGCCGATCGCGTCGTCCGTGGTGAATCCTGAGAAACTGAAATTCACCATACGAATTGTTCAAAAATTGTTGTTACCCTTCGCGCACGCCCGGGACGTAGGTCCCGGGTCCCGGCGCGGAGGTGGTGGTGGCAGCACAGGAGGATCGCGAGACGCGCGACCGATCCACTCCCACCGCCACGTGGTCGCGGCGCCTCACGGCGACGACCGTGGCCCTCACCCTGATCGGTGCGGTGGCGGTGCTCCCGGTGGGCGTCGCGAGCGCACACGGACGTGACGGAGGACCATCCTGGACGTCCCCGACGGGTGACGGTGGTGCGGACCCCCAGGCTGGCGGAGGGCGCCAGGGCGACGGGCCACCTCCCACACCGACGTCGGTCTCGACGAGCGACGGAGTCCCGACCGACGGTGGACCGAGCGGTCCGCCGCGCGACGGGAGTGGTCCCGCACCGACCCCGGTCTCGGCGACGCGCGGAGCCCCGTCCGGCGGCGGATCGAGTTTCCCGAGCGATGGTGGGGGGGCCGTTCCGGCGGACGGCGGTTCCGACGGTCCGGTTCGCCCGTCCCCATCGCCCACCGTCACCTTCGTTGGGGCGAGCCCGACGGGCGGCGGCACGTACGGGGCCGTGATCACCGCGCCGAACGGCTACACGCCCGTGGCGTCCCTCGGTACCGGGACGTCGGCCACGTTCTCCTACTCCGCCAGCGGCTCGGCGGGCTGCTCGATCACCGCCGCCGGTGGTCCCGTGCAGTACGCGAGCGCCGGGACGTGCACCGTGGTCGCGACGACCACGGTCGCGACCCCGACCACGAACGGCGACGAGATGCCGACGCTCGACGCGACAGCGCTCACCGGAACGCTCGTGCTCACGGTGCTGCCCGCGTCGCGCGCGATCACCCTCGCGGGAGGATCCGCCACGGTCGGTGACGTCGTGACCCTCGCGGCCCAGTACGTCGGCGGCGGTGTGGCGACCTACGCCCTGGCTCCCGGATCGACGTCAGGGTGTCAGCTGGGTGCCGATCGGCTCACCGCGGCGACGCCCGCGACGTGCACCGTGGTCGCTACGGTCTCGTCGTCCGGCCTCTACGGATCCGCCGTCTCCGAACCGGCGACGGTCACCTTCGCCAGTCCGCCGATCGTGTCGCCGCCTCCGGTGACCCCGACGCCCCCGGTCGTCGTCGCGCCACCCCCGGCGGCCCCGGCTCCCAGCCTCGCACCGCTCACGGTGCTCGTGACGAGCGAGGTCGTGACCCAGGGCCACCCGATCCTCGTGAACCCGGAGGTGTCGGGCGCCCTCGCGGGTGACGTCGTGCACGTCGTGCGGGTCACCCTCACCTACACGGGCGAGGGTGACCACGCCTACGGGCCGAGCACGGCGCCGCCCTCGGCGCCGGGTACCTACCGGGTGACGCCCTCGCACGCCACGGTCGACATCAGCCCGTCCGCGGACGCCGCTCGGTACGCGCCGACCCTGCGCTACGTTCCCGGGTCCCTCGTGATCGACGCCAAGGTGCGAGCCGTGCGCGTGGTTCCGGTGACCCCACCGACGCGCCGCTTCGTCATCGATCCCTTCCCCGAGGGCTCGTACCAGCTCACCCCGGTTCTCGATCGCCAGGTGCGCGCCATCGCCGAGGTGATCCGTCGAGACGGCTACCGGCACGTCACGATCACGGGCTACACCGACAACGTCTTCACGCCGGCCTTTAACTCACTCCTTGACGAGATGCGGGCTCGCTCGGTAGGCGACCTGCTCCGGACCGAACTCGGGGCCCTCGGCGTGCGAGGGGTGGGTCTCGCCGAGACGTCGAGTCGATCGAGCGGGTCCGTCGCGAGCAACACGACCGCGGCGGGTCGAGCACGGAACCGACGCGTCGTCGTGATCGTCACGGTTCACTGAGCGCGGATCGGTCGATGCGTCGCGGGGGCCGTGTCGTCCTGCTCGTCGCCGCGCTGACGCTGGCGTGGCCCCTCGGGGCGGTGGCTCACGCGGCGACCCCCCTGCTGCGCGCGGGAACGGTCCTCGTCACGGACCTCAACGCCAACTCGATCACCCTGGTGGGTCCGGGCTCGTCGCGGCCGACGACCATCTCGAACGGGGCCTTCGACGGACCCCTCGGGGTCGCCATCACGCCGGACGGTCGTACCGCCCTCGTGACGAACTCCCTCGGTGACACCGTCGTCCCCGTGACCCTCGCGACCGGCAACGTCGGCACGCCGGTGCGGGTGGGTTCGGGACCCTCGGCGGTGGCGATCGCCCCCGACGGGCGCCGGGTCTACGTCTCCAACTTCAACGACAACACGGTCACGCCCCTGGTGATCTCGGGTGGTCAGCTGGTGGCCCAGTCCCCGATCCCCGTCGGGGTGGGCCCGTGGAGCGTCGCCGTCTCACCCGACGGCCGTACGGTGCTGGTGTCGGACGCCGAGTCGCGATCGGTGTCGGTCATCGACGTCGCGACGAGGCGCGTGAGCTCGATCCATCTCGGCGCTCGGCCCGACGCCATCGCGATCGCCCCCGGGGGCCAGCACGCCTACGTGGTCGACGGCGCGACGCTGACCGAGATCCAGCTCGGGGCCGGGACGGCCCGGCGGGGGCCGTCCGTGGCGATCGCCGGCGGTCCGGTGGGCGTCGCCGTCTCCCCCGCGGGAACCGTCGGCTACACGGTCAACTCCGACGGGACGCTCTCGGCCTTCTCGCCCGGGAACCTCACGGTCGGGGTGACGACGACGTCCTCGGCCCCGCTGACCCAGCCCGACGGTCTCGCCCTCTCGCCCGACGGGAGAACGGCCTACGTGGCGAGCGGCAGCGGCGTCGTCGTGGCCCTCGACCTCGCCCGTCGTCCGATCACCTCGGTGACGTCGGTCGTGGTCGGGGGGCCGGCCTACGGGATCGCCGTCGAGCCCGACGAGGCCCCGATCGCGGTGCTGCACGTCCGTGCCGCGGGAGCCGGTCGGAGCAGCACCCTCAGCGCCGCCGGCTCCTACGCGCCGAACGACGCGATTCGCTCCTACCGCTGGGCCTTCGGCGACGGGACCCACGCGGTCACGAGCTCGCCGGTCGTGCACCACACCTACGCCCAGGTCGGTCACTACCGGGCCCGCCTCGTCGTCGTGACGGCCGACGGGACGTCGACGGCGACCACCTACACCGGTCAGATGGTCCTCAGCCACGGGGCCGCGAGCGCCGGGGCGAGCACGGAGGTTCAGGTTCCCTCCTCCCTTCAGCTCTCGCCACCGTCGGGCACGCCGGGCGGGGCGGTCTCCCTCGTCGATCCCTCGCTCGGGAGGGCCTGCCCCACCGCCTACGTCTTCTTCGACGGTGACCTGGTCGCGTCGGCCCCCGTCGTCCGGGGTGCGCTACGACGGTCCGACCTCGTGGTGCCCGGCGACGCGCGGATCGGCGCCCACGCGATCCGGATCACCTGCGCCCTGCACGGCGCGGTCGTCGCCACCTCGGGCTTCCGCGTCCTCCCGGCGGCCAGTCACCTCACCGAGTTCTCGGTGGCCCTGCCCAGCCTGCACGAGCTCGGCCGCCACCTGCCGGCGGCCGGCGGGATCTCGCTGCTCCTGGTCCTGCTCGGTCGTCTCATCGCGGCGGGGTTCCCGAGCGACTGGGTCAACCACACCTACGCCGAGAATCGCGATCGCATCTGGGGGCCGTGGCGGCGACGCTTCGCCCGTTACCTCTACGACCCGGATCGCCCCCGGTCCACCCCGCGTCGCCTGGCCGGAGGCCTCGGGGTGTTCGTCCTCTTCGTGGGCGTCGGGGCTGTCATCAACTCCTTCCTCGACCCGTCGTTCGGCCTCAACCGGTCGTCCCTATGGCTCCTGCTGGGCCAGGCCGCCGGCATCGCGCTCACGACCCTCGTCTCGGGGCTGCCGGTCGCGGTCGACGCGTGGCGCCGGCGGCGCCGGATCCACCTCGAGGTCCTCGTCGGAGGGCTCGCCATCGCCACCGTCTCGGTGGCCGTCTCGCGAATCATCGGCCTGGCTCCCGGGTACTGCTACGGGTTGATCGCGGGCTTCTCGATGGTGCCGGGGGTGTCGGACGAGGAGCGGGGGCGCGTCCACGCGATCGCCGAGACGGTCGTGCTGGTCTCGTCGGCCACCGCCTTCGTCCTCTCGACGGTGGTCGTCCGTGCCGCCACCCGGCCGCACCCGGCAGCGTGGCTGCTCGTTCTCACGCCGGCGTTGCAGACCACCTTCCTCGCGGGATTCACGAGCCTGGCGTTCGGCATGTTCCCGCTGCCCTTCCTCCCGGGACGTCACGTCGCCGAGTGGAACCGGGTGGTCTGGTACGTCCTGAGCGGCCTCGGCCTCGTCGGGTTCGTCGGTGTCCTGCTCAGTCCCGGGAGTGGGAGCCAGCAGGAGCTTGCCCACGTCGGGCTCGTGCCCCTCGTCGCGAGCTTCGGCGGTGTCGCCGCCGTCTCGCTCGCCCTGATGCTCTTCTTCCACCGGAGTCGCGAGCGGCGGGCCGCTCTCGACGAGAGCGAGTCGAGGTCGTCGGAGGACGGACCGATGGAGCCCGCCGTCTCGTCGTAGGGGACTCCCTACACTGCCGTGGGTGCGACTCGCGATCCTGGTCGGTGACGCCTACCTGAGCGGACTCGCGGTCACGGTAGCCCTGGTCGTCTACCCGGGCTTCCGCCTCGTCGGCGAGTCGGAGTGGCCGCGTGTCCATCGCGCCCACGTGACCCGCATCACGTGGGCCGTCGGACCGATGTGGGTCCTCGAGGGAGCGCTCAGTCTCTGGTGGGCAGTGCGGGGTCCGGACCGCGCCGTGGCGATGGGTCACCTCGTCGCGGAAGCGCTCGCCGTGGCGGTGACCGTCGCGGGAGCGGTTCCCCGTCACGCGCGCCTCGAGAGTCGGCGCGATGAGCACGGCATCTCGGTCCTGCAGCGCTGGCACGCGGTTCGGACCCTCTGCTGGGTGGGAGCGGTCATCCTCGTCCTGACCTCGTGGTAGCTCCCACAGAAGGGGAATCTGGACCACCACGAAAGCCCTCATCGACACGGTCGGTCCGGTGACCGTCGGTGGCTCCTCCACCCGCCTGACCGGGACCGGTCACCAGGGGAGCCGCCCGCCGTCGCCCGCGAGGCGCGGTAGTTGCAGGCGCACACCGCCCGACGCCCACGGGCTCGAGGACGCACGGCGGCGGAGGCTGCGCGCCGCGGGCGCCCGTTCGCGTCAGCTGAGTGAGTGATCCTGCTTGATCACGTCGAGGTGTGCCCAGCTTTCGAGGGACTCGACTCCCGCGAGCTCACGGATCTCGTCGAGCGCGCTCACCAGCTCAGCCTGGGTGCTTACCAGCAGAGTGCCGATCGCGTCATAGCGCCCGAGGGTCAAGCTCAGGTAACTCACGGCCTCCAGCGCGGCGATGGCTGCCACGTCGGCGTCCTCGTCCGGACCGTGAAGGCGCAGGCCGAAGCCGCACATGTGGCGGAGACCGACCTTGCCCGGAGCGACCAGAGCGGTCACCCGCACGACTCCGGAGGCGAGGAGGTGCTGCACTCTGCCGCGCACCGCCGAGGGCGAGAAGTTGGTCTCGCGCGCCAGGCTCGCGTAGCTGGTTCGCCCATCGGACTTGAGGATGTCGAGGATCGCGCGATCCACGTCGTCGATCTCGGCCGGGGCGATCGGGGTCGGCGGAGCGAAGAGGTCCTTGACGCGTTCGGTGTAGAGAGTCGACTCGACGTGCACGACCCCCGGCGTGGCGGCAATACGGTTGACCTCGTCGCGCAGCGCCCCCGTGCCCGCCGCACGCGCTTCGGCGACCAGCGCGGCTCGCCCGGCCACCACCGAGACCAGGGGTACCGTGTCGGACTCGGCGATCACGCGCCCGATGGCGGACGCCGGACCGTCCACCGTGATGGACAGGTGCGCGAACGCCCGCAGTTGCTGAGTGCTGGGGTGCACGATCCCCACGATGCGCAGAGTCCCGCTCTCGACCAGGCGCGCGACCCGGGCTCGGGCGGCGACGCGCGAAAGCCCCACTGAGGCGGCCAGGCTCTCCATGGAGGCCCGCCCGTCGCGCTGGAGCGCCTCACACAGCCGGGTGTCGATGTCGTCGAGGTTCACGGTAACTCCGGAAACATCGAAACGTCGGTGAGGACCCCCTCCTCGGTGCCGCCGCCACCGATCGTGCGGCCTTGAGTCAACCAATCGCTCATATGAGAGATGGTATCAACGCATAACGTCGGTCATAAACCATTCTCACCGACGTTTCGGTGGTTGACGGGCCTGAAGACCACTCATATGCTCGGGGCCAGTTCGCGGTCGACTGACCGCAGGAGGAGGACATTGGTGGGCGTGAGTGCGCTGATGAAGGGTCCCCAGCCGATCCCCTCCGAGCATCTGGTCACCCTGGCCAACTGGCAGCTCGCTCCCGGGAATCGCTGGGCCTTCCAGCACGTGCGCGAACTCGTCCCGACGGCCCCGATCCGGCGGGGCGACGGCCCGCTCTGGCGCCTCGAACGCGACGAGGTCGACCTGGATGACTTGCTCGTCGACTCGTCGGGCTCGAGCCGACGCCTGCGAGAGTTGCTGGACAGCAGCGAGACCGACGGGTTCCTGGTCATCCACCGTGGGCGAGTGGTCACTGAGCAGTACTTCAACGGCATGACGGAGGACACCCCTCACCTGCTCCAGTCGGTCTCCAAGTCGATCACCGCGGCCGTCGCCGGGCGCCTGATCGGTCGCGGGTCGCTCGAGCCGTCCGCTCCGCTCGAGGACGTCGTACCCGAGCTGGCCGGGACCGCCTTCGCCGGCGCCACCGTGCAGCAGTTGCTCGACATGCGCACCGGTACGCGCTTCAGCGAGGACTACGCCGACGAGGACGCCGACGTGCGCCGCTTCGAGGAGGTCTACCTCTGGCGCCCGCGGCGCCGCGCCGAGTTGCCGGCGGACGCGCTGGCCTACTTCGCGACGTTGGAGAACGACGAGCCCCACGGCGGGGAGTTCCGCTACCGCTCGGTGCTGACCGACGTCATGGCCTGGGTCATCGAGGCCGCCGCCGGCGCGCGGTTCCACGAGGTCGTGGCGCGCGAGCTCTGGGGGCCGATGGGTGCCGAGTTCGACGCCGCGGTCACCGTCGACGCCCACGGCAACGCGATGGCCGACGGGGGACTCTGCGTCACCTTGCGCGACCTCGGCCGCTTCGGTCTCCTGTACGCCAACGACGGGCGGCGCGGCGCGGAGACGGTGGTGCCCGCCGAGTGGGTCGCCGATACCGTCGCCGGCACGCCGCAGAGCCGCGCGGCCTTCGCGCGCAGCGCCGAGTCACGTGGCTTTCCCGCCAGCGCGCACTACCGCAACTACTGGTGGGTCTACGACGCCGACGCTCCGCTACTGTACGCGGCCGGCATCAACGGCCAGAACCTCTTCGTGCACGGGCCGACCCAGACCGTCGTGGTGAAGCTCTCGACGTGGCCGACGGCCCTGGACGGGGCCAAGCAGTCGGCGCTCCGCGAGGCCACGGTGGCCATCGGGGAGTACCTCGAGGGTCGCCGAGGACTCCGCGCATGAACGACGTTCGAATCCTGATCCGTTCAGGAGAGATGCGCGCGCAGCGCGTGGGAAGGGGGGG
Organism: Acidimicrobiaceae bacterium; assembly: GCA_027449885.1. Taxonomy (GTDB): domain Bacteria; phylum Actinomycetota; class Acidimicrobiia; order Acidimicrobiales; family RAAP-2; genus RAAP-2. The sequence goes on from DAIDKS010000020.1 coordinate 13,363, forward strand.
TTGACGTGAGTCAACACACTGCACGGCGAGGGCGCCGCGGCGCCTGGTGGGGGGCGGCGCTCGTCGGGGTGATCAGCCTGATGGTGGCCCCGATGGCGACCGGGGCGTCGACCGGGTCGGGGATTCACCTCGTCTCCACGACACCAGCGGCCAAGGGCACGCTCTCGTCGATCACCTGGGATCTGCCGGGGGGCGAGCCTACGACGCTTGACTACGTCAAGTCGGCGGACTACTCGCCCGACATCATGGTGTCGAACCTCTGCGACGACCTGCTGCGCCTGACGCCGACCTTCAGGATCGCGCCGGGCATCGCCACGTCGTGGAAGTACACGTCGCCCACGACGGTGGTGTTCCAGATCCGCCACGGCGTGACGTTCTGGGACGGGCACCAGCTGACAGCCGCCGACGTGGCCTACAGCATGCTGCGCAACCTCAATCCCAAGGACAGCCCGGTCAACGGCGCGTACTACGGATCGGTCAAGTCGATCGTGGCGAGCGCCCCGTATGAGGTGACCGTGACCCTCTCCAAGCCCGACGAGCTCTTCGTCAAGGAGATGGCCACGATTGCCGGGGCCATCGCGGAGAAGGCCTACATGGCCAAGGCGGGCGCGACGTTCGGTACGGCCGCCGGTGGGGTGATGTGCTCGGGTCCCTACGAGCTGACCAAGTGGAACGCGGGCAACGACATCGTGCTCACGGCCAACCCGCACTACTGGGACCCCGCCTACCGGGCCAAGATCCACACGATCACGGTCAAGTTCATCAACAACTCTTCGACGCTGACCAGCGCCCTGCTCTCGGGCCAGATCGCCGGCGCGTACGGGGTGCCCGCCACCAGTTACCCCGAGCTGCGCACGGCGAGCTCGGGCACTCTCTACTTTGGGCCGAGCCTCTCGATCACTGAGCTGGCGCCGACGTCGACGAGCGGTCCGATCGCCAACGTCAAGATCCGCGAGGCGCTGTCACTGGCCCTCGACCGATCGGCGATCGCCAAGGTCGTCTACGGTGGCGCGGCCACGCCGAACCTCGCGTTGACGCCGCCCACCGCGTGGGACCCGTCGGCGACGTCGATCTACCGTGCGGCCTACGCCAAGCTCGGACCGAGCTCCCCGCAGATCGCCCAGGCCAGCGCGCTGGTCAAGTCGGTGCCGAACCACGGCGCGCCGATCACGCTGGCGCTCCTGTCGGGGGACCAGACCGAGCTCGCGCTGGCCACGGCGGTCCAGCAGGCCGGGGCGTCGATCGGGCTCAACATCAAGCTCGACGAGATGCAGCCGCTGGCCTTCTCCAACGCGTTCTTCGTCGCTTCGTACCGGAAGGGCGTCGACATGCTGATCGACGAGGGCTACCTCGACGTGCCGGACCCGCTCGACTACCTCGGGCTGTGGTTCCCCAAGGGCGCGCTGTTCGACTACACGAACTACAACAACGCGACGGTGAACGCCGACCTAGCCAAGGCCCAGCAGACCTACGACGCCGCGAAGCGCGCCACGCTCATCACCGCGGCCCAGTCGATCTACATGGCCGACAAGGTCGTGATCCCGGTGGTGAACCCCGACCAGTCGCTGTTCCTCAACAAGTCCATCACCGGGGCGCCGGCGTCGTTCGCCTACATCTACGAGCCCTGCCTGGCGAAGTTGGGCGCGGCGAAGTAGTGAACTAGGGACCGGGCGAGTCCGGGGGTCCAGGGGAGAGTCGGCATGTGGAAAGTCATCGGTGAGCGAGCGGTCTCGCTCGTCGTAACGCTCCTCGTGGCCAGCGTCGGCATCTACGGCGCGCTCTTCCTGGCCCCGGGCAACCCGGCCACCCTCCTGGCTGGGGGCCACGCCACGCCCGCGGTGCTGGCCGCCATCGAGCGCACCGAGCACCTCAACGAGCCGTTCTTCACGCGCTACTGGGACTGGCTCGTCGGCGTCCTGCACGGGAACCTCGGCCAGTCCTTCGTCTACCGGGAGCCGGTGACCACACTGCTGGCCGGGCGGGTCGGCAACACGGTCTTCCTGGTGCTCTACGCCGCCACGCTCATCATCGCGGGCGGCGTGGTACTCGGCTTGCTCGCGGCGCTCGACCGGCGCGCCGGCGCGGCGATCACGGTGCTGACCAGCGTGGGCCTGGGCATCCCCTCGTTCGTCGCGGCCATCGCCCTGATCACCGTCTTCTCGGTCAAACTCGGCTGGTTTCCGGTCTTCGGCAGCGGCACCGACTTGCTCAGCCAGTTGTGGCACCTCACCCTGCCCGCCGTCGCCCTGGCCATCTCCTGGACCGCCTACACGGCTCAGCTGACCAAGGCCGCAGTGCGCGAGGAACTGGGCCGCGAACACGTCGAGACCGCGCGCAGCCGCGGCATCTCGAGGCGCCACGTGATCCTGCGCCACGTACTGCGCAACGCGATGATCCCGATCACGACGGTGTCGGGCCTCACCGTGGCGGGTCTGATCGCCGGCGACGTCGTCGTCGAGCAGGCCTTCGGGATCAATGGCCTGGGGTCCTTCCTCGTCCAGTCGACGCTGCAGAAGGACTTCGCCAGCGTCCAGGCGGTCTCGCTGATCCTGGTGGCCACCTTCGTCATCGTCAACGGCCTGGTCGACCTGTGGAGCCTCGTGCTCGATCCGCGCCTGCGAGCGGGGCGGGCCTGATGGCGACCCTGGAGGCACCCCTCGTCGCCACGCCCGCGCCGCGCCCTCGCCGCCGACCCGACTGGGTCGTGCTCAGCACTGGCACGGTCATCGCGCTGCTCGTGCTGATGGCCGTCTTCGCCCCGCTCCTCGCGCCCGACAACCCCGACTACGCCAACATCCTGGCGACCAACCAGGGCCCGAGCGCCGCGCACCTGCTGGGCACCGACTCCTTCGGTCGGGACCTACTCAGCCGGCTCATCTACGGGGTGCGCCTGAGCCTGCTCGGCCCGGCCCTCATCATCCTCATCGCGACGTTGGTGGGCACCGTGCTGGCGATCCTCTCGGCCTGGTACGGGGGGTGGTTCGACCGGGTGGTCAGCCGCGTCGCCGACATCCTCTTCGCCTTCCCCGGGCTGATCTTCGCGATGCTGGCCGTCGCGATGTTCGGACCCGGCCTCGTCGCCCCGGTGGTGGCGCTCTCGATCTCCTACACGCCGTACCTCATGCGCGTCATCCGCGCCGAGGCGCTGCGCCAGCGCAACCTGCCCTACGTGGCCGCCTGCTACGTCGGGGGACTGAGCGTGCGCACGATCTGCACACGGCACATCCTGCGCAACGTGATGCCCCTGCTGGTGGTGCAGGCTGCGCTCTCCTTCGGCTACGCCCTGGTCGACCTGGCGGCGGTCTCCTACCTCGGCCTGGGGGTGCAGCCGCCGACGCCAGAGTGGGGGGTCATGGTCTCGACGGGCCAGTCGGCGATCTTGGCCGGACACCCCCAGGAGTCGCTGCTGGCCGGGCTGATGATCGTGATCACGGTGGTCGCCTTCAACCTGTTGGGCGACCGGCTCGCCTCGCGCCAGAAGGGCACGGTGCGCGCGTGAACGTCCTGGAGATCAACCACCTGGCCGTCGAGCTGCCTGTCGAGGGGGCGCTGCGCCGGGTACTGCACGACGTGACCCTGTCTATCGGCCCCGGCGAGGCGGTCGGTCTGGTCGGCGAGTCGGGCGCGGGCAAGTCGATGGCCTCTCGCGCCGTGATCCGCCTGCTGCCCGCTGGCGCGGTGGTCCACGGCGACATCCGCTACTCGGGCGACTCGGTGCTCGCGATGGACCGCGCGGCGCTGCGTCACTTCCGCACGCACGACGTGGCCATGGTCTTCCAGGATCCGCGCGCGCACATCAACCCGGTGCGCACGATCGGCGACTTCCTCCTCGAAGCGCTCCTCGAGCGCGGCGAACGCCGAGATGACGCGAGGGCCGCGGTAATCGCGTTGCTCGCCGCGGTCGGGGTGAGCGAGCCGGAGAGACGGCTCCGCCAGTTCCCCCACGAGCTCTCGGGCGGCCTCCTCCAGCGCGTCATGATCGCCGCGGCCCTCGCGGTGTCGCCGACCCTGCTGCTGGCCGACGAGCCCACGACGGCCCTCGACGTGACGACCCAGTCTGATGTCATGGTCATCCTCGACGCACGTCGGCGCGAGCGCGGCCTCGCCATGCTCTTCGTCACCCACGACCTCGAGCTCGCCGCCGCGGTCTGTGACCGCATCGCGGTCCTCTACGCCGGCTTTCTGGTGGAGGACGCACCCGCGGGCGACCTGCACCGGAACCTGCGCCATCCCTACACGGCCGGCCTGCTCGCTTCGCGACCCGATCCCGTCGCGCCGCGTCCGCGCCTCGCGGCGATCCCCGGCCGGCCGCTGTCGGCCTTCGAGGTTGGTGCGGGCTGCGCGTTCGCGCCGCGCTGTGCCTTCGCGGTCGAGCGCTGCCACCTCGAGCGACCAGAGCTGCGCGCGCTCGACGCGGGGCGCGTCGCCTGCCACCGGGCCGAGGAGCTGGCCGGACAGCTCGCGTTGTCCCCGACACCGGGGGGTGGCGAGTGACGGACGAGCCGGTCCTGGAGGTTCGCGAGCTGCGCAAGGAGTACCGCGTGCGCACCTCGCGCGCCGAGGCCGTACCCGCCGCGGGATCCGCACTTCTCGGCCACGCGGTGACGCGTCGCGAACGGGCCGGTGTCCTCGTGGCCGTGGACGACGTCTCTTTCTCCGTGTCACCCGGCCAGTCGTTGGCCGTCGTGGGCGAATCGGGCTCGGGCAAGACGACCGTCGCACGCATGGTGGTCGGCCTGGAGCGGCCGACCAGCGGGACCATCATGGTCTCGGGCCGCGAGCGCTCCTGGCGCCACGTCAGCTCGCGCGAGCGACGCCGGCGCGCGCGCGAGGTCCAGATCGTCTTCCAGGACCCGTACTCCTCACTCGATCCGCGCATGAGCGTGCGCGCGAGCCTGGACGAGTCGCTGCGCCTGCACTTCGACTGGACACGCGAGCGCCGCGACGAGCGCGTGGCCGAGCTGCTCGACCAGGTCGGTCTCGACAGGCGGCAGGCTAACTCGCTGCCCAAAGCCCTCTCGGGAGGTCAGCGCCAGCGCGTGGCGATCGCCCGGGCCCTGGCCAGCGAGCCCCGAGTCCTCATCTGCGACGAGGCAGTCGCCTCCCTCGACGTCTCGATCCAGGCTCAGATCCTCAACCTGCTCAGCGACATTCGCGACGCCACCGGCGTGTCGTACCTCTTCATCTCCCACGATCTCGCCGTCGTGCGCCAGGTGAGCGACGCCGTGCTGGTCATGCGTCGCGGCCGCGTGATCGAAGCCGGCCCGACGGCGTCGGTCCTCTCGGAGCCGAGCGACGCGTATACGAAGCAACTGCTCGCTGCCATACCCCGGCCCGGCTGGAAGCCGACACTCAGCGGCTCGTAGGCGCGGGTCGGTCGATTCGCACGACGGCGGACTGCTCTGCCCGCCTGATCAGAGCGCGCGATGCTTAGGCCTCACGGCGCGACCAGCGTGCGGGTGCGCGTGGAGAACCGAGCTGGTTGACATCCCCTGGAGTGGTGTGAGTCCCAAGTTCGTTCGTGAGGCAGCGCTACCGGAGTGGTTCTTGATGTCTCCACTGCAAGGCACGGATGGAACACTCCGGTGAACTAGACAGATCTGGGACTATCCGCGGTGCTCGACGCGCGTCGGAGCGACGACAGCAGTCCCGCCGTCGACGAACTGCTGGAACACGGTTGATCGCACGTCGCGCGGTGGTCGTCTCGAGCGTCGCCTGGCGGTCATGTCAACGTCCTGCCTGGTTGGAAGCACACGAGAGCGGTTTCAGTCGGGCCGGTTGTCTTTAGGAGCCTCTGGGTGGAGTCGATGATCAAAGGGAAGCCGACACAGGGGCAGAAGGACGATGGCCCGTCAGTGATTACCGCTCCTCGCTTCGACTCACCATCGCTGGAGCTCCAGTCGCTTCGATCCGAACCATCTTTGTCCGAACGGGGGCCGGGGAGGTGTCCAAATCCCTCGTGGTGGGGCTAGTAAGAATCGAACTTACGACCTCGTCATTATCAGTGACGCGCTCTAACCGACTGAGCTATAGCCCCGCAGGTCCACCAATCTACACCGTCAGGCGTTACGACTCGTCGGCCCAGACCCGGGCCACGATGGTCTGACTGGCGGTCCCGAGGAGGATCCCCTCCTCGCTCCATAGGAAGGCCGTTCCCTGCCCGAAGCCGCCGACGAGGGCGTGCATGTGGATGTCGACGAGGATCCATTCGGTCGGGGCCAGGGTGGCGACGCGAATCGTGTTGTCGAGGCTCCGACCACGCGTGCGTCGACCGAGCGGTTCGGTCGCCCCACCGGATACGAGGTCGCCCACGATGCCGAGGGTGGCCGCTGAGGGGGTCAGGTGTCCGGGGACCCGCGCCCAGAGCGCCGAACGGGGTGAACCCGGGGTGCCGTCGATCTCGTGAAACCGTCGACCGAGGGCGACGCGGGTCTCGACGTGCTCGAAGATCGACTGGCGGTACCAGTCGGGCAGGTCACGTCGTGGGCACTCGGTGGGGGGAGGGACCGCCGGCATCTCGGTCCAGGGTGGGGCGTCGAGGTCTCCCGTGCCGAGGGCGGCACTGACCGTGACGACCTCGCGGTCGTCGACGGCGAGAGTCGCCCGGGCTTGGGTCACGCGCCGGCCGACCACGGCGAGGTCCGTCGTGATCTGGACCTCGGCCCCGAGCGGCGCGTAGGAGAGGTACTGGGCCGTGGCCCAGACGCAGGGCCGGCCACTCGCGATCTCGAGGGCGGCGACCGCCGCACCGATCCCGCAGCCCCCGAAGAGGAACCGACCCGGGGTGACCAGTTTGTCCGTCACGGTGAGGGAGAAGTCGCCGTCGCCGTGGCGCTCCAGCCCGAGGAACTCGACCGCGTCCACCGGGGCAGGCTATCCGAGCGATCGGGCCGGTGGGCGCGTCGGGCAGACTGAAGGGGTGATCGATCCCCGCTTCGTCTACCTCGCGGCCGCCATCTCGGTCGCCGGGGCGCTGGGGTACATCCGCGACGTGCTGGCCGGCACCACCCAGCCGAACCGCGTCACCTGGGGCCTCTGGGGCGTCGAAGGCGTTCTGGCCTTCGTCGTCGAGGTGCAGCAGCACGTGGGCACGCCGGCCCTCATGACGCTCATGTTCGGGCTCATCCCCCTCTTCATCGTGGCGGCGTCGTTCCGTCACCGCGGTGGCGTGTGGCGCATGAACGCGTTCGACTGGGTCTGCGGCGCCACGTCCCTCGTCGGACTGGTCTTCTGGCTCGCCATCCGCCAGTCGACGGTCGCCCTGGTCGCCTTCGTCGCCGCCGACGCGATCGCGGGGCTGCCCACGTGGCGCAAGGCGTGGATCGCCCCGGAGTCGGAGACGGGCTGGCCGTTCCTCACCGGGGTCATCAACACCATCCTCACGCTGTTGGCCCTGCAGCGCGTGACGACGGCCGGTGCGCTCTTTCCGGCGGTCATCCTGGGGACCGACGTCGTGATCTGGTCGATGGTGGCCTTCCGCCTAGGTCCCCGGTTCCGCCAGCGGGTGGCGGTCGCGTGAGCTCGCCCCCCGATCGTGCTCGGGGGAGAGAGCGCCGGCGTGACGTGCCCCGTCGGCGACTGGCTGCGTTGGCCCCTCGATCGGCGGGGGTCGACGTCGTCGACACTCTGCTGGCCGACGCCCACGGCTACGACGCGTCGTTGCTCCCGACCCGGTGGTCCCGCATGGCGACCGACCCACTCTCCTTCCTCCGCGGAGCAGCCTCCCTGATGTCCGCGGACCTCGCGGCGGCCCCCGCGAGCGGCATCACCGTCCAGTTGAGTGGCGACGCCCACGTGATGAACTTCGGGATCTTCGCCTCGCCCGAGGGACGTCCCGTCTTCGACCTGAACGACTTCGACGAGACCGTGGTGGGTCCCTTCGAGTGGGACGTGAAGCGACTCGCCACCTCGGCGGTGGTCCTCGCCGCGACGCGCGGGATGTCGACCGAACGAGCTCGCTCCCTCGCCGATGCAGCGGTCGACGAGTATCGGGGGTCGATCGAGCGCTTCTCGCGAATGCGGTGGCTCGAGGTCTGGTACAGCGCCCTCGACGTCGCCGACGCGGTGAGCGACTTGCGCGGCTTCTTCGCCGCGGACGACCGGCGGGTCGTCGAGGGGATGCTCGGCCGGGTGCGCGTCGACCCGGACCGCCGCCGCTTCGAGCGGCTCATGGAGCCCGACCGCTTCGCCATCCGACACGACCCGCCTCACCTCGTCCCCCTCGCGGAGCTGGCGGACCCTCTCGCCACTCGAGAACTCGTGTACCAGGTCCTCGACGGCTACCCGTCGACGCTGGTGAGCGATCGGCGATTCCTCCTCTCGCGGTTCCGAGCCGTGGACGTCGCTCGGCAGGTCGTCGGCGTGGGGTCGGTCGGACTCGCCGTCTACGCCGTGCTGTTGCGGGGCCGCGACGACGACGACCCCTTCTTCTTGCAGGTGAAGGAGGCGCGCGCGCCGATCCGGTCGACGCCATCGGAGCCGGCGCTCGAGCCGGCGGAGCGGATCGTGCGGGGACAGCGCCTCCTCCAGGCGACGCCGGACGCCTTCCTCGGGTGGCACACCGTGCGCACGCGCACGGGTCCGCGCAGCTTCTACGTGCGCCAGCTCTACGACGGCAAGGCCTCGGTGGCGCTCGACCAGCTCGACCACGCTCGCCTGACCGACTACGTCCGACTCTGTGCGTGGGTGCTCGCGCGCGCCCACGCGCGCAGCGGCCGCGCCGGGGAGATCGCGGGCTACGTGGGTCGGGGCGACGCCTTCCGGGTGGCCGTCGGGCGCTTCGCGATGGAGTACGCCGCCCGCACGCACGAGGACCACGCGGCGCTCCGGCGCGCCCTCGACGAGGGTCGGGTCGCGGCGGCGTCGGGATGAATCTCCCCGCCGTTCGCCTCCACGCGCTCGCCGTGGTCGTCGCGGGGGCGCTCGTGGTGGTGCACCACGTGGTGGTGCGCTCCGGGCGCGAGCGTCGTCGCGCCGAGGGAGCGGTGCTCCTCTGGCTGGCGGTGACCGCGTGGCCGATCGGGGATCTGGCGGCGGGGGTCTCGCTATCGGTCGCCACGCTGCAGCGCCTCGTGATCATGCTCGGGGTGGCCCCCCTCGCCATCGCGAGCGTCCCGCTCGCCCTCTGGGTGCGCGTCACGCGTCCCGCTCCCCTCGATGCGGCCGCCTCTCGTCTGGCCCATCCCGGCGTGGCGCTCGTCGTGGTGAGCCTCGTCGGGACGGCGAGCCTCATGCCGGTCGTCGTCGACGCGGGGGCCCACTCGTCGGTCGGACGGACCCTCGTACTCGGACTGACCGTCATCGCCGGCATCGAGCTCTGGCTCCCCATCCTCGCCCCGATCCCCGGAGCCCGACACCTCTCGGCCCTCGCCCGCAGCGGATTCCTCTTCGCCGCCTCGCTCACCGTCACGAGCCTGTCGTTCGTGTGGATCTTCGCCCACCACTCCCTCTACCCGGCCCTGAGCGGTCAGCGGGAGTTCCTCGGCATCTCCCCCCTCGCGGACCAGCAGGTGGCGGGCTTCGTGGCGAAGCTGGGTGCCTACCTCCCCATGTGGGCGGTGGCCTTCGCGATCTTCTCGCGAGCCGATCGGGTCGGCGAGGTCGAGTCGAGCCCCCTCCACTGGGCCGACGTGGAGCGCCACCTGGAGCGGGCCGACCGGCGCGCCGCGCGGGCCCGTCGGGATCGGGTCGGGTAGGCTGAGCGGACCCCGGGGACGTAGCTCAGTTGGTAGAGCGCGGGCTTTGCAAGCCTGAGGTCGTGGGTTCGAGCCCCATCGTCTCCACCGTCATCTCGCCAGCGGCGACCCGTCGTCGCATCGCTCACCCGGTGCGGGGGGGCGCCCCCTGACCCGCCCGACGGGGATCGGATGGATCCCCGTCGGGCTAGCGTGCGGGAATGGCCGTCACCGGGCTCACGACGTTCCTCTGGTTCGACGACCAGGCCCTCGCGGCCGCCGATCTCTACGTCGCCACCTTCGGCGGCGAGCGTCGCGAGGTGTCGACCTATCCGGAGGGCTCGCGCCGTCCCGCCGGATCGGTCATGACCGTGGCCTTTCGAATCTTCGACCACGACGTCGTCGCCCTCAACGGAGGACCGGGATTCCCTCACAGCGAGGCCGTCTCGTTCCAGGTGTGGTGCGACGACCAGTCGGAGATCGACCGCGTCTGGGAGGCGCTGATCGCGGAGGGCGGCGCCGAGGGGGCGTGCGGATGGTGTCGCGACCGATTCGGCGCGAGCTGGCAGGTGCTACCCCGCGCGCTGCCGACCCTCCTCGCCGGTGCCGGCGATCCGGACGCCGGGGCGCACGTCTACGAGCGGTTGATGGGGATGTCGAAGATCGTCATCCGCGAGCTCGAGGGCTGAGGGCCCGGGAGTCGCTACCCGGCGAGGCTCGCGGTGGCCCAGGCCCGCAGGGGCTCGTGGATTGAGGGGTCGATGGCGTGGGCCCCGGGGTGGCGACGACGGACCGATCCCGGGACCCGTGCGATGACCTCCTCGGACCGGTCGAGGAGGTCGCGGGGGATGACCGCGTCGTCGTCGGCACGGGCGAAGAAGACCGACAGCCCCGACAGGCGCGACGGCTCCGCCACCAACCCGGCGTCGAAGGGGAGCGTGCCGTAGAGCAGCGCCACGCCGGCCAGTCGCTCGGGCCGGTCGAGTGCCATCCCGCCGGCGAAGGCGGCCCCACCGGAGAAGCCGATGGCGACGATCGGTCGGGCGGGAGCGACCTCGTCGAGCCACGACCAGACCACGTCGAGCTCGTGGCGCAGTGAGTCGGCGCGGGGTCGCCCGATACCGCGATTCTCGAACCAGCCGTACCCGCCGGTCGGCAGCGCGACGCCCCCGCGCGGGGCGACGCAGTCGAACGCGGGGTCGAGGATCGAGGCGACCGGGGCGATCGACGCCTCGTCGGCTCCTCGTCCGTGGAGGAGGACGGCCAGGGGGCCGCCGCGGTCCGGCCGGGGCCAGAGGGCCGCGATCACGCCTCACCACCCACGACGTACGAGGTCATCGAGAGCGAGCCCATGGTGCACCCGTCGATGAGGGTCCGGGGCGTCTCACCCCGCGCGTCGGCGACGCCGGCGAGGTAGGCGAGGGGGAGGAAGTGGTCGGGGGTCGGCGCGGCGAGTGCGTACTCGGCGCGGCCCGTCAGGCGCCCGAGGGCTGTCGGGTCGTCGGTGAGGACGCGGTGGGCCTCGTCGTCGAAGCGTTGCGCCCAGTCGTACCCCTGCTCGGTGGCCTGCCAGGCGATGGCGCGCAGGTTGTGCACCACGTTGCCCGACGCGACGATCATGACGCCCTCCTCGAGCAGCGGGGCGAGGCGTCGGCCCACCTCGATGTGGTGGTCGAGTGGCTGGGTGGCGTCGATGGACAGCTGGACGACCGGAACGTCGGCGCGGGGGAAGACGTGGGCCAGCACCGACCACGTCCCGTGGTCGAGGCCCCAGGTCGCGTCGTCGAGGCCGACGGGCGTGGGGCGGACGAGCTCGGCCACCTCGGCGGCGAGCTCCGGCGAGCCCGGAGCCGGGTAGTCGAAGTCGACGAGCTGCTGGGGGAAGCCGTAGAAGTCGTGGATGACCGGGGGGCGGTCCATGGAGGTGACGGCCGTCGTGCCCACGTACCAGTGGGCGGAGACGGCGAGGACGGCCCGTGGTCGCTCGACCGAGAGACCGAGAGCCGCCCAGGCGTCGGTGAAGCGGTTGTGCTCGAGGGTGTTCATCGGGCTGCCGTGCCCGAGGAAGGCGGCGGGCATCGTGGTCATGGGACCTCCTTCGCGTCCCGTCCAGTATAGGGAGGTAGTTGACGTATCAACCACTTGGTAGGCTGTCGGGGTGACGCACTGGCTGAGCGACGACGAGCGACGGGCCTGGAAGGCGCTCGCCCTGATGGAGCTCCAGCTCGGCCGCGCGCTCGAGCGGGGACTGGTCGCCGAGGGGCTCTCGCTCTCCGACTACCACGTCCTCGCCACCCTCACCGACGAGCCCGACGGACGTCGACGCGTCGTGGAGCTGGGCGAGGAGCTCGGCTGGGAGAAGAGCCGGACCTCGCATCACGTGGCTCGCATGGCGCGTCGGGGACTCGTCGCCAAGGTCGAGTGCCCCACCGACCGTCGCGGGGCCTACGTCGTCGTGACCGACGACGGCCGTCACGCCATCGAGCGGGCGGCGCCCCTCCACGTGGCCGCGGTCCGGCGACTGGTCATCGATCGTGTCGACCCGTCGGACCTGGCCGCCATCGAGCGAGTGGCCGAGAGCGTGCTCGAGGGACTCGCGGCGGAGCGTCAGATGTCACGAGGCCGGGCCCCGAAGGGCCCGGCCTCGTGAACGTCGTGGGGGGACGAGGTCAGCTGTTGCGGTAGTGCTCGCGCCAGATCAGTCGGTAGATCTTCACCTTGCGCGGGATCGCCCGCAGGCCCGGGATCACCGGCACCAGGAGCAGCAGCACGGACAGCAGCATCATGACGGCCCAGACCTGGACGTCGGCGTTGGCGCTCGACGAGAAGGGCGAGACCTGGTACCAGAAGGTGTAGAGCCACAGCCACGCCTGTCCGGGGTAGCTGTTGGTCTCGTTCATCAT
>DAIDKS010000021.1 GCA_027449885.1 Acidimicrobiaceae bacterium
ACCGACTGCAACCCCGGAACCAGCTACGTGACGAGCATGCCCTTCGTCATCGCGCTCGCGGTGCGCGAGATGGGCCTCAGCGTCGACGAGGCGGTGCTCGCGGCGACGCTCGGCGGCGCGCGGGCCCTCGCGCGCCGCGACGTCGGGCACCTGGCGCCCGGGGCGCGGGCCGACCTCTCGGTTCTCGACGCTCCGCGCGTGGCGCACCTCGCCTACCGACCGGGGGAGGCTCTGGTGGCCCGTACCCTGCGGGGCGGGGTGGCGGCCGACGGCGACGCCGCGGCCCGTACAGTGCCCCTATGAGCGAACACGCCGCCGGGGCATCCCGGCCCACGACGCTCGGCGAGCTGCGCGCCGCCGGGTACCGGTCGCGCTCGGTGCGCGACGAGCTGCGCGAGAACCTCGAGGCCCGCCTGGCGGCGGGACAACCCCTCACCGCCGAGGTCCTCGGCTACGAGGACACGGTCCTGCCGCAGTTGGAGACGGCCCTGCTCGCCGGCCACGACGTCATCCTGCTGGGCGAGCGGGGACAGGCGAAGACCCGCCTCATCCGCGCGCTCGTGGAGCTGCTCGACGAGTGGCTGCCGGTCGTCGCCGGCAGCGAGGTGCGCGACGACCCCTTCGCCCCGATCTCGCCCTTCGCGTGCGACCTCGTCGCCGAGCGGGGCGACGAGACCCCGATCGCGTGGGTGCACCGCTCGGAGCGCTTCGCCGAGAAGCTGGCGACCCCCGACACGTCGATGGCCGACCTCATCGGCGAGGTCGACCCGATCAAGGTCGCCGGGGGCCTCTACCTCGACGACCCCCGCGCCCTCTCCTACGGCCTCGTGCCCAAGTCGAACCGCGGACTCTTCGCGATCAACGAGCTGCCCGACCTCTCCGAACGGATCCAGGTGGGCCTGCTCAACGTGCTGGAGGAGCGCGACGTCCAGATCCGCGGTCACCTGGTGCGCCTGGACCTCGACCTCGTCGTCGTGGCGACGGCGAACCCCGAGGACTACACGAACCGGGGACGGCTGATCACGCCCCTGAAGGACCGCTTCGGCTCCCAGATCCGTACCCACTACCCCTACGAGGTCTCGACCGAGATCGCCATCGTGCGCCGCGAGGCTCGACCGATGCCCGTGGACCGGCCGGTCGTGGTGCCGTGGTTCATCGAGGACGTGATCGCTCGCGTGAGCCACGTGGCGCGCTCCAGCCACGCGATCAGCCAGCGCTCGGGGGTCTCGGTGCGCCTCTCGATCGCCAACTACGAGACGGTCGTCGCGAGCGCGACGCGACGCGCCCTGCGCGCCGGGGACGAGACGGTGGTGCCGCGCGTCAGCGACCTCGCGGCCGTCGTACCCTCCACGCAGGGCAAGATCGAGCTCGAGGCCATCGAGGACCACGACGTCGCCGAGGTCATCGCGGCGCTGGTGGCCCTCGCCGTTCGCCAGTCGTTCACCGAGCACGTCGTGCTCGAGGAGGCCGGGCAGATCGTCGCGGCCTTCGCCGACGAGGTCGTCGTCCACACCGGCGACGACCTCCCCGACGCCGACTACGCGACGACCCTCGCGGCGATGCCGGCGCTCGCCCACGCCGTCGAGCGCGTGGTCGGCCCCGACGTCGGGCCGGGAGAGCGCGCCAGCGCGCTCGAGTTCGTCCTCGAGGGCCTCTACCTCACCAAGCGACTGGCGAAGGACGCCGCCGGTCCCCGCGCCCTCTACCGCTCCCGGGGTCGGTAGTGCCGGTCCGCTACGGATTCCGGCGCCCGGGGGACGACGACGGAGACGACCTCGACGCGACCGAGGTCCTCGCGGCCCTGAGCGACGACCTGCTCGAGAGCGGGGACCTCGAGGCGGCCCTCGAGCGGCTGCTGCGCCACGGCTTCACCACTCGTGACGGCACGCGCGTCGAGGGGCTGGGCGGACTGCGCGAGCGCGCGCGACGTCGCCGCGAGGAGATCGAGCGATCGGCCAATCCCGACGCGACCCTCGAGCGCTACCGGGAGCGGCTGGCCGCGATCGAGGAGCGCGAGGAGGCGGCTCTCGCGGAGCTGCTCGAGGAGGCGCGCGCGTCGGGCGACGAGCGACGCGACGAGGTGACCCGGGAGTTCGTCGACCGTCAGCGCCTCCAACGCGACCTGCTCGACGATCGGCTCGGGCCCCGCCTCGAGGGCCTCGCGAACTACGACTTCGTCTCGAGCGAGGCGGCGGAGGAGTTCGCGGCCCTCGTCGAGGAGCTACGGGCGGAGACCCTCGCCACCTTCTTCGAGTCGAGCCGCGAGTTCCTGGCGAACCCGGATCCCGCGGCCCTCGCCGAGATGCGCGAGATGATGGACGCCCTGTCGACGATGCTCGAGCAGCAGCGACGCGGCGAGCCGCTCGACCCGAGCTTCGACCAGTTCATGGAGCGCTTCGGCGAGCACTTCCCCGGGGCGCAGAGCCTGGACGACGTGGTCGCGCAGCTGGCCCAGCGCGCGGCCGCGGCGGAAGCGATGTTCCAGTCCCTGTCCGGGTCCCAGCAGGGGGAGCTACGCGACCTCATGGAGCGGCTGCTCGGCGACATGGACCTCGCCTTCTCGATGCACCGGCTCAGCGCGAACCTGCGCCAGGCGACGCCCGACCTCGACTGGCACGCGGCGGCCCGCCTGCGCGGCGACGGGTCGGGAGGCTTCGCCGACGCGACGCGCGCCGCGGCGGAGCTCGCCGAGCTCGCCCGGCTGGAGGACGTGCTCGGTCGCGGCGGGGCGGCCGCCCTGCCCGAGGTCGACCTCGAGTCGGTGCGCCGCCACCTCGGGCCCGACGCGGCCCTCCAGGTCGATCGGCTGCAGCGCGCCCTGCGCGCCCTGCGCGACCAGGGATTCGTCGATAGAGAGGGCGGGCGACTGACCCTCTCGGCGAAGGGGGTGCGGGCCATCGGCTCGCGCGCCCTGGCGGAGCTCTTCGCGCGCCTGCGCGAGAACCCCCTGCCCGGAGGGCACCGCGAGGACGCTCGGGGCTCGGGCGGAGACCGCGAGGAGACGGCGCGCCCCTGGGAGCCCGGCGAGCCGCTCCGGCTGCACCTCGGACGCACGCTGCGCAACGCCCTCGCGCGCCAGGGTCCCGGGACCCCGCTGCGTCTCGCCGCGGAGGACTTCGAGGTCGAGGAGTACGAGTCGACGCGGCGCGCGGCCACCGTGCTCGCGATCGACCTCTCCCTCTCCATGGCGATGCGCGGCAACCTCGTGCCGGCGAAGAAGGTCCTGCTCGCCCTCACCCAGCTGATCCGCACGCAGTACCCGCGGGACTTCGTCGCGGTGGTGGGCTTCGGCGAGACGGCGCGCGAGCTGCGCGTCGAGGACGTGCCGGCCCTCACCATCGACTACAACTACGGCACCAACCTCCAGCACGCGCTCGCCCTGTCACGCCACCTCCTGCGCCACCAGCGAGGGGAGCGCCAGATCGTGGTGGTGACCGACGGGGAGCCGACCGCGCACCTCGAGGCCGACGGGACGCCCTTCTTCTCGTGGCCCCCGGTGCGAGAGACGCTCGAGCGCACGATGGCCGAGGTGCTGCGCTGCACGCGCGCGGGCATCGTCGTCAACACCTTCGCCCTCGACATCGAGCGCAGCCAGTTCCCCTTCGTCGAGCAGATCGCCCGCGTCAACTCCGGGAGGACCTTCTACGTCGACGTCGACGACCTGGGCCGCTACGTCCTCGACGACTTCGTGCGCTGGCGTCGCACCGGCTGATTCCATTTGCTTTTTTCTCACCGACCCGGCACAATGACACCGTTGTAATTACACCGGTGCGGTACCGGTCGAGGGGAGCGACGTGGAGATCATCGAGCTGCTGAGCGGCCAGGAAGATCGCGGCTGGCAGGCCCGGTCGAACTGCATGGGCGTCGACCCCGACCTGTTCTTCCCCGAGCGCGGGGCCTCGACCCGGGAGGCGAAGGAGGTCTGCCGGGGGTGCGTGGTGCGCGAGGAGTGCCTGGAGTACGCGCTCGAGAACGGCGAGAAGTTCGGGATCTGGGGCGGGATGAGCGAGCGCGAGCGGCGCCGGCTGCGCCGAGCCCGCGCGATCGAGCGGCGCGCCCAGGCGAGCTAGGCCCCGGTCCGGGCCTCGATGGTCCGCTCCGCGGAGAGGTCGAGCTCGTCCCAGCGCTCGCGGGGCTCACGCTCCAGCAGCGCCCTCGGGGCGAGACCCACGAGTTCGGCCCGCTCGATCACGCCCGCACGCGGCAGGGCGGCGGCCACCGCGTCGTAGACGGTCGAGGGGCCCACCCGTAGGGGGTCGATCAGGTTGCAGCTCACCTGGACCGACTCGCCCACCGGGAAGGCGAGGGATCGCACGGCCGGACCGCGCACGGCGTGCGCGATCGCTCGGGCCTCCGCGAGGGTCACCTCGCCGAGCCACACGTTCCAGGCGACGAGGAGTCCGCGACATCCCACGGCCGCGGCGCCGCGCTCCGGACGGGCCTCGGCGGGCCCCACGTCCGGTCCGCGGCGCGCGAAGGCGTCACGGCGGATGTCGGGCAGGGTGCGCACGTCGCCGCCCACGGGTCCGTAGAGGAAGACGGGGACGTCGAAGCGGGCGGCCAGCCACTCGGCCATCTGGTCACGCAGCGCGCAGGCCTCGCTCGCCCGCGCCGGGTCGAGGGCGACGAAGGGCACCACGTCGACGACGCCGATGCGCGGGTGGACGCCGTGGTGGCGACGCAGGTCGATGCGCTCGTAGGCGGCGCTCGCGAGCGCGTGGGCCGAGGCCACCAGGGCCGGCGGCTCGTCGATGAGGGTGAAGACGCTGCGGTGGTGCCAGGGGTCGGCGTGGCGATCCCGCAGCGACGGGCCCGCGGCCGCGCTCAGATGGTCGAGGACGTCCTCGTCACGCCCCTCGGCGATGTTGACGACGCATTCGAACACGTCACGAGGGATCGCGGGTCAGCGTGCGGCGACGCACCCGCTGGAGGCGCCGCCGTTCGCGCTCGCTCTTGCCGCCCCACACCCCGTGATCCACGTGGTTGTCGAGCGCGTACTCCAGGCACTGGTCCGCGACGGGGCAGGTCGCGCAGATCCGCTGGGCCTTGATGACCCCCAGGCCGTCGCGCGGGAAGAAGACCGCCGCGGGGTACTCGCGGCACTTGCCGTCGGCCATCCATTCGGTTCCCATGGGCTACCTCCCCACCAACTAGGGCTCAGCGTAGCGACTGGAACCTAACGGAACGGTAATGGGAGGGTGAGAATCTCCTCGGGTCCCCTCCCCGAGCGCGCCGGTAGACTGTCGCGGACGAGAGGAGCGCCGTGACCCAGGTCCCGACGAGTGACGAAACGATCGTGGTCGACCCGGTCGGTCACGTCCAGGTGGTCTACCTCGGACCCGTCGCGCCCCACTGGGAGTGCCGCATGATCTTCGGCGACGAGGAGCAGATCCAGGCCTTCGTGGACCGCATCGACGCCCGCCTGCGCTTCTTGCCGCCCCACGACCCCCAGTTCCGCCGCAACCAGGAGCGCGTCCGTCGCGACGCCGAGCGCGAGAACCTGCAGGTCGACTGGGTGCTCGACTACGAGGACGAGACGACGGCCTGATCAGGCCAGCGGGGACGTCGAGACCCGCTCCCACCAGCGCTCGGGCGCGGCGAGTTCGTCGTCGCTCGGCAGCCCGTCGACCCGCAGGAGGGCGCTGAAGGCCCCGAAGCCGTGCGACGCCACGAGACGACCGGCGAAGTCGCTCGCGCGGTCGAGGTGTTCACCCCGGGCCGCGATGCCGAACAGGGCGCTGGCCGCCTCCTCGCCGCGGGCGTCGGAGAGCCGGTGGCGACGAACGGCCTCGGCGAGCGCCGGGCGCGGTCCGAGGAGCCGGGTCGCCACCTCGAGCGCGGACAGCTCGAGGACGGCGCCGAGCGCGGCGGTGGCCGCGTTGATCGCGCGCGTCGCGGGGCTGTCGTCGGGGAGGTCGATCCCCTCGAGCAGGGCCGCCGGATCGGACAGGATCTGACCGGGGTCGCCCTCGGCAAAGAGCCCCTGGATCCGTCCGAGGAGGTCGCCCTGGACGGCCTGGGCCTCGCGCACGGTGTCGAGGAGGAGGGCGCGCAGGGCGTCGCCGGTCCCGGGACGCGTGAGGATCGTCGCCGCGGCGAACTCCTGGGCCAGGGCGAAGACGTAGACCTCGTCGCGGGTGAGCGACCACGCCTCGGCGAAGGCCGCCGCGTTGTTGACGCAGAGCCACGACGCGTCGTCGAGGCGGGGTAGCGGGATGACGGCGAGGGACCACGCGCGCTCGGTGAGGTGTCCGGCGGCCGATCCGAGCTGGAATCCGGCGAAGAGCGGGCCCATGAGGCGGGCCATCTGGGCGATCGCCGGGTCGCCCCCCAGCTCGGGGACGGCGGCGCTGAGGGTCGGCTCGATGAGCGGGCGCCACTGGGCGAGGGCCGCCGTCGCGAGCCCGACCCGAGTGGTGACGACGAGATGGGGCTCGCGGGCGACCCCGAAGAGGTCGTCGACGTGGCGGGCCACGAGGGGGGTCAGCTCCTCGAGGCGCTGGCGGTCGAGGGGTTCGGGATTCGGGTCGCCGTCCTCGCCCCGGGCGATGGAGGTGGCCAGCTGGGTGGCCGTGTCGAACCACGCCCCCGGTCCCTGGGTGCCGAGGAGCCGCGCCAGGTCGCCGAAGAGGGGTCCGAAGGGGTTGTCGCTCACGTCACCAACCTAGAGCGCGCAGGTCAGCCAGACCTCGGTACGGGTCTGGCGGGATCCCCGGACGAGGTCGATGGTCGCGAGGGTGCGGGCCGGCGTCAGGTAGAGCTGGGTCAGCAGCCCCGTCCAGGTGGAGATCGAGTGGCCGTCCAGGCGCACGAGGACGTCGCCGGCGCGCAGGCGCCCGTGAGCGGGGCTCGAGGTGGGGACGTGGGTGACCAGCACGCCGCCGCCCTGGGCCGTGGTGCCCGCGATCCCGAGGCCCGCGTGGCAGCCGTCGCCCGTGGCCACGATCTGGGCGACCCGGGCGACGAACTGGGCCGGGTACCAGGCGCTGCCCCCGGCGAGGACCGCCACGACGCGCCCGTCGGCGTTCACGGCGACGGCGTCGTCGAGGCCGTCGAGGTTCGACTCGGGCACGGCCGCGAGGTAGCTCACGACGCCGTTCGCTCGCAGCACGGGGTCGCCGATCGTCGTCGTCGACCAGGTGAACCGTGGCGCCACCGTCGGTCCCGTCGTGACGGGGGCGAGCGCCGTCACCGACGCGCTCGCCGGCATCGGGGCCAGCGCGGCGGGAGCGACGGGCTGGCTCAATCGCACGATCGAGAAGCCCATGACCCGGTCGCGACCCACCCAGCTCGCCATGAAGGGCGCCCGCCCGGTGACCCAGGCGGTGAGCAGGGCGCCGTGGGGGATCGCCGCCGTGGTCACCGCGAGCGAACCGGGCAGCACCATGGCGGCCACGGTCGTCACGTGGGAGGGCGTCGTGATCGTGAGGTCGACCACGTGCGGCGCGACGCGCTGGAGCACGGGGGGGAGCTCCGCGAGGCGCATCGCGACGTTCTGGGACATCGGCTGGTTGGGCGGGGAGTGGTCCCGCGACGAGGCGAAGCCCGCGGCCGCGCCGACCAGGCCGAGGACGAGGAGCGAGGCCGCGATCCGCAGCGTGCGCTCGGCGACCGGCGGGACGTGGTGGGTCGGGAGGCGGGTGAAGGAGGGCAGCTCGCTGGGGTGGAGCCAGCCCCGGTCCTCCGGAGGCGGTGTCGGCCGCCCGCGACCGAGCCTCCATCGCCACGCCACGGCCGTTCAGGCTACCGACCGAACGGGGGTGGTGGTAGGTCGCTCTAACATCGCTGCGTGGCTACGGACGTCGCGATGGATATCGGGACCTCCATGACGAGGGTGGCCCTGGCCCCGGACGGGGTCGTCTTCAACGAGCCGACCAGCGTCGCGATCGACACCCGGTCGGGGGCGGTGGTCGAGGTCGGCTACGGCGCGCTCGACCTCGTCGCGCGAACCAGTCGTCACGTGGTCGTGTTCCGACCGCTGGCCCAGGGAGCCACCGTCGACTTCGACGTGACGGCCCGGCTGGTGTCGGGCCTCTTCGAGCGGGTGGGCCTGTCGCGGCTCAGCCGGGCCCGCGTCGTCATGAGCGTTCCGTCCCTCGCCACCGCGATCGAGCGCCGAGCGCTCCGCCAGGCGGCGATCCAGGCCGGCGCTCGCGAGGTGAGCCTGATCGAGGCGCCGCTCGCCGCGGGGATCGGCCTCGGACTGCCGGTCCAGGATCCCGTCGGCTCGGCCGTCGCCGTGCTCGGCGGGGGTGCCTCCGAGGCGACCCTGCTCTCGCTCGGCGGCATCGTCACGAGCGCGACGCGTCGCCAGGGGGGCTCCGACATCGACCTCGCGATCGCGTCGCTCGCGCGACACCGCTACGGCGTGGTGATCGCCCCGACGGTCATCGAGTCGCTCAAGATCGCCCTGGGGTCGGCGAAGGGCGCGACGCGCGGCCTCTCCGAGGTCGTGCGGTGCCGCACCGTCGACACCGGCGACATCATCGAGGTCGACATCGGTGCCGACCTCGTGAACGTGGCGCTCCACGACGTCGTCCACGCCGCGGTCGCCATGATCGAGGACTCCCTCTCGGGGGCCCCGCCCGACCTCTCGCAGGACGTGAGCGCCCGGGGACTGACGCTCGTGGGCGGGCAGGCGCGCATGGCCGACCTCGCCGAGCTCGTCGCCGAGCGCACCGGCGTCACCGTGATGGTCGCCGACCAGCCCGATCTCGTCATCATCAAGGGCCTCCAACTGTGCCTCGAGGAGATGTCCTCGCTGCACGCGCTCTTCCGCGACGCCGACCGGTAACGAGGCGGCTCAGTGGCCGCCGAGGGGGACCTCGTCCTCGTCGTCCCCCTCGTCCTCGTCGCTCAGGCGTTGGGCGACGTCGCGAACCTGCCAGTCGCGATCGGCGCGGGCTCGTTCGAGGGCCTCGGCGGCCCGGGGGTCGTCGAAGGCGGCGAGGGCGACGGTCGCCCGACGACGCACCGGGGGCCGGTCGTCGAGGGCGGCGACGACCGCGGGGAGCCCGGCCGGGTCCCCGAGGGCTCCGAGGGCGGCGACGGCGGCCTCGCGCACGCGCGCGTCGGCGTGCGTCCCGGCCGCTCGCGCCAGCGCCCCGACGGCCGACGTCACCGCTCGCTCGCCGAGGGCGAAGGCGGCCGCCTCGGCCACCAGCGCGTCGGGGTCGGCGAGGCACGACACCACCGCCTCGGGCCGTCCTCCGGCGCCGCGTGCGATCTGGGTCAGGGCCTCGCGCCGCACGGCCGGGGACGGGTCGCGCCGTGCGGCGTCGAGGTCGTCGTCCTCGAGCACACCCCGACGGGTCGCCGCCCGCAGCGCGATCACCCGGACGCGATCGTGGCCGTGCCGGAGCCCGCGCCGTATCAGGTCGGCCGACGGCTCGTCGTCGGCCGTCGTGGCGAGGATCAACGACTCGATCCACTCCGGTAGCGTGTCGGCATCGCGATCCACGAGCCCATTCCACCATCTCGCCCGTCGCGTCGTCGCCTGACCGCCGTGCTGGCAGCCCTCGCCGTCGTGATCCTCGCGGTGGTGGGGCTGCAGAGCTGGACCGTTCCCTACTACGCGCTCACGCCGGGCCAGGCCAGCGCGGTCGGGCCCCTCGTCTCGGTGAGCGGGCTGCCGAGCCGGGACCACCACGACCGAATCCTGCTCACCGACGTCTACCTCTCGTCGCTGACGGCGTGGCAGTGGCTCGTCCTGCACTTCCAGCACCCGGTGGAGTTCGTGAGCGCGAACCAGCTCCTCGAGCCCGGCATCCCGTCCGACGAGATCGGCCCGCAGGGCTTCCTCCAGATGTCGGACTCGAAGGAGGCGGCCGCCGTGGCCGCCCTGCGCGCCCTCGGGTGGCGCCCGGTCGCGACGCCGACCGGCGCCGTCGTGACCGGAGTGATCGCCCCGTCGCCCGCTCGCCATCACCTGCACGTCGCCGACCGCATCGTGGCGGTCGACGGACGGTCGGTGAGGAGCGCCTGCGGCCTGGTGGCCGCGGTCCACGACCTGCGCCCCGGGTCGACCGTGCGGCTGGGCGTCGACCCGGCGCGAATCGACGCCCAGGGACGCATCACCTACGGGACCGAGCGCACCGTGTCGCTCCGGGCCGGCACGCCCCCGGCGGGGTCGCTCCCGTCGGGCTGTCCCGGGGTGAGCGGTCCCGACCACGCCTGGCTGGGCGTCGCCCTCGAGGACGGCGTCGCCTTCCGACTCCCGGCGACGGTCAACGTGGACACCAACTACATCGGCGGCCCGTCCGCGGGCCTCGCGATGACCCTCGCCCTCATCGACCAGCTGAGTCGGACGTCCATCACGGGGGGCCACGTGGTCGCGGCGACCGGGACGATCGACACCGCCGGGCAGGTGGGCGACGTCGGGGGCGTCGCCGAGAAGACCATCGCCGTGGAGCGGGCCGGGGCCACGGTCTTCCTCGTTCCCCAGGTCGAGGTGGCCACGGCGCGGTCCGTCGCGTCGCCGAGCCTGCGCGTGATCGGCGTCACCTCCCTGCGTCAGGCCCTCGACGCCCTGCACCGCCTCGGCGGGGCTCGGCCGGTCCCGCTGAGTGCCCCCCACCCGCTCGGGAGCACCGGAACGGGGACCCGTTCGTCGTAGTCTTTGGGGAATGGACGAACGGCGCATCCTCTCGACGACCCGCCAGTCCGCGGCCGAGGTCGCCCGGGTGACGTTCGCGACCGTTCGCAAGGGCGGTTACGACCCCCAGGAGGTCCGCAGCCACCTGGAGGCCGTGGCCCGCGAGATGGGCCATCTCGAGCACAAGGTGCGCGAGCTCCAAGAGCAGCTCTCCGAGGCCCTGCGGCGGGCGGCCAACCCCACCTTCGACGAGGCCACCCTGGCGAGCGCGCTCGGCGCCCAGAGCGCGGCGATCCTGCGCTCGGCCCACGAGGAGGCCGGTCGGGTGACGGCCGAGGCGCAGGAGCGCAGCGCCCAGCTCTACGCCGAGTCCCAGCAGCGCGCGGCCGCCCACCTCATCGAGGCCCAGGAGCGAGCCGCCGCCATCGCCACCGAGGCGGAGGCCGGAGCGGCGACCATCGAACGCGACGCGCGACTCGCCGCCGAGCGGCTCATCGAGTCGGCCAAGCTCAACGGCGAGGCCCTCGTCGAGCGGGCTCGCGAGCAGGGTCGGGCGCTCCTCGAGCAGGCCACCCAGGCGCGAAAGACCGTCCTCAACGACCTCGTCGTCAAGCGCAAGTCCCTGCACGTGCAGATCGAGCAGTTGCGGACCGCTCGCGACAGCCTCGTGGGAGCCGTCCAGACCGTGCGCGAGCAGGTCGAGGGCGTGCTGGGCGGGCTGCACGGCTCGGACGAGGCGGCGCGCGCCGCCGCCGTCGAGGCGCTGCGACTGCGCCCCGCCTCTCCCGACCCGAGCGACGACGAGCTCCTCGCCGGAACGCCGCTGCGCGAGGTCCCCGACGTGGTGCCCGTGACGCCCGAGACCGTCGTGACCGACGGGCCGGGCGAGGCTCCCGCACCGGCGCGTCCCCGCACCCGAGCGGCCGCGGCGACCCCGACCCCGTCGACCGAGGCGGCGACGGAGGAGGAGTCCGACGGCTCGGGCACCGACGTCGTGAACGAGATCTTCGCGCGCCTGCGCAAGGCGACCCTGGAGGAGCGCGGCGCCGCCCCGCCCCCGCCGCCGGCCCCTCGTCGGACCCCGGCCAAGGCGGAGGTCCCGTCGGCGCCCACCGCCGAGCTGTTCCGTCGCCGCGACGCGGCGATCGCCGAGTCCCTGGCGGTCCTCACGCGGCGGGTGAAGCGGGCGCTGCAGGACGACCAGAACGTCATGCTCGACCGGCTGCGCTCGGTGCGGGGCATGATCACCACGGAGCTGGAAGACGAGCACGCCCAGCGCGCGCGCTACGCCGACGCGGCCTTCGACGCCCTCGCCGACGCGGCCGCCGCCGGGGTCCAGTTCGCCTACGACGAGGCGGGCGCCAGCACGGGACCCGTCGATCGGGCGGCGCTCGACGAGTGCACGGCCGACCTCGCGGTGACGATCGTGCTGGCCCTGCGCAAGCGCATCCTCGCCGACGGGAGCGGTGACGGACAGGACCGGGTGAACACCGCCTACAAGGAGTGGCGCGGGCCCCGAGTCGAGCGGCTGTGCCTCGACGCGGCGCGGCGGGCCTTCCACATCGGCGTCGTCGCGGCCGCCGCGGGGCGATCGGTGCGCTTCCTCGCCGCCCCCTACGACGCCCCCTGCGACGTCTGCGCGCTCGACGCGGCGGCCGGCGAGCGCCCGGCCGGCGCGGCCTTCCCGAGCGGCGCGGCACATCCGCCCCTGCACGCGGGGTGCGGGTGCACGGTCGTCCCCCTCTAGGTTCGGCGTAGGCTGCAGGGGTGCGTAGCCCGGCCGACGTCCCGTCACGGCCCCGTCGCATGGGGCGGCTGTCGCGCCGCTTCTGGCTCGGCCTCGCGATCGTCGTCCTGGCGATCCTCTTCCTCTCGCTGCGCAGCATCGCGGTGCTGTGGACGGACCAGCTGTGGTTCTCGTCGGTCGGCCTGGGCGGCGTCTTCACGACCCTGTTCGCGGTGAAGGTCGGCCTGGGGGTGACCTTCGGCATCGTCTTCTTCGCCCTGCTCTGGGGCAACCTGCTCCTCACCGACCGATTCGGCGCCCGGGACCTCACGTTCGAGCCGGAGGACGACGTGGTCCGACGGTTCCAGAACCTGGTGCGACCCCGCGCCGGACGCGTCTACGCCCTCGTCGCCCTGTTGGTCGCGGCCGTCGCCGGCGCGAACGCCGCGGGACAGTGGCAGAACTACCTGCTCTTCGCGCACCGCCAGTCGTTCCACGTGCGCGACCCGCTCTTCCACAACGACATCGGGTTCTACGTCTTCACCCTGCCGTTCCTCTCGTACGTCGTGACGTGGCTGCTCGTCGCGCTGGTCGTCATCTTCGCCATCACCGCGGTCTTCCACTACCTGAACGGCGGAATTCGGGCCGCCCGGGTCACGCCCCGGGTCGCTCCGCGGGTGAAGGCCCACCTGTCGGTCATCGGTGCCGGCATCGCCGTCATGAAGGCCGCGGGCTACGTGATCGCGCGCTGGGAGCTGGTCAACTCGACCAACGGCGTCGTGCAGGGGGCCGGCTACACGGACGTCCACGCCCGGCTCCCGGCCCTCACCATCCTGGTCGTGCTGTCGCTCGCCTCGGCCGCGATCCTGCTCGCCAACGTCCGCTCGCGCGGGTGGTCCCTGCCGGTCGTCGCGGTCGGGCTGTGGATGTTCGTCGCCCTGGTGATCGGCGTCATCTATCCGGCCGTCCTGCAGGGACTCAAGGTCGCGCCGGCCCAGGCCTCCCTCGAGGCCCCCTACATCCAGCGCAACATCGTGGCGACCCGGCAGGCCTTCGGCCTCGACAAGGTCTCGTACCACGCCTTCGCGGGGGCGACGACGATCACGCCCCGTCAGGTGACGGCGGCCGCTTCGACGCTGGCGAACATCCGGCTCTGGGACCCCTCGTCCAACATCGGGCTCGCGACGGTCAACAAGCGCCAGTCGATCCGCTCGTACTACACGTTCACGTCGCTCGGCGTCGACCGCTACTACGTGAACGGCAAGCTGACGCCGGTGCTCATCGGGGCCCGCCAGCTCAACATGTCGAACCTGCCCTCGCCGAGCTGGGTCAACTCGCACCTCCAGTACACGCACGGCATCGGGGCCGTCGTGGTCGACGCCAACACGGTCGACTACGCGACCGGCAACCCGATCATGTCGGTGGACAACATCCCGCCGGCGTCGAGCGCGGGGCTGCCGGTCCTCACCCATCCGGACATCTACTTCGGCATCAACGACCCGGGCTGGGTCGTCGCCAACACCAAGCAGCCCGAGGTCGACTACCAGGTGCTCCAGGGTAAGAACGCGGGACAACCCGTCGAGACCCACTACGCGAGCACCGGTGGGGTGGCGGTGGGCGGCTTTCTCAGCCGGGCGGCCTTCGCGCTGCGGTTGAACGACTTCAACCTGTTGATCTCGAACCAGATCACGCCCAAGAGCCGCGTGATCTTCGTGCGCGACGTGCTCGCCATGGCCCAGAAGGCGGCGCCCTTCCTCTCCTTTGACTCACACCCCTACGCGGTGATCGCGGACGGCTCCGTGCAGTACGTGCTCGACGGGTACACGACGACCGACCAGTACCCCTATAGCCAGAACGCCTCGAGCCTCAACGTGAACGTGGGCGGACTGCCCGCGAGCTTCAACTACGTGCGCAACTCGGTCAAGGTCGTCATCAACGCCTACACGGGCAAGATGACGTTCTACGCGGCCGACCCCGCAGACCCGATCCTCCAGGCCTATCGAGCCGCCTTCCCCACGATGTTCCAGCCGATGTCCTCAATGCCCCCCGAGATCCGGAACCACCTTCGTTACCCCTCGGACATCTTCTCGGTGCAAGCGGCGGTGCTCGGTAACTACCACATCACCAACGCCAACGCCTTCTACACCGCCTCGGACGGCTGGACGGTGTCGCCGACGACGGGTGAGGGCACGCCGAGCCAGTCGCTCGCCCAGACCCAAGTGACCAACGCCGCGGGCAACATCGTGGCGTCCTCGCTCTCGCCGATGAGTCCAATCTTCCAGGTCGGCGCGTTGCCGGGCACCCACCAGCAGCAACTGCTCGAGTCGGTCGCCTACGTGCCAGCCGGCAACTCCTCGACCGTGCTCGGATTGAGTGCCTTCATGATGGCCACGAGCAATCCATCGAACTACGGCCATCTCTATGTCTATGAGACGCCGCGAGGCTCGCTCGTGACCGGTCCGGTCCAGGCAGACTCCGAGATCCAACAGAACTCGACGGTCAGCTCGACGATCACCCTGCTCGACCAGCACGGCTCCCAGGTCCTGCTCGGCAACAACCTGATGGTGCCGCTCGACCAGAGCGTGCTCTACATCCGGCCCCTCTACGTCTCGAGCACGTCCAACTCGATGCCCCAGCTGAAGTACGTCATCGCGGTCTTCAACCAGCAGGTCAGTATCAAGCCGACGCTGAACGAGGCGCTCGCCGCCGTGCTCGGTCACGTAGTCGCCGGTGCACCGCCGATCACGACGCCCTCGACCGGGGGTTCGACGTCGGGCACGGGCAAGGCTGGTCAGACCGCGACGTACTATCTCCAGCGCGCGTCCAAAGACTGGGCCGCAGCCCAGGCCGCACTGGCGGCGGGCAACCTCGGCCAGTACCAGAGCGACGTGAACGCGATGAACGATGAGATCCAGTTGGCCCAGAAGGCGCTCGCGACGACACCGTCGCTCGGTTGAGCGACCATCGTTCGAAGTCGCTGACGCGTTGTCGATCCTTACACTCGAAATGTTTGGCCGGGGGCGGAGGCGATTCCGCAGTGGTATCACGAGTTTGGCAATGATCGCGAGTGTGCAAATCACGCAAGGCGGCGTTGTGGTGGTGACACGTTCGAGTGAGTTCGGCACAGTCGAACCTGACGCGCGAAGCTAGTTGCCACGAGCGAGTTCACTTCGTTCGGTTCTGTGCACGGCGGGTCTCGCTCAACCATCTCACGCAGTTACTCAACCGAGGTCGATACGTAGCCGCGACATCGCGCAGCAACCCTCAGGATGGACGGCGACCGGTTCCGTTTGTCGCGGGACATTGGAGGCCAACGGCGTGAACTTCCGATTCGAGTAGGTGGAACTCTTCGCCGCACGTGGCGGACTCGTCGTATTGCCGCATGAATTCACGCCTTGAAAGTTGGTCATGGGGTCTCAGTGGAGATTGCGGCACGTTCACCTACACGTTGGCGTTCTCGAAGTCCCTTGCACCGGCGTTGGCCGCGTATCGCGTTGTCGGTCGGGCGGTGCAAGGTCGGACGGTGACGCTCTTCATCAACGGTCGTAGCTTCTACGGACGCTCGGCGGTCGCCAGCCACGCTGGAACGGTGAGTAAGGTTGTCCGAGACAATGGGCGACTCCTCACGGTGCGGACCTCAGTGCGAGCAGGGTCGCGCAACGGCGTCTTCGCGTTTCGCGTCGTCCTCACCGATGGGGAGTGGTGTCGAGTG
This sequence comes from Acidimicrobiaceae bacterium, assembly GCA_027449885.1. Lineage (GTDB taxonomy): Bacteria > Actinomycetota > Acidimicrobiia > Acidimicrobiales > RAAP-2 > RAAP-2. The sequence goes on from DAIDKS010000021.1 coordinate 16,033, forward strand.
CGGTATAGCCAGATTGCATAACGAAGCGAGTTGCAGCTCGTCACGGCTACCACGAACGAGAGCTCCGGCTGATGGTGAGTTTGCACTGTGGGCCAAGATCATCGAAAGTGCCGTGATCGTTCATCGATGCCATCGGCCCGCAGTAGTGGGGAGCGGTTGGGGTGAGCCGATGGTGTTGAGAAGTGAGGTTCTGATATCCCAGTGCTTGTCCGACGGCCACGTAGCCCGAAGTTGAGGTCAATCGTTGCCGACATCTTGCCTACTCGGTTTTAACGTACCTTCGTACGTTCGATCATCTCATTTGCCTCTCGCAACCAATGAAGCCGCTGCGCAGGCGACGCTGAAGTGAATCAAATCATCTGCCGCGCCGCTGCCAAAAGGTAGGCTCGACTGAAGTGACAGCGATTCGTCTGACAACTCGGTTATCTAATGTCGGACGCCACAGAGTCGGTCTAGTTGCGTCAGCCTTCGCTGCCGTCTCGTGGGGGTTCACGGGGATCTTCGCCGTGCTCGCGATCACCCCGCCGTTGGTGCTGACCTTCTACCGACTTTGGCTCACCGCGATCTTGTTCGCGATTGTCCTCTACGCCTCGGGTCGCCGGTTGACCTGGTCGCTGATGCGAGCTTCGTGGCCGGGCGGTGTTTTCCTAGCCAGTGATATCGCACTATTCATTAGCGCCGTAAAACTCACCAGTGTCGTCGACGTCACGTTGATAGTTGCCGCCCAACCCGCACTCGTGCTGGTGGTCGCTCGTCGTCTATTTGGTGAACGGTTGGGAAGCTGGGAGGTCTTTTGGATTCTGCTCGCAATCGTGGGTGTCGCAATCGCAGTCCTAGGTCGCGGAGTGACCAGTCATCACCAATTTGTTGGCGACATTCTTGCGGTTGGCGCGCTCTTGTCGTGGTCCGCTTACTGGCTCGCATCTAAGCATGCGCGGGCCGCGCACAACGCGATGGAGTACACGGCGGGCCTCACGATCACGGCTGCGGTCGTGTCGACGCCAATCGTACTGCTGTCGAGGGAGTCGCTCGTTCAAATGCGGGTTGGCGACTGGCTATGGATCTCCTTGCTCGCCATTGTGCCAGGAACGGGGAATCTGGTGATGAACTGGGCTCATCGGTACGTCGACGCGTCGGTCTCTTCCGCCATAAATTGCCTGAACCCGCTCGTCGCGGCAGTTGCCTCCGTTGTCATCCTTGGACAACGGCTGACCGTATTGCAGGTCGGCGGTATCCTGCTTGGTCTTACGGCGATAGCAATCGTCGCCGCACAACACCGCGAACCCGTGACACCACTCATTTCGTAACGAACTAACCCGAAGTTACGACGCCCAGTCCACGACTTACCCACGTTCAACAGGGCAGACGGGTTGATTCTGTCGATAAAGTGTAGACACGAGTATGCTTGACAGTCTGCCGGTAATGTGAGAGTATTACCCTGTGACTAGGGTAACTGGCGCCATGCACGTGGCGACAACGCGTCGTCAGCATAAAGACAAGGTCTACGAGACCCACCTGCTGCGCCGCTCCTACCGCGAGGACGGCAAGGTGAAGAACGAGACCCTCGCCAACCTCTCCTACCTGCCCCCCGAGACGATTCAA
>DAIDKS010000022.1 GCA_027449885.1 Acidimicrobiaceae bacterium
TGAGTATCTCTTGACTCTTCCCGGTGCAGGTGAAGCCCTGCAGCTTCAAGATCAAAGTGGTGAGACTGTGGTCCATCATCTTTGTAATGGAAACTGGACCCTGGGGTACGACGCAAGCCTGCTCGAACAATCGATCCAGGATTTCATTGTCATTTCGCAGATGTTGTTAGCTGCAGGAGCAGTTCTACGTAAGGCCAATCAACACGGCGAATCAGGCAGCAATGTGGTCAGCTCACGATCCCGTTGAAGAGCACGTTGGTCGCGCGGCCGAGGATCCAGGGGCCGCTCACGTTCGCGGCGACGGCGGCGGCCCCGAAGAGGACCGCCGCCACCAGCGCCGCCCGCTCGGGGGCGAGTCGACGCAGGAGACGCGAGAGCGCCGCGCGGAGGTTGACCCCCGGCCCACCCGGAGCGACACCCGGCCCGACGCCGGCCCGCAGGGCCCCGCCCGGTCCGCCGCCCATGCTCACGCGACGGCCCCCAGCTGGGAGGTGACGATCTCCCGGTACTCCGGGCACGAGTCGAGGAGACGGGCGTGGCCGCCCACCCCGACCACCCGACCCTCGTCGAGGACGACGATCTCGTCGGCGTGCATGATCGTCGAGACGCGCTGGGCGACGATGACGACCGTGGCGTCGGACGTCGCCTCGGCGAGGGCGGCGCGCAGTCGGGCGTCGGTCTCCGCGTCGAGGGCGGAGAAGCAGTCGTCGAACAGGTAGAGGGCGGGCTGCTTCACGAGGGCCCGGGCGATCGCCAGACGCTGGCGCTGACCGCCCGACACGTTCGTCCCGCCCTGGTCGATCGGGGCGTCGAGTCCGCCCGGCATCGCGGCGACGAAGTCGCGGGCCTGGGCGATGGTGAGCGCTCGCCAGAGCTCCTCGTCCGTCGCCATCGGCCGGCCGACTCGAAGGTTGGTCGCGACGGTGCCTCGAAAGAGGAAGGCGGCCTGGGGCACCAGCCCGATACCCGACCACAGCTCCTCACGAGCCTGCTCGCGCACGTCGAGCCCGCTCACGCGAACGACGCCGTCGCTCACGTCGAGGAACCGTGGGATGAGGTTCAGCAGAGTCGACTTCCCGGAGCCCGTCCCCCCGATGATCGCGCTCGTGCGACCCGGCTCGAAGCGAAAGGTCAGGTCCTCGAGGACCGGTCGCTCGCTGCCGGGATAAGAGAAGGCGACGCCCTCGAACACGACCGCGCCGTCGGGGTGCTCGGGGCGGCGCGGCGCCGACGGGTCGACGATCGTGGGTCGGGTCACGAGGACCTGACTGATGCGCTCGGCGCTCGCCATCGCCCGCGGGACGAGGATGGCGAGCATCGTCGCCATCATCACGGAGATCAGGATCTGGAGGATGTAGGAGAGGAAGGCCGTCAGGTTCCCGATCGAGAGCGATCCCCCGGCGGCGAGCCGTCCACCGAACCACATGACGGCCACGCTGCTCAGGTTGAGGATCACCATCATCACGGGCATCATCAGTGCGAAGAGTCGGTTCACCGAGAGCGTCGTCGCCGTGAGGTCGGCGTTCGCCCCGTCGAAACGGGTGGCCTCGTCGGCGCCGCGCACGAAGGCTCGAATCACGCGAACGCCGGTGATCTGCTCGCGCAGGACCTGGGTGATCCGGTCGATCTTCGTCTGCATCGCGCGAAAGCGCGGGACGACGCGCGACATCATCAGCGCGAGGAAGCCGACCATCAGCGGAACGGCGACCGCGAGCAGCGGGAGCAGTCGGGCATCCTCGTGGATCGCGAAGATCATGCCGCCGACCATCATGATCGGCGCGATCACCATCATGGTGAGGGCCACCTGCAGGAAGATCTGGATCTGCTGGACGTCGTTGGTGTTGCGCGTGATGAGCGAGGGAGTGCCGAACTCGTTCATGTCGCCGAGCGAGAACTCCTGGACGGCGCGGAAGACCGCGCCGCGCAGGTCCGCGCCGACGGCCATCGAGATGCGCGACGCCCAGTAGATGCCCGTGACGGCCACGGCGCTGATGAGCAGGGTGATGCCCAGCATCCACGCCCCCGTCACCCAGATGTAGTGGAGGTTGCCGGTGACGACGCCCCCGTTGATGAGGTCCGCGTTGAGGTTGGGGAGGTAGAGGTTGCCGAGGGTCTGGACCACGAGCAGGACGACGACGAGTGCGATCGAGCCCGCGCGGGGCCGTAGATACGGGCGAAGGAGGCGCAGCAACATCCACCGCCACCCTACGTGGCACGTCGAGCGGGGCCCCGGGACCAATGGCCCGGGCCGCCGGCCTCACCCGTCGGTGAGCGAGAGGAGGTTCTCGTCCTCCTGGGCCGTGTGCAGCTCCAGGATCGCGTACAGGCCGTAGAGCGAGCTGCGCAGCTCGAGCACGCCGTCGGCGTCCGGCTCGTCGGTGCCCATCTCGTCGAGGAGGAGGCCGAGGCGACGGATCTGGTGGGCGATCTCGGCGTGCGCGCGACTCATGGTGCCGAGGGGATCGCTCCCGCCGAGGACTCGTTCGAGGGTGGGGTAGAGCTCCGCCTGCTCCGCCTCCTCGTGGGGTAGGACCTCGGTCGCCAGCCGTTCGTAGATCATCCGTCCGGTGCGCCACGCACCCGGCGGGTCGGCCGTGTCGAGGGTGTCGGCAGCACGACGCACCTCGTCGAGGACGTGGCGGACCGCCCGATGCTCGGTCCGGAACCGCTCGCTCACCTGGGCATCGCCATCCGTCCAGGTCATCGTGCGCCGGCCGGGCTGTCGTGCACGCAGGGCGTTCACGATCACCGCCGCGTCGATCCCCTCCTGCAGGATCGCGCCGGCGACGGCCGGCAGCCACCCGACGGTGGCGGCGACCATGGCGACACCGGAGAGAGCCATGCCCGCGACCACGCTCTGGGTGGCGATCCGCCGCGTCCGACGCGCCACCGTCATCGCCTCGTTCAGTCGGTCCAGCCGGTCGACCGCCAGGACCACGTCGGCCGCCTCGGACGCGGCCGTCGACCCTCGCGCCCCCATGGCGACCCCGACGGTCGCGAGGGCCAGCGCCGGTGCGTCGTTGACCCCATCCCCGACCATGGCGGTCGACGACCGCAGCGCCTCGCGCTGCACCACGGCCAGCTTGTCGGCCGGCGACTGCTCGGCCCACACCTCGTCGGCACCGAGGATCGCGCCGAGGGACGTCGCGACCTCGGGTCGATCCCCCGTGATCATCACGACCCGCTCGATGCCGGCCCGACGAAGGTTCCGGATCGTCCGCGCCGCGTCGGGTCGGAGGGGATCGGAGAAGACGAGGAGTCCTCGCGCCTCGTCGTCGACGGCCACGTAGACGGTGAGCGAGCCCTCGCGCCGGGCCCGGCGGCGGGCCCGGCGGGCCCACTCGGGCGACGTCGTGATCCCGACCCACGCTTCGTTGCCCACGGCCACCCGTCGAGAGCCGACCCGACCCCGAATCCCCCGCCCCGCCACTTCCTCGACGTCGGTAGGCACCGCGAGCGGCTCACCCCCCTGGGCGGCTCGCACGACCGAGTCGGCGACCACGTGCGGCGACATCTGGTCGACCGACGCCGCGAGCCAGACGACCTCGTCCACCGGGGCCCCCGGGGCCACCACGATCTCGACGAGCTCGGGACGTCCCTGGGTCACGGTGCCGGTCTTGTCCAGCAACAGGGTGCGAACGCCCGCGAGCCGCTCCAGAACGGCGCCGCTCTTCACGATGATGCCGCGCCGCGCCGCGCGCGAGAGACCGGCGACGAAGGCCGCGGGCGCCGCCAGGATCATGGGGCAGGGCGTGGCGACGACCAGCACCGCCACCGCCCGCCCGGCGCCACCGACCCACCACGCGACGCCCGCCACCGCCAGGGTGACGCCGAGGAACCCCAGGGCGAAGCGGTCGGCCATCCGGACGAAGGGGGCCGGCGTCGCCTCCGCCTCGGCCACGAGACGGATGATGCCGCTGTAGGTGCTCTCCGCCGCCGAGGAGACGACGAGCAGGTCGAAAGGCGCTCCCGCGTTGACCACGCCGCTCGCGACGCGCTCTCCCGGTACACGCGTGACGGGGAGCGGCTCGCCGGTGAGGGCCGACTCGTCGAGGATCGCGCCCTCGGTTCGCACCACCCCGTCGACGGGGACCACTTCGCCCGACGCCACCATCACGGTCTCACCGGGACGCACCTCCCCCAGGGCCACGTTCTCGAGCGCCCCGTCGCGGTACCGGTGAGCGACCGAGGGCGTCCGATCGATCAGGGCGGAGAGGTCGTGGCGCGCGCGGGCGGTGGCCCAGTCCTCGAGGGCCTGACCTGACGCGAGCATCACGGCGATCACGCTGGCCGCGAGGTACTCCCCGACGGCGATCGCCCCCACGAGCGCGAGCAGCGCGATCACGTCGACGCCGACCTGACCGGCCCGCAGGCCGCGCACGATCGTGATCGTCGACTGGGCGATCCCGACGGCACCGGCACCGATCCACAGGAGATCCCCGACGCGGCCCATCCCGACGAGGTGAGCGACGATCCCGAGGCCGAGAGCGATCGCCACCGCGATCAGGAACCCGCGACCCACCAGTGCCGCCGCGGACGGAGTGCGTCGATCGCCGACCACGTCCCCACCGTACGACGCGCCCGCGGGGGCGTCCGACGGCGACGAGACGACCCGTCCGACACGGACCACCGACTGTCTGCTAGCGTGGTCCTACCGTTTCGTCGCACCCGCGACGGAGACCGATTCGTTTGAACCTCGAGTTGGTTTCGCCCGACTAGAGGAGTCACGATGCCCCCCACCTTTGCCGACCTCGGCGTGCCCGCCCACCTGACCGATCGCCTCGAGGCGCGCGGCATCGTGGACGCCTTCCCCATTCAGGTGGCGGCGATCCCCGACGCACTCGCCGGACGCGACATCGTCGGCCAGGCCTCGACGGGATCCGGGAAGACCCTGGCCTTCGGCCTGCCCCTGGTCGCCCGCCTCCGTCGGGGCGCCGCGGCCCGACCGACCGCCCTCGTGTTGACCCCGACGCGAGAGCTCGCCGGTCAGATCGAGAAGGAGATCATCGCCCTGAGCAGCGACGGTCGACGCGTCCTCAGCATCTACGGCGGGGTCCCCTACAGCCGCGCCCGGCGGGCCCTGGCCGCCGGTGTCGACGTCGTCGTCGCCTGCCCCGGTCGACTCGAGGACCTGCTCGAGCAGGGAACCCTCTCCCTGGAGAACGTCACGACGGTCGTCGTCGACGAAGCGGACCGCATGGCGGACATGGGATTCCTCCCGGCCGTCACGCGCATCGTCGAGCAGACCTCGCCGGAGCGCCAGACGATGCTCTTCTCCGCGACCCTGGGCAGCGACGTGGCTCGCCTGGTCAAGCGCTTCACCGATGACGCCGTGGTTCACGACGTGATCGACCGCTCGACGCCCCTCGACGTCGACCACTACTTCTGGCGCGTCGAGCGCGACGCCCGCGTCGACGTCATCGCGGACGTCGTCGCCGAGCACGGTCGGGCCATCGTCTTCACGCGCACCAAGCACGGGGCCGATCGACTCGCGAAGCAGCTCACGGCTCGTTCCGTCAGCGCCGTCGCCCTGCACGGCGACCGCTCGCAGGCCCAGCGCGACCGCGCCCTGGCGATGATGTCGGACGGACGGGTACGCGCGCTCGTCGCCACCGACGTGGCCGCTCGAGGCATCCACATCGACGACCTGCCCGTGGTCATCCACTTCGACCCGCCGACCCAGTCGGAGGACTACGTCCACCGCTCGGGTCGTACCGGCCGCGCCGGCGCCGCCGGTACGGTGATCACCCTCGTCACGCCCGACGTGGCGGGTGCCGTGAAGCGACTCCAGCGAACCCTCGGGCTGCCGACGACCATCGACGAGCCGGGCAACGCCCCGGCCCGTCCGGGAGCTCGTCCCGCCCCGGCCCCGGTTCCCACCGCCGCCACCGAGTCCCAGCCCTCCCCGAGGAAGGCCCGCGCCCCCCGGGGACCCGTCGAGTCCGACGACCGTGCGCGCCGCAGTCCGGCCCCGTACGAGCGCCGTCGCCCGGCGCCCGAGCACCGGGCGCACCGGAGCCGCGAGGCCGTCGTGACCTTCTTCAACGACGATCGCGGATTCGGGTTCGCCTCCGACGGCTCGGGTGAGGACCTATTCATCCACGAGTCGAAGATCGTCGACGAGGGGCGGACCCCCCTGCGGGACGGTCTGCGCATCACCTTCGACGAGGTCCGCGGACCCCGGGGGCGCGAGGCCCACAACGTTCGGGTCGCTCACGCGGCTCGACGCCCGGGCGGCCCGGGTCGTCCCCGCGACCGGCGCGGACCCCGCGACCGCTAGTCGCGGGACCCCACCCCGGACCCTCGAGGGTCCGTATAATCGAACAGGTGTTCGCCTCAACCTGGCGGGACGGCCTGACCGACGCGCAGCTCCGAGCCGCGACGCACGGTGACGCCCCTCTGGTCGTGGTGGCCGGGGCCGGGACGGGCAAGACCCGCACCCTGGTCGCCCGCGTCGCGGACCTCCTCGACCGGGGCGTCCCGGCGGAGCGCATCCTCCTGCTCACCTTCACCCGTCGCGCGGCCGACGACATGCTGGCGCGGGCCCGCGACCTCGTGGGTCGAGGTTCGGCCCACCCCGTCGGCGGGACCTTCCACGCCCTCGCCCACCGGTTCCTGTCCACCCACTCCGAGAGCGTCGGGCTCTCCCCGGACTTCGGCGTGCTCGACCCGTCCGAGGCGACCGACCTCATGGACCTCATGCGGGCCGAGCACGGCCTCGCGGGCAGCTCCGAGCGATTCCCGCGCGCCGGCACCCTCGTCGACATCTACTCGCGGTGCGTGAACCGCGGCGAGCCGCTACGTGACGTCGTCCCGGCGGAGTTCCCGTGGTGCGCCCCCCACCTCGCGTCGATCGGTCCCCTGTTCCGCGCCTACACCGCGCGCAAGCGCGAGTCCAGCGTGGTGGACTTCGACGACCTGCTCCTCTTCTGGCGCGCCCTGCTCGCCGCCGAGGGGACCACTCGATCCTTCGACCACGTCCTCGTCGACGAGTACCAGGACGTCAACGCCCTCCAGGTCGACATCGTCCGCCTCCTCGCCCCCGACGGACGGGGCCTCACGATCGTGGGTGACGAAGCCCAGTCGATCTACGGCTTCCGCGGTGCCGACTCCCGACTGCTGCGCGAGACGATCGCGTCCCTGCCCGACGCCACGATCATCCGATTGGAGGAGAACTTCCGGTCGCGCCAGCCGATCCTCGACGTCGCGAACGAGGTGCGGCCCCGTGAGGGCGGCGCGGACCTGTCACTGCGCTCGACGCGCGGTGACGGGCCGGCACCCCGCCTGGTGCACTGCCACGACGCCGCCGGTGAGGCGCGGGCGATCGTCACCGCGATCCTCGAGGCCCACGAGGAGGGGCTTCCCCTGCGCGAGCAGGCGGTCCTCGTTCGCGCCGCCCACCACAGCGACCTCGTCGAGGTCGAGCTCACCGCCCGGCGCGTCCCCTACCGCAAGTACGGGGGGCTGCGCTTCCTCGAGGCCGCCCACGTGCGGGACTTCGTCGCCGCCGCCCGCCTGCTCGACGGCCCCCGCGACGAGGTCGCCTGGTATCGCCTCCTGCGACTGCACGAGGCGATCGGCACCGCGCGGGCCCGGCAACTCGTCGACGCCGTGCGGGAGCTGAGCGCCGATCCGCTCGAGCGGTGGCCCGACCTCGTCGCCCAGGTGACCCCCGCCGCCCGGGACCGGCTCGCGGCCACGCTCGCTGCCCTGCTCGCAGCCCGCGACCACGCCCGCGCCGCGGACCGCGCCGACGCCGTCATCGAGGCGATCCGCCCCCTCATCACGGGCCGCTACCCCGACGCCCTCACTCGTCTCGGTGACCTGGAGCGTCTGGCCGGCGCGGCCGGCGACGCGCGCAGCCTGCGGGCCTGGCTGGCCGAGGTGACGCTCGACCCTCCCCACTCGACGAGCGACCTCGCGGGTCCCCCCCACCTGGACGAGGACTTCGTCATCATCTCGACGATCCACTCGGCCAAGGGGCTCGAGTGGTCCGCGGTCCACGTCCCGCACGTGATCGACGGCGTCATCCCGATCGACATGGCCCTCGGCTCCGACGACGGACTCCTCGAGGAGCGTCGACTCTTCTACGTCGCGGTGACACGAGCGCGCGACACGCTTCGCCTCTACGCGCCCCTGCGCCTCCCGCACCACCGTCACGCCGCCGACGACCGACACTCCTTCGCCCCGATCAGTCGCTTCGTCGACGACGTCGTGCGGGCGCGGCTCGTCGTCGAGGAGCAGCTGCCGGTGCGCGAGCAGGCCGTGACGTCCGTCGGCCGGGCCTCGCTCGATCTGGATCACCTCTGGTGACGGGTAGCCTCGACCGGGGCGGTCGGGCCCCCGCGCCGTCCGGGTCTCCGACGACGGCTCCACCGAGGGAGGGGCGATGAGCGAGACGATCCTCGAGGCTCACGGCCTCGTGAAGCGCTTCGGCGACTTCGAGGCGGTCCGCGGCATCGACGTGAGCATCGCGCGGGGCGAGAGCTTCGGCTTCCTCGGGCCCAATGGAGCCGGCAAGACCAGCACGATGAGGATGATCTCGGCCGTCTCGGCGCCCACGTCGGGATCGATCCGCATCTTCGGCCTCGACCCCACCACCGACGGCCCCGCGGTGCGGTCGCGCCTCGGCGTCGTGCCCCAGGAGGACAACCTCGAACTCGAGCTCTCGGTGCGGCTCAACCTCGAGATGTTCGGTCGCTACTTCGACCTGCCCCGGCGCGTGATCCGCGAGCGCACCCGCGAGCTCCTCGCCTTCGCCCAACTGAGCGAGCGGGCCGAGGACCGTGTCGACGACCTGTCGGGTGGCATGAAGCGTCGCCTGACCATCGCCCGCGCCCTCATCAACCAGCCCGAGCTGCTCATCCTCGACGAGCCCACGACCGGACTCGATCCCCAGGCCCGACACCTGCTGTGGGACCGGCTCTACCGGCTGAAGCGCGACGGCGTGACCCTCATCGTCACGACCCACTACATGGACGAGGCGGAGCAGCTCTGCGATCGACTCGTCGTCATGGATCACGGTCGGATCGTCGCCGAGGGCGCCCCGCGGGCGCTCATCGAGCAGCACTCGTCGCGCGAGGTCGTCGAACTCCGCTTCTCCACCGACTCGCACGAGGAGTTCCTCGACGTCCTGGCCCCGTTCGCCCCGCGCGTGGAGGCCCTACCCGACCGCGCCCTGCTCTACGTCGATGACGGCGACGCGACGCTGCACGACATCCACGCCTCCGGTCTCACCCCGGCGAGCGCGCTCGTGCGACGCAGCTCGCTCGAGGACGTCTTCCTGCGCCTCACCGGTCGCACCCTGGTCGACTGATGGAGACGCCCCTCGAGAGCCGAGCCGGCTGGGCCCGCTGGCAGCGCGCCTGGTGGTACCACGCCATGCAGTACGGGCAGACGTGGCGTGGATCGGTCGCCGGCACCGTGCTCTTCCCGATCTTCTACCTGGCCGCCATGGGGGTGGGCGTGGGCCACCTCGTCGCCGCCCACACCGGGCTCGTCCAGGGGCAGACGTACCTGCACTTCATCGCCCCGAGCCTGCTCGTCACGACGGCGATGCAGCTCGGCGAGGGCGAGTCGCTGTGGCCCGTGCTCGCCGCGGTGAAGTGGGTCCGGACCTACCACGCGGCCGTCTCGACCCCCCTCGAGCCCGAGGACGTCCTCGTCGGCAAGCTGACCTGGGTCGCCACGCGCTCCCTCGCGGGCGGGATCGTCTACACCGTCGTCATCGGAGCCTTCGGGGCCCTGCACTCGTGGTGGGCCCTGACCCTCCCCCTGCTCTCGGTCCTCACCACGCTCGCCTTCGCCGGCCCCCTCGTCGCCTACGCCACGACGGCCGAGTCCGACGCCTCCTTTTCGACCCTCTACCGCTTCGCGTTCGTCCCGATGTTCCTCTTCTCGGCGACCTTCTTCCCCGTCGCCTCCTACCCGGGATACCTCCGGCCACTGGTGCAGCTCGTCCCCCTGTACCACGCCGTCGCCCTCGGCCGCGCGGCCGCCGTGGGCTCCGGGGCCCCGGCCGCTCTCGCCGCGCACCTCCTCGTCCTCGTCGCGCTCACGGTGGCGGGCGTCCTCGTCGGCCGGCGCACCATCCGCCGGCGGCTGGTGGACTGATGCTGACGCGCGTCCTTCCCTCGTTCGGATCGCGCCGCTCCTGGCGAGTCTTCGAGCGCAACTTCATGGTCTACCGGACCCAGTGGCTCATGCTGGTGTCCGGCTTCTTCGAGCCGCTCTTCTACCTCCTCTCCATCGGCATCGGGCTCAATCGCCTCGTCGGCACGATCGACGTGGGCGGTCGACCCATCTCGTACGCGGCCTTCGTCGCCCCGGGGATGCTGGCCACCTCGATGATGAACGGGGCGGTCATCGACTCGATCTTCAACACCTTCTTCCGACTGCGGATCTCCCACGCCTACGACGCGGTCCTCTCGACACCCCTCGACGTCACGGACGTGGCCCTCGGCGAGGTGTGGTGGGCCCTGGCCCGCGCGGCCGTCTACTCGGCGTCGTTCCTCGTCTGCATGACCCTGCTCGGCGACACCGTGAGCGCGTGGGTGATCCTCTGCTGGCCGGCCGCCCTCGTCGTGAGCCTGGCCTTCAGCTCGCTGGGACTGGCCGCGACCACCTACATCCGGTCCTGGCAGGACTTCGACCTCGTCTCGCTCGTCCAGCTGCCGATCTTCCTCTTCTCGGCGACGTTCTTCCCCATCAGCGTCTACCCCCGCTGGCTCGGCGCCCTGGTCGCCGCCTCGCCCCTCTACCAGGCGGCGACCCTGATGCGGGGCCTCGGCCTCGGCCAGTTCTCCTGGGTGATGATCCCCCGACTCGCCTACCTCGTCGCCCTCGGCGCCGTCGGGCTCACGATCGCGGCCCGTCGCTTCCGCCGAATCCTCGTCCCGTAGTCAGGCCGCCGGTCGGCGAGCGACCAGCGTGACGAGGACCGGCAGCGGCGGGGCGGCGGGACCGCCGAGTCGGAGCCGGAACCGCCCGTCGCCCTCCCTCGCGCCGCCGACCTCGAGCGGGTTGTAGGGCGCCGAGAGGTGCTCCTCCAGGTGCTCGACGACGAGGCCGGCGCCGGTGGCGCTCGTCACCACCTCGCCGAGGGAGTGTGCGAACTGGACGGTCTCGCCGACCGCGCCCGTGGTCACTCCGGCGTACGAGCCCGACTCGGAGAACCGGTGCGGACCATCGAAGGCGTAGGGGAAGTCGAGGACCGGCGGCTCGACGGACGCGAACATCGTGAGGAGCGGATGGATCTCGACCAGTGCGAGTGCGCCCCCGGGACGCAGCACTCGCGCGACGCCACCCATCCAGGCGTCGAGGTCGTCGATCCAGGCGAGCACCCCGATCGTCGCGTAGACGAGGTCCGCCGTGGCGTCGAGGGTGGGGGGCAGGTCGCGGGCGTCGGCGAGGACGGTCGCCAGCGGCACGCCACAGCGCTCCGCCAGCTCCCGCGCCCTCCGCAGCGCCGTCGGTGAGAAGTCGACGGCCGTGACCCGCGCGCCGTCGCGCGCGAGCGCCACGGCGTCGCCGCCCAAGTGGCACTGGAGGTGCACGACGTCGCGTCCGCGGACCCCCCGACCCCGCGTCGCGACCTCGATCGCCCGACGCTCCTCGTCGCCGCGCGGATCAGCGCCCGCGACGATGGCGTCGAGGTCGTAGTAGTGGTCGCCGCCCCGTCCGTGACGGTCGGCGAGTCGCTCCCAGTGGACCCAGTTCGGGTCCACTCCTAGGCCAGGTGCAGCGTGATGGGCACCGCGCGCAGGGCCTGCGAGACGGGGCAGTTCTCCTTCGCCCCCTCCGCCGCCGCGGCGAAGCCCGCGGCGTCGAGACCGGGCACGTCGCCCGCGACCGTGATCCGAATCCCGGTGATGCCCTGACCGGGCTGGAAGTCGACCTCCACCGAGGTGTCGAGGGCCGCCGCCGGCGTGCCGCCCTTCGCGAGGGCGCTCGACAGGGCCATCGAGAAGCAGGCGGCGTGGGCCGCGGCGATCAGCTCCTCGGGACTGGTGCGTCCCTCGGGCGCCTCGGCCCGGCTCGCCCAGGTCACGTCGAAGGTGCCCACGCCGCTCGAGGCCAGGCTGACGTGCCCCGCTCCCTCGAGCAGGGAGCCCTCCCAGTGAGCGACTGCGTTACGGGTCGTGGCCATGGTTCCTCCTCGCGATCGCCCGAGCGGGACGTCATCCAGTGCGAGCGTAGCGGCGGGTCGCGGAGCTCAGCGGGCCGACATCGTGACGAAGTCGCGCGAGTAGGTCGGCTGGAAGAAGCGCGCCGGGGTCTGGACCATGGTGGGCAGGAGGTCGGTGCCGTTCGACGGGGCGGCGACGCCGGTCGGTTGAGCCGGTCGGTAGGTGGCGAAGACCGGCCAGAGGGGGTTCATGTCGAGCACCATCGCGCGCACGGCGCCCGCGCGCACCAGGAGGTCGGCGAGGTCCACGATGTTCATCGGACCCGACACGTAGACCAGCGCCCCGCTGCGGGTGATCCCGAGCCCGGAACGGGGCGTGTCCACGACCCCGTTGAGGGCGAGTCCCCACGTCAGCACGTCGTTCGGGTGCAGCCCGGGGACGACGTGTCCGCCGTCGACGAGCAGCCGCAGGTTCTGGCGGACCGCGACGACGTTGGGACCCATCCCCACGTCGCGCCCCCACTGGCCCACGGTGGCCGACCCGTCGCGGTAGATGACGAGCGAGGCGGCGCCCGCGACGAGTGGGGCGACCAGGCGACCCTCGCTGAGGTAGCCCCCGTGGGAGACGGGCAGGAGGAAGCCGCCGGCGAAGGCCGCGACCAGGGTGCGCGCGGCCGACGGGGAGATCGGGGCGGTGTAGTGCCACCCGACGCCACCCGGACTGAGGCTGCCCGAGTAGAGACGGGCGTTCAGCAGTCGGGTGTCCATCCAGGCGACGCCCGCGACGACCGCGGGCTGGTCCGGCAGGTGCAGCGTCGTCGTGTAGACGGCCGGCACGCCCCGGACGAGTCGACCCGCGGGTCGCCACACCCCCTCGCCCGCGTAGCGGGGGGCGCCCCCGAAGGGCGTGAGGTTCGCGGGGTGGACGAGGGGTGCGACGGGACGGCTCGCCGCCTCGACGGTGGCGGCGGGGAGCAGGGTGACGACCGCCGCGACGGCGGCCGCGACGGTACGGCGGAGGGGCACCGCACCACGCTACGGCCCGCCCCCGCGGGGGGTGTCGGCGGACCGTCAGCGCCGAATAATTGTCGGCCGTGACGAGCGCGTGGAGTTTCTCCCGGCGGCCGTGACGAGAACGCAAAAGCCGCCCCCCGCCGGGGTCGGTCCTTCCTAACGTCGCCCTCGAAGGAGGAATCGTGCTCGACATCTGGTACCTGGCGGGGACCCTGGCCTTCGTCGGATTGATGGAGCTCTTCGCCCGCGGCTGCGAGCGAGTGATCGACTCCGCGGACGCTCCGGACGACGGACGGTCCCGGTGAGCGCCGACAACGTCATCGCGCTGGTCGTCGCGCTGGCCGTCGCCGCCTTCCTCGTGGTCGCCCTGCTCTTCCCCGAGAGGTTCTGATGACGACCAACGACCTCGTTCACTTCCTCGTGCTCGTCGCGGCTCTCGCGCTCACCGTCCCGCTGCTCGGCCGGTACATGGCCCGCGTCTACGAGGGGACGCCCCAGTGGATCGACCGCCTCGCGCTCCCCCTCGAACGGGTCGTCTATCGGCTGACCGGAGTCGACGAGTCCGCCGAGCAGACCTGGCGCGGCTACGCGACCGGGGTCCTCGCCTTCTCCGGGATCTCGATCGTCGTCCTCTACGCGATCGAGCGACTGCAGGGCCACCTCCCCCTCAACCCGGGCCACGTGCCGGGCGTGCTCGCCCCCCTCAGCTGGAACACCGCCGTGTCGTTCGTCACCAACACGAACTGGCAGAACTACAGCGGCGAGACGACCATGTCGCTGCTCACCCAGATGGTCGGACTCACCGTCCAGAACTTCGTGTCCGCCGCCGTGGGGATCTCCGTGGCCGTGGCGCTCATCCGGGGCCTCGCCCGCGCGCGCACCCGGACCCTCGGCAACTTCTGGGTCGACCTCACCCGCACCGTCACGCGCGTCCTGCTCCCCCTCGCCGCGGTGGCCGCGGTCATCCTCGCCCTCAACGGCGTCATCCAGGATCTCGGCGCGCCCACCGTGATCCACACCCTGTCCGGTGCCCACCAGACCCTCCCGAGTGGCGCCGTCGCCACGCAGGAGGCCATCAAGGAGCTGGGGACGAACGGCGGGGGACCCTTCAACGCCAACTCGGCCCACCCCTTCGAGAACCCGACCGCGTTCACCAACCTCTTCGAGACGTGGCTGCTCCTGGTGATCCCCTTCGCCCTCGCCTGGACCTTCGGCGCGATGGTCCGCAACCGCCGTCAGGGCCTCGCGATCCTCGCGGCCATGACCATCCTCTGGGCCGGCTCCGCCCTGAGCGCGATGGCTCTCGAGGCGCACGGGAACCCGCTCCTGGGTCCCGGCGTCACCCAGCGAGCGTCGGCCACCGTGGTGGGGGGCAACCTCACCGGCAAGGAGCTCCGCTTCGGGGCGGCGCCGTCGGCGCTCTTCAACGCGTCGGCGACCGCGACCTCGACGGGCTCGACCGATTCGACCAGCGACAGCTACACGTCCCTCGGGGGTGGCGTCCTGCTCGTCAACATGATGCTCGGCGAGGTCAGCCCGGGCGGCGTCGGCTCGGGCCTCTACGGGATGCTCATCCTGGCGATGCTCTCCGTGTTCATCGCCGGCCTGATGGTCGGTCGCACGCCGGAGTACCTCGGCAAGAAGGTGCAGGCCGCCGAGATGAAGCTGGTGGCCGTCTACATCCTGCTGGTGCCCTTCGTGGCCCTGGTGGCCACGGCGCTCGCGCTCTCCCTGCCGTCGGCTCGGGCCGCGTTGACGAACCACGGCGCTCACGGTCTGACCGAGATGCTCTACGCGTTCGTGTCCACCAGCAACAACAACGGCTCCGCCTTCGCGGGGCTGAACGGCAACACCACGTTCCTCAACACGCTCCTCGGCGTCTGCATGCTCCTGGGCCGCTTCGGCCTCATCGTCCCGACGCTCGCGATCGCGGGCTCCCTCGGCCGCAAGGGACGGGTCCCCGACAGCGCCGGCACCCTGCCGACCGACACCCCGCTCTTCGCGACGCTCCTCGTCGGCGTCACCGTCATCGTCGTCGGTCTGACGTACTTCCCCGTCCTCACGCTCGGCCCACTGGTCGAGCACCTCGTCACGCACGCCTAGGAGGAGTCGTGTCCCCACTCGCCACACCCCGGGTCGCCGGGCTCTCGGTCGACGGCGATCAGGTGCGACGCGCCCTGCGCGACGCCGTGGTCAAGCTCCACCCGCGCACGCTCGTCGCGAACCCGATCATGTTCATCGTCGAGGTGACCAGCGTCCTCGCCGGCGTCTTCTGGATCAAGGGCGCCGCGACGAGCTCGGTGGCCACCAACGTCTTCGCCGGGGCGACCGTGGCCTGGCTGGTGGTGACCGTCCTCTTCGCCAACTTCGCCGAGGCCATCGCCGAGGGGCGGGGGAAGGCGCAGGCCGACGCCCTACGGCGCACTCGCGCCGACACCGTCGCCCGGGTCCACCGCGACGGCGCGGTACTCTCCCTGCCGTCGTCCGACCTACGCGTCGGCGACCTGTGCGAGGTCGTGGCCGGTGAGGTGATCCCGGGTGACGGGGAGATCGTCGAGGGCATCGCCACCGTCGACGAGTCGGCGATCACCGGTGAGTCGGCCCCGGTGATCCGCGAGTCGGGAGGCGACCGGTCAGCGGTGACCGGGGGGACCCGGGTCCTCTCCGACCGCATCGTGATACGGATCACGGCGAACCCGGGCGAGACCTTCCTCGATCGGATGATCTCCCTCGTCGAGGGGGCCAGCCGACAGAAGACCCCCAACGAGATCGCCCTCGACATCCTCCTCGCGGGGCTCGCGCTCGTCTTCGTCGTCGTGATCGTCACGCTCCAGCCGATCGCCGGCTACGCCCGCGCACCCCAGTCCATCGTCGTCCTGGTCGCCCTCTTCGTCTGCCTCATCCCCACGACCATCGGCGCCCTCCTCAGCGCCATCGGGATCGCCGGCATGGACCGACTCGTGCAGCGCAACGTCCTCGCCATGTCGGGCCGGGCGGTGGAGGCGGCCGGCGACTGCTCGACGCTGCTGCTCGACAAGACGGGGACCATCACCTTCGGGAACCGACGGGCCGTCGACCTCATCCCCCTCGGCTCCGCCACGGTCGAGGCTCTCGCCGAGGCCGCCCTGTGGTCGAGCCTGGCGGACGAGACGCCGGAGGGCCGCTCCATCGTCGAGCTCGTGCGGGCCATCTACGTCATCGACGAGGCGGTGCCGCGCGACGCGACGCTCATCCCCTTCAGCGCCCAGACCCGCATGAGCGGCGTCGACGTCGCCGGTCGCCAGATCAGGAAGGGCGCGGGCTCCGCCATCGCGAGCTGGGCCACGTCGATCGGCGCCGTCATCCCCCCCGACCTGACCGCGGTGACCAACCGGATCGGCTCCGAAGGAGGGACGCCACTGGTGGTCGCGGACGCCACCGCCGTGCTCGGCGTCGTGCACCTGAAGGACGTCGTGAAGCCCGGGATGGCCGAGCGCTTCGCCCAGCTCCGGGCGATGGGGATCCGCACGGTGATGATCACGGGGGACAACCCCCTCACCGCGGCTGCGATCGCCCGCGAGGCCGGGGTCGACGACTTCCTCGCGGAGGCGACCCCCGAGGACAAGATGAACCTGATCAAGTCGGAACAGGCGGGGGGCCACCTGGTGGCCATGACCGGCGACGGCACGAACGACGCCCCGGCCCTCGCCCAGGCCGACGTCGGCGTCGCGATGAACTCCGGCACGCAGGCGGCCAAGGAGGCGGGGAACATGGTGGACCTCGACTCGGACCCGACGAAGCTGATCGACATCGTCGAGATCGGCAAGCAGCTCCTGATCACCCGGGGGTCGCTGACCACCTTCTCCATCACCAACGACATCGCGAAGTTCTTCGCCATCGTCCCGGCCATGTTCGCGACGACCTACCCGCAGCTGCGAACCCTGAACGTCATGCGACTGGCCAGTCCGCACTCGGCGATCCTGTCGGCGGTCATCTTCAACGCCCTGGTCATCGTGGCGCTCATCCCGCTCGCCCTGCGCGGCGTCCGCTTCCGGGCGACGGGGGCGTCGTCCATCCTGCGTCGCAACCTCCTCGTCTACGGCGTGGGGGGTGCGGTGGTGCCGTTCCTCGGCATCAAGCTCATCGACGTCGTCGTCACGGCACTGGGGGTCCACTGATGCGACGAGTCCTGCGCACCGCCGCGCTCATGCTGCTCGCGATGACGGTCCTCACGGGGCTCGCCTACCCCCTGGTCCTCACCGGCGTCATCGACGCCGCGCTGCCAGGTCGCGCCCACGGATCCCTCGTGCGCGCCGACGGCCGCGTGGTGGGTTCGGCCCTCATCGCCCAGCCGTTCCTCGGTCCCGGGGGACAACCCCTCCCCCAGTACTTCCAGCCCCGTCCCTCGGCGGTCCACTACGACGCCATGGCGTCGGGTGGCTCGAACCTCGGGCCCTCCAACCCCGCCCTCCTCGCCGCGACCCGCCGACGGGTGGCGGCCTACCGAGCGCTCAACGGGCTCGCCCCCGGGACACCCGTCCCCTCGGACGCGGTGACCACCTCGGGATCGGGTCTCGATCCCGACATCTCGATCGCGAACGCCGATCTCCAAGCCGCTCGGGTCGCCCGGGCGCGCCACCTCCCACTCGCCACCGTGCGGGGGCTGATCGCCCGGGCGACCCAGCCCCGGTGGCTCGGTATCCTGGGCGAGCCGGTGGTCAACGTCCTCGAGCTCAACGTCTCGCTGGACCGCCTGACGCGCCGCTAGGAGGCCGGATGCGGGGCCACTTGCGCATCTATCTGGGAGCCGCCCCGGGGGTGGGCAAGACCTACGCGATGCTCGACGAGGGGGCCCGGAGGGCGTCACGGGGGACCGACGTCGTCGTCGGCCTGGTGGAGACGCACGGCCGACCGCAGACCATCGAGCGGCTCGGGTCGCTCGAGGTGGTCCCCCGGCGCGTCGTCGCCTACCGGGGTCAGGACTTCGAGGAGATGGACCTGCCGGCCGTCCTCGCGCGTCGCCCCGCCGTCGTCCTCGTCGACGAGCTAGCCCACTCCAACGTCCCCGGCACCGAGCACGAGAAGCGCTGGCAGGACGTCGAGTCGATCCTGGACGCCGGGATCGACGTCATCTCGACGGTGAACCTCCAACACCTCGAGAGCGTCAACGACGTCGTCGAGGCGATCACCGGCGTCACCCAGCGAGAGACGGTGCCCGACCGCGTGGTGCGCGACGCCGACCAGATCCAGCTGGTGGACCAGACGCCCGAGGCCCTCCGTCGGCGGCTCGCGCACGGCAACATCTATCCGGCCGAGCAGGTCGACGCCGCCCTCTCGAACTTCTTCCGCCCCGGCAACCTCGCCGCGCTGCGCGAACTCGCCCTCCTGTGGCTCGCCGATCGCGTGGACGACGAGATTCAGAGCTACCGCGACCGCCACGGGATCGAGCGAACGTGGGAGACGCGCGAGCGCATCGCCGTCGCGGTGAACGGCGACGCGGTCACGGAGCGACTGATCCGTCGGGGCGCGCGAATGGCCGCGCGCTCGCACGCCGAGCTCGTCGGCATCCACGTGACCCGGAGCGACGGCCTCGCCCGCGCGGGCGCGGACCTCGAGCGCGCCGTGAGCCTCCTCGACGAGCTCGGCGGCCGCTTCGTCGAGGTGGTGGGCACCGACGTCGCGGCCTCGCTGGTCTCCGTCGCCCGGGCCGAGGGCGCCACCCAGCTGCTGCTGGGCGCCGCCCCGAAGTCCCGGTGGGCGAGCTTCGTCCGAGGCTCGGTGGTCGCCCGCAGCGTCGCCCTCGCTCGTGGAGAGCTCGACGTCCACGTCATCAGCGCCGAGGTCGATCGAGGCGACGTCCACCCCTCCCGCCGCCGCCGCTGGTCCAGTCCCGTCGGGTCACGCCGCGTAGCGGTCGCCACCACCCTCGGGGTCGTCGGCTTCGGCGCCCTGACCGCCGCCCTCGGGCCCCAGGGGCCGCGCGTCCTACCCCTCGCGATCAGCGCGTACCTGCTCGTCGTGCTGGCCGTCGCCGGGATCGGGGGGGTCGTCACCGGGCTCGGAGCGGCGATCGTCGGCTTCCTCGTCATCAACTACGAGTACGCCCCGCCGGTTCACACCCTCACCATCGCGAACGCCCGCGACGTCGCCGCGCTGACGGCCTTCCTCGCGGCGGCGCTCACGGTGAGCACGCTCGTCGACCTCGCCGCGCGACGCACGGCGGCCGCCCGGCGCGCCGAGCGCGACGCTCGCGCCCTCGCCCGACTGGCCCAACGCGTCGCGAGCGGGACCCACGACCTCGGCTCGCTCCTGAGCGAAGTGGTGCGTATCTTCGACCTCGACGGTGCGAGCATCCACTCCGTCGACGCGGGTCGGCCCGACGTAGCGGTGGGCAGCCTCGGCGGGGTCGGGGCGACGCTGCCCCTCGGCACGGGCTACGAGCTGCGCGTGGCGGGTGACCTCGAGCCGGCGGACCGCGAGCTGCTGGCCGCCGTCGCCGCCCAGCTGGTCGTCGCCCTGGACCGACGGCGGCTCGAGGCGGAGGCGGCGGAACGACGTGCCCTGCGCGCGGCCGACGACCTGCGCGCCTCCCTGCTCGCCGCGGTCAGCCACGACCTGCGCTCCCCCCTCGCCTCGATCAAGGCCGCAGCGACCACCCTCCTCGGATCGTGGGCTCGACTCGACGAGGCCGACGTCGACGAGCTCCTCCAGGGGATCGACCTCGAGGCCGACCGGCTCAACGGGCTCGTCGGCGACCTGCTGGACATGAGTCGCATCCACGAGGGAACCGTCGAGATCGTCCCTCGCCGCGTCGACGTGAACGAGATCGTGGCGCGGGCGATCGCCGAGGCCCGACGCGTCGCCCCCTCCCCGAGCTCGGTCGCGCGACGAGGACCCGAGCCCCTCCTCGTCGACACCGACCCCGTTCTGGTCGAGCGCGTCGTCGCCAACCTCGTTCGCAACGCCCTCGACCACGGGGGCGGGTCGGACGTGCTGGTCGACGCCGGACGCGCCGGCTCGGCGGTGGTCGTTCGCGTCATCGATCACGGACCCGGCATCGCCCCCGAGCGACGGGCGACGATCTTCGAGCCGTTCCAGCACCGCGGCGACACGCGACACGATCGGGGCCTCGGCCTCGGGCTCGCGATCGCCCAGGGCTTCGCCACCACGGTCGGTGGCACGCTGGAGTGCGAGGACACACCCGGAGGGGGATGCACGATGATCCTGACGCTGCCGGAGTCACGGTGAGCACGGTCCTCGTCGTCGACGACGACCACTCCCTGGTGCGGGCGCTGACCATCGGACTGCGGGTCCACGGCTACACGGTCCACGCGGCGGTCGACGGGCCGAGCGCGATCGCCGTGGCGGCGAAGGTCCACCCCGACGTCGTGCTGGTCGACCTGGGCCTGCCGGGGCTCAGCGGCCTCGAGGTGATCACCGCCCTGCGCGGGTGGAGCGAGGTCGCGATCATCGTCCTCTCGGCCCGCCCCCAGGAGGCCGTCAAGGTGGCCGCCCTCGACGCCGGGGCCGACGACTACCTGACCAAGCCCTTCGGCATCGACGAGCTGCTCGCCCGCGTCCGGGCCGTGACGCGTCGCCGACGACCCGAGGGCGAACCGGTCGTTCGCACCGGCGACCTGGTCATCGATCTCACCCAACGACGCGTCGAGCGTCGCGGGACCCTCGTCCACCTGACGCCCAAGGAGTGGGCCACCCTCGCCGAGCTGGCGCGACACCCGGGGCAGCTCGTCACGCACCGGGTGATCCTCGAACGCGTCTGGGGGGAGGGGTACGGGACCGAGACGGAGTACCTGCGCACCCTCTTCGCGCGACTGCGGCGCAAGCTCGAGGACGACCCGTCCGCGCCCCGCCACCTCATCACCGAGCCGGGCGTCGGGTACCGCTTCGAGGTCTAGCGTCGCGTCGTCCCGCGCGGCGCGTACTCTTCGAACGAGGGGAGGTCACCATGGGTGTCGCCGTTCTCGTTGTCCTCGTCGTCGTGGTGCTCCTGATCCTCTTCGCGGGAGTGGTGTCGGCGCAGACCGTCGAGCAGGCCTCGGTCGGGGTCGTGGTGCGCTTCGGCAAGTACCACCGCACGATCAACCCGGGCCTCAACTTCATCATCCCGTTCATCGAGCACGTCCACAGTCGGGTCCCCGTCCAGAACCAGACCTCGAAGCTCGAGTTCTCGGCCATCACCAACGACCAGGCGGCCGTCCACTTCACCGCGACGATCATCTTCGCCGTGAGCGACCACCGGCCCGAGACCATCCAGCTGGTGGCCTTCAAGTTCATCAGCCCCCAGGCCTTCACCACCGCCATGACGTCGGCCGTCGAGGCCTCGGTGCGGGAGTTCGTCGCGATGAAGAAGCAGGCCGAGGTCCTCGGACTGCGGACCGAGATCGCGAGCCACGCCAAGGAGAGCCTCAACGACCAGCTGGCGAGCTGGGGCTTCAGCCTGGTCGACCTCGCGATCAACGACATCACGTTCGACGCCCAGGTGATGGAGTCGATGAGCCGCGTCGTCGCCGCCACCAACGCCCAGAGGGCCGCGGAGTTCGAGGGTCAGGCCCTGCTCATCACCCGGACCAAGCAGGCCGAGGCCGAGGGGGCCGTGATCCGCATCACCGCCGAGAACGAGGCCACGGCCGCGAAGCTCCGGGGCCAGGGCCTGGCCGCCTTTCGCACGGCCCTGAGCGAGGGGCTCAGCGACTCGGCGGAGATCCTCGAGCAGCACGGCATCAGCCCCGCGCTCCTCGCCTTCACGATGTGGACCGAGACCCTGCTCGACACGGCGAAGGGGTCGACGGGCAACACGATCTTCCTCGACGGCAACATCGCCACGATGGAGGACACCCTGCGTCGCCTCCAGGGCATCGTGCGCGCCGACGCGCCGCCGGGCAGCCCGATCCCGGGTGTCGGGTCGCCGTCCGACCTCCTCGGCGGGGGCTCCGGGAGCTAGCCCTTCGCGCTCACGTGGGTCATCATGTACTCGAGGTTCGCTCGGTACTGGGTCCAGAGGCTCTTACGGGCCGCGGCGAGGTAGGCGTACACGCCGTACTGCTTCTTCGCCGTCACCGTGCCCGCGTCGAGCTGGCCCTCCCAGGCCACCCCCTTCACCGTCGCGGTGAAGATGAGGTTCTGCTGCTTCACCCCGGAGGTCACCGGGATCACCGCCGTCTCCTGGATCACCTTGATGTTGCTGAACCCGAGGCCCGTCTGCGTGAGGGCCGCCGACTCGAGCGTCGGGAGGGTCACCGGCTTCGGCGTCCCGGTGCGCGCGTAGCTGACCCCCATCTCGCGGCCGCGCGACCACGCGTTCACTCCGCCGGGCCCGTCACTCGCGGTCCACCCCTTGAGGAGCGGCATCGTGAAGTACTTGCCCGAGTAGCGGTGGTAGAGGGACGACCCGGCCGCGGGCAGGCCGGCGAGGAGGACGGTGAGGACGAGCAGGGTCGTCCGACGGGCGAGGCGCATGCTCCAGTCTGGCCGCTCGGAGCTCCCTCGGACCACCCCGGTAGGGTGGCGACGCCGAAAGGGGGCCGCGTGAGGGTTCTGGTCGTGGGTGGTACGTCGTTCGTGGGGCGGGCCATGGCCCACGAAGCCCTGTCGCGGGGCCACCAGGTCAGCGTGATCAATCGGGGCCAGACGGCGACCGACCTCCCGCCGACCGTCGAGCGGCTCCGCGGGGATCGGTCCGTCGACTTCGCCTCGCTGCGCGGGCGGCGCTTCGACGCGACCATCGACTGCACCGCCTACCGACCCCGGGACGTGGACGTCCTCGCCCGCGACCTCGGGGACCGCGCCGGGTTCGTCGTGCACGTCTCGACGATCTCGGCCTACCGGGAGCCGGCCGCGCCCCACCTCACCGAAGGGGACCTCGAGCTCCACCCCGACGACCCGTCCCTCGCCGAGGCACCGGTGACCTCCGCCACCTACGGCCCCTTGAAGGCCATGACCGAGCGGCGCGCCGTCGAGTCCTTCGCGGGCGTCGCCGTCGTGCGGCCCACCTACATCCTCGGATCGCACGACGCCACGCACCGCTTCCCCTACTGGATCGCGCGGGCGCGGCGCGGCGGCGCCATCGCCATTCCGGGCTCGACCGACGTCCCCCTCCAGTACATCGACGCGCGCGACCTCGCGACCTTCTCGCTCGACCTCGCCCGCGACGGTCGCCCGGCGAGCGTCCACGTCGCGGCCCCCGACCCCGCGACCACCTACGCCGCGGTCGTGAGGGAGGCGATCGCGCGCTGCGGAGCGCCCGACGCGACGACGCGCGTCGTCGACGGTGGACGGGTCGACGCGGCCGGCCTCACCGCCCGTTTCCCCCTGTGGGCCGGTCGACGAGGTGCCCCGATCCTCACGCTCGACACCACGGCCGCTCAAGAACGCGGGCTGCGCCCCCGACCCCTCGCCGAGACCATCGACGACACCGCGGCGTGGTGGCCGCTCGACGGCTGGTCGGATGCGTGGCTCTCCGCCGAGGACGAGGCGCGACTGATCGCCACGGACGAGGGCCCGGGCGCGGACGAGTGACGCGCGACGGCTAGCCGGCCAGGAGGTCGCGAGCGCCGGTGACGGCGACGCCGGCCCGTTCCGCTCGGTCCCAGAAGTCACGAGCGTCGCGATCGACGTCGAAGCCCCCGATCCGCCCGAAGGCGTCGCGGCGAATCAGCAGTGACGACCAGGCGACCCGCTCCGTGCTCGGCTGCACCGAGGCCGTGCCCGGCGTGGGGACGCCGACGCAGACCTGGGCCCCCGAGCGCGTGCACGCGTCGAGCTGCCACTCAAGACGACGCGGGAACCACATCTCCCCCGCGACCGCGAAGGCGACCCAGCGCGCCCGCGTCGTCGCGGCTCCGAGGTTGGCGGCGGCGAGGGACCCCAGTCGCGGCTGGTGCACCACCCGCACCCGTGCGCCGAAGCGCTGGGCCACCGCGAGGGTGTCGTCGTCCGATCCGTCGTCCACGACGACGACCTCGTCGACGGGCGTCGTCTGGGAGAGGACGGCCCGCAACGTGTCGGCCAGGTCGTGGGCGGCGTCGTGGGCCGCGACCACGACGGCGATCTCCGGAGCGGGCGCCCCGGCCGGACGCCGTGCGTCGAGCGCGAGTCGCGCCTCGACCCGGTCGTCGAGGGTCACGAACCGGTCCGCGAAGCGCTGACGGGTCTCGGGGCCGCGGCCCGTCATGAGGAGGGTGTCACCGGGCTCGAGGCTCTGCACCGCTCGGCGGATGGCCGTCGCCCGGTCGATCTCGATCGTGACGTCGTCGTCGCGGCCCGGGGCGACGCCCCGCACGAGGTGATCGACGATGCCGTGGGGGTCCTCGTCGCCCGGGCTG
This sequence comes from Acidimicrobiaceae bacterium, assembly GCA_027449885.1. Taxonomy (GTDB): domain Bacteria; phylum Actinomycetota; class Acidimicrobiia; order Acidimicrobiales; family RAAP-2; genus RAAP-2. Next base: position 24,463 of record DAIDKS010000022.1, read on the forward strand.
TCCGAGGTCAGCCACACCGAGTCGGCCGACATGGCCTCGCGGGTCATGAGGGGTCGCTTGTCGACGTAGCGCCCTCCGCGAGCGCCGAAGAGGACGTGGACGCGACCGCGAGTCACCTCGCGGGCCGCCTCGATCAGTCGGGCGAGGGCGTCGGGGGTGTGCGCGTAGTCGGCCACGACGAGGTAGGGCTCGTCGCGCGAGACGACCTCGAAGCGACCGGGGGGCGCCTCGGCCGCCTCGATGGCGGCGACGATGTCGTCGGCGTCGACGCCGAGGGCCCGCGCCGCGAGGAACGCGGCGGCCACGTTGGAACCGTTCACCACCCCGACCAGGGGTGACCGGATCTCCGCCTCCGCGAGTCCCCGGAGCCGCACGGTGATCCCCGAGAGACCGCGCGAGCGCGTCTCGACGACGACGTCGGCGTCGGTCGTCGTCCCGAAGGTCGTGACGGGCAACGGGCTGCGCTGGGCGAGGCGTCGGCCCCACTCGTCGTCGACGCACACGATCGCGGCCTCGCAGCGCGTCGTGTCGAAGAGCGTCGCCTTCGCGTCGAAGTAGCGATCCATCGTGCCGTGGTAGTCGAGGTGCTCCGGGGTCAGGTTGAGGAAGATGCCGACCCGGAAGTGCACGCCGTCGACGCGGTGCTGGTGGAGGCCGTGCGAGGTGACCTCCATGGCCACCCGTCGTGTGCCCCGGCGGCGGAACTCGGTGAAGTAGCGCTGCAGGTCGATCGCGGCGGGGGTGGAGAGACTCGCGTCGGCGAGGGTGTCGGAACCGCAGAACACGCCGGTCGTGCCGACCTGGCCGACGGGACGACCGTCGACGCCCAGACAGGCGCGCAGCAGCTGGCACGTGGTCGTCTTGCCGTTGGTCCCCGTCACGCCGACCAGGTCCAGCTCGTGGGACGGAAGGCCGTAGAAGGCGGCGGCGAGGGGCCCCGCGGCGGCGGCCACCGAGGGGACGACGACCTGGGCCACCGCGACGTCGACCCGACGCTCGACGACGACCGCGCTGGCGCCGCGCGCGACGGCGTCGAGGATGAAGTCGTGGCCGTCGACGTGCAGGCCGGGCATCGCAAGGAACAAGGAGCCGGGAATCGCGAGCCGGCTGTCGCTCACGACCGACGTGACCGTCGCGTCACCGATCCGCTCGATGACGACCAGGTCGTGGAGGAGGGAGGAGAGACGGGGGTGCCCCGAGGCGACGTCGGACGTGGTCGCCTCGTGGTTGGCCATTCCACCCGGTCTACTCGCTCGAGATAAGAGAGTGCTAAATCGTGAGGGGGGACGAGTAAATATTGCTCCACTCCGGACAGAGAGGACTCATGGATTCGCGCGGCGGCGACCGCCTCACCCGGATGGTGGAGCAGCACGCGGGAGCCGTGGGCGACTACCTGCGCCGCCGCCTCTTCCCCCTCGACGCGAGCGACCTCGACGAGCTGGTCGCCGAGACGTTCGTCATCGTGTGGCGTCGACTCGACGTCGTCCCTGGTGATGAGGGTGAACGTCCCTGGATCATCGGCGTGGCGCGTCACGTCCTCCAGAACGCCCAGCGTTCGAGACGCCGACGGCGCTCCTACGAGGACCGCGTCCGCGCCCGAACGACCGACGCCTCGGCCGAGGAGGGCGTCGTGGCCCGCGACCGCGTCCGCTCGGCGCTCGCGAGCCTCTCGGCCACCGATCGGGAGGTCCTCGAGCTGTCGGCGTGGGACGGTCTCGACGCGGAGGCGATCGCGGCCGTCCTCGACATCACCGCGAACGCCGCCGCCGTCCGTCTCTCCCGGGCGACCAGCCGCTTTCGGGCCGCCCTCGAGGACTCCGACACGATCGACGCGGGCCGGACAGGAGGAGGTGAGAGCGATGAGTGAGGACCTCCACGAACTCCGTGCCGCCGACCCCGTCGCCGGTCGGCCCTACCGGGTGGACCCGGCCGCCCTGGTCGCCCGCGTCGTCGCCACCACGGCCGCGCGACCCCGTCCGTCCGGCCTCTTCCGCGTGGGCCTCGCGGGGGCGGCGAGCCTCGCCGCCCTCCTGACGGCGGCGGGAGCCGCCGTCATCGGGACCGCTCCCTCGCTCCCGACGCTCGCCCTCGGTGGCGGCGCCGTCGTCGGAGCACCCGTCGTCGGAGCACCCGTCGTCGAGGCGCCGGTCGTCGCCGCCGCGGGAGTGGCGCGATCGGCGACGTCGCCCTCGCCCATCGCGCCCCGGTGGCGCCCGCACGCCGACGGGCTCGCGCCCGGGCCCTCCCTCGCCACGGCGTACGAGGTCGCCGTGCCCGGTCCCAACCTCGCCACCACCATCGCCCTCGGCACCGCCTTCGGGGTCGTCGGGTCGATCGGGGGCTACAACGGGACGAGCTTCGTCGAGACGGGGATCGGGGGATCGCGTCTCACCTACGACGCGTCGCTCCCGGTGGCGACCTGGAGCTACTCCGCCGGGACGGCGGCCCACCTCTCCGTCGCCGACCTCGCGCGCCTCATCGGAACCCGTCACTGGGGCTACACCGTCACCCTCCCGGCGACGAGCGGGTCGGCCCCGGTCCTCGTCGAGGGCCAGTCGACGCAGCTGCGCGTCGCGGTGACCGTGCGCGACGGTCGCGTGAGTGCGGCGAGCGGTCCCGCCTTCCTCGTCGTCGCGACGCGTGACTACCCACTCGCCGCACCGGCCCGCGCGCTCTCCGGCGCCCACGCCGACCCCTCGCCGACGACCCCGACGAGTGTCGCCGTGCGCGGGGCCGAGGTCACGCTCGCGCCCTACACGGCGTCGGGCGCGGGATGGCTCCTTCCCGCCTACCGGTACCGGGGCGTCACCGCGAGCGGGGCCCCCTGGCGCGCAACGGCCGTCGCCGTCGCCCCGCGCTACCTCGCGCGCGCGGGCTGATCAGCGTCGCTCGACGAGGTCGAGGTAGTCGGGGCGCCAGAGGTCGAAGTACTCCTCGGGTAGCAGGACCGCGTGGGTCGGCTCGAGCGCCTCGACGAAGGCCCGCTCGTGGCTGACGGCGAGGATCGTCCCCTTCCAGCGGTGGAGAAGGTTCCCGAGGGCGTCGACGCTCGCGGGGTCGAGGTTGTTCGTCGGCTCGTCGAGGAGGAGGAGGTTCGCCTTCGACGCCGCCAGCATCGCGAGGGCCAGCTTCGCCCGTTCGCCGCCCGAGAGGGTCCCCGGTCGCTGGTCGGCAGCCCCACCCGAGAGTCCGAAGGCCCCCAGCAGCTTGCGCCGCTCGAGGTCGGTCGGCAGCGTCGAGCCGTCGAGGTGGGCGAGGACGCTCTTGTCGAAGTCCAGCTGCTCGTGCTCCTGGGCGAAGTACCCGAGGGTCACGTTGGCGCCGAGCCGGACGGTGCCCGCGTGCGCCGACTGGACGCCCGCGAGGCAGCGCAGCAGCGACGACTTGCCGGCCCCGTTGCGGCCGACCACCAGGATGCGGTCGCCTCGCCGGACGATGAACGAGCTCGATCGCAGGACCTCGAGCGATCCGTAGCGCACGGAGACGCCCTCGACCGTCAGGGCGACGTCGCCGCTACGCGGCGGATCGGGCAGGTTGAACGTGACCGCCCGCTCGCGCCGCGAGACCTCAGTTCGCGACGCCTGGAGACGAGCGACCCGACGGTCGAGCACCTTGGCCTTGCGGGCCCGAGCCTCGGTCTGGCCGCGCATCGAGTCGGCCAGGGTCTTCAGGCGGTGGATCTCGGCGCCCTCCGCGGCGGCGGACTTCTCCTCGGCGATCTGTCGCGCCTCGTCCTGCTCGAGGAAGTGGCTGTAGTTGCCGGGGTAGTCGTGCAGGAGCCCGTCGCGCAGGGCGAGGACGCGATCGATCGCCTGGTCGAGCAGGGGCAGGTCGTGACTGATCACGATGACCGTCCCCGGGAATCGTGCGAGTTCGGCGAAGAGCCAGCGCTTCGCGGCCATGTCGAGGTGGTTCGTCGGCTCGTCGAGCACCATCACGTCGGGCTGCTCGTAGAGGACCCGCATGAGGTCGACCCGGCGGCGCTGCCCCCCCGAGAGGCTGCCCACGTCCTCGAGCAGGAGGCCCTCGTCGAGGCCGAGCCCGGCGGCGAGTCGCGCCACGTCCGACTCGGCCTCGTAGCCGCCGAGGGCGGCGAACTCGGCCTCCCGGGAGGTGAAGGCCTCGATCGCCTCGGTCGAGGGATCGTCGGCGAGGGCGTGGCGCGCGCTCTGCATCTCGGCGTCGAGGCGATCGAGGCCCCGCGCACTCAGCACGTGCGCGAGTCCGATGGGCTCAACCCCGAGGCCCCCGGGCACCGGCTCCTGGGGGAGGTAGCCCAGTCGGCCCTGGAACTGAACCGACCCCGACACGCGCAGGTGGGCGGCCCGCTCGCCGCGCAGCACGCCGAGGAGCGTCGACTTGCCGGCCCCGTTGCGACCGACCAGACCGACCTTCTCGCCGTCACCGACGGTGAACGAGGAGGGGCGCAGGAGCTCGCGACCGCCGATCTCGATCGTCAGGTCGCGAACGATCAGCACGACGGGCCCGACGGGCCCGAGCTCGAGGACGAGGGGATCGGGCGCACGTGCACCGATACATTCTGCCCGACGCGCCGGTGTCGCCCACCGGGTACTGTCGGCCCGTGGACCGACCTTTCACCATCGACGTCTGGAGCGACGTCGTCTGCCCCTTCTGCTACATCGGCGAGCGCCAGCTCGAACGGGCGCTCGAGGAGTTCCCCCACCGTGACCAGGTCCTCGTCCGCTTCCACGCCTTCGAGCTGAATCCGCAGGCGACGACGACCGAGCTGCCGCTCGACGAGCTGCTCGCCGAGAAGTACGGCATGCCCCTCGAGCACGCCCGCGCCACTCACGCGCGCCTCGGAGCCCAGGCCGCCACCTACGGCCTGCCCTGGGACATCGAGCGGGCGCGCTCCACCAACACCTTCGACGCTCACCGCGTCATCGCGCTGGCGCAACGCCAGGGTCGCGACGTCGCCATGGCGGAGCGTCTGCACGAGGCCTACTTCGCCGAGGGGCGGCTGGTCAGCGATCACGACACCCTGGTGGCCCTGGCCGACGAGGTCGGCGTCGAGGGGGTCGCCGAGGCGCTCGCGGGTGACCACTACGCGGACCAGGTCCGCGAGGACGAGGCGATGGCCCAGGAACTGGGCCTGAGCGGCGTCCCGAGCGTGGTCGTCGACGGCGCCTACCTGGTGGTCGGCGCTCAGGGTGAGGCCCACTTCGCCAACGTTCTCGAGCGCGCCTGGACCCGCCGGACGGAGGGGACTAGTCCGACTCCCCCGTGAGGGGTGCGGCGGCGGCCACCGAGTGGCCCTCGTCGAGGTTCATGACCCGCACGCCGGTCGCGTCGCGGCCCTGGGAGGAGACCTCGCGCACCGGGGTTCGGATGACCACTCCCCCACTCGAGGCCAGCACCACCTCGTCGGCGAGCTCGACCATGAAGGCCGCCACCACGAACCCGCGCGCGGCGGTGAGTCGGATGGCCCGCACGCCCTGGCCACCCCGGCCCTGGGCGTTGAACCGCTCGGTCTTCACGCGCTTCCCGAACCCGGTGTCGGTGACGAGGAAGAGGTCGGCCGCCTCGCGCACCACGTCGAGGGAGATCGCGCGGTCGTCGTCCTTCAGTCGAACGCCCCGGACCCCGGTCGCGTCGCGGCCCATCTCGCGCACCTCGCCCTCCGAGAATCGGATCGCCATGCCGCGGTAGGTGACGATCATGAGGTCGTCGTCCCCCGTGGTGCGCACCACGCGCACCACCTCGTCGCCCTCGCGCAGGCGGATCGCGATCCACCCCTCGCGGCGGCTCTTGTCGTACTCCTGGAACGAGGTCTTCTTGACGGTCCCCTGAGCGGTGACGAAGACGAGGAACTCGTCGCTCGGGAAGTCGCGGGTCGCCACGATGGCCTGGATCGACTCGTTCGGCGCCAGGTTGAGCAGGTTGACGATCGCGGTGCCCTTGGCCGTGCGCTCCTTCATGGGGATCTCGTGTCCCCGCAGGCGGAAGACGCGACCGAGGTTGGAGAAGAGCAGCAGGTAGGCGTGGGTCGTCGTGTGGACGATCTGCTCGACGAGGTCCTCGTCGCGGAGCTTCGCCCCCTGGACGCCGCGTCCTCCGCGTCCCTGGGTCCGGAAGGCGTCGGCCGACACCGACTTCACGTAACCCGCACGGGTCATCGTGATGACGATCTCCTCGTCGTCGATGAGGTCCTCGACACCGAGCTCACCCGGGTCGTTCACGATCTGGGTGCGACGCTCGTCGGCATACTTCGCGCGGGTCGCGCTCAACTCCGTCGCGATCACGTCGCGCAGCCTGACGTCGTCGGCGAGGATCGCGCGCAGCTCGGCGATCGTCTCGCGGAGTCGGGCCATCTCCTCCTCGAGCTCGCTGCGGCCGAGCCGCGTCAGCCGGCCCAGGGTCATGTCGAGGATGTGATTCGCCTGCTCCTCGGAGAACTCGAACGGGGCGGCCATGAGGGCCGCCCGAGCCGCCGGACGGTCGTCGGAGTTGCGGATGGTCGCGATGACGGCGTCGAGCATGTCGATCGCCTTGAGCAGTCCCTCGACGATGTGGGCGCGCGCCTCGGCCTTGCGCAGGCGGAACTGGGTCCGGCGCGTCACCACCTCGACCTGGTGGTCGATGTAGTGGCCGAGCACCTGGGCCAGGTTGAGCGTGCGGGGGACGCCGTCCACGAGCGCCAGCATGTTGACGGCGAAGGTCGTCTGCAGCGAGGTGTTCTTGAAGAGCTTGTTGAGCACCACGTTCGCGTTGGCGTCGCGCTTCAGTCGGACGACGAGTCGGGCCTGGCGCCCGGCGGAGTCGTTCTGGAGTCCGGAGATGCCGTCGAGGTCGCCCGACTTCACGAGGTCGTGGATCTTCTCCTCGATCGACTCGACCGAGACCTCGTAGGGGAACTCGGTGACCACGATGCGCTGGTCGCCGCGGTGCTCCTCGATCTCGGCGACGGCGCGCATCTTCACCGACCCGCGTCCCGTGCGGTAGGCGTCGAGGATTCCCTGCCGCCCCAGGATCTGCGCCCCCGTCGGGAAGTCGGGACCCTTCACGAACCGCATCAGGTCGTCGGGTGTGGCCTCGGGGTTGCGCAGCAGGTGCAGCGTGGCGTCGATGATCTCGCCGAGGTTGTGCGGGGGGATCTTCGTCGCCATACCGACCGCGATGCCCTGGGAGCCGTTGACCAGCAGATTGGGGAACCGCGACGGCAGCACCGTCGGCTGCTGGGCGGTGTTGTCGTAGTTGGGCTCGAAGTCGACGGTCTCCTCGTCGATGGAGTCGAGCATCTCGAGGGCGATCGGGGCCAGGCGGCACTCCGTGTAGCGCATCGCCGCCGCGCCCTCGTCGGGTCCCGTCCCGCCGAAGTTGCCGTGGCCGCTCACGAGCGGGTGGCGCATCGAGAAGTCCTGCACCATGCGCACGAGGGCGTCGTAGATCGCGCTGTCGCCGTGAGGGTGGTACGTGCCCATGACCTCGCCGACGACCTTGGCGCACTTCGTGTAGGGACGGTCGGGACGCAGACCCTGGTCGAACATCGAGTAGAGGATGCGACGGTGGACCGGCTTGAGCCCGTCGCGGACGTCCGGGAGCGCGCGGCTGACGATCACCGACATCGAGTACTCGAGGAAGGATCGCTCCATCTCGAGGTTGATCTCGATCGGCTCGATGTAGCCGAGGACGCCGTCGCCCTCGGGGGGTGGGGTGCCGTCGTTCTTCTTGCGTGCCATGGGCTTCCCTAGATGTCGAGGAATCGGACGTCTTTGGCGTTCGTCTGGATGAAGTGTCGGCGCTGCGGGACGTCGTCACCCATCAGGATCGAACACACCTCGTCGGCCAGCGCGGCCTGCTCGACGGTGATCTGGAGCAGGGCCCGCTTGGACGGGTCCATCGTGGTGTCGCGCAGCTCGTCGTAGTCCATCTCGCCGAGTCCCTTCAGTCGCTGGAACTCGTTGCGGTGATCGGGGTGGTCCTAGAGGAACCGCGCCTTCGCCTGGTCGTCGCGCAGGTAGACCTTCTCCTTGCCAACGAGGGTCGAGTACAGGGGCGGCTGGGCCACGTAGACGTGTCCGTTCGTGACGAGGTCGGTCATCTGGCGGAAGAAGAATGTGAGGAGCAGCGTGCGGATGTGCGATCCGTCGACGTCCGCGTCGGCCAGGAGGATGATCTTGTCGTAGCGAACCTTCGCGACGTCGAACTCGGCCTCGACTCCCGCGCCGATGGCGGCGATGAGTGCCTGGATCTCGGAGTTCTTCAGGATCTTGTCGGTGCGGGCCTTCTCGACGTTGAGGATCTTCCCCCGGATCGGGAGGATGGCCTGGGTGCGCGGGTTGCGGGCGTCCTTCGCTGAGCCGCCGGCCGAGTTCCCCTCCACGATGAAGAGCTCGCACTCGCGCGGATCGCGCGACGAGCAGTCGACGAGCTTGCCGGGCAGCCCCGCTCCGTCGAGGGCGCTCTTGCGACGGGTGAGCTCGCGGGCGTGTGTCGCCGCCACCCGGGCGCGCGAGGCCTGGATGGCCTTGGCGACGATCTGGCCGGCCTCGCGGGGATTCTCCTCCAGCCAGTCGGCCAACTTCTCGTTGGTCGCGCGCTCGACCAGGGAGCGGACCGAGACGTTGCCCAGCTTGCTCTTGGTCTGTCCCTCGAACTGGGGGTCGCGCAGTCGAACGGAGATGATGGCGGTGAGTCCCTCGCGGATGTCCTCTCCGCGCAGGTTCTCCTCCTTCTCCTTCAGGAGATTGCGCTTGCGCGCGTAACGGTTGAGCACGTTGGTGAGGGCCTTGCGGAAGCCCTCCTCGTGCATCCCACCCTCGATCGTGGAGATGCCGTTCGCGAACGAGAAGATCGACTCGTAGTACCCCGTGTTCCACTGGAACGCGATCTCCACCTCCTGGTCGTCCTCGTGCTGGTCGAACGAGCCGACCTTGCGGAAGAGCGACTCCTTCGAGGAGTTGAGGTGGCGGACGTAGTCGACGATGCCGCCGTTGTACTTGAACGTCTCCTTCGCCTCACGGCCGGGACGCTCGTCGGCGAAGCGGATCTCGAGCCCCTTGTTGAGGAAGGCCATGATCTGGAGGCGCTCGGTCACGGTCTGGGCCCGGAAGTCGACGTCGTCGAAGATGGTGGGGTCGGGGGTGAAGGTGACCGTGGTGCCGGTGCGACCGCGGGGGGCGTCGCCCGCGACGGCGAGAGACCCCTGCGGCGTCCCTCCGTTGCGGAACTCCAGGCGATGGCGACGGCCGTCCCGATCGATCTCGAGGACGAGGCGGGTGGAGAGAGCGTTGACGACGGACACGCCGACGCCGTGGAGGCCCCCCGAAACCTTGTAGCCGCTGCCGCCGAACTTCCCGCCGGCGTGCAGGACCGTCAGGACGATCTCCGCCGCCGACTTGCCCGGGTACTGGGGATGCTCCTCCACGGGGATGCCGCGTCCGTCGTCGACGACCCGGCAGCTCCCGTCGGCCAGCAGCGTCACGTCGATGCGTGAGCAGAAGCCCGCCATGGCCTCGTCGACGGCGTTGTCGACGACCTCCCAGATCAGGTGGTGGAGTCCCGCGGGGCCCGTGGAGCCGATGTACATGCCCGGGCGCACCCGGACCGGCTCCAAACCCTCGAGGACCGTGATATCGCTCGCGCCATAACTCGCGGATCCCTTGGATTTCTCGGCCACGAACCAGTCCTCTCGAGTGTGCGGTGTACGGTGCCAGCACGCGGCCGACCAGGTCTCGTACGGTCCCCCATCCTACCCGACCGGGTGTGTCAGTCGGCCCCCGGAGAGGGGTTCGGAGGCGCCCGCAGAGGGTCGTCGGGGGTCGCGATGACCGTCCGAATCGCCGTGGGGGCGCCCGAACCGAGCTCGTCGTAGAGCGCCAGGATCGCGACGCGGTCCGCCGCGACGCGGGCGGCGAAGGCGTTGGACGGAACCGTCACGATGAGGACGCGATCCTTCACCACCTCGGGGCGACAGCGACCGGCCAGGACGGGGTCGACGCCGTCGCGCCAGATGGTGCGCACGCGGTCGATCTCGCGCAGGTCGACCCGTCGGATGCGCCGAGCCACGGCGTCGAGGCTCTCCGAGAGGGGCAGGGGGCCGTCGAAGCGCGTCACGACCCCATTGTGCTCACGTCGACCACGGCCGCCGGCGTCATCCGCTCCGGGAGGGGCGACGCCGTCGTGACGAGCGTCTGGCCCCCCGGTAGCAGAGCGAGCAGTCGGTCCGCACGACCGGGGTCGAGCTCGCTGAAGACGTCGTCGAGGAGGAGGAGCGGCTCCACGCCCCGACCCTTCCGCACGAGGTCGTGGCCGGCGAGACGCAGGGCGAGGGCGAGGGAGCGCTGCTCGCCCTGGGAGGCCTGCCGCCGGGCGTCGCGACCGGCGAGTCGGACCACGAGGTCGTCGCGGTGGGGTCCGCGGGTGGTGTGCCCGCGGGCGAGGTCGTCGCGTCGACTCCGACGAAGGGCCTCGTGGAGGGAGCCGGTCCAGGAGCGCTCGTAGACGAGGTCGACCACCTGATCGTCCTGCGCGAGAGCCGTGTAGAACCTGGTCACATCGGGTGCCAGTGACGTCACCACTCCCTCTCGCGCGAGGGCGAGCTCCTCGCCCGAGGTCGCGAGGTCGTGGTCCCACACGTCGAGTTCTCCGAGGTCCACCTCCCGCATCCCGTCGCCCTGGGCCCGTCGCAGGAGGGCGTTGCGCTGGGTCAGGAGTCGCGCCACCCGCTCGACGAGGGGGCCGGTGGTCGGGTGGAGGTCGGTCAGGAGGTGGGTGAGGAACTCGCGTCGGGGCTCCGGTCCGTGACGTACGACGTCCACCCCCTCCGGAGTGAAGATCGTCAGGGGTAGCGCGTCGGCCAACTCGGCTCGCGAGGTGGGGCGCTGGCCGTTCACGCGCATCCGCTTGAGCGCGCCGCGCGACGTGCGCGACACCGTCAGATCGACGGCGACACGCCGATCGCTCTGGTGGATCACGCCGTGGACCTCGGCGAGGGACGCCTCGGTGCGGATCATGTCCGCGGCGCTCGTGGTTCGGAACGATCCCCCCGTGGCGAGGCAGTAGACCGCCTCCAGTACCGAGCTCTTCCCCGTCCCGTTCGGAGAGATCAGGACGGTGATGGCGTCCGGGTCCGGGATGAAGTCGAGGGCGCGAAAGAGACGGAAGTCGCGCAGGTGGAGCTCGCGCAGACCCACTGATCGACTACTGCACCCGCACGGGCATGAGGAGGTAGCGGAACCGCTCGTCGTCGACCCCGTGAACCATGGCGGGACGCACCGCGTCCGACATCTCGAGCACGACCTCGTCGCCCGGGACCGCGTCCACCCCCTCGATGAGGAAGTTGGGGTTGAACGCGATGGTCAACTCGTCGCCCGTGTAGTCGGCGTCGACGTTGTCCTCGACGTCGCCGGCGTCGTGGCTCTGGGTACGGATGTCGACACCGCGCTCGTGCATCGTGAGACGAACCGACGAGGTCGAGTCCTTGGCGAGCAGCTTCGCCCGCCGCAACGACGTGAGGAAGGTGTCCTTCGCCACCCGCAGCCGGTTCGGGTAGGAGGCCGGGATGAGCTGCAGGACGGACGGGTAGTTCCCGTCGATCAGGCGGGACGAGATGCTGGTGGGACCCACGACGAAGGAGATCTCGGCGTCGGTGAGCGTCACGCCGATCTCGACGTCCTCGGCTGTCGAGCCGGCGGCGCGCTGCAACTCCTGGAGGGCCCGGGCGGGCACGAGGACGTCGTGCGACCCCCCGATTGCCTGGACGCCCGGCACGTCACGAACGGCCAGTCGGTAGGAGTCCGTCGCGATCAGGCGCAGGTCGTTCGCCTCGGTGGTGAAGAGCACCCCGGTCAGGAGCGGACGGGCGTCGTCGGTCGCCGCCGCCCGCACGACTTGGCTGAGGCCCTGGACGAGGTCGCCGGCCGCCACCGATACGAGCTGGCCGGTGACGGGGGGCAGGTTGGGGTAGTCCGACACCGCGAAGGTGCGTAGTGAGAAGCGTGCCCGCCCCAGGGAGACCTCGATGCTCTCCTCGGCCGACTGGACGGTGACCGCCCCCGGCTCCAGGGATCGCACGGCGTCGACGAGGAGACGTGCTGGGACGACGGCCGAGCCGTCCTCCATCCCGATGACGTCGATCGAGGTGCGAACGGTGATGTCGAGGTCGGTGCCCGTCACGACGAGGTGGTTGCCGGTCAGGTGCAGCAGGACGCCCGACGTCGCACCGACGAGGCGGGACGCCACCACCCGGCTCGCGCTCCCGAGGGCCTCCACGAGGAGGTCGCGCTCAGACTTGAATCGCATCGGTCACCTTTCTTCGTCCACTGAGGTTACGTGGATTGAGTGATAGCAGGAGGACTAGCAGTAGTAGGCCTGTGGGTTTGTGGAGTACCGATCGTTCATCCTGGTCGTCGGGGTTGTTGGGCGATCGCGCCGCTCCACACCCGTGTGGGTAACTGTCTCAAGTCTCAGAGTTCAACCCCGACCCTCTGTGGATAGCGCGGTCCCGATCCACGGGCGAGTGACAGGGTGAGACCCATCTTCTGCACAGTTCAGTCGTGGATCTCGCCCTGGATCCGGCGACGGAGCAGGTTCACCTGGGCGAGCAGGTCGCTGTTGACCGGCAGCTGCTCCTTGATCTTCTCGACCCCGCTGATCACCGTGGTGTGGTTGCGTCCGTCGAAGATGCGCGCGATCATCGGGTAGGAGTAGTTGTCGAGGAGGTCGCGGATGAGGTACATCGCGACGTGTCGGGCGTGGACGAGGGGCCGGAGTCGCTTGGACCCACAGATGTCGCTCACCGGCAGGCCGTAGAAGTCCGACACCGCCGCCAGGATGTCCTCGGGCTTGAGGGTGGTCTGCTCGTGACCGAGGTTCGTCAGGTGCGTCTTGGCGAGGTCGAGCGTCACGGGCTCCTGGCGGAGGTTGGCGAACGCCCGCAGCATGGTGACCGACCCCTCGAGCTCTCGGATGTTGTCGCGTACTCGGTGGGCGATCCACTCGGCCACGTCGCGTGGCAGGTCGACGCCCTCGGTCTCGGCCTTCGAGTGGAGGATGGCGATGCGCGTCTCGAGGTCGGGCTGGTCGATCTCGGTGACGAGACCTTGGAGGAGCCGGGAGCGGAACCGCTCCTGGAGCCCCGCGAGGTCGCGGGGCGAGCGGTCCGAGGTCAGGACGATCTGCTTGCCCTCGCCGTGGAGCGCGTTGTACGTGTGGAAGATCTCCTCGTGGAACGTCTCCCCACGGGTCTCCATGAACTGGATGTCGTCGATCAGGAGGACGTCGTTCTCCCGATAGCGCTCGTGGAGGGCCAGTTGCGTGCGGGTCTGGATCGCCCGGATGAAGTCGTTGAGGAAGGTCTCCGTCGAGACGTACAGGACCTTGCGACCCGGGTAGTTCTCGTGGACGTAGTTCCCGATCGCGTGGAGCAGGTGGGTCTTGCCGAGCCCGGAGTTCCCGTAGATGAGCAGGGGGTTGTACGCCCGTCCGGGCGTCTCGGCGACCGACTGTGCCGCGGCGAAGGCCAGGCGATTGGAGGGCCCGGGCACGAAGGAGTCGAAGGTCATACGAGGGTCGAGGCGCGCGGGTCGATCGACGCTCGGGGCGTAGGTGGGTGCGGATGGCTCGGATATCTCGGGTGTCGCGGGTGGTGGCGACGACGTCAGGGTGACGTCACTCACCGTGAGGGACACCGTCACGTCATCGCCGACGAGCTGGCGCGCCTGATCGGTGATGAAGGGGAGGTAGCGCTGCTGAACTCTCTGCAGCTGGATCTGGTTAGGCGCAGCAATCACCAAGGTGTTGTCGTGATAATCCACAAGGCGCAACGTGCTGAGACCGGCCGCCCAGGCGGCATCAGAGGCGTTACCCCGCAAGGACTCTCGCAACTGCACCCAGATCTCGTCCGCGCCGTCCACGCTCTCCCTCCACAGCTCGTGGCCGAGATTATCCACAGCCACGTCTCCCCGGCAAACGAGTCGTCGGCGGAGGGCGATCACTGTACACCCGTCCGTGGTCCTCGGTGCGAGGGACTTAGGTCAGTGGGTCGACGTCCCTGGGGTAAGATTGCCCCCACATCTGCGCGGAGGCCTCCAGGAGGCGCGACGCGTCGACTCCGAAGAATGAGGTTTCTGTGAAGCGGACGTACCAGCCGAACAAGCGCAAGAGAGCCAAGGTCCACGGTTTCCGTGCGCGTATGCGCACGCGTGCCGGTCGGGCGGTACTCAAGGCTCGCAGGGACAAGGGCCGTCACCAGCTGACGGTGTGACGTGCCCGATCGGGTGCGGACCCGACGGGAGTTCGACCGGTTGGCCCAGTCCCGTAGTCGGGGATCGAGTGGGCCACTGCGGGTCGTCTACGCGCCACCGGAGACCGACGAGGTGTCGGGAGTCCACGGGGCGTACGCGATCAGCAAGAAGGTCGGAAACGCCGTGGCTCGGAACCGCATCCGCCGACGCCTGCGATCCATCCTCGACGCGAACGACGAGCGGATCAGGCCAGGATATTACCTGATCAAATGTGGTATTGAGACAGGGAGTCTCACGTATGACGAACTCCGACAGCACCTTGAGCGAGCCATCGAGCGAGCACGCCGCCTCCCCTAGGGTGTCGCCCCTGGCGAGGGGCGCGATGGCCCTCATCAAGGGGTATCAGAAGATGACCTCGGGCCGGCCCTCCCCGTGCCGGTTCTACCCCTCGTGCTCGAACTACGCCCTGGAGGCGGTCGAGGTGCACGGGGCCCTGCGGGGTACCATCCTCGCCGCGCGGCGCCTGAGCAAGTGCCACCCCCTCGGTCCCCACGGCATCGATCTCGTGCCCGCGGCCCGTCCCTCTCGTCGGAAAGGTAAGGACTGATGGGCTCCATCACCCACTCGATCGGCTCGATCTTCCAGCCGATCTTCCACTTGTTCGGCTGGATCCTCGCGTTCTTCTACGGGCTGATCCCGAACTACGCCATCGCGATCACCCTGCTCACGATCGTGATCATGGGGGCGTTGACCCCGTTCACGGTCAAGAGCACGAAGTCCATGCTCGCGATGCAGAAGTTGCAGCCCGAGATCAAGAAGCTGCAACAGAAGTACAAGGGTCCCGAGAACCGCCAGATCCTCAACGAGGAGCTCATGCGCCTCTACCGGGAGGAGGGGGCCAATCCCGTCGGGGGCTGCCTGCCCGTCCTCCTCCAGGCGCCTTTTCTATTTATTTTGTATAGTGTCATCCGCGGTCTGACGAATGTGACGTCGGCCGGCGTGGTGGAGCCCCGGTACATCCCGACGACGTCGAAGATGTACCACAACCTCATCTCGTCGCACGGTCAGATCAACGCCTTCGGGGTGAACCTGGCGCTCAAGCCCTTCAGCCACCACCCGTCGACCGCTGCCGCGATCCCGTTCTTCGTCCTCGTCGCCGCGGCCGTGGGTCTTCAGTACTTCCAGATGGCCCAGATGAACAACCGGAATCGCAAGTCCGGTCAAGCGATGCCCTCGCAGCAGCAGATGCTGCAGCGTCTGCTCCCAATCTTCTTCGCGTACTTCTACATCGTGATTCCGGCGGCCGTCGTCGTGTACATGGTGGTGTCCACGATCATCCGGATCATCACCCAGGACATCATGTTCCGCACGGGAATCTCCAACCCGAACAAGCAGCCGAAGGGCGAGCGCGCCCTACCGGCGAGCTCGGCTCCGAAGGAATCGGGACCCTCAACCAGCACCTCGGCGGATACGCCGCCGAAGCCTCAGCAGCAGACGCGGTCTCGATCCAAGCGCAAGAGAAAGGCACGGTGATACCCGTGGACTGGGTAGAGACAACCGGAAAGTCGGTCGAAGAGGCCACCACCCGGGCGCTGGCGCACCTCGGGGTGCACCCCGACGACGCAGAGGTGGAGGTCCTCGAAGAGCCCCGTACCGGGCTCTTCGGTCGAGTGAAGGGCGAGGCCCGGGTGCGGGCGCGCGTACGCCCATCGGGTCCACGACCCAAGCGCTCACGTCGCGCCCGGAGTGGGGCTGATCGAGGTGAGAGCCGTCCGAAGAGCGACCGCCCGCGGTCGGAGAGCTCGTCCGACGGAGGAGCCAACGCCCCGAAGGGTGGCGCGAAGAAGGGTAAAGCTTCAAGTCAGAAGGGTGGGTCCGCTACGGCCGACACGCCCAAGGTCGACAAGTCGGCGTCGGCGGACAAGCCGAAGCCCAAGAAGTCGTCCGCTGCGGTAACCGCGGGAAGCCGGGCGACGACGGAGTCGAAGAGGAATTCGAAAGAGGAGGACAAGATGGCCGAGGGAGTCTCTTTGGCAGAGCAGGGCGAGTTCGCCAAGGAGTTTCTCGTGGGACTTCTCGACTCGCTAGAGATCAGTGCGACGGTGACGACGCGTGAGGTGGACGAGGAGACGATCGAGGTCGCCGTCAATGCCGATCCGCCGACCGAGCTGGGAATCCTCGTGGGACCGCGCGGTGTGACACTGCAGGCGGTCCAGGAGATCACCCGGACCGTCGTTCAGGCGAAGAGTGGTGGGCGAGCCGATCGCGTGATCGTCGACGTGGCTCAGTACCGTGAGCGCCGGGTCGCGGCGCTCGGCCGTTTCGCCCAGAAGGTGGCCGCTGAAGTCATCGAGACGGGCGAGGAGCGGGCTCTCGAGCCGATGTCGCCGGCCGATCGCAAGGCCATTCACGATGCTCTCTCGGGAGCAGCGGACGTGGTCACTCGGTCGGAGGGCGAGGAGCCTCGTCGATTCGTGGTGATTTCCCCGGCATAATCGACTCGTGCCAACACTGTGGTTGTCTCGCGCCCTCGAGGAATCGAGGGCGCGAGGCTTTTTAGGGCCTGGTCCGATCGACGATCACATTCGTCACGCGGCGGCGTTCGCCGACGTCTGGGATCGGCGACGGCCCACTCCCCCACGCGCGTTCCTGGATCTCGGAAGCGGTGGCGGGCTACCGGGACTCGTCCTCCTGGAGCGGTGGGGGTGCCGAGGCGTGCTTCTCGACGCCATGGAGCGACGGACTGCCTTCCTCGAAGAGGTTCTGCAGCTACCGGAAGCCCCATCGACTGGCGAGGTGTGGCGGGGCCGGGCAGAGACGATCGCGCGTGAAGATCGTGCCGATGGGGTGTTCGATCTGGTCACCTCGCGATCCTTCGCCGCCCCTGCGGTCACGGCGGAGTGCGCAGCCCGTTTCCTGGTGAACGGCGGTCTCCTGATCGTGTCCGAACCGCCGGACCAGCGGAATCGCTGGCCCGAGGAGGGATTGTCCCTGGTCGGACTCTCCCCCATCGGGCTCGAGTCGGCCGGCGGGTTCGGCTTCCAGGTCATCGAGAAGACGCGCGATACACCCGACCGGTATCCGCGCGCCGTCGGTCGACCAGGAAAGACCCCCTTGTTCTGAGCGCTCGGTGGGGACTGTTTCACGTGAAACATCCCGGGTGGCCCGAGGGCGGTCGTCCCTGGTCGGGCCCTCCCCCATGGGAGCCGACGACGAGTGGTGGGTTCGGACTCCTTGCCATCGAGGAGGTTCACGGACGATCTGAGCGGTGCCTCACTCGGAGCGATGGATCTGCGACCGTGCGCTCACTGCGATCGTCCCGATCCTGTTTCACGTGAAACATCACTCGTCCACCGATCGTCAGAGTCTGGCCGGTGAGTGTTTCACGTGAAACATATCGGAGCCTCGGTGGAACTCCGTGGGACCTCGGTGAGGGATAACCCCTGCTGTGATAAGGGAATCCTCGGGACCGCACCACGCCGAACCCGTCGTGGGTGGGGGGGAGTCGTTCGATGTTTCACGTGAAACATCGGTACTTGACCCTGGGGCCCGGCCGGTGTTGAATGTCAGGGGCGCATCGCAGTGTCGGGCTCGGCTAGCGCGGGAATGAGGTCCATGACGGATGACGGAGCTATGAGGATCTTCGCGGTGGCCAATCAGAAGGGTGGGGTGGGGAAGACCACGACCACGACCGCGCTGGGGGCCGCGATAGCCCAGGCGGGAAAGCGAGTCCTCGTCGTCGATCTGGATCCCCAGGGGAATGCCACCACTGGTTTGGGTGTGGATGGCCGCAAGTTCGAGCGATCGGTCTACGACGTCCTGCTCAACGACGTCCCCATGGTCGACGTCGTCGAGCCGACGGGATTCTCGAACCTCTTCGTCGCCCCCGCGACGCTCGATCTCGCGGGAGTCGAGCAGGAGCTGACCTCGGTCATCAGTCGTGAACTGCGCCTGAAGCGCTCCCTCGAGTCGGTGGACGGCGACTTCGACTACGTGTTCATCGACTGCCCGCCCTCTCTCGGCTTGATCACCATCAACGCCTTCGCGGCGGCCACCGAGATCATGGTCCCCGTCCAGACCGAGTTCTACGCGTTGGAGGGTCTGACGCAGCTGCGTCGCATCGTCGAGTTGGTGCAGAAGAACTTGAACCCGAGCCTGCACATCACGAAGGTCGTCCTGACGATGTACGACTCGCGCAACACCCTCTCGATCGACGTGGCCAACGAGGTTCGGCGGCACTTCCCCACCGAGCTCTGCGATACGGTCATCCCCCGAACTGTTCGACTGGCGGAGGCCCCCTCCTTCGGTCAGCCCATCACGTACTTTGACCCGAACTCCCGAGGAGCTCGGGCGTACCGCCTGCTAGCGGAGGAGATCATGAATGGCTAGAAAGCCCGGACTCGGAAAGGGCCTGGGTGCCCTGATCCCCAACGGGTCACCCACCTCCCCGGAGGATGACTCGATCGTCGTCGAGGACGTGGTCGAGACCGGTGGACCGCTTCGCCGCATCCCCGTCACCGCGATCCGTCCAAACCCGTTCCAGCCCCGCAAGTCGTTCAACGACGACAGCCTGCAGGCCCTGGCCTCGTCGGTACGGGAGTTGGGCGTCCTTCAGCCGCTGATCGTGCGCCCCGCGGAGGGGGAGGATGGCGCGTTCGAGTTGATCGCCGGAGAGCGTCGGTGGCGAGCCGCCACCTTGGCGGGCCTCGACACCGTCCCCGTCCTCGTCCAGGACGACGTCAACGATCGGCTCTCCCTCGAGCAGGCCGTGGTCGAGAATCTCCACCGCGTCGACCTCCATCCGCTCGAGGAAGCCGCCGCCTACCAGCAGCTCATCGACGAGTTCGACCTCACGCACGAGCAGGTCGCCCAGCGAGTCGGTAAGAGTCGAGCAAATATTACGAATACGTTACGACTTCTCCAACTGGGGGAGGCTGCGCAGGCGGCCCTGGTCAGCGGGGATATCACCGCGGGTCACGCTCGCTCGCTGCTCGCCATCTCCGATCCCAACGCCCAGGCGCTCATGGTGGCCCGGGTCATCAAGAACGAGATGTCGGTGCGCGCGACGGAGGAGGCGGTTCGAACCTTCCTGGAGCCCAAGCCGACACCGGTGCCCGACGGGGGAGCGCCGCAGGTCGCCGGCGCTCCGCGCCTTCGGCCCGTTCCGGACGCCAGCGTGGCGGAGCTGGAGCACCTGCTCGAGGACTACCTCGACACCCGCGTGCACGTCGACCTGCGTGGCCGAAACGGTCGGATCGTGATCGACTTCGCGGACCTCGACGACCTCGAGCGGATCTACCTGGCGATCTCCAAGGCCCACTGACCCTCAACCTTCAACCTCACCTTCTCGTTGAGGTTTTCCCCAAGTTGTGGATGAAGTTGTGGGTATCGGATGCGAAGACTCGAGAATCCCTTGTGGCGCAAGGGGTATCGGAAACCACAGGCACCCGAATCAGCTTCGGATGGCCTCTTCCAGGATGCGGCAGAAGGCCGTGGCGAGGACGTCGATCTGGTCGTGGGGGAGTGGACCGTGGGCCACGTGCAGTGTGGTCATCTTGGTCTCGCGCAGGATGGGCAGAGCCATGCCGGAGATCTCGACGCGCGACTGGGTCCCGTCGTGGGCGAGCTCGCCGGCCAGGGCCGCGGCGAGCTCGGCCCCGCGACGGGAGTGGGACCGGTAGCTCGCCCAGTAGTTGAGGTGGATCCCGAGGCCGTCCGCCACCTCCTCGACGTCGAGGACGATCGCGGCGTTGGACTCGTTGGCGAGGGCGGCGACCGCCACGGGGTCGCGATCGATCAGGAGCGTCATCGTTCCGTGGTGCTCCCAGGCGCGCGCGATGGCGGTCGCCAGGTCACTGACCCCGGCCACCACGATCAGGTCCGATGGCGGGCGGTCGAAGCCCGCGAGGTCGCGCGCCTCCGTCACCAGACGGCGGTCGCGGGCGACCGAGGTCATCCGCAGGACCTCGAGCAGGGTCGCCCGGTTGAGCACCCCGTCGGACTCGAGGCCCCGATTCTTCTGGAAGTCGCCCAAGGCGTGCTCAAGGAGGGGGCCGAAGATGCCGTCGATGCGCCCGGGGTTGAATCCGAGCTGCGCCAGGCGGACCTGCAGCTCGGCGACGTCGTCGCCCCGCAAGTGGGGACGTGCGAGGAAGAGCAGGCGCTGCCCCAGGTGCCACCCGGCCTCGATCAGCCGGGACCAGGTGGTGTCGTCGACGACGCCGGAGATCGCGAGCCCGCGAGCCCGCTGGAACGCCTCCACGACCGACACCGTTCGGTCCGAGAAGGCGTCGTCTCCCTCGACCGGGGTCGAGTAACCCAGGGCGCGAAGTCGGGCGTGGAGCTCGCGGACGTCCTCACCGCGGTCGCCCAGCGAGAGGGGGAGGCGGGCCGTCGCTCGTCCCTAGAGCGCTGCGGAGATCTCGCGCAGGAGTGCGGCCTTGGGCTTGGCACCGACGATCCTCGCCGCCACCTTGCCGTTCTTGAAGAGGAGGAGGGTGGGGATGCTCATCACCGAGAACTTCGTCGCGGTCGCCACGTTGTGGTCCACGTCGAGCTTGCCGATGGTGAAGTTCTCGGACTGCTCCCGTGAGAAGTCCTCCAGGATCGGGGCGATCATGCGGCACGGCCCGCACCACTCGGCCCAGAAGTCCACCAGGATGGGCTTGTCCGCCGAGCCGACGACCTCGTCGAACGTGGCGTCGTTCAGGATCTGGATCGGGCTGCTCATGACGTCCTCCACGGGAGAAAGGTGGCCTCCACCTTAGCGAGCGACCTAGGCGCCCCGTGCCTCGAGCCAGCGCTCCACGTCGATCGCCGCCATGCACCCCGAACCGGCCGAGGTCACCGCTTGACGGTAGTGGTCGTCCTGGACGTCGCCGGCGGCGAAGAGTCCCTCGATGTTGGTGTAGGAGCCCGGTCCGGTGCGCACGTAGCCGGACTCGGTGAGGTCCGCGGTCCCGTCGACCAGGGCCGTGTTGGGGACGTGGCCGATCGCGATGAAGACGCCGGTCACGTCCAGGACGCGCTCCTCGGCGGTCTGGGTGTCACGGACGAGCAGTCCGCTGACCTTCTGCTCGCCGAGGACCTCGAGGACCTGGGTGTTCCACGCGAAGCGGATCTTCTCGTTCGCGAAGGCGCGCTCCTGCATGATCTTCGAGGCGCGCAGGCGATCGCGTCGGTGGACGAGGGTCACGCTCGAGGCGAACCGCGTCAGGAACAGGGCCTCTTCGAGTGCTGAGTCCCCGCCGCCCACCACGGCGATGTCCTGGCCCCGGAAGAAGAAGCCGTCGCACGTGGCGCACGTGGAGAGCCCGTGGCTCAGCAGCCGGGTCTCGCCCGGGACGTCCAGCATCAGGGAGCGAGCGCCGGTGGCCAGGATGACCGCGTCGGCGGTGATGCCCGGCTCGGCGTCGTCCTCGGAGAGCCACGCGCGGAAGGGGCGGGCCCCCACGTCCAGGCGCTGCACCTTCGTGACGCGCAGATCGGCGCCGAAGCGCTCCGCCTGCGCCCGCATGTTGCCCATCAGCTCCGGGCCGTCGATCCCTTCCGGGAATCCGGGGAAGTTCTCGATCTCGGTCGTCAGCATCAGCTGGCCGCCGGGCTGGTCCGAGGTGGAGGAGGGCTCGCCCTCGATCACGATCGGGGCGAGCTGCGCCCGGGCGCAGTAGATGGCGGCGGTCAGACCGGCGGGTCCCGACCCGATGATCAGGACGCGGGTGTGGTCACTCACGAGGGGCCTTTCGGATGGGGGGGCGGCGACGGCGCCACACGAGCAGCCCGCCCACGATCGACAGCGCGCCCACGAGCACGTAGCTCAGCCACTGGTGCGCGCCGAAGGCGTAGACGTCGAGGAATCGGATGGCGCCGATGACGGCGACCGTGACGAGCACCAGCGCCACGAGCAGCAGCACGAAGAGGTACGCGACGGTCCGTCCGGCGAGCAGGATCGGCCGCAGCACGCGGTCGTGGACCACGTCGAGCCCGTGGTCGAGCAGGCCGAGGAGCCGATCGACCAGGTCCGGTTCGCGCGACCCGTCGGTGGGGGTCCGGTCGTCAGTCACACCCCGAACTTACCCGCCGGTCCGGGGGGCCTCCACCCAGCACACCGCGACGATCCCCGGACCCCCGTGGGTCCCCACGACGGGACCGATGTCGGTCACGACCATCGGGTGGGTGACGTCGACCCCCTCGAGGAGCGCCACGAGGTCACCCACGTCGGCCGCGTCCCCGTGGACGACGGCGATTCGCTCGAGTGGCGCGTGGGATCGGGCGACCTCGGCGACCGCCGCGAGTGCCCGGGCGCGGGTCCGCTGCCGTCCCGCCTCCGCGACCACGCCGTCGCGCAGGGCGAGGAGGGGCTTGATGGCGAGGACCTGGCCCAGGAGGGCCTGGGCGCCCCCCACGCGGCCACCCTTCTTCAGGTGTTCGAGGGTGGCGAGGGTCCCGCAGACGCCCGCGCGGGGGACGATCTCCCTCGCTCGCGCGACCAGGGTGTCGAGGTCGGCGCCGTCGCGGGCCCGCTCGGCGACGTCGATCACGACGAGTCCCTCGGCCATCGACACCGCCTGGGTGTCGACCACCGTGACGGGGATCCGCTCGGCGACCGCCTGGGCGGCCACGGTCGCTGACTGGTGGGTCGCCGAGAGGGCCGCGGAGATGGTCAGGACGATGACGCCGTCGTAGCCCTCCCGGGCCGCCGTCTCGTAGACCTCCTGGAAGGCGCCGACCGAGGGGGCGGCCGTCTCCGGGAGCTCCCGCGACGTGCGGCAACGGCTCCAGAACGCGGCGGGGGAGAGGTCGACGCGGTCGACGAACTCGTCGGCGCCGAAGCGAATGGTCAGCGAGACGACGTCGAGCGGGAGGGTGTCCGCGATCGACGCGGGTATGTCACAGGCGCTGTCGGTGACGACGCGGATACGGGCCATGGTCCCCCCTTGGGTCGCCTCAGCCTTACACGGTCGGCGGTCGCTGGGCAACGCGTCGCGCGCCGATCACCACCACCAGGAGATAGCCGACGCCGCCCCCGGCGAGGGCCGCCGCGAAGCGGGCGATGAGGCCGAACCCGGTCATCGAGCTGCCGAGGGCGTAGAGGCTGGCCATGGTGACGCCGGCGACGACCGACGCCCCGACGCTGCGCCGGACGTGGACGGACCACAGCGCCGCCGCGATCGGCGTACGGACCCGGCCCAGGTGCGCGAGGGAGAGCAGCGCGGCCGCCGCGTAGGCGAGCGACACGCTGGCCGTCAGGCCGGCGAGCGAGTGCCGGCCGAGCACGAAGGCGAGGACCACCGTGGCGACGTTCTGGAAGAGGTAGAGCACGAAGACGTCGCGGGCGCGCTGCATCGCCTGCAGCCCGCGGACGCAGAGTTGGAAGACGGTGAAGCCCGGCAGGCCGGCGCTGAGGACGGCGAGGACCGTGCCGGCCGCGAGGGTGCGACGCGCGTCGACGTGGTTGAGGAGGATCGCGACCGTCGGCTGGGAGAGGATGACGAGGGTCACCGTCGCGGGGACGATGATCACGAGCGACTGGCGGAGCCCGAAGCGCAGGCGCTCCGCGAGGGCCTCGTGATCCTCGTCGGTCGCGAGACGGGCCAGCTGGGGCGTGAGAGCCGCGAGCACCGAGACGACGACGACCGCGTAGGGCATCTGCATGAACGACCAGCCGTAGGTGTAGGCGCTGACCGGTCCGCTCCCTCCGGCGGCGAACGCCAGGGCGAGGACGACGTACAGCGAGGCCTGGTTGGCCGCGACGACGCCGAGGGTCCAGCTCCCGAGTCGCCCCACGGCGCGCAGCGCCGGGTCGCGCAGGTCGAGTCGCACGCGCAGCCGCCACAGGTCGGCCCGCGCGAGGGAGGGCAGCAGGAGCGCGAACTGCACCGCCACCCCGGCCGTCGTCCCGAGCCCGAGCAGGGCGAGGTGGGAGCTGCCGGCGACCGACGCCACGGTCGGCGCGGGATCGACGAGGTGGAACCAGACGAGCACGACGATGGCGACGACGTTGTTGGCGACCGGGACCCAGGCCGGGGCGCCGAAGCGGTGGCGCACGTTGAGCAGGGCCGTCGCCAGTCCGATGAGCCCGTAGAAGACGACCTGGGGCACGAACCAGCGCAGGAGGGAGGTGGCCACCTCGCGCTGGCGAGCGACGGCCGCCGCCGCGTGACCGCCGGCGTGATTGAGGACGGTGAAGGCGTCGATGATCCAGGGGGCGGCGAGCCAGGCCAGCACGGACGCCCCCACGAGGACGAGCGTGGCCGCGGTCACGACGGTGGAGATCGACCGCCAGGCCCGGCGCTCGCCGTCGCGCGCGAGCCGTTCGACGAAGACCGGGATGAAGGTCGCCGTCGCCACGCCCCCCAGCACGAGGTCGAAGAGCATGTTGGGCACCGTGTTGGCCAGGTTGAAGGCGTCGGCGAGCGGGGAGAAGCCCAGCACCCAGGCGAGCACCAGGACGCGGAGGAGGCCCGTGAGGCGCGAGACGAGCGTGCCCCCCGCCATCGAGAGGACGCGGCGACCGTGGGTCTGGCTCATCGCGCGTGCTTCCCGACGCGCCGACGGCGGGTCGTGCGCCACCACCAGGCGGCGAGCACGACCAGCGAGGCGATCGTGAGCAGGTAGCCCACGACCGAGGTCCCGGCCACGCGCACCTGGATGGCGGCTCGCGCGAGCACGAGTTGCTGGTCCGCGGTCGTGACGACCACCTGGAGGGTGAGGCTCGATCCACGGGCGTTCGCGATGGGGAAGCGCAGCGACGTCGTCGGGGAGGTGAGGGTGATGGCGCTCGTCGCGCCCTTCGGGAACGAGAGCTGGTTCGAGGCGAGGTGGACGACCGCCGTCACCGGGTACGTCGCCCGACTATGCAGAGTGATGGGCAGCTGCGTGCCCGGACCGGTCAGGGTGATGGCGCTCGGGTCGACCGAGAACTGGGACAGCTGGCCGTCGAGGTCCGCGGCGAGGGCCGACAGGGCCTGGGCTCGCGACGAGGACGTGCCCACCTGCTCCGTGAGCGCCGCCTCGACGCGCAGCGCGGTCGCGACGCGGCCGGACGTGATGCTGCCCGCGAAGGAGTTGACCTGGCCGATGAGCGCTCCCAGCGTGGCGACGTTGTTCGAGCTCCAGGGGCGCACGGTCGTGGGGGCGAGGGCCCTGGTGGACGGGGCCCCGTTGGTGGCCACGAGATCGGCCGCGAAGGAGGGGACGAGACCCCCGGGAGTGACGAAGGGGTTGTGCGCGAGACCCGAGGCGAGGTCGTTGAGGAAGGCGATCGCTGTCTCCTGGACGGGCACGACCACGACGACGCCGCGGGCCGCCGGGGCGTTCGGCGCCTCGAAGTGCAAGAAGGCGAGGGTGCCGAGGACGAGGGCGGCCCGGCGGCCCGGATCGATCGAACCGTTCGTCGCCAGGCTGGCGAGAGGGTCGTCCGTCGCCAGGGCGACCACGCCCGGGGCTCCCGTGACCCCGAAGGGGGCCCCCCACGCGAGGGTGCGCGAGGGGGGGCTCGCGAGGTCGGACTCGGGGAGGACGACGTTGGTGCCTCCGGCGTGGGCGACGGCCGTCAGCGCGGTCGGGGTGACCGGTCCCGAGAGCAGCACGGGCCCGTCGCTGTAGCGGCCGGTGATCTGGCGTAGGAGGTTCGGGCCCAGGGTCAGTTGGCGCGCCACCTCCGTCGCGAGCCCCGCGCGGGCGAGGCCGGTGAAGTCGATGGTCGCGGGCGGGCTGTTGATCGCTCGGTGCAGGGGGCTCGCGAGGGCCCGTGACAGCGCGGCGCGCCAGGCGGTCCCCACGGGACCGGTGCTGGCGGACGCCGACTCGAGGCTGCGGTAGTCCGCCCCGAGTGAGAGGGCGAGGCCGCCCAGCCGTCCGATGGCGTCGAGCACCGCGATGGACCTCGTCGCCTCGCGCCAGGTCCCGCCGTTCAGTCCCTCGATCCACGAGAGCCGGAGGGGGCGGCTGACCGGCGTCGCCTGGATCGCGAGGAGCGACCACTCGGTGGTCGAGGTCCCTCCTCGGACGAGGGTCAGCCCGAGCGGGTAGACGCCGTCGCACGTGAGCCGGGCGCACGTGAGTCGCAGGCGCGGCTGGAGCCCTCCGCAGGGGCCGCCCGTCGGCCCGACCGGGCCGGTGGCGACGCTGAGGCGCACCGTGGTCGTCGCGCGACAGCCCACGGTGGCGACGCCGGTGCTGATCGGACTGCCGGTCGGACGCGTCCCGGCGACCAGCGCATCGATCGCGCCACGGGTGATCAGCCGGGGAAACAGGGAGAGTCGCAGCGATCCCGATCCTCCGGGGGCCGCCACGGTCACCGAGACGGTGGCCCGTCCCCGGGGGCTCAGCGCGGCGACGGGCCCCTGGTGCAGCAGCGTGAACGAGGGCGCGGCGGCGGCGACGGGCCCGCGGGGCGCCAGCGCGACGAGCGCGAGGAGGGAGGCCACGGCGAGCCGACGCCGACCGGTCGTCAGACGGTGGACCATGTTGAGTCAGGCTACCGCCGACCACGTGTCGTGACCGGTGCCGCTACCCTTGGTCCGCGTGTCGGCCGTCGACTCTCCCCAGGACCGGCTCCTCGAGCTCGCCCACCTCGCCCGCCCCCTGGCCCGCGCCTTCGCCGAGGCCGGGTACTCCCTCTACGCCGTCGGCGGTGCGGTCCGGGACGCCCTCCTCGGGGAGCCGCCACCCGAGGAGCGCGAGATCGACTTCACCACCAACGCGCGGCCCGACGTCATCGAGGGGCTGATGACCCCACTGTGTCGCGCGACGTGGGAGCAGGGCCGGGCCTTCGGGACGATCGGGGGGACGCTCCGCGAGAACGGGCTGAAGGCCGAGATCACCACGTTCCGCTCCGAGGCCTACGTCGACCACTCCCGCAAGCCGGCCGTCGAGTGGGGCGACTCGCTCGAGATCGATCTGAGCCGTCGCGACTTCACGATCAACGCGCTGGCCCTCGACGTCATCGCGCTCGAGCGAGCGACGCCCGGCGTCCAGACGCTCTTCGACTTCTTCCAGGGATTCCGCGACCTCCACGAGAGGGTCCTGCGCACCCCGACCGAGCCGGAGGGCCTCTTCCGCGACGACCCGCTGCGCATGATGCGGGCCGCTCGCTTCGCCGCACGGTTCGGGCTGACGATCGATCCCGCGGTGGAGGCCGCGGCGACGGCGGTCGCCCCGGCCCTCGAGAAGGTCTCGGCCGAGAGGATCCGGGGCGAGCTCGACCTCCTGCTCGTGACCGAGCGCCCCTCGGTCGGGCTCGACTTCCTCGTGCGCACGGGCGTGGCCGACCACTTCATGCCCGAGCTCGGGGCGCTGCGACTGGAGCAGGATCCCATCCACCAGCACAAGGACGTGCTGCGCCACACCTACGCGGTGGTGGACAAGACCTCGCCCGCCCTGCTGGTGCGGTTGGCGGCGCTCTTCCACGACATCGGCAAGCCCCGCACGCGGGCGATCACGGACGAGGGCGTGACCTTCCGCTTCCACGAGGTGGTGGGGGCCAAGATGACGCGCAAGCGGATGGCGGCACTCAAGTACCCGCAGAGCGTGATCGACGACGTCAGCACTCTCGTCGAGCTGCACCTGAGGTTCCACACCTACAAGATGGGCTGGAGCGATCGGGCGGTCCGCCGCTACGTGCGCGACGCCGGACCCCTCCTCGACGAGCTCAACGAGCTGACCCGCTGCGACGCGACGACGCGGAACCAGCGCAAGGTCGCCACGTTCCAGCAGCGGATGGACGAGCTGGAGCGGCGGGTCGAGGAGCTGCGGGCCGAGGAGGACCTCAGCCGCCTGCGACCCGCGCTGGACGGCGTGGCCGTGATGGAGCTGCTCGGCGTGCGACCGGGGCCGATCGTGGGGCGGGCCCTCGACGTCTTGATGGAGATCCGACTCGACGAGGGGGAGATCGACCCCGCCGAGGCCGCCACCCGGCTACGTGCCTGGTGGGACGGCCTCAGCGAGGACGAGCGACGGGCCGCGCGGCCCTAGGCGCGCGGTGACGGCCAGACGGGGTTGTCGGCCCCGTCGTTGGCGAACGACTCGACCATGTCCCGGGCGACGTCGTCGTGGAACTGGACCGGCGGGGACTTCATGAAGTAGGCGGAGGGCCCGATGATGGGGCCGCCGATGCCGCGGTCGAGCGCGACCTTGGCGCAGCGCACCGCGTCGATGATGACGCCGGCCGAGTTGGGGGAGTCCCACACCTCGAGCTTGAGTTCGACGTTGAGGGGGACGTCTCCGAAGTTGCGGCCCTCGAGGCGGATGTAGGCCCACTTGCGGTCGAGGAGCCACGGCACGTGGTCGCTCGGACCGATGTGGACGTCCTCGGGGGTGAGGTGGCTCAGCTCGAGCTGCGAGGTCACGGCCTGGGTCTTCGAGACCTTCTTCGACTCGAGCCGTTCGCGGTCGAGCATGTTCTTGAAGTCCATGTTGCCGCCGACGTTCAGCTGGTACGTGCGGTCGAGCGACAGGCCCCGGTCCTCGAAGAGGCGCGAGAGGACGCGGTGCACGATGGTGGCGCCGACCTGGCTCTTGATGTCGTCACCGATGATCGGCACGCCGGCCGCGGTGAACTTGGCGGCCCACTCGGGGTCCGAGGCGATGAAGACGGGGATCGCGTTCACGAAGGCCACACCGGCGTCGAGGGCGGCCTGGGCGTAGAAGCGCTGGGCCTGCTCCGACCCCACCGGGAGGTACGAGACCAGCACGTCGGCGCGTGTGTCGCGCAGCACCTGGGCGACGTCGACGGGCTCGGCGGGCGACTCCTCGATGGACTCGCGGTAGTACTTGTTCAGTCCGTCGAGGGTCGGTCCCCGGTGGACGGTCACCCCGAGCTCGGGGACGGTGGCGAACTTGATCGTGTTGTTCTGCCCGCCGTCGATGGCCTTGCTCAGGTCGTTGCCGACCTTGCTGGCGTCGACGTCGAAGGCGGCCACGAACTCGAGGTCACTGACGTGGTAGCCACCCAGGACGACGTGCATGAGACCGGGGACGTGGTCGCCCGGCTTGGCGTCGCGGTAGTAGGTGACGCCCTGGATCAGCGAACTCGAGCAGTTGCCCACGCCCGCGATCGCGACTCGGATCTTGCCCATGTGTCTGTCTTTCCTCCTAGGTCGCGTCTCGCGCGACGGTCGTCTGGTCACTGCGTTCTCGACTGAGAAGTTCCTCGACCCAGGCGAGGTCGAGTTCGACGGCGCGGGCGGCGTGCTCCATGACGCCGCGCGCGTAGTCGTCGAGTTGGGCGTTGGCGGCACTGCGGCGCACCTCCGCCAGCCGCGCCACCAGGTCGGCGCGACGCCGCTCGAGCAGGGCGACTCGGCGCGTCGGCGTCAGGTAGCGAGCGAGGGCCATGCGCAGGGAGAAGTTGCGCTCGTCGTCCATGGTGGCGGGGTCGGCCAACAGCGACTCGAACTGGGTCCGCCCCCGCTCGGTGATCCGGTAGACCTTCCGACCGCGGCGACCGAGCCCGCTGCCGGTCCGCAGGGCCCGCAACGACGCCCGCTCACCCGAGAGCGAACCGGTCGACAGGGTCGCCGAGCGGGGCTCGCTGAGCGCGACGGCCTCGACGCTCCCCTGGCGCTCCAGGCGGGCCAGGGCGGGGTAGATGGAGCCGAAGGACACGTTCGCCGTCAGTCCGAGCCGGTCGCGCAGCTGGCTGCGCAACTCGTAGCCGTGGTAGTCGCGCTCCATCAGGAGCCCGAGGATGGCGATGTCCAACACGATGCGCATCATATCAGTTCGATATATCGATCGTGACGTTCCGCCCCGGTGACCCGCGCACGGCGCACGCGCCGGCCACGGGTAAGGTCGCCCCAATGGATCGGGGACTCCCGGGTGCGACGAGTGGGGCGGTGGTCGAGTTCGGGCTCGTCCGCCGGGCCCTCCTGTCGCGTCTGGCCGCCGGTCAGATCGGTCGCGACGAGGTGTGCGACGCGCACCCCGAGCTGCTGCGCGCCGCGCGACACCTGGGTCGCGACCGGGGCGAGCGCTGCCCGGTCTGCGCCGAGGCGGACCTCGTCGAGGTGACCTACGTCTTCGGCCCGCGGCTCCCACCCGGAGGGGCGTGTCCCACCTCACGCGCCGAGCTCGATCGCCTGCAACGTCGCGCCGAGCCCGTCCAGTGCTACGCCGTCGAGGTCTGCGTCGCCTGTCACTTCCACCACCTGGCCCGTCGCTGGTCGGCCGGCGGGCGGGCCCGCCGGACGACGTCGCGCGGGGAGCGGCGTAAGGTGGGCGAGTGAGCCCCAGCGCGCCGGCTCTGCGGTCGCACAAGCGACGTCACGGAGGGGCGCCCCTCGTCATGGTGACGGCCTACGACGAGCCCTCGGCCCGGCTGGCCGACGCCGCGGGCGTCGACCTCCTGCTCGTGGGCGACTCCCTGGCGAACGTCGTCCTGGGCCAGCCCGACACCCTCCAGGTCAGCGTCGAGGACATGGCCCACCACGTGCGTGCCGTGGCCGCGGCCCGGCCGAGCGCCCACGTCGTGGCCGACCTGCCCTGGCTCAGCTACCACCTGGGCGAGCACGACGCGGTGCGCAACGCCGCGACCCTGGTGCGGGCGGGTGCCCAGTCCGTGAAGCTCGAGGGCGGTCGACGACGCGTCGACGCCGTCCGGGCGATCATCGACGCGGAGATCCCGGTGATGGGTCACTTGGGACTCACCCCGCAGAGCGTCCTCGCCTTCGGCGGCTTCAAGGTCCAGGCGAAGACCCGCGAGGCGATGTCCGCGCTCGTGGAGGACGCGCGGGCACTCCAGGAGGCGGGCGTCTACGCCGTCGTCATCGAGGGGGTCCCCCCCGTCGTGGGCACCGCGGTGACCGAGGCGCTCGAGATCCCGACCATCGGGATCGGTGCGGGACCGGACACCGACGGCCAGGTCCTCGTCTTCCACGACCTGCTCGGTCTCTCGGGCCGTACCCCGGCCAAGTTCGTGCGTCGGTACGCGGATTTGGGGGCGGCGATCACCGAAGCGGTCGGCCGCTACGCGGCCGACGTGCGCTCGGGCGCCTTCCCGGGCGAGGCGGAGGTCTACGCCACCCCGCCCGAGCTGCTCGACTAGACCCGCCCGGGAGGGGCCGAGTAGACTGAATCGCCCATCACCCGATGGGCAACGACACCCTGCTCGGCTCACGCCGAGCCCGGTCCCTCGGACCGGTCCGGAGGGAAAGGACACCACGGCCATGAGGCCATACGAGACCATGATCGTGTTCGACACGACCGTCGACGCGCAGGCCATCCAGGCGGCGCTCGACCGGGCCCTCGAGACGATCCGCAATCACGGCGGCACGCCCGGCGCGATCGACCGTTGGGGGAAGCGCCCCCTGGCATACGAGATCAAGAAGCGCAAGGAGGGCTACTACGTGCTGGCCGAGTTCGCGGGCACGTCGGCGACCGTCGACGAGCTGCACCGCATCCTCACGCTGGCCGACGAGGTCCTGCGCTTCAAGATCCTTCGTCGAGTTGAGCGGGCCGCCCGCGTGGCGCAGGCGTGACCCGGTCGCGGATCTGAGGAGGACCCATGCCAGACAACGCCATCACCGTGGTGGGGAACATCACGCGTGACCCGGAACTGAAGTTCCTCAATAGCGGTCAGGCCGCCGTGCGGCTCTCGGTCGCCGTCAACCGACGCTGGCAGAACCGCCAGACCCAGGAGTGGGAGGAGCGCGTCTCGTACTTCGAGGTCGTCGGCTACGGCGCCCTCGCGGAGAACGCCGCCAACTCGCTCTCCAAGGGCACCCGCGTCGTCGTGAGCGGTCGCCTCGAGCAGCGCAGCTGGGAGACCGATCAAGGAGAGAAGCGCTCCGTCGTCGAGATCAACGCCGACGAGATCGCCCCCTCCCTGCGCTTCGCGACGGCCGTCGTCACCAAGACGCCCCGCCCCGACGCCCCCTTCCGCGGCGAGGACCGCGGTTCGACCCCCCGGGCCAATGAGCCCGCCACCTACGCCTTCGACGAGGAGCCCTTCTAATGCCACGCATCAACAACCCCAAGCCGCCGAAGCGCGCTCCGAAGATCGACCCGCGCCGGGTCAAGAAGAAGCCCTGCGCCTTCTGCCAGCACGGCGTCGCGACGGTCGACTACAAGGACCTGACCCAGCTGCGCAAGTACATCTCGGACCGCGGCAAGATCCGGGGCCGCCGAGTGACGGGCAACTGCCAGCAGCACCAGCGCGACGTGACCGAGGCGATCAAGACGGCCCGCGAGCTCGCCCTGCTGCCCTACACCCAGCGCACCGTGACCGAGCGCCGGGGCCGGGGCCGGGACGACCGGGGTGGGCGCGGTCCGCGTCCCGGGGCCGCCGAGGCACCCGAGTCGGTGAGTGAGGACGAGGCGATGCTGGACGACGCCAGCGTCGCGGCCGCCGTCATCGAGGGCACGAGCGAGGAGGCCGGAGAATGAAGGTCCTGCTGCGTTCCGACGTGGCCGGCGTGGGGCGACGCGGCGACATCGTCGAGGTCCGCGACGGCTACGCCCGCAACTACCTGCTGCCCCAGGGCGTGGCCCTGGCGGCCACGAGCACCATGGAGAGCCAGGCGGCCCGGATGCGCACCTCCCGCGACCTGCGCGACTCGCGCAGCCGCGAGGCGGCGCAGACGCAGCGCCAGGTGATCGAGGCGACGACCGTCACGATCGCCGCGCGAGCGGGTGCCAACGGGCGCCTCTTCGGCTCCATCACCGAGGCCGACGTCGTCACCGCCCTGCGGGCGGCGACGGGCGTCGAGGTGGACCGGCACGCGATCCGCATGGCCGAGCACCTGAAGGCCGTCGGCCCCGCCACCGTCGAGGCCCACCTCTTCGACGACGTGGTCGCGAACATCCGGGTGGAGGTCGTGGCGAAGTAGCCCCGCACCCTCCGAGTCGACGCGACGCCGGGCGAGTCCCGGCGTCGCGTCGCGTCCGGGGCGATGTCACACCCCCGGGGCACAGTTCGGGGCGTGGTTAGCCACAGCCTTTTCCCCACGTTGTTCTTCTTGTTCTGCCCAGCCCCGACGCGCGACCGTTGAAGACCTATGACTCAGATCGAGACCGACCGCGCACGTAGTCCCCAGGGTGGCGCCGGACGGGTGCCGCCCAGCGCACTGGAGGCCGAGGAGTCGCTCATCGGGGCCATGCTGCTCTCCTCCGAGGCCGTCAGCCTGGCGTACGAGATCGTGAGCGCGGAGGACTTCTACCGGCCGCTGCACGCCCAGATCTTCACGGCCATCATCGCCCTCGTGGGCGCGGGCGAGCCCGTCGACTACGTGACCGTCCAGGCGAAGCTGCAGGAGCACGGAGGGGCCTCGGTCGAGCTGGCCGTCCTCTCGTCGCTCCAGCTCAACACCCCGTCGGCCGCCAACGCGCGTCACTACGCCGAGATCGTGCGGGACAAGGCCCAGCAGCGTCGACTGATCTCGATCGCCAGCCAGGTGGTCGACGAGGCCTACCAGCCCACCGACGACGTGGCGGGTCTGATCGACGACGCCGAGCGGCGGATCAACGCGATCGCCGACAACCGCAAGATCGACTCCGTCTCGCCACTGCCCAGCCTGCTGCTCGCGGAGGCCGACATCCTCGAGCAGCGTGGTGAGAGCCGGGGCCGGATCAACGGCCTGGAGACCGGGTACCGGGCCCTCGACCAGGTCCTCCAGGGCCTCCAGCCGACCAGCCTCTCGATCGTGGGCGCGCGCCCGGGCACCGGGAAGACGGCCTTCGCACTGGGGATCCTCGTGCACGTGGGGGCGGTCCTCGCGCGCCCGGCGCTCTACTTCTCCCTGGAGATGAGCCGTCAGGAGCTGGCCGAGCGCATCCTCGCCTCGACCGCGCAGATCGACTCGTCGAAGCTGCGCACCGGGAGCCTCAACGAGAGCGACTGGGACCGGGCCCACGAGGCCTTCTCCTACCTCCAGTCGGCCCAGATCTTCATCGACGACAACCCGGCCCTCACCGTGCTCGACGTGCGCTCGCGCGCCCGGCGGATTAGGCAGCAGCAGGGGGACCTCGGCGTCGTGATCGTCGACTACCTCCAGCTGATGAGCTCCCGGGGGCGGGCCGAGAATCGCCAGGTCGAGGTGGCGGAGATGAGCCGATCGCTCAAGATCCTCGCCCGCGAGCTGCAGTGTCCGGTGATCGCGCTGTCCCAGCTCTCGCGCAAGCTCGAGGAGCGAGCCGACAAGCGGCCGATCATGTCCGACCTGCGCGAGTCGGGATCGCTCGAGCAGGATGCCGACGTCGTCCTCTTCCTCTTCCGGCCCGAGCAGTACGGGGAGGTCACGAACGACAAGCGCGCCGACGCCGAGATCATCGTGGGCAAGAACCGCAACGGCCCGACCCGCACCGTGCACCTGACGTGGCGGGGCGAGTACGCGCGCTTCGACAACGTGGCCGACACCACGAACTTCTGACGCGCCGCGCCGGGGCTACGGTTCGGGCGTGGTCTTCGCGATCGTCACCCCACTCCTCGTCGCGGCGCTCCTCGTCGCGATCACGCTCGGCATGCGCCGCGCCGGCTACAACGCGGGCGGGCGGACCATCGTGCGGTGCCGTCGGGGACACCTCTTCACGACGCTGTGGATCCCCGGCGTCTCGCTCACGTCGGTGCGCCTGGGGTGGGCCCGGTACCAGCGCTGCCCGGTCGGGCGGCACTGGTCCCTCGTCGTGCCGGTGCGCGAGGCCGACCTCAGCGACGAGGAGCGGCGCGAGGCCGAGTCCCACCGCGACGGACCCCTCCCCTAGGAGTGGCGCGCCCTATTTGGGCTGCATCCGGATCCCGGCGTCGATGCGGATCGAGGCGGCGTTCATGTAGCTGTTGGTGAGCAGCTCGACGGCGAGCGACGCGTACTCCGCCGCCTGCCCGAGGCGCTTGGGGAAGAGGACGCCGGCCCCGAGGCGGGCCTTGAACTCCTCCGAGGCGGGACCCTCCCCGTAGATCGGGGTGTCGATGAGGCCGGGCAGGATGCAGTTCGCCCGCACGCCGATGGGGGCGAGGTCGCGGGCGAGGGGCAGGGTGAGCCCGACGATGCCGCCCTTCGAGGACGAGTAGGCGACCTGGCCGATCTGGCCGTCCTCGGCGGCGACCGACGCCGTGTTGACGATCGCGCCCCGCTGGCCGTCCCCGTCGGGGGCGTTGTGGCTCATCTTGGTCGCGGCGAGTCGGCAGACGTTGAACGTGCCGATCAGGTTGATCTCGATGACCTTGCGGTAGAGCTCGAGGTCGTGCGCCGAGGCGTACTCGCCGTCCTTGCCGATCGTGCGGGTGGCCCAGCCGATGCCGGCGCAGTTCACGACCGACCAGAGCGGCGCCGCCACGGCGGCGGCCTCGATCGCCGCGATCACCTGATCGGTGTCGGTCACGTCGCAGCGGGAGTAGGTCCCGCCGATGCGCGCCGCGACCTCTGCGCCGCGGCCGTCGTTGAGGTCGGCGACCACCACGTGGACGCCGCGGGCGGCCAGGGCCTCGGCCGTGGCCTCCCCGAGGCCGGAGGCCCCACCGGTGACGATCGCGGACGTGTGTGCCAGTTCCATGACTTCTCCTTCGCAGGACGCGCGGCCCCCTTCGAGTCAAGCAGATTCCCGTGCTGGGTAGCGTGGAGTGGTGCCCTCGCTCTACGACCTCGACCGGGCCGGACTGGCCGAGGCCCTCGCCGGCCAGCCGACCTTCCGGGTCGAGCAGCTCTGGCGGGGGCTCTGGGTCGAGGGCCAGCCGGTCGACGAGGTCACCACGCTGCCGGTGGCACTGCGGCGGCGCCTGGCCGAGGAGTTCCCGCCGGCCCTGAGCTCGCGCGCCGACGTCGTCACCGATCGGGGGGCGACCCGCAAGTGGGTCTTCGCCCTGCCCGACGGGGCGACGATCGAGACCGTCCTCATGACCTACCCCGACCGCGTGACCGTCTGCGTGTCCTCCCAGGCCGGTTGCGCGATGGGTTGCAGCTTCTGCGCCACCGGCCAGGCCGGCTTCACCCGCCACCTCACCCCGGGCGAGGTCGTCGAGCAGGTCATCACGGCGGCGCGCCACGCCGCTCCGCGACGGCTCTCCCACGTCGTCTTCATGGGGATGGGCGAGCCCCTCGCCAACTACGCGACGACGGTGACGGCCCTGCGACGACTCCACGAGGACCGCGGACTCAGCGCCCGGCACCTCACCGTCTCGAGCGTCGGCATCGCCCCCGCGATCGAGCGCCTCGCCGACGAGGGACTCCCCATCACCCTCGCGGTGAGCCTGCACGCGGCCAACGACGCCGATCGCGACGCCCTCGTCCCGATCAACCGCCGCTACCCGCTCGATCGCCTGCACCGGGCCTGCGAGGTGTGGTTCGAGCGCACCGGCCGTCGCATCAGCTTCGAGTGGGCACTGATCGACGGGGTGAACGACACCGACGCGGCCCTCGCGGAGCTCGCCGAGTTCGCCCGCTCCCTCGCGGCCCACGTGAACCTGATCCCTCTCAACCCGACGCCGGGGTACCTGGCGAAGGGCTCGCCGCGCGAGCGGGTGCGGGCCTTCCGCGACGGCCTGATCGCTCGCGGGGTCAACGCCACGGTGCGCGACACGCGGGGCCGCTCGATCGACGCGGCCTGCGGGCAGCTCGCGGCCGTCACCAACGGCCGCACCCGCCGCGTCCCCGTGGCGTCCCCGGGCCGCCGCTAGCCGGCCGCGTCGCGCCAGAACGCCGGGCGCCAGCGCACGAGCGCGAGTGCACCCAGCACGCAGGCGATCCCCCCGGACACGATCGAGAACTCGGTCCCCGCGAGGCTCGCCACCGCGCCGGACTCGAGGTCGCCGAGGCGCGGTCCACCGGTCACGACGGCGAGCTGGATGGCCGAGATACGACTGCGGAACTCGTCGGTAATCGCGTTCTGCAGGATCGTGTTGCGCAGGACGGTCGAGATGACGTCGGTCGCCCCGGCGACGGCCAGGCAGGCGAGGCCGACGGCGACGACCCGCGTCAGCCCGAAGAGGGCCATCGCCGCTCCCCACGCCATGACGACGATGACGACGAGGCGCCCCTGGCGACGGACGTGGGCGATCCAGCCCGTGAGGAGGGCCATGACGAGGGCGCCGACGCCGGGGGCGGCGTAGAGGAGGCCCAGGGTGCGGGGTCCGCCGTGGTAGAGGTCGAGGGCGACGGCGGGGAAGAGCGCGCGGGGTAGCCCGAAGACCATGGCGTTGAGGTCGATCAGGTAGACGGCCTGGGCGGTGGCGTGGCCGCGGACGTAGCGGAAGCCGTCGGTGATCGCCCCGAGGAGCCGCCGCCCGGCCGCCCCGCCTCCCGGGGGGATGGGGCGCATAAGTCCCGTCGCGGCGGCGAGCACCAGGAAGCTCGCGGCGTCGAGGGCGTAGCAGGCCGCCAGGGAGACGCTCGCGAGGACGACGCCGGCGAGTGCCGGTCCGAGGATGGTGGCGGTGTTCACGATCACCTGGTTGATCGAGTACGCGGCGACCAGCTCCTCGCCCGGCACGAGGGTCGGGATCGTCGCGGTCCGCACCGGTCCGGCGAAGCCGCCCGCACCGGCGCTGAGGGCCGCGAGGACGAGGAGAGGCGCGAGGTGGGCGCGCGACGTGCCGCCGTCGAGGGCGAGCGCGCCCGAGAGGACGGCGAGGACCAGCGAGCTCGCGACGAAGAGCCGGCGTCGGTCGACGCGGTCGCCCATGGCGCCACCCCAGAGCGAGCCGGCGATGAGGAACGGCAGCTGCGCGACGCTCGCGACGCCGACCCAGAGGCTCGAGTGGGTAATCCGGTACACCTGGTAGGGAATCGCCACCATGGTCACGTTGGAGCCCATCAGCGACACCATCTGGCCGCCGAGGAGCAGGCGCAGGTCGCGGTGGCGGCGCAGGGGCCCGACGTCGACGAGCAGACGAGGCACCCTGTCATGGTAGGAGTACCATCGCCAATGGCCGAGGGAGGAGGCGTCATGGCTGACGAACTGGTCCAACTGCTGAGTCCCGAGGGGCAGCGAGTCGAACACCCCGACTACGAGTGCTCCCTCGACGACACGGCGATCCTGGGCCTCTATCGCGACATGGTCATCGTGCGACGCATCTGCAACGAGGCGACGGCCCTGCAGCGTCAGGGCCAGCTGGCCCTGTGGGCCCCCGTCCAAGGGCAGGAGGCCGCGCAGATCGGGTCGGGCCGGGCGCTCGGTCCCACCGACTTCGTCTTCCCCTCCTACCGGGAGCACGGGGTGGCCTGGGCGCGGGGCATCCCGCCCGCGGACATGCTGAGGATCTTCCGGGCCACCGAGACGGGCGGCTGGGACCCCCAGCGGTACCACTACAACCTCCCCACGATCGTCCTGGGCGACCAGGTGCCCCACGCGGTGGGCTACGCCATGGGCATCCAGCGCGACGGCGCCGAGGAGGCCACCATGGTCTTCTTCGGCGACGGCGCCTCGAGTCAGGGCGACGTCATGGAGTCGTTCGTCTGGGCCGCCTCGTTCACGGCCCCGGTCGTCTTCGTCCTGCAGAACAACCAGTGGGCCATCTCGGAGCCGACGTCCCTGCAGACGAAGATCCCCCTCTACCGGCGCGCCGACGGATTCGGCTTCCCCGGCGTGCGCGTCGACGGCAACGACGTGCTCGCGATGTACGAGGTCTCCCGGCGGGCCCTCGAGCGCGCCCGCGAGGGGGGTGGCCCGACCCTCATCGAGGCCTTCACCTACCGCATGGGCGCCCACACCACCTCCGACGACCCGACCCGCTACCGCGTCGACGCCGAGGTGGAGGTCTGGCGCCACCGCGACCCCATCGAGCGCGTGAAGGCGCTGCTCGCGCGCGAGCACGCCGTGCGCTCGAACACCTTCGAGGAGGTCGCCGCCGAGGCCGAGGCGATCGCCCAGGCCCTGCGCGCCGACGTGCTCGCGATGGACGCCCCGCCGGCGACCGACATGTTCGACGACGTCTACGCCGAGCCCCACCCCTGGACCGAGGCCGGCCGGGCCGAGGTGCTCGCGTTCGCCGAGGAGGCCCGCTGATGGCGACCACGACGATGACGATGGCGCGAGCCCTCAACGAGGGGATGCGCCGAGCCATGGAGCGCGACGCCAAGGTGCTCCTCATGGGCGAGGACATCGGCAAGCTCGGCGGCGTCTTCCGGGTGACCGACGGACTCCAGAAGGACTTCGGTGACGACCGGGTGATCGACGCGCCGCTCGCCGAGTCGGCGATCGTCGGGACGGCCGTGGGGCTCGCCATGCGCGGGTACCGCACGGTCGTCGAGATCCAGTTCGACGGCTTCGTCTACCCGGCCTTCGACCAGATCGTCTCCCAGGTCGCGAAGCTCCACAAGCGCTCGAAGGGCGCCTACACGATGGGCCTGGTGATCCGGCTGCCCTACCAGGGCGGCATCGGCGCGGTGGAGCACCACTCCGAGAGCCCCGAGGCCTACTTCGTCCACACGGCGGGGCTGCGCGTGGTGACGCCCTCGACGCCCCACGACGCCTACTGGATGATCCAGGAGTCGATCGCCCACGACGACCCGGTCATCTTCTGCGAGCCCAAGTCCCGCTACTGGGACAAGGGCGAGGTCGACCTCGACGACCCCGGTCCCGGCCTCTTCGACGCCGTGGTGCGCCGGCCGGGTACCGACGTGACGGTGGTCGCCTACGGATCGATGGTGAAGACCGCGCTGCGGGCGGCCGAGGCCGCGGCCGCCGAGGGGACCTCGCTCGAGGTCATCGACCTGCGGGGCCTCTCGCCCTTCGACACCGACGTCATGGCCGCCTCACTCGAGCGGACGGGGCGGCTCCTCGTCGTCCAGGAGGCCCCGCCCTACGCCTCGGTCGGTTCGGAGATCGTCGCCACGCTGAGCGAGCGCTGCTTCTACTCCCTGCGCGCCCCCGCCCTGCGGGTGGCCGCCTACTACGTCCCCTATCCCGCGTCGCGGATCGAGGACGTCTACCGCCCCTCGGTGGAGCGCGTCCTCGACGGCGTCGACCGACTGATGGAGTACGACCAGTGAGCGCCGAGGTCTTCCACCTGCCCGACGTCGGCGAGGGGCTCGTCGAGGCGGAGATCGTCGCCTGGAAGGTCGCCGTCGGCGACACCATCGCCCTCAACCAGCCGCTCGTCGACATCGAGACCGCGAAGGCGACGGTCGAGCTCCCGAGCCCCTACGCGGGAACGGTGACCGCCCTGCACGGCGACGTGGGCGACGTGGTGGAGGTCGGCGCGCCCCTGGTCGAGGTCGCGACGGTGCTCGACGGCTCCGCGCCCGGCGCGGAGGAACCCCTCGCGGCCCCCACCGAGGCGTCGGCGTCGACCGAGCGGACGGCCGTCCTCGTCGGCTACGGCGTCGCGGCCGACGCGCCCGTGGCCTCGCGTCGTCGGCGTCGCGCCGGCCCGTCCACGTCGGCCCCGTCGCCCGCGCCGGCC
This sequence comes from Acidimicrobiaceae bacterium, assembly GCA_027449885.1. Classification (GTDB taxonomy): domain Bacteria; phylum Actinomycetota; class Acidimicrobiia; order Acidimicrobiales; family RAAP-2; genus RAAP-2. Next base: position 65,005 of record DAIDKS010000022.1, read on the forward strand.
CCGTCGCCCGCGCCGGCCGCGCTCGCCCCCCGCGTC
>DAIDKS010000023.1 GCA_027449885.1 Acidimicrobiaceae bacterium
CAGGGCTTCTTCGCCTACCGGGGCTAGTGGCCCACTACGTCCTGACGCTGCGCTGCGCGGACCGCCCGGGGATCGTCCACGCGGCGAGCGCCGCGATCGTGGCGATCGGCGGCAACATCCTCGAGAACGACCAGTTCACCGACCCCGAGACGGGCACGTTCTGCATGCGCACCCGCTTCGAGTCGGCGACCGACCCGGCGAGCGCCGCGGCCCGCCTGGCCGACGAGCTCGTCGCGTACGGCCCGGTGATCGAGCTGCGCGACGAGTCGGTCGTCCACCGTGCCGTGGTGATGGTCTCCCAGTTCGACCACTGCCTGGCCGACCTGCTCTACCGCCGCGAGCGCGGCGAGCTCCCGCTCGAGATCACGGCCGTCGTCGCCAACCACGAGACGTGCCGTCCCCTCGCCGAGCGCTACGGGATCCCCTTCCACCACGTGCCGGTCACCGCGGCGACCCGCGAGGCGGCCGAGGACGCCCTGCGCGAGGTCGTCGCCGCGACCGGGTCCGACGTCGTGGTCCTCGCCCGCTACATGCAGATCCTCTCGCCGCGGCTCTGCGCCGAGCTCGCCGGACGGATCGTCAACATCCACCACTCGTTCCTCCCGGGCTTCAAGGGAGCGCGTCCCTACCACCAGGCCTACGAGCACGGGGTGAAGCTCATCGGGGCGACGGCCCACTTCGTGACGGCCGACCTCGACGAGGGCCCGATCATCGAGCAGGACGTGGTGCGCGTCAGCCACGCCCGCCGACCGGCCGAGCTGGTCGCGCTCGGTCGCGACGTCGAGCGGACGGTCCTCGCCCGGGCCGTCGCCCTGGTCGCCGAGGACCGCGTGATGGTCGTCGGACGACGGACGGTCGTCTTCGCCCAGTAGGACGACTCAGGTGACGGGGTGGCGCGTCCGGTACGCGGGGTCCCGATGCTCCTCGCGCTCGATCACGGCCACCAGGTGCTCGACGGCGTCGTAGACGTCGACGAAGCGCACGTAGAGGGGCGCGAAGCCGAACCGGCAGATGTCGGGGTCCCGGAAGTCGCCGATGACCCCGCGCGCGATGAGGGCCTGGATGATCCCGTAGCTCTCCCCGTGGCGCAGGGCCACCTGGCTGCCCCGCCGGGCGTGGTCGCGCGGCGTGACCACCTCGACGACGCCCGCGAGCCGCTCCTCGACGCGCTCGATGAAGAGGTCCGTGAGGGCGAGGCTCTTCGCGCGGATCTCGTCCATGGAGGTTCGCTCGAGGACCTCGAGCGCCCCGTCGAGGGCGGCGAGCGCGATGACCGACGGGGACGAGGTGACGAAGGCCTGCACGCCCGGGGCCGGCTCGTAGTCGGGCTCGAAGGCGAAGGGGCGCGCGTGGCCCAACCAGCCGGGCAGCGGATTCTCGAGGATCCCCTGCCAGCTCTCGCGCACGTAGAGGAAAGCCGGCGCTCCCGGCCCCCCGTTCAGGTACTTGTAGGCGCACCCGGCGGCGAAGTCGACGTCGGCGCCGGTCACGTCGAGCGGCACCGCGCCCGTCGAGTGGGCGAAGTCCCAGAGCATGAGGGCCCCGGCGTCGTGCACCCGGCGGGTCACGCCGGCGAGGTCGAGCATCTCGCCGGTGCGGAAGTCGACGTGGGTCAGCATCACGAGCGCGACGTCGGGTCCGAGATGCTCGTCGAGCCGATTGCGGTCGATCGGACGGATCTCGATCGGGCGACCGGCGAGGGAGGCGACCCCGCCCGCGATGTAGAGGTCGGAGTGGAAGTTCACCTCGTCGGTGAGGACGACGTGGCGGTCGGGCCGCAGGCGCAGCGCGCCGACGAGGGCCTTCGCGAGCAGGATGGTCAGGGTATCGGCGACGACGACCTCGCCCGGCCGGGCCCCGATGAGCGGGGCCAGCCGGTCCCCGAGGGCCGTCGGCTGGGCCATCCAGCCCGCGGCGTTCCAGCTGCGGATGAGACCCCGGCCCCACTCCTCGTCGACCGTCTCGATGATGCGCCGACGCGCGCCGACGCTCAGGGGCCCGAGGGAGTTGCCGTCGAGGTAGAGGACCTCGTCGGAGAGGATGAAGGCGTCGCGCAGCGGGGCGAGCGGATCGGCGGCGTCACGGGCCGCGCACTGTTCACGGGTCGTCATGTCCCTCCTCGGTCGTCGATCAGCCTAGGGCGGGGCCCCCGGCGGCCGCGATGCGTCGGGCGACCCCGTCGGGGTCGGCGAGGCCCACGACGACCTCGTCGTAACGCTCGCCGTGGAGCGCGAGACGCAGCCCCCGGCGCTCGGAGCGGTGCCCGACGATGAAGGTCCGTCGCCCGTCGCGGTAGAAGGTGCCCACCACCACGACACCGGGCAGTGCCGTCCCGGGCGCCTTCAGCCCGTGGAAGCCGGCGACCACGTCCTCGACGAGCTCGACCGCGTCGAGCGCGGCCACGGGGATCCGAAGGTCCCCGTGCAGGGCCTCGACGCGCTCGGCGGCGCTGAGCGCCACCACCACGACGTCGCCGTCGAGCTCGATGTCCGCCACGATCCCCGACCCTACGCCCCGCGACGGGCGAGGACCTCGACGTTCACCACGAGGAAGAGCCCGTCGGGCTGCTCGGCCCAGCGACGAAAGGCGGCGGCGTAGCGCTCGAGGTCGGCGGGCGCCGCCGCACCGATCTCGAGGGCCTGGTGGGCGAAGTCGCTGACGCGCACCCGGTCGGCCCAGAGGCCGCCCCACCACTGGCGGTCGTCGTCGGTCGCGTAGGTCCAGTTGGACGAGCCGACCTCGATCCCCTCGAAGCTCGCCGCGCGCACCCACCCCGGGAGATGCCGTCCGCCGTCGGCCTCGGCCCGGTTGGCCCGCGCGACGGCGTGGTAGACGTCGCGCCACTCGTCGAGGTCGGGGTCGGCGGGGTGCCAGACGAAGGCGCCGTAGTCGGCGTCGCGCACCGCCAGCCGACCGCCCGGACGCAGCACGCGGCGCATCTCGGCGAGAGCGCGCACCGGGTCGGTCAGGTGCTGGAGGACCTGGTGGGAGAAGACGACGTCGAAGCTCTCGTCGCCGAAGGGCAGGGCGTAGACGTCGCCCACCTCGAAGTGCAGCGTCGGGTAGGCCGCGGCGGGGAAGGCACCCCGCGCGTCCTCGACGACCGTCGCCACCCGGTCGAGCCCGACGACGGAGCCCGCCGGGACACGGCGGGCGAGGTCGGCCGTGATGGTGCCGGGCCCGCAGCCGACGTCGAGCAGCCGCGTCGTCGCGCCGAGGTGCGGCAGCACGAAGGCCGCCGAGTTCTCCGCCGTGCGCCAGCGGTGGCTGCGCAGGACGGACTCGTGGTGTCCGTGGGTGTAACGGTCGCTCACGCGGGCCCTCCGGGGTCGGCGACGCCGGGGATCGGGAAGCCGAACACGTCGGCGTCGAAGGCCTGGTAGCCGGCGTAGTCCACCAGGTCGTAGAGGTCGGCGCGCGTCTGCATCTCCTCGAGCAGTCCCATGAGGCGCCCCTCGCGCGCGAGGGTCGCGAGGGCCCGGTCGGCCGCACCCATCGCCAGGCGCAACAGGGAGACCGGGAAGATGACCATGTCGTAGCCGAGTCGGCGCAGGTCGTCGACCCCGAGGGCCGGGCCCTGCCCGAACTCGGTCATGTTCGCGAGCAGGGGCACGTCGAGGGCGCGGCGGACGGCGGCGAACTCCTCCTCGGTCCGCAGGGCCTCGGGGAAGACGGCGTCGGCGCCGGCCTCCACGTAGGCCCGGGCCCGGTCGATGGCGCCGTCGAGCCCCTCGACGGCGCGCGCGTCGGTGCGGGCGATCAGCAGGAGGTTGGGGTCGCGCCGGGCGCTCGCCGCGGCGCGCACGCGGCGCACGGCGTCCTCGCGGGCGACCACCTGCTTGCCCTCGAGGTGGCCGCAGCGCTTCGGGTTGACCTGGTCCTCGAGGTGGAGGCCGGCGACGCCGGCGTCCTCGAGCAGCTGCACCGTGCGCGCGACGTTCATCGGCTCCCCGAAGCCGGTGTCGGCGTCGACCACGACCGGCAGGGCGGTCACGCGCGCGACCTGGGCCGCGCGCGTCGCGACCTCGCTGAGCGTGGTGAGCCCGACGTCGGGCAGTCCGAGGTCGGCGGCCATGACGGCCCCCGAGAGGTAGAGGCCGGCGAACCCGTGGCGCTCGGCGAGCATCGCCGAGAGGGGGTTGAAGGCCCCGGGCAGGACGAGCGGCTCGCCGGTGCCGAGCCGCGCCCGCAGGCGGCGTCGCTTCTCGGCGTCCGGGGTCGGGTCGTGCAGCATCAGAGGAGTCCCGTCGTCAGGATCGGGCGCGCCACCTCGCTCGTGATCGTGAGGCCCGCGAGGTCGCCGGACAGCAGCTCGGGGAGGCGCGCCGCGAGGTCGAGGAATCGCTCGACCTCGGCCGGGGCGAGCACCCCCTCGGTCAGCTGGCGGAACTTCGCCACGTACTGCGCCCGACCGAAGGGCCGCTCGCCCGCCGGGTGGGCGTCGGGCACCACGACGGTCGCCTCGCGGCGCGTGCCGTCGGTGAAGAGGATCTCGGCCCGGCCCCCGTAGGCGCGCCGGGTCGGGTCCGGATCGTGGTAGCGGGCCGTCCACTCGGGGTCCTCGAGCGTGCGAATCGACCGCCAGAGCGCGACCGTGTCGGACCGGGCGGCCCGCGTCGGCGCGTAGGAGCGCTCGTGGTGCCAAGCCCCGTCCTGCAGGGCGACGGCGAGGATGTAGGGCAGCGAGTGGTCGAGGGTCTCGCGGGTGGCGGCCGGGTCGTACTTCTGCGGATCCCCCGAGCCCGACCCGATGACGGCGTGGGTGTGGTGGGACGTGTGCAGGACGATCTCGGCGACCCCCACGCCGGTCGCGAGGCGCGGGTCGGCCGCCCGGAGACGGCGCGCGAGGTCGATCCAGGCCTGGGCCTGGTACTCGGCCGAGTGCTCCTTCGTGAAGGAGTCCAGGATCGCCCGCCGGGGCTCGTCCGGACCGACGAGGGTCACGTGGTAGCCGGCCCCGGGACCGTCGAGGAGCCGGGCGATGACCGCGTCGGCGCCCTCGTAGATCGGCTCGGGCGCGGTCTCGCCGCGCATCGCCCGGTCGACCGCCTCGATCGCCGCCTTCGCGGCGAAGGCCGGGGCGTAGGCCTTCCAGGTGGAGATCGTCCCCTTGCGCGACTGGCGCGTCGCCGTCGTGACGTGGACGGACTGGTTGACGGCCTGGAAGACGACGGGGGTGGGCAGGTCGAGCAGGGTCCCCAGCCCGACCGCGATCGCCGGGGCCAGGTGGGCCACGTGGTCGATGGCGTGGGCGTGGAGGCTGATCGCTCGCGCGAGCGAGATCTGGACCTCGTAGGCGTTGGCGATGGCCCGCACCAGTCGGTCACCGTCGACGGCGCCGCCCACGTGCTGGGCGACGGCGACCAGCGGGGCGATGGCGTCGCCGGGGTGGGCGTACTCGGCGGCGAGGAAGGTGTCGTGGAAGTCGAGCTCGCGCACCGCGACGGCGTTCGCCCACGCCGCCCACTCCGGCGAGACCCGCTCGTCGGGGTCGAGCCCGACGACCGTCGCTCCGGGGTGGGCGGGGTGTCGCCGCGCCTGGTCGCGCGCGGCGGCGACCGGGGGGCGCGCGAGGGACGCCGTCGCCACCGCGGCGTCGTCGATCACGCGGTTGACCACCATGTCGCGCACGTCGTCGTCGAGGGGGGCGCGGGGTGACGCGACCTCGGCCAGGCGCCAGGCCAGCTGGTCCTCGCGCGCGAGGACCTCGTCACTCGCCCGGGCCCGGACCTCGTACTCCCTCACGGCAGCCTCCGGGTGATGGCGGCACTCGCGCGCTGCAGCTCGACGACGAGGGCCTCGACGTCCTTCGGGATGTCCTCGATCAGGGCCGAGAGCTGGATGCCCGCCACCATCTCGCCGGCGCGGTCGAAGACCGGGACGGCGATCGAGAGGCCCCCCGCCTGGCGCTGGCCCTGACCGAAGGCGTAGCCGCGCTCGCGGATGACGCCGAGGTTCGCCACGAACTCGTCGCGCGTGACGGCGACCCCGCTCGCCAGGCGGATCTCGTCGACGCCCTCGAGGAGCCGCTCGAGGTCCTCGTCCTCCAGGTAGGCGGCGTGGACGCGCGCGCCGCCGACGGTGAGGGGCAGCTGCTCGCCGATGGGGACCTGGTAGCGCATCGGCGGCACGCTCGCCACGCGGTAGAGCAGCACGGCCGTCAGGTCGACGCGCACGGTGAGGGTCGACGTGAGGTTCGTCGCCGCCGTCAGCTCGCCCAGCACGGTCTCCGCCGCCTGCACCAGGCGATTGGTCTGGAGGAAGACCGTCCCGTCGAGCAGGGGCGCGACGCCGAGGCGGTAGTCGAAGCCCTCGCGCTCGACGTAGCCGTAGTGGACGAGCAGGTTGACGATCCGCTGGGTCGTCGCGAGGTGCAGCTGGGCCGCCTGGGCGATCTCGGTGAGGCGCATCGGGGCCCGGCGCTCGCGCAGCACCCGCAGCACGACGAAGGGGCGGTCGAGCGAGCGAGCCGAGTTGAGTGCCGACTCGTCGTCGCGGACCCCGTCCTCGGCGGGCGGCGTCGGCCGCTCGTCGACGACACGGGTCCGCGCCACGTCAGACCTCCCCGAGAGCCGCCTCGACGCGATCGCGCGCCGGAGAGGTGATCGGCGCGCGCCACGGCGAACGGGCGCCCACGTGGGCCTCGGAGCCCCGACGGAAGTGCTGGGCCTGCGCCTCGGTCTCGATGAACGGCAGGTCCATCGGGAAGAGGCGCGCGCCCCGCGGCCGGGGTCCGGCCTTCGAGACGTGGCCCCACAGGGAGTGCCCGACGACGTCCTCGGCGAGGAGGGCGGCGTCGATGAGCCGGTCGAGGTTGACGCCGGTCGAGACGCCCCGCTCCTCGAGCAGGTCCACCAAGTCCTCGGTCGGGATCATTCGCGTCATGCGTCCGTGTCCACCATACGGGCATCCGCCCATGCCCCCGATGGAACTGTCGAGGACCAGGGTGCACTCCGCGTCGAGGGTGCGCAGGGCCTCGTAGGCCGAGAGGAGGGCCGTGCCCCGGGCGTCGTGGAGGTGGAGGTGGAAGCGAGTGATCTCCGGCCAGCGCTCGCGGATCGCGCGCAGCTGGGCCGCGACGTCCCACGGGAGGTTCCAGCCCATCGGGTCCCCGATCCACACGCGGTCGACGGCGATCCCCCTCGCCGTCCACATCTCGTACTGCGGGGCGAGCAGGTCCATGCGCTGGGCCTCGGTGAAGGGCCCGAGCCAGTTCGACCCCCAGGCCGCGTTGATGCCGATGCCGGCGCGCGTCGCGCCCTCCGCGACGGCCCGCTCGACCACGCCGTCCCAGGCCTCGATCTCCTGACGCTGGGAGCGGTTGGTGTTGCGGCGCACGAAGACGTCGCAGAGGTGCACCAGGGTCGTCGGCACCTCGTCGGGCTCGCTGAGTGGGGGGACGTAGGCGCGCCGCCGCTCGCGGCCGCGCTCGTTCAGGGCGAGGGCCGTGTAGCGGACCCCCTCGACCGGATGGAACCGCGTCACGATCTCGTCGATCGAGGCCATCTGGGGCGTCCAGTCGGGGCTCACGAACGAGCCCACCACGATCGTGCGCAGACCGGTGAGCGAGAGGGCGTCGAGCAGGGCGATCTTGCTCGCGACCGGGATCTCCGCGCTCTCGATCTGCATCCCCTCGCGCATCCCCTCCTCGATGATCTCGACCTGGGGCCAGCCCGTCACGGGGGTCGGCTCAGTGGGTGTGGTCATGGTGGAGGCTCCCGATCTCGTCGTCGCGGTAGCCGACGCCCCGGAGGACCTCGGCGGTGTGCTCCCCCAGCCGCGGGGGTGGCCCGGGGGGCGCCAGCGCGGCGCCGTCGACGCGGACCCCGCTGCCGACGACCGCGACCGTGGCGCGCTCGGGCAGTCCGAGCGGGATCTCGTGGACCAGGCCGCGCCCGCGCACCTGCTCGTGCTCGAGCACCTCGGGCAGCGAGAGGACCCGCCCGGCGGGCACGCTCGCCGCGGCGAGGTCCTCCTCCCACTCCCGGGCGCTGCGCGAGGCGAGGGTCGCCTCCATCTCGGCCGTGAGCTCGGCGCGATGCGCCTTGCGCAGCTCGCGCGTCGCGAAGCGGGGGTCCTCGAGCAGGTCGGGTCGGCCGAGCACGGCGCAGACCGACGCGAACTGGTACTGGGCGTTGGCGGCGATGTTGAGGAGTCCGTCGCCGGTGTGGAAGGTGCCCGAGGGCGCCGAGGCCGCGTTGTCGTTGCCGAGGCGACCCGTGTAGTGGTGGGTGATGAGGGTCTCCGAGACGACCCAGCCCATGGCGGTGATCGCGACGTCGAGCATCGAGACGTCGAGGAAGGCCCCCACGCCCTCACGGGCCGCGCGCACCAGGGCCGCGGCGATGGCCATCGCCGCGGCGTAGCCCCCGAGGGTGTCGCAGACCGGGAAGCCGATCCGCGTCGGCTCCCCGGAGGGGAGTCCGGTGACGTCGTTCATCCCCGAGAGCCCCTGGATGATCTGGTCGAACGCGGGCCGATCCGACAGTGGTCCCTCCGCCCCGAAGCCCGACACCGCGCAGTAGACGAGTCGGGGGTTGATCTCGGCGAGCCGCGCGGGCCCGAAGCCGAGCCGGGCGAGCACGCCCGGACGCATGTTCTCGACGAGGACGTCGGCCCCCGCCACGAGACGCTCGAGGGCCTCGCGTCCCGCGGGGCTCTTGAGGTCGAGGACGAGGGAGCGCTTGCCCGCGTTCTGGGCGACGAAGGCCGCCCCCATCGCCTCGGATCGGAGGTACCCGTCGTCACCCATGTCGCGCGCGAGGTCCCCGGTCCCGGGGATCTCGATCTTCACGACATCGGCACCGAAGAGTGCCAGTTGGTAGGCGGCGAAGGGGCCCGCCAGGACGGTCGTGACGTCCAACACCTTCACGCCGTTCAGCAAACTCGACATCCTCGTCCGACTCCATTTCGCGATGGCGGGCCCCTGGGGCCCGACCCTGGTCGTGCGCGACTCGTCCTCCCGACGGCCCGGGAGGGGTGAGCCCCCGCGGCCCGAGGGCCGCGGGGGCTCACGATCAGGCGGCTCAGCCCTCCTTCGCCACGACCTGCGCCAGCTGCTGCGGCGTGACGTAGGTCCGGACCACGTTGTTCAGCTTCGAGTCGAAGCCGACCATCTGGAAGCCGCTAAACACGTTGTGGTACTTGTTGAAGTCGTCGTTCCCACCCGCGCCGTTGTAGTTGATCTTCTTGTGGTGCTTGAGAAGAGTCACGCACTGCGTGTAGGTCGAGCACACCGTTCCCGGCGGGTCCGAGACCAGCATCACGTCCTTCACCCAGACCTTCGGATTCGTCGAGTTCGCCATGGTCATGGCCAGCGAGGCGATGACGATGGAGTCGTAGAAGTTGAAGCTCGTGGGCAGGATGGACGTCGTACGCCAGACGCTCTGGTAGTCCGACAGGAAGTGGTTGTACGCGTTGTCCGCCGTCGTCGGCGTCGCCGGCAGCGCCGCCGTCAGGTTGGTCGACGCGGCCGACCCGAAGGACTGCGCGTAGGACCCCTGCGGGGCCGACTGCAGGTCGTCGCCGACCCACTGGGCGGCCGTCGTGTAGCCGAGCTGCTGGGCGTCACCGAACAGCGTCGCCGCTGTCTGGGTGTCCATCGAGTCGAAGATCACCTTGGGGTTGCCCGCGAAGGCCTGGGTGAGCTCCGAGCTGTACGAGGACTGCCCCGGCGTCAGCGTGATGTTCTGCTGGATCGTCCCACCGAGGGCCTTGAAGGCCTTCATGAGTGGCGGCACGAAGCCCTGCGAGTTCGCCGAGTTGTCGAACATGAGCGACGCCGTCTTCCAGCCGTGGCTGATCGCGTAGTACGCCATGGCGATCGCCTCGGTCGAGTCCGACGCCGTCGTGCGGAACACGTACGGCTTGTTCATGTTGTCCAGGTTCGACAGTCCGCCGACCATGAAGTCGACGACGTTGTTCGGCTGGAACTGGTTGATCACGGCCTCGATCGTGGGCGAGAACGGCCCGACGATGAAGGTGGGGTGACTGAGCATCAGCTTGCGGAAGGCCGGCAAGGTGTCGACCGAGTCCGCCGAGTCGTCGACCGTGGCCGACGTCAACATGTGCCCGAGCACGCCGCCACCGTGGTTCACCTCGTAGATGCCCACCTTGATGCCGTGCATGCCCCACGCCGACAGGATGGACTTCGTGCCGGTGTACGGCAAGATCGACCCCACGGTCAGCGGCTTCGGCTTGCCCGACGCACTCGCCGGCACCGTCATCAGCCCCGCCGTCGCGAGCGACGCCACCGCCGCCAGCGACACCGCGACGCGTCCGGTTCCCCGACCCCGGGACAACCGCCTCTTTCGTATCATCAGGTACCCCCCTCTTTCTTCCTGCTTCGCGGCCGCGGGTCCATCCCGCGACGACGATCGTGAGACTCTGGTCAGTGATCGGCCCCGGCGCGACCGAGGAAGATCGCCGCGAGGTCGAGTGATGCGATGTCCGCCGCCGTGCCGTGCACGTGATTCGAACCGGCGACGAAGATGTGGACGAACGTCGCGTGCTTGAGGGCTCGCTCGACGTTCTGCTCCACGACGAGGACCCCGGTCCCCGTCTGGGCGATGCCCTCGATCTGGTTCCAGACGACGTCGGTGTAGGCGGGCGAGAGCCCGGCCGTCGGCTCGTCGAGCACGATCACCGTGGGCTCGACCATGAGCGCGCGGGCGATGGCGAGGAGGTTCTGCTGGCCCCCCGAGAGGTTGCCCGCCCGCTTCTCGGTCGCCTTGCTCAGGTCCTTGAAGATCGAGAGCACGTACTCCATGCGCGCCGCGGTGTCGCCCTTCGAGGCGTAGCCGCCGACGTCGAGGTTCTCGCGCACCGTGAGGGTCTTGAAGACGTTGTCGTTCTGGGGCACGTAGACCAACCCGTGCCGGGGCATCTGGTGCGGCGGCATGCGGGTGATGTCCTGGTCGCCCAGGGTGATCCGGCCGTTGGTCGCGCGCAGGATGCCCACGACGGTCTTCGCGAACGTCGACTTGCCGGCCCCGTTCGGCCCGATGATGGTCGTCACCGCCCCGGCGTCGACCGACAGCGAGATGTCGTTGATGATGGGCGTGCGGCCGTATCCGGCCGTCACGTTCTCAGCCGTGAGTACTGGCATTGATCACCTCACCTAGGTAGGCCTGGACGACGTCCTGGTTCGCCCGCAGGTCGCTGAGCTTGCCGGTGGCGAGCGTGCGGCCCTCGGCGAGGACGATGACGTGGTCGCAGATCTTCTCCACGACGTTGAGATTGTGCTCGACCATGAGGACGGTCACCCCGCTCGCCTTGAGGTCGAGGATGTACTCCCCGATCCGGTCGATGAGGGCGGGGTTGACGCCCGCCATCGGCTCGTCGAGCAGGAGGACCTTCGGCTGCGCCATGACCGCACGGGCGATCTCGAGGAGCTTCTTCTGCCCGCCAGAGAGCTCGCGGGCGCGGTTGTCCCGCAGGTCGTAGAGGCCGTAGGTCTTCAGGGTCTCGAGGGCCCGCTCGACGTTCTCGCGCTCCTCGCGTCGCACCGCGAGGGGGCGGAAGAAGATGTTGAAGAGTGACTCACCGGCCTGGTGCTTCGGGGCGACGAGCAGGTTCTCGAGGACCGTCAGCCCACCGAGTTCGCGCGAGAGCTGGAAGGAGCGCATGAGGCCCCGCCGGGCGATCTTGTGGCTCGGCCAGTTGGTGACGTCGGTGCCCACCAGCTGCATGCGGCCGCTGTCGCTGGGCATCATTCCCGACAGGAGGTTGACGACGGTCGTCTTCCCGGCGCCGTTCGGTCCGATGAGGGCGGTGATCTGCCCCTGGGGGACGTCGAAGGTGGCGCCGGCGACCGCGAGCACGCCCTGGAAGGCCTTCTTCAGGTCCTGGCACTGCAACGCGTAGACGGGTGCCCCCGTGGTCGGTGTCACGTTGTCACTCACCGCTCTTCCCCTGTCCCTCGGACGCGGTCGTCAGCTGGCGGCCGCGACCCCGGGCCCGATCCGCGAGCATGCCGGCGCTCTTGCGCACCCGCTCGGGGACGACGCCCTGGGGACGGAACCAGAGCATGACCATCAGCAGGACGCCGACGACCATCGTGTCGATGTACTCGATGAGCCCCGGGTGCCCCGGGATCTCGGGCAGGAAGGCCGGCAGGTGGATGAGGAGCGTCTCCACCAGCAGGGCCCCCACCAGCATGCCGACGTTGTTGCCGACGCCGCCGACGATGATGACCGCGAAGACCACGAAGGTCTCCCCGGGCAGCCAGGCCGTGGGGTTGAAGGAGCCCCCGAACTGGATGATGAGCCCGCCACCGACACCGGCGTAGAAGGCCCCGATGATCATCGAGGTCAGCTTGTAGCCGAAGGGGTTCTTCCCCAGCGCCCCGGCCACCCCGTCGTCGTCGCGAATCGCTCGGAAGGTGCGCCCCAGGGGCGAGTTCATGATCCGGCTCATGATGAACCACATGAGCAGGGCGACCAGTCCGGTGACGACGGCGAAGAACGGGATGAACGAGTTCGTCGTCAGGTGGAAGATCCCGGCCATCGGCTGGGGGACGTTGTAGAGGCCGTCCGCCCCGTTGAAGAGGGGCACGTAGTTGTTGATCACGTCGTAGAGGACGAGCGACAGCGACACCAGCACCATCGCGAGGTAGTCCGTGCGCAGTCGCCGCAGGGCGATCAACGCGACGAGCACCGCGACGGCCGACGCGACCAATCCCCCCAGCAGGAGGTTGAAGGGGAACGGCAACCCCCAGCCCATGATGTACTGCTGGCCGGTCCCCGCCGAGTTCGGGAGGCTCGCCGCACCGGTCACGTACGCGCCGATGGCGACGAAGCCGATGTAGGCGAAGTTGAGGATCCCGGTCTCCCCGTACTGGATGTTCAGCCCCATCGCGAGGATGAAGTAGTCGAACAGGAAGAAGACCAGGGTGAAGACGTAGTACCAGAACGCCGACATGGGCTATCCCTTCGGTCGCGAGAAGAGGCCGTTCGGCCGGAACAGGAGGGTGAGGATGAGGATCACGAAGGCCACGTCCAGCTTGTAGGCCGGGTTGATGAAGGCCGCTGAGATCTCCGTCGCCATCCCGATGATGACGGCGCCGGCCATCGCGCCGTAGATGCTCCCGACCCCGCCGACGATCACCGCCGCGAAGATCACGAAGAGGAAGAGCTCACCGGCGGCCGGCGTGATGTTGCCCTCCGAGATGCCGAGGACGGCGCCCGCGAGACCGGAGAGCGTCCCCGAGAGGAACCAGGTGATCGTCGTGATCCGCCGGGTGTCGATGCCACTCGTCATGGCGAGGGTCGTGTTGTCGGACATCGCCCGCATCGACTTGCCGAGGCGCGTCGTCTTCAGCATCACGGCGACACCGACCATGACCACGACCGAGATGGCCATGACGAGGAGCTGGTCGCGCGTGAGGAGGAACGGGCCGATCTTCACGACGCGCTCGATGGGCATCGCGTAGGCCCGCACGTCCGGTCCCCAGATGGAGTAGACGACGTTCAAGATGATGAGCGAGAGACCGAAGGTCACGATCATCACGTAGAAGGTCTTCGAGAATCGCCGGGCGAACCGGCTGAAGAGCAGGTGGTTGATGATCACCGCGAGGACGCCCATCAACAGCGACCCGCACACCGTCGCGATCCACACGTTCCAGTGGAAGAACTCGGCGTTGAAGACGTACGTGAAGTACGCGCCCAGCGCCATGAAGTCCCCGTAGGCGAAGTTGATGTAGTTCGTGATGCCGAACTGCAAGCTCAACCCCACCGCCGCGATCGCGAGTACGGACGCCGTCACGAAGCCGAAGCCCACGGACAGCCAGAAGAGCGTCACTACTCCCCCCCATTTCCCCCCTCGTGCGACGAACGTCGACACGAATCTGAGAGTTTCTATCAAATAGGTCCCCCTACGTCAAGGACTTCGATAGAAATGTGGACGTCGTCCTATCAGACGCCGGCGTTCAACGGTGTTCACCCTCAGAAATCTCATGGGTCGAGAGGCCGAGGGACGTGACGTCCCGAGCACTACTCAGAGGTAAGCCCTCATCACGAGTGGTCGTCGCTCGCGGACGACGGGGGCGCCGGTCGACGGCGACCTCTCAGGAATCAGCTCGCCGAGAGGGCGGCGAGGACGGCCGCGCGGGCGTCCCCCTCGGCGTCGAGGTGCAGGGCGATCTTCATGATGCCGAGCTGACGCACCATGCCGTCGCCCACGTGGTGGGCGACGACGGCCTGGACCTCGTGGTCGAGGAGGAAGCGAGCGACCCGGGCGTGGTGACGCGCCGAGCTGCCCTCGTCGTGTCGGACGCTCCAGTCGACCTGGTGCTCCTCCCAGGAGCGGACCTCCCCACCCTCGACGTCGACGACGGCGAGGCGGTCGGCGCGACCCCACCGGGGGTCGACGGTTCCATCGGGCAGGACGGGCACGCACGCGATCACCCGTCCATCGTAGGCCCTCAGTCGCGGGTCAGCCTCTTGTAGCGCGTGCGGTGCGGCTGGTCCGCGTCGGTGCCGAGGCGGCGATGGCGGTCGGCCTCGTAGTCGGAGAAGTTGCCCTCGAACCAGCGAACCTCGCTGTCGCCCTCGAAGGCGATGACGTGGGTCGCGATGCGATCGAGGAACCATCGGTCGTGGCTGATCACGACGGCGCATCCCGGGAACTCCAGCAGGGCGTCCTCCAGCGCGCGCAGGGTGTCGACGTCGAGGTCGTTGGTCGGCTCGTCGAGCAGCAGGACGTTGCCACCCCGGCGCAACACCGTCGCCAGCTGGACCCGGTTGCGCTCACCCCCCGACAGGTCCCCGACGCGCTTCTGCTGGTCGCTCCCCTTGAACCCGAAGCTCGCGACGTAGGCGCGCGCCGCCACCTCCCGACCGCCCACGACGAAGCGGTCCTGACCGCCCGAGACCTGGTCGAAGACGGTCGCGTCGGGATCGAGCTCCTCGCGCGACTGGTCCACGTAGGCGAAGCTCACGGTGGGCCCCACCTCGATGGTGCCCGCGTCGGGCGCCATCTGGCCGACGAGCATCCGGAAGAGCGTCGTCTTGCCGGCCCCGTTCGGACCGATCACCCCGACGATGCCGCCGGGCGGGAGGAGGAACGAGAGGTCCTCGATCAGGATCCGATCGTCGAAGGACTTGGCGACGCCGTGCGCGTCCACGACCCGGTCCCCGAGGCGGGGTCCGGGCGGCACGAGGATCTCGAGTCGGTCGGGACGACGCTCGGCCGACTCGGCCTCCGCGACGAGCTGGTTGAATGCGCTCACGCGCGCCTTGCCCTTCGACTGGCGCGCCCGGGGCGACATGCGGATCCACTCGAGCTCGCGCTCGAGCGCGGCCTGGCGGGCCCGGTCGGCCTTCTCCTCGGCGGCGAGGCGCGCCTGCTTCTGCTCGAGCCACGAGGAGTAGTTGCCCTCCCACGGGATCCCGTAGCCGCGATCGAGCTCGAGGATCCACTTGGCCACGTTGTCGAGGAAGTAGCGATCGTGCGTGATCGCCACGACCGTCCCGGGGTACTCCTGCAGGGCCCGCTCTAGCCAGGCGACCGACTCCGCGTCGAGGTGGTTGGTCGGCTCGTCGAGCAGGAGCAGGTCGGGCTTCGCGAGGAGGAGGCGGCACAGGGCCACCCGGCGGCGCTCGCCACCCGAGAGGGTCGCCACGTCGGCGTCGGGGGGCGGCAGGCGCAGGGCGTCCATCGCGATCTCGAGGGTTCGCTCGAGATCCCAGGCGTTGAGGGCGTCGATGCGCGTCTGCAGGTCGGCCTGCTCGCCGAGCAGGGCGTCGAAGTCGGCGTCGGGGTCGGCCATCGCCGCGCACACCTCGTTGAAGCGCGCCAGCAGGTCGCGCTGCTCGGCCACGCCGTCCGAGACGTTCTCCACCACGTTGCGCGACGGGTCGAGGGTCGGCTCCTGGGGGAGGTAGCCGACCGTGAAGCCCGGGGTGAGCCGGGCCTCGCCCGCGTAGCCGTCGTCGAGGCCCGCCATGATGCGCAGCAGCGACGACTTGCCCGACCCGTTCGATCCGATCACGCCGATCTTCGCCCCGGGGTAGAAGGAGAGGTTGATACCGCGCAGGACCTCACGGTCGGGCGGATAGAAGCGACGCAGGTCGCGCATGGTGAAGATGAACTGGGCTGCCACCCCACCAGTCTGACAAACGAGCGCCCGGCCGACGTCGGGCGACCCGTACACTGCCCCGGATGACCGCCCACAAGGACCACCACGGGCACCGTCACGCCCCCGACTGGGTGATCCTCACCATCGCCTGCCTCGCCCAGTTCATGGTCGTGCTCGACGTCTCGATCGTCAACGTCGCCCTGCCGTCGATGCAGCGCGACCTCCACTTCACGCTCGACAGCGCGCAGTGGATCGTCAACGCCTACGTGATCGCCTTCGCCGGCTTCCTGCTGCTCGGCGGCCGGGCGGCCGACATCGCGGGACGGCGACGCGTCTACCTCGTCGGGATCGCGATCTTCACGATCGCGAGCATCGGGGCCGGCTTCTCGGCCACGGGAACCCAGATCATCGCGGTCCGGGCGCTCCAGGGCCTCGGCGGAGCCATCCTGTCCCCGGCGACCCTCACGATCATCGTCACCACGTTCCACGGCGCGAAGCTGCCCCGGGCGATCGGCGCCTGGTCCGCCGTCGCCGGGGCCGGCGGAGCCGTCGGCGGCCTGCTCGGCGGCCTGCTCACCGGGTGGGCGTCCTGGCGGTGGGTCTTCTTCATCAACGTCCCGGTGGGCGTCGTCGCGACCGTGCTGGCGCTGCGCTACCTACGCGAGCTGCGCAACCGCGACGCCGCCGTGCGGCTCGACCTCGTCGGGGCCTTCCTCGTGACCGCGTCGCTCGCCGCCGCCGTCTACGGGGTCGTGCAGACGGCGTCCACGGGCTGGGGCGACCCGGCCACCCTCGCGTGGATCGGGGGCGGCCTGCTCGGCCTGGTCGCCTTCGTCGGGTGGGAGGCCGCGGTCGCGTCGCATCCGCTGATGCCCCTGCGGCTCTTCCGATCGCGATCCCTCAGCGCGGCCAACGCGACGATGCTGCTGGTGGGCGGGGCCTTCTTCACGATGTGGTACTTCCTCACCTTCTTCTATCAACAGGTCCTCGGCTACGACGCCGTGCGCACCGGCTTCGCCTTCCTGCCGATGGCCCTCGCGATCATCGTGGGCGCCCAGCTGAGCAGTCGCCTCGTGCGGCGCGTCGGGGTGCGTCCGCTGCTCCTGGCCGGCACGCTCCTCGCCACCGTCGGGTTCTGGTGGACGGCCGAGCTGACCCCGCACAGCCACTACACGACCGACGTCGTCGTCCCGTCGGTGATGTGCGCCTTCGCCATCGGCCTCCTCTTCACCCCGCTGGCGACGGCGGCCACGGCCGGGGTCGACCGGGCCGACGCCGGTCTCGCGTCGGGGGTCCTCAACACGTCGCGCCAGGTCGGAGGCTCGGTGGCCCTCGCCGCCCTCGGCACCGTCGCCATCGACCGCAGCGCCACCTTCGCCCACCCCTTCAGTGCGATCGCCCTGGTGAGCGGGTACGACTGGGCCTTCCGGCTCTCGGCGGCGATCACGCTGGCGGCCCTCGTCACCGCCCTCGCCGTCCCGCGCGCGGCCGGACGCAAGCACTAGGCGTCGAGCGCCGCGCGGCCTCTCGCCCGCGAGGCCGCGCACTAGTGTCTCCGAGGTAGTTCACGGCTCGCTGGCCCACCCGGGGCCCCCGGGCCCGAACGCTCTGGAGGGAGTACATGAGTATGGGAGAGAAGGTGGGCGCCCGTCGCCTGGGCGCGCTGCTGGGGGCCGCATCGCTGGTCCTGGGCGGACTGACGTTCGGCGCCTCGGTCGCCGCGTCGTCGGCCGGCGCCGCCGCGAAGTTCAAGGCCTGCGTCGTCACCGACACCGGTGGCATCAACGACAAGTCCTTCAACGCCTCGGCCTGGAAGGGCCTGCAGGACGCCGCGAAGAAGAACAAGAACATCGCGATCAGCTACCTGTCGTCGACGTCGTCGGCGGACTACGCGCCGAACATCAACACGTTCATCCACAAGGGCTGCGGCATCATCGTGACCGTCGGCTTCCTGATGGACTCGGCGACGGCGGCCGCGGCCAACGCGCACCCCAGCCAGAAGTTCGCGATCGTTGACGACGCCCCGACGGTGAAGAAGGGCACGCACGTGCTGGCGCTCCAGTACGAGACCGACCAGGCCGCCTTCCTCGGCGGGTACCTGGCCGCCGCGATGACCAAGACCGGCACCGTGGCGACCTACGGCGGCATGCAGTTCCCGTCGGTGACCATGTACATGAACGGCTTCGTGGCCGGCGTGCGCTACTACAACAAGGTGCGCGGCGCGGCGGTCAAGGTCCTCGGCTGGACTCCGGCGGCGGGCGCGTGCTCGCTCGCCAAGTGTGACGGCACCGGCACCTTCGTCGGCAACTTCACCGACCAGACCGCGGGCAAGACGATCACCGCCGGCGACTTCGCCGCGGGCGCGGACATCGTCTTCCCGGTGGCGGGCTCGGTGGGCCTCGGATCGGTGGCCGCCGCCCAGCAGGCCGGCAAGGGTCACAGCGTCATGTGGGTCGACAGCAACGGCTGCGTCTCGGACGCCGCGGACTGCTCGTGGTTCGTCGGCACGGTCGCCAAGGGCGTCGAGCCCTCGGTGCGTGACGCCGTCCTCGCGGCCGCCTCGGGCAAGTTCAAGGCGGGCACGTACCTCGGCACCCTGAAGAACCAGGGCACGGCGCTGGAGTACGGCGGGATCTCGATCCCGGCGTCGGTGAAGTCGCAGATCGCGACGATCACCAAGGGCATCGAGAGCGGTCGCATCTCGGTCAACCCGAACAGCTACCCCGCGAAGTAACGTCCGCTCGACGGACCGACCAAAGGCCCGGGCCGCGTCAGCGGCCCGGGCCTTTTGTCGTGGCTACGATAAGCACCTATGCGTCTTGAGCTCCGGGGCATCACGAAGCGCTTCGGATCCTTCACCGCCAATCAGCGCATCGATCTCACGGTCGAGCCGGGTCAGATCCACTGCCTGCTCGGCGAGAACGGGGCCGGCAAGTCCACGCTGATGAACGTGCTCTTCGGTCTCCTCCAGCCCGACGAGGGGGAGATCCTGATCGACGGCGAGGCCGTGCACTTCACCAACTCGGGCGAGGCCGTGCGCCGCGGCATCGGGATGGTGCACCAGCACTTCATGCTCGTGCCGGTCTTCACCGTCGCGGAGAACGTGGTCCTCGGCTTCGAGCCGGTGAAGTCCTTCGGCCGCCTCGACCGGAACCGGGCCCGCGAGGAGATCCGTCAGGTCTCCCAGACCTACAACCTGGAGGTCGACCCCGACGCCGTCATCGAGGAGCTGCCCGTCGGCATCCAGCAGCGCGTCGAGATCCTGAAGGCCCTGAACCACAACGCCGAGCTGCTGATCCTCGACGAGCCCACGGCCGTCCTCACCCCCCAGGAGATCGACGCGCTGATGGAGATCATGCGCTCGCTCGCCGCCTCGGGTAAGTCGATCCTCTTCATCACGCACAAGCTGAAGGAGGTCAAGGCGATCGCCGACGTCATCACGGTGATCCGCCAGGGCGAGGTGGTGGGGACGGCTCAGCCCACCGACTCCGAGGGCGACCTCGCGGCCCTGATGGTCGGGCGCTCGGTGAACCTCACGGTCGCGAAGGAGGACGTCACCCCCGGCGAGGTGGCCCTCGAGATCACCGACCTCGTGGTGCGCGACGACCGCGGACTCCCCGCGGTCGACGGCCTGTCCCTCTCGGTGCGGGCGGGCGAGATCGTTGCCCTGGCCGGGGTCCAGGGCAACGGGCAGACCGAGCTCGTCGAGGCGATCGCCGGGATGCGCCCCGTGGAGAGCGGGTCCATCCGCCTGCGGGGTCGCGACGTCACGAACGCGACGCCCCGCGAGGTGCTCGACGCCGGTCTCGGGCACGTGCCCGAGGACCGGCAGCTGCACGGGCTCGTCCTCTCGATGTCGGTCGCCGACAACCTCGTGCTCAACACGCCCCGGCGTGCGCCCTTCGCCCGTCGGGGCTCGCGCAACCTGGGCGCCGTCGCCCAGAACGCCAGCGACCTCGTCCAGCGCTTCGACATCCGTACGACCTCCATCCAGTCGCCGGTCGCGTCACTCTCGGGAGGGAATCAGCAGAAGGTCATCGTGGCCCGCGAGCTCTCGCGTCCGCTCACCTTCCTGGTGGCCTCGCAGCCGACGCGCGGTCTCGACGTCGGCTCCATCGAGTACGTCCACCGCCAGATCGTCGACGAGCGCAACGGGGGCCTGGGCGTCCTCATCGTGAGCTCGGAGCTCGACGAGGTCCTGGCCCTGGGCGACCGGATCGCCGTCATGCACAAGGGCAAGATCACCGGGGTCGTCGACCCCTCGACCAGTCGCGAGACCATCGGCCTGATGATGACCGGGGCCCACGCGGAGGAATCATGAGCGACGCCGCCGTCCACGTGTCGTGGTGGGCCCGACTGCGGTCGCGCCCGGCCCTCGTCACCCTCTTCGCCCTGCTGCTGGGGTTCGTCGTCGGGGCCCTCGTCATCGTCACGACCACCGCCAGCGTCCTCGACGCCTGGCGGGGCATCTTCCACAGCTGGTCGGCCCCGGGACACGCGGTGAAGCTCACCGTCGACAACGTCGGGTCCGCCTACCGCACGATGTTCGAGGGCGCCATCCTCAGTCCCTCCAACTTCTGGCACGCCCTCACCACGGGCCACGGGTGGCCCCTCGCGCTCACCCCGCTCTCGGAGACCCTCACGTACGCGACGCCCCTCGCCATCGCCTCGATCGGCGTGGGGATCGCCTTCCAGACCGGCATCTTCAACATCGGGGCCAACGGCCAGGCGATCCTCGGCGGCATCGCCGGCGCGGCGGTCGGGTCGATGATCCACCTCCCGATGTTCCTGCACCTGCCGCTCACGCTCCTCGCCGGCCTCCTCGGCGGCGTCGTCGGCGGGATGGTCCCCGGGCTCCTCAAGGCCTACACGGGGGCCCACGAGGTCATCGTGACCCTGATGTTCAACTACGTGGTGGCCGCCTTCTTGATCCTGACGCTGCTCTCGACGGCCCTCCAGATGCCGGGCCAGCAGAACGACATCTCGCGCACGATCGACGGGAGCGCCCAGCTGCCGCCGCTCTTCGGGGCGAGCTCGGGGCTTCGCGTCAACTGGGGACTCTTCGTCGCCGCCGCGGTCGCGGTCTTCGCGTGGTGGTTCCTCGAGCGCTCCTCGCTCGGGTTCGACTTCCGCGTGACCGGGGCCAATCCGCAGGCGGCCCGGGCATCGGGCATCAACGCCAAGGCCGTCATCGTGCTGGTCTTCGCCATCTCCGGCGGGCTCGCGGGGCTCGCGGGGGTGACCCAGATGGCCGGTACCACTCACTTCGTCGACGGGGGCTTCCTCATCGGCAACGCCGGCATCGGCTTCACGGCGATCACCGTCTCGCTGCTCGGGCGGAACCGTCCCGGCGGGATCGTCCTCGCCTCCCTCCTCTTCGCCGCCCTCGGGGTCGGGGGCCGCGCGATGCAGGCGGCCACCGGGATCCCCCTGGACCTCGCGACGGTGATCCAGTCGGCCGTCGTGCTCTTCGTGGCGACGCCGGTGCTCGTGAAGGAGATCTTCCGACTGCGCACGGCGCCGACGGCGGCGGTGCAACTGGCGACCAAGGGATGGGGATCGTGAGCGAGGTCAGCGTGGCGACGGCTCCCGCACGCCGAGCCCACCAGGGGCGGACTCGCTCCATCGGCGTGATCATGGGGCTCATCGGGCTCTTCACCCTGCTCGTCTTCGGCGTGGGGTCGGGACTGTCGGCGCAGTCGTCGCTGACCTTCAACCCCGTGAACCTGAGCGGGACGATCCCCTGGCACGTGGGGACCCTCACCCTCTCGACCGCGTGGACGAACATCGTGCTCGCGCTGGCGATGATCGCGCTCGCCGTCGAGGTCAACCTGCGCCTGCCGGCGCGCGGCGTCATGGTCCGCTTCGGGGTCGTGGCGGTCCTCTTCTTCTTCGCGCTCCTGCTCTGGGCGGCCCGCACCGGCGGTCCCGCCCCGATCAACTTCGTCAACCTGACGGCCGTGCTGGTGGGCAGCTCGGCCCTCGCGATGGTCCTCATCTACGGCTCGCTCTCGGGGGTCATGTGCGAGCGGGCCGGCGTCGTCAACATCGCCATCGAGGGTCAGTTCATCGGCGGCGCCTTCGTCGGCTCGATGATCGCCTCGACGACGCACAACTTCATCTACGCCGCCGTCGTGGGCGCCCTGGTGGGGGCCCTCCTCGGCCTCATCCTCGCCTTCCTCTCGCTGCGCTACCTCTCGGACCAGATCATCGTGGGCGTCGTGCTGGTGACGATGCTGGGCAGCCTCTCGTCGTACCTCAACCTGCAGGTCTTCACGCCCTTCCCGCAGTACAACACCGGGAACCTGGCCCCCGACCTGCCCATCCCGCTGCTGGCGAAGATCCCACTCCTCGGTCCCGTCTTCTTCAACCAGACGGGCTTCTTCTACCTCATGATCGTCCTGGTGGCCCTGGTGAGCTTCGGGCTCTTCCGGACCCGCTGGGGACTACGCGTGCGGGCCGTCGGCGAGCACCCCAAGGCCGCCACGACGGTGGGCATCCGCGTCATCGGCGTGCGCTACGTCAACGTCATCGTCGGCGGCGCCATCGCCGGAGTGGGCGGGGTCGCCTTCATGGCCTCCCAGGGCCAGTTCCAGCCCGGCTACACCTCGGGACTCGGCTACATCGCGCTGGCGGCGCTGATCTTCGGTCGGTGGCGCCCGTCGGGCGCCGTCGTCGCCTCGGTGCTCTTCGGGCTCTCGGTCTACCTGGCCGACAACCTGCAGACCTACCAGATCCCGGTGCCGACCGAGGTGCTCGGAATGTTCCCCTACGTGATCACCATCGCCGTGGTCTCGGGACTCATCGGCCGCGTCCGCCCACCGGCGGCCGACGGCATCCCCTACCAGCGCGACTGAGCCCGGGCGCCGAGGCCCTCCACCGCTCGCGCGGCGGCGTCCATCGCCCGCTCGAGGGCATCCGCCACCGACGCGCCCGACAGGCGGGCCGCGAGGTAGGCGCCGGTCGCGGCGTCCCCGGCCCCCGTCGTGTCGACGACCCGGGTCGCCCGCGACGGAACCCGGACCTCCCCGTCGGACGAGACCACGACCGCGCCGCGCGCTCCCCGGGTCACGAGGACCTCGGGCCCCGTCGCCGCGAGGGCCGCGGCCGCCGCCGGGGCGTCGCCCGCGTCGGCGAGCGTGACGGCCTCCTCCTCGTTCGCGAAGATCATGGTGGCCCCCGCCGCGGCCTCGAGGAAGCGGGCGGCGCCGAGCTCGCGCAGGGGCGCCACCGAGCAGGCGGCGACCGAGACGCCGGCGCCGCGAGCTCGGGCGGCGTCGATCGCGGCCCGCGCGACGGCGCGCGTCGCGCCGTCGAGGATCGTGTAGCCCGAGACGTGCAGGTGGTCGAAGGGCCCGCGGAGCCGGTCGAGGACGTCCCGCGCGCTGAGGGCGGAGTTCGCGCCGCGCCGCGTCAGCATCGCGCGCTGGCCGTCAGGCCCCACGACCGCGACCACCACGCCCGTGGGACCGGCGTGGACGGCGAGGTCCACCCCGACGCCGCGCGCGGCGAGGTCGGCGCGAGCGAGCTCGCCGAGCGGGTCGTCACCGACGGCGCCGACGTAGCGCACCGCGCAGCCGCCCGTCACGAGGGCCACGGCCAGGTTCGCCGCCGACCCACCGCCGCCGATCGCGACGTCGGCCGCGGTGTCGCTGGTCGGCTGGATCGCCGTCAGGGGGCGCGCCACGACGTCGAGCATGACGTCGCCGAGGACGACGACCCGCGTCACGACCGGCCGCTCAGCTCCCGGGCGATTGCGCCGGCCAGGCCCGCGTTGGCGACGACCAGGTCGGCGTTGGTGGCGACGCTGCGCCCCGCCGTGTAGCGGGCGAACTCCTCCAGCAGGACCGGCGTGACGGCCTTGCCCGTCGCCCCGCGACGCTCGGCCTCGGCCAGGGCGCTCGCGAGGGCGGCGTCGTGGAGATCGGCGTCGAGCTCGCTCGCGGCGTCGACGGGGTTCGCGAGGAGCAGTCCCGTGGGCCCGAGCGCGCGGTGCGCGGCGAAGGCGCTCGCCGCGCTCGCGGGGTCGGCCACGGACCAGTCGAGGGAGAACCCGGTCGAGCGCCGGTAGAAGCCGGGGAAGTCGGTCGTCCGGTAGCCGACGACGGGCACCCCGAGGGTGTCGAGGCGCTCCAGGGTGGCGCCGACGTCGAGGATCGACTTCACGCCCGAGGCGACCACCATCACCGGGGTGCGCGAGAGCGTCGTGAGGTCGGCCGACTCGTCGAAGGTGTGGATGGCGTCGCGGTGCACCCCACCGAGCCCGCCCGTCGCCATGACGGCGATGCCGGCCCGGTGCGCGAGCCAGATCGTCCCGGCGACCGTCGTCGCCCCGTCGCGGCCGGCCGCCAGCGCGAGCCCGAGGTCGCGGGCCGAGAGCTTCATCGCGTCGCGCGCGGGGTCGGCCAGTCGGTCGAGCTCCGCGGGGGCGAGGCCGACGACCGCGCGCCCGTCGAGCAGTCCGATGGTCGCCGGCACGGCCCCGGCCGCGCGCACGGCGGCCTCGCAGGCCGCGGCGACCTCGAGGTTCTGGGGACGGGGCAGACCGTGGACGACGATGGTGGTCTCGAGGGCGACGACGCCGCGCCCGTCCGCGAGGGCCGCGGCGACCTCGTCCCGCACCACGAGGGGCAGAGCGGCAGAAGGGGTCACGGGGAGTCCAGTGTACTGTGAGGGGATGCCGAAGCCCGGGGAGATCGCGTGGGACGTCCTGCGCGCTCGAGCCCGGGAGGCCGCCGAGAACGCCTACGCGCCGTACTCCCGCGTGACCGTCGGGGCCGCCGCGCTGACCGCGGAGGGCCTCATCGTCGAGGGCTGCAACGTCGAGAACGCGAGCTACGGGCTGACGCTCTGCGCGGAGTGCTCGCTCGTGAGCGACCTCGCCCGCACCGGTGGCGGACGCCTCGTCGCGGTGGCCGTGGTGGCCGGGGACGGTGAGCCCCTCGCCCCCTGCGGTCGGTGCCGTCAGCTGCTCTACGAGCACGGCGGGCCCGACCTCTGGATCGACGACGGGCCCGAGCGGCCCGCCCGGCGCCTCGCCGAGCTGCTGCCCGGCGCCTTCGGACCCGACGACCTGGGCCTGCGTCGCTCGTGAGCCCCGCCGCCGTCGACGTCATCATCGCCAAGCGCGAGGGCCGCACCCTCACGACGGCCGAGATCGACTGGTTCCTCTCCGCCTACGACCGGGGCGAGGTGGCCGAGGAGCAGATGTCGGCCCTGCTCATGGCCGTCTTCTTCCGGGGCCTCGACGGGGCCGAGCTGCGGGCCTGGACGGCCCGCATGATCGCCTCGGGCGAGCGCCTGGACCTCTCGGGCCTCTCGCGCCCCACGGTCGACAAGCACTCGACGGGCGGCGTCGGCGACAAGATCTCGCTGATCCTCGCGCCCCTCGTCGCGGCCTGCGGCGCGGCCGTGCCCCAGCTGTCGGGCCGGGGCCTCGGGCACACCGGCGGGACCCTCGACAAGCTCGAGTCGATCCCGGGATGGCGGGCCCAGCTCACCAACGACGAGGTCCGCCACCAGCTGGAGACGGTCGGCGCCGTCGTGTGCGCCGCCGGTGCGGGACTCGCCCCGATCGACCGCAAGCTCTACGCCCTGCGCGACGTCACCGGCACCGTCGAGTCGATCCCGCTGATCTCCTCGTCGATCATGTCGAAGAAGATCGCCGAGGGCACCGGGGCCCTGGTCCTCGACGTCAAGGTCGGGCGGGGCGCCTTCATGACCGACTACGACCGGGCCCGCGAGCTGGCGGCGACGATGGTCGCCCTCGGTCGCGACCACGGCGTGCGGACCATCGCCCAGCTCACCAACATGGACACGCCCCTCGGGGTCGCCGTGGGCAACGCCCTCGAGGTGATCGAGTCGGTCGACGTGCTGCGCGGCGGCGGACCGGCCGACGTGCGCGAGCTGACCGTGGCCCTGGCGCGCCTGATGCTCGAGGCGACCGGGATCGACGACGACCCCGCGGCCCGACTCGACGACGGCTCGGCCTACGCCGTCTACCGCGAGATGATCGCGGCCCAGGGCGGCGACCCCGACGCGGAGCTCCACCCGGCCGCGCAGCGCACCGAGGTCCTCGCCGAGCGCTCCGGTGTCGTGGCGTCCGTCGACGCGCGCGCCGTGGGCGTCGCGGCGTGGCGCCTCGGCGCCGGGCGCGCCCGCAAGGAGGACGCCGTCTCGGCCGGGGCCGGCGTCGCCTGCCTCGTGCGGCCGGGCGACGTCGTCGCGGCCGGGCAGCCGCTCTTCGTGCTCTACGCCGACGACCCGGCCCACCTCGGCGAGGGCCGCGCCACCATCGAGGGCGCCGTCACCGTCGGTGACGGGGCCGTCACGTCGGCGCCGCTCCTCTACGAGCGCGTCGAGTAGCGCTCGGGACACCCCGGGGCCAGGGCTAGCCTGGTCGCCATGCCCGCACCCGCCCTCACCCCCGACCTGGCCCGACGGGCGCCCAAGGTCCTCCTCCACGACCACCTCGACGGGGGCCTGCGCCCGGCGACCGTCGCCGATCTCGCCCGTGAGCAGGGCTACGGGGCCCTACCCAGCCTCGACCCCGACGTCCTCGCCGAGTGGTTCGTCGCCGACGCGCCCGGGGGGGACCTCGTGCGCTACCTGGAGGGCTTCGCCCACACCACGGCCCTGATGCAGAACCGCGAGAGCCTCGAGCGCGTGGCCGCCGAGTGCGCCCTCGACCTCGCCCGCGACGGCGTCGTCTACGCCGAGGTCCGCTTCGCGCCCGAGCAGCACCTCGCCGGCGGGCTGACCCTGGAGCAGGTCGTCACGGCCGTCCTCGACGGCGTCGCCCGGGGCGCCGCCGACGCGCGCCGCGAGGGACGGGTCATCGTGGTGCGCGCGATCCTCTCGGCCATGCGCCAGAACGCCCTCTCCGAGACGATCGCCTCGCTGGCCGTCGCCTTCCGGGACCGCGGGGTCTGCGGCTTCGACATCGCCGGTCCCGAGGACGGCTACCCCCCGACCCAGCACCTCAGCGCCTTCCACCTGGTGCAGCGCGAGAACTTCCACCTCACCGTCCACGCGGGCGAGGCCTTCGGCCTCCCCTCGATCTGGGAGGCCGTCCAGTTCTGCGGCGCCGAGCGCCTCGGCCACGGGGTGCGCATCGTCGACGACATCAGCAACGTCGACGGGGAGTTCCGCCTGGGCCGGCTCGCCAACTACGTGCGCGACCGGCGTATCCCCCTCGAGGTCTGCCCGACCTCCAACGTCCACACCGGCGCGGCGGCCTCGATCGCCGCCCACCCCGTCGAGCTCCTGCGCCGCCTGCGCTTTCGCGTGACCCTCAACACCGACAACCGGCTCATGAGCGGGATCACCCTGTCGGGCGAGTTCGCCGCCTGCGCGGCGAGCTTCGGGTGGACCCTCGACGACATGCAGTGGCTGACGCTCAACGCGATGAAGAGCTCCTTCTACCCCTTCGACCAGCGCCTCCGGCTGATCAACGAGGTGATCAAGCCCGGGTACGCGGCCCTGGTCGCCGGGACGCCTACGGCGTGAGGCGCGCGGCGAGCTCCTCGCGCACGCGCTCGAGCCGACGCGCGGCGTCCTCGCGACGCTCGCCCACCCCCTCGAGGGGCCCCGGGGGACCGACGATCTCGAGGTAGGCCTTGAGCTTGGGCTCGGTGCCCGAGGGCCGCACGACGACGCGTCCCGCGGCCCCGAGGTCGAGGCGCAGCCCGCTCGTCGGCGGCAGTCCGCGCCAGCCGGCCGCCAGGTCGTCGACCCGCTCGACGGCGACCCCGCCGAGGGTCCGCGGCGGGTCGGCGAGCAGACGCGCGACGGCGCCGGCGATCCGCTCGCTCGCGCCGTCTCCCTCGACGCGCACCGTCACCTGGGTGACCGCGTGGACGCCGTGGGTCGCCTCGAGCTCGTCGAGGCGATCGACCAGGGTGCGGCCCTCGCGGGCGAGGTCGTCGGCCAGTCGGGCGAGGGCCAGGGCGGCCGAGAGGCCGTCCTTGTCGGCGACGCCGGGGTCCACGGCGTAGCCGAGAGCCTCCTCGTAGCCGAAGGCCAGCCGCCCCGCACCGGCGGCGCGGGAGATCCACTTGAACCCGGTCAGGGTCTCGGCGTAGGGGACGCCGGCCGCCGCCGCGATGCGCGACAGCATCGTGGACGAGACGATGGTGGTGGCGACGACGTCGCCGGGCTCGGCGCGAGCGACCAGCGAGGCGCCGAGCAGCCAGCCGATCTCGTCGCCCCGCAGCACCCGCCACCCGGAGGGGGTGCGCACCGCCGCGCCGAGGCGGTCGGCGTCGGGGTCGTTCGCGATCACCAGGGCGCTGCCCGAGCGCTCGGCCGTCGCGAGCGCCACGTCGAGGGCGCCCGGCTCCTCGGGGTTGGGGAACGGCAGTGTCGGGAAGGCCCCGTCGGGCGCGAACTGCTCGGTGACGAGGCTCACGCGGTGGAAGCCGGCCTCCTCGAAGAGTCGCGCCATCGTCGCCCCGCCGACCCCGTGCAGGGGGGTGTAGGCGATCGCCAGGTCGCTCGCGCCACCGAAGCGCTCGACGAGGTGGCGCCGGTAGGCGGCGAGGACCTCCTCGGGCACGTAGCGGTGGAGCGGGTCGGTGCGCTCGGCGAGCGGGGCGGGGCCGGGGTCGCGCATGCCGGCCTCGACGACCGCGTCGTCGGGCGCGATGATCTGGGCCCCCGAGGGACCGTAGAGCTTGTAGCCGTTGTCGGCTGGAGGGTTGTGGCTGGCCGTCACCATGATCCCGGCCGCCGCTCCGAGGGCGCGCACCGCGTAGGCGGTGAGGGGGGTCGGCAGGGGGCCGGGCATCTCGATGACCGGGACGCCGGCGCCCAGGAGGACGGCGACGACCTCGTCGTTGAAGGCCTCGGACCCCCGACGGGCGTCCCGCCCCACGACGACGCCGCGGGCGGGGTCGGCCGCCCCGGACCGCAGCCAGGCGACCACGCCCTGGGTCGCGCGGCGCACCGTCAGTCGGTTCATCCCGGCCGGGCCGGCCATCACCGGTCCGCGCAGGCCGGCCGTCCCGAAGCGCAGCGGCGCGCCGAAGCGACGGGCCAGCTCGTCCTCCTGCTCGTCGCGGACCAGCTGGGCGATGGTCGCGCGGTCGACCTCGTCGGGGTCGGCCGCCATCCAGGCCGTGGCCCGGGCGAGGAGGTCGGGGTTCACAGGACCGGC
Source organism: Acidimicrobiaceae bacterium (assembly GCA_027449885.1). Lineage (GTDB taxonomy): Bacteria > Actinomycetota > Acidimicrobiia > Acidimicrobiales > RAAP-2 > RAAP-2. The sequence continues at coordinate 29,235 of DAIDKS010000023.1, forward strand.
GCGATGCGCGCCAGCAGCTCGCCGAGGGAGGCCGCGGCCGCCTGCCCGGCCTCGAGGACCTCGCGGTGGTCGAGCGGCGCCGCGGCGACGCCGGCCGCCGGGTTGGACACCAGCGCCAGACCCAGCACGCGCGCGCCCAGGTGGTGCGCGGCGATCGCCTCGAGGACCGTCGACATCCCCACGACGCTGGCCCCGAGGGCCCGCAGCATCACGATCTCCGCGGGCGTCTCGTAGTGGGGTCCGCGCAGGCCCGCGTAGACGCCCTCGGTGAGCTCCGGCGCCCGCTCGCGCACCGCGGCGCGCAGCTCGGCGCTGTAGAGGTCGCTCAGGTCGACGAAGCGCGTGTCGTGCGGCGGCGGCGGCGCCACGCCCTCGAGGGGCGAGGTCGCCGTCAGGTTGAGGTGGTCGCGGATCAGCACGACCGAGCCCGGGACGAGGGTCGGGTCGATCCCGCCCGCGGCGTTGGTGAGCACGACGGTGCGGGCCCCGGCGCCGACCAGGGTGCGCACCGGGTGGACCACCCGCGCGACCTCGTGGCCCTCGTAGAGGTGGACGCGACCCGAGAGCAGCGCGAGGCGCCGCCCGCCGTGCTCCACCACGAGGACGCGCCCGCTGTGGCCGGCGACGCTGGGGGCGACGAACCCCGGCAGGTCGGTCGTCGCGACGTCCGCGACCGGGGTGCCGAGCCCGGCCGCTCCCTCGCGCCAGCCGGACCCCAGGACGACGGCGGCGTCGAGGGGCTGTCCGCCCGTCGCCGCGAGCAGGGCCTCGGCCGCGCGGGCCGCCAGGTCGTAGGGGGTCTCACTCATCACTGTCCAATCGTGTGCCAGACCGTCGTGGTCTCGAGGAAGGCCCGGATGCGCCGCAGGGCGGCGGCGTCGGGGTCGCGGGGGTCGTCGGCGAGGACGCGCTTGATCGAGCCGGCTCCCCGCGCGGCGAGGTCGGCGCGCATCTCGCCGGCCCCCGCGAGGTCGAGGCCGTCGACGTCCTCGTGGTCGGCGAGGACCGGGGCCAGCTCGGCGAGCCGTCCGGTGAGGACGTTGAGGACCCCGGCCGGGAGGTCGGCGGTCGCCGCCATCTCCCCGAGCAGGACCGCGGGGATCGGTCGCGTCTCGCTGGCGAGCACGACGACGGCGTTGCCGGCGCAGATCGGCGCCATGACCGTCTCCACCAGGCCGAGCAGGGAGTCCTCGGCGGGGGCGACGACGCCGACGACGCCGCTCGGCGTGGGGATCGAGAAGTTGAAGTAGGGGCCGGCCACGGGGTTGGTCCCGCCGTAGACCTGGGCGATCTTGTCGGTCCAGCCCGCGAACCAGACGATGCGGTCGATCGCGCGCTCGACGGTCGCCGTGGCGTGAGCCCGCTCGACGCCCTCGGCCGCGACGACCTGGTCGGCGAGCTCCTCGCGGCGAGCCTCGGCCATCTCGGCGACCCGGTAGAGGACCTGGCCGCGGTTGTAGGCGCTCGCCCCCCACCAGCCCGGCTGGGCGGCGCGCGCGGCGCGCACCGCGTCGCGCAGGTCCTTGCGCGAGGCCTGCGCCGCGTTGGCGAGGAGGGCCCCCGCGGCGTCGCGCACCTCGTAGCTGCGGCCCGACTCGGAGCGGGGGAAGGCCCCGTTCACGACCAGCTTGTAGGTCTTGCGCACTCCGAGTCGCTCAGACATCGAGGTAGGCCTCCAGTCCGTGGCGGCCGCCCTCGCGGCCGAACCCCGACTCGCGCACGCCGCCGAAGGGGCTCGTGGGGTCGAACTTGTTGTACGTGTTGGCCCACACGACGCCGGCGCGCAGCCGCTCGGCCACCCAGAGGGTTCGGCTCCCCTTCTCGCTCCACACCCCGCAGGCGAGGCCGTAGGTCGTGTCGTTGGCCTTGGCGACCGCCTCGGCCGGCGTGCGGAAGGTGAGGACCGAGAGCACCGGGCCGAAGATCTCCTCGCGCGCGATGCGGTGGCTCTGGGCCACGTGGGTGAAGACCGTCGGGGGGAACCAGAACCCCTCGCTCGGCAGGGCGCACGCGCTCGTGAGGCGCTCGGCCCCCTCGGCCTCGCCCGCGTCGGCGAGCTCCCGGATGCGGGCCAGCTGGGCGGCCGAGTTGATCGCCCCGACGTCGGTGTTCTTGTCGAGCGGGTCGCCGACGCGCAGCTGGTCGACGCGGCGCATCAGCCGCCGCACCACCTCGTCGGCGACCGACTCCTGGACGAGCAGGCGCGAGCCCGCGCAGCAGACGTGCCCCTGGTTGAAGAAGATGCCGTCGACGATGCCCTCGACCATCTCGTCGACGGGGGCGTCCTCGAAGACGATGTTGGCGCCCTTGCCCCCGAGCTCCAGGGTGAGGTGCGTGCCGGCGGCGGCGGCCCGGCGCTGGATCATCCGGCCGACCTCGGTCGATCCGGTGAAGGCGATCTTGTCGACGTCGGGGTGCTCCACCAGGGCCGCCCCGGTGCGGCCGTCGCCCGTCACGATGTTGACCACTCCCGGCGGGAGCTCGGCCTGCTGGATGATGTCGGCGAGCACCAGCGCCGACAGCGGCGTCGTCTCGGCCGGCTTGAGGACGCAGGTGTTGCCGGCCGCGAGGGCCGGGGCCAGCTTCCAGGCGGCCATCAGCAGCGGGAAGTTCCAGGGGATGATCTGTCCGGCGACGCCGATGGGCCGCGGGGCCGGCCCGAAGCCGGCGTGCTCGAGCTTGTCGGCCCATCCCGCGTAGTAGAAGAAGTGCGCCGCGGCGAGGGGGATGTCGATGTCGCGGCTCTCGCGGATCGGCTTGCCGTTGTCGAGGGTCTCGACGACGGCGAGCTCGCGAGAGCGCTCCTGGATCAGCCGCGCGATGCGGAAGAGGTACTTCGCTCGCTCCGACCCCGGTCGCGTCGACCAGGCCGGGAAGGCCCGTCGGGCCGCCGCGACGGCGCGGTCGACGTCGTCGGTGGTGCCGTGGGCCACCGTGGCGAGCGCCCGGCCGGTCGCCGGGTTGAGCGTCGCGAACTGCTCGTTCGCCTCGGGTGCGGTGAAGGCCCCGCCGACGAAGAGGCCGTAGGACTCGTGCAGGTGGGCGACGGCCGCCGACTCGGGTGCCGGGTCGTAGTCGAGCGCGTTGAGGGGGGAGGCCAGTACCGGGTGATCGTCCATGTCAGTCTCCGCTGAAGAGCTCGGGCCGCACGTAGACGCCGCGGCGCTGCTTGGTTCGCTGGGCGAGGAGGTCGTTCAGCAGCGACGACGCCCCGAAGCGGAAGTACCGGGGGCTCAGCCAGAGCGCCCCGGCCGTCTCGTTGACGACGACCAGGTAGCGCAGGGCCTCCTTGGCGCTGCGGATCCCGCCGGCGAGCTTCACCCCGACGACCCGCCCGGTGGCCTCGGCGAAGTCGCGGGCCGCCTCCAGCATGACCAGGGCGACCGGCGGGGTCGCCGAGACGGCCACCTTGCCGGTCGAGGTCTTGATGAAGTCGGCCCGCGCCGCCATCGCGAGCCAGCTGGCGCGGCGCACCGCGTCGAGGGTGACGAGCTCGCCGGTCTCGAGGATGACCTTGAGGTGGGCCGTCCCGCAGGCCTCGCGCACCGCCACGATCTCGTCGAAGACCTGGCCGAGCCGACCCGAGAGGAAGGCCCCGCGGTCGATCACCATGTCGACCTCGTCGGCACCGGCGGCGACGGCCTCGGCGACGTCGGCCAGCTTCACCGCGAGCGAGGCTCGTCCGGACGGGAAGGCCGTGGCGACCGAGGCGACGGCGACGGCGCTGCCCGCGAGGGCCTCACGGGCCGTCGCGACGAGGTCGGGGTAGACGCACACGGCGGCCGCCGACGGGGTCGAGGGGTCGGCGGGGTCGGGCCGCCAGGCCTTGGCGCAGAGGGAGCGGACCCGGTCGGGGGTGTCCGCGCCCTCGAGGGTCGTCAGGTCGACCATCGAGATCGCGAGGTCGAGCGCGTCGCGCTTGGTCGACTGCTTGAGGGAACGGGTCGCGAGCTTCGCCGCGCGCGCGGCGGCGCCGACGGCGTCGACGCCCGAGAGGCTGGCGAGGAGGGCGCGCAGGGCGGCCTCGGTCTCGATGACCGGGAGCGACGCCGTGTCCGGGATGCGCACCACCGCGGAACCCGACGCGATGCGGTGGGTCGTACTCACCTGCTCCACGCTAGCAACGACGAAACCCGCCGCCGGAGGGCTCAGGCGAGGTAGCGGGGCAGCTGTCCGGCGGCCCGTCGCTCGGCGAGCATCGGGGCCGCGGCGTCCTTCGCGCTCATGATCGCCTCGCCGTTCAGCCGCCACGGGACGGCGATCTCGGGGTCGAAGGGGTTGATCTCGAGCTCGGCGGGAGCGTTGAACGGCGAGGAGAGGAGGTAGACGAGCGTCGCCGACTCGCTGACGACGACGAACCCGTGAGCCACCCCGGCCGGGAGGAGCACTCCGCGTCCGTCGCCGGCCCGCAGCGTCACGACCTCGACCGCGCCGAAGGCCGGCGAGCCCTCGCGGACGTCGACGATGACGTCGTCGAGCTCCCCCGCCGCGCAGGTCACGACCTTGGCCTGGCCCTCGGGGGCGAGGGAGTAGTGCAGGCCGCGCACGACGCGCTGGGCCGAGTGCGAGAGGTTGGCCTGGCGCACCGTGAAGGGCTGGCCGGCCGCCTCGAGGTCGGGCGCCTGGAACCACTCGCGGAAGAAGCCCCGCTGGTCGCCCCAGACCGGGGACTCCAGCACCACCAGGCCCGGGATCGCCGTGGGGCGGACCTCCATCAGCGGCCGCCCTTCAGGGGACGCCACCAGGCCTCGTGGTCGCGGTACCAGGCGACGGTGGCGGCGAGGCCCTCGTCGAAGTCGACCTGGGGCCGGTAGCCGAGCTCCTCGCGGATCTTCGTCCAGTCGACCGAGTAGCGCCGGTCGTGCCCCAGTCGGTCCTCGACGGGGCGGATCCGCTCGGGGCCGGCGCCGAGCAGCTCGAGGAGGCGCTCGGTGATCGCGCGGTTGGTCAGCTCGGTGCCGCCACCGATGTTGTAGACCTCCCCGGCGCGGCCCCGCTCGAGGACCGCGAGGATCCCCCGGCAGTGGTCGTCGACGTGCAGCCAGTCGCGCACGTTGAGCCCGTCGCCGTAGAGGGGCACGTCGAGCCCGTCGAGGAGGTTCGTGACGAAGAGCGGGATGAGCTTCTCCGGGAACTGGCGCGGCCCGTAGTTGTTCGAGCACCGCGTCACCATCACCGCCAGCCCGTAGGTGCGGTGGTAGGCGAGGGCCGCGAGGTCGGACCCGGCCTTGCTCGAGGAGTACGGCGAGTTGGGCTCGAGGATGTGGTCCTCGCGCCACGACCCCTCCGGGATCGACCCGTAGACCTCGTCGGTCGAGACGTGCACGAAGCGCTCGACCCCGGCGCGCCGGGCGCTCTCGAGCAGCTGCTGGGTGCCCACGACGTTCGTCTCGAAGAAGACCCGCGCCCCGTCGATCGACCGGTCGACGTGGCTCTCGGCCGCGAGGTGGACCACGGCCCCGGCTCCGGCGAGCGCGGCGTCGGTGACGCGCGCGTCGGTGATCGAGCCCTCGACGAAGCGCACGCGGGGGTCGGCGAGGACGTCGACGAGGTTCTCGCGGCGACCCGAGTAGGTGAGGGCGTCGAGGATGACGACCTCGTCCACGCCGAGGTCGTCGGCCCGCTCGAGGAGCAGCTCGGCGACGCGGGACCCGATGAACCCGGCCGCCCCAGTGATCACTACGCGCATGGTCGGCCTCCGGACCCCGAGAATCGGCCACTTATACTAATGAGGTGAGGGGAATCATCTTGGCCGGGGGCAGCGGCACCCGGCTCTACCCCATCACCCGGGCCGTGTCGAAGCAGCTCCTGCCCGTCTACGACAAGCCGATGATCTACTACCCGTTGAGCACGCTCATGCTCACCGGGCTCCGCGAGATCCTCCTCATCACGACGCCTCACGACCAGGCGGCCTTCCGCCGGCTCCTCGGTGACGGGTCCCACCTCGGCATCCACCTCGCCTACGCCGTCCAGGACCAGCCCAACGGGCTCGCGGAGGCCCTGCTCCTCGGCGAGGAGTTCCTCAACGGGGATCGGTGCGCACTGATCCTCGGCGACAACCTCTTCCACGGCCCGGGGCTCGGCACCCACCTCGGCCAGCACACCGAGGTCGAGGGGGCCATGATCTTCGCCTACCAGGTGAGCGACCCCGAGCGCTACGGCGTGGTCGACTTCGACGAGACCGGTCGCGTCCTCTCGATCGAGGAGAAGCCTGCGGCGCCGAAGAGCAACTACGCGGTCCCCGGCCTCTACTTCTACGACGGCCGGGCCAGCGAGTTCGCGCGGGGCCTGCAGCCCAGCGCGCGCGGCGAGCTCGAGATCACCGCGCTCAACAACCTCTACCTCGAGCGCGGCGAGCTGCGCGTCGAGGTGCTCTCGCGCGCGACGACCTGGCTCGACACCGGGACCCACGAGTCCCTCTACGAGGCGGGCGGGCTGATCCGCACGCTCCAGCACCGCAGCGGCCTGCGAATCGGCGACGTCGACCAGATCGCTCGCGACCACGGCTGGGTCTGACGCCGGTTCGGCCCGCTGTCTAGAGTGGGTCCCCAAGGAGGTGCCATGTCGACCTACGCCCTTTCTCGTCCGCGCCACGTCCTCGCCGACGTCCTGCCCGCGTCGCTGCGCGTCGAGGTGATCCTCGTCACCGGCGCGGCACTCCTCGTCGGCCTGCTGGCGCAGGTCTCGATCCCCCTCGGCTTCACGCCCGTGCCCATCACCGGCCAGACCCTCGGCGTCCTGCTCGTCGGGGCGGCCCTCGGGACGCGCCGCGCCGCCCTCTCGCTCGGCCTGTACGTGGCGGCCGGCGTCGCCGGGGTCCCGTGGTTCGCGGACCACAGCGCCGGCGTGCCGATGGCGACCTTCGGCTACCTCCTCGGGTTCGTGCTCGCCGGCAGCGTGCTCGGCGCACTCGCCGCGCGCGGCCAGGACCGCACGGTCCTGCGGGCCGCGGCCTCGATGGTCCTCGCCGAGGCCCTCATCTACGCCGTCGCGGTGCCGTGGCTGGCGCTCTCGCTCCACGTCTCGCTGGCGACGGCGATCTCCCTGGGCCTCACGCCGTTCCTCGCGGGCGACGTGCTGAAGGCCGCCCTCGCCGGACTCGCCCTACCGGGTGCCTGGCGGCTCGTCGAGCGGCTGCGTCAGTCCTCGATCGGGTAGCCGAGCCGGGCGCAGGCCTCGCGCTGGACGAGGCGCTTGTGGGCCGCGACGATCCGGCGGTCCTTCTCGGTCATCGCCCGGGCCACCTCGACCGCGCGCGCGACGAGGTCCGCCTCCTCGGCGACCTCCTCCACGATCCCGGCCTCGCGGGCCATCGGCCCGGTGAAGCGTCGGGCCGTCAGCATGGCGTCGATGGCCGTCGCCCGCGGGAGACGGTTGAGCAGGATGGTCGCCAGCTTGTCGTCGAGGGCGAGGCCGATGTCGGTCTCGTTCATGCACCAGAACCCGCGGTCGACGCGCATCACGCGGTAGTCGAGCGCGCACGAGAGCAGGGCCCCGCCGGCGAAGGTGTGGCCGTTGAGGGCCCCCACCGTGTAGGCGGGGAAGACGAGCAGGCGGGCCACGGTGCGGTGGAGCTCGCTCAGGATCGGTCCCAGGCGCGACAGGTCGTTCTCGTAGCGCGGCAGGTCGAGGCCGTTCGAGAAGAACTTGCCCTCACCGGTCAGCACCACGGCGAGCGGGCCGTCGCGACCCTCGAGCGCGTCGAGGTGTCGGTGGAGCTCGCCGAGGGAGTCCTCGTTGATCCGGTTCTCCCCGTCGCGCCCCGTGAGCAGCGCCACCGGGCCGTCGAAGCTGAGGTCGATCGCCACGGGGCGAGCCTAGGGGAAGCGGGTACGCTGCGGGCGTGAGCGACGCGCACCCGATTCCCGACCCCGACGTCTCGGCCGAGCGGCCCGTCTCCGACCACTGGGTCTGGGTCGGCTCCCACCGGCCCGCGGTGCCCCGGGTCCTCGTCGAGCGCATGACGAGCGGCTGGGCCGCGCCCACCCTCGACGCCGCGCGCCACCCGGCCGCTCGCGCCCACGCCGAGCGCCGCGCCCGGATCGCGGCCCTGATGCCCGGCGTCACGCTGGTGATCCCCTCGGGCGGGCTGAAGGTCCGCGCCAACGACACCGACTACCGGTTCCGCCCCGGCACCGACCTCTTCTACCTGACCGGCTGCACCGAGCCCGACGTCGCCCTGGTGATCGGGCCGGACGGCGCGTCGCGCCTCTACGTGCCCGAGCGACGCGACGCGCGCACCCACGCCTTCTTCACCGACGCCCGCTACGGCGAGCTGTGGGTCGGGCCGCGCCGCGGGACCCGCGAGGCCGCCCACTACTACGACGTCCCGACCGCCGCGCTCGAGGACCTGGCGAAGGACCTCGCCGCCCTCGCGGGCACGCCCGTCGCGACCGTACGCGGACTCGACCCCGCCCTCGACGCGCTCGTGGAGCCGGGTGCGGCCGACGCCGACCTCGCCGCGGCCCTCTCCGAGATGCGCCTGGTGAAGGACGACGTCGAGGTGGCCCATCTGCGCGCGGCCATCGCCGCGACGGTGCGCGGCTTCGAGGACGTGGTGCGCACCCTGCCGGCGGCCGTCGGCCGGGGCGAGCGGGTCATCGAGGGCGTCTTCAACCTGCGGGCCCGCGTCGAGGGCAACGACGTCGGCTACACCACCATCGCCGCGAGCGGGGCCCACGCGACGATCCTGCACTGGACCGAGAACGACGGCGTGGTCCGTCCCGGGGAGCTGCTCCTGCTCGACGCCGGGGTCGAGGGCCACCAGCTCTACACCGCCGACGTGACCCGGACGCTGCCGATCTCGGGGACCTTCAGCCCGGCCCAGCGCCGCATCTACGACCTCGTCTACGCGGCCCAGGAGGCCGGCATCGCCGCGGCCCGGCCCGGCGCCCCCTTCCGCGCGCCCCACGAGGCGGCGACCGCGGTCCTCGCCGAGGGGCTGCACGACCTCGGGATCCTCACCGACGACCCGGACAGCGCCCTACGGCGCGACCGTCAGACCCACCGACGCTGGACCCTGCACGGGGTGAGCCACATGCTCGGCCTCGACGTCCACGACTGCGCGGCGGCGCGCGACGAGCACTACCACGGGGACCTCCAGCCCGGCTACGTGCTCACCGTCGAGCCGGGTCTCTACTTCCAGCCCCACGACCTCACCGTCCCCGAGGAGTACCGGGGCATCGGCGTGCGCATCGAGGACGACATCCTCGTCGGCCCGGACGGGCCGGTCAACCTCTCGGCCGCGCTCCCGCGGACCTCGTCCGACGTCGAGGCGTGGATGGCCGACCTGCTGGCGAGCCCTCGCGACCTGGGCCTCGGCGCGTAGGGACTACGCCGAGGCGACCCGCACCGGCAGTCGACGCGGCCCGCGCACCTGGCCCTGCGACCAGGTGACGGCCTCGGGGTCGGTGAGCTCGACGTGCGGGTAGCGCGCGAGGAACTCCTCGAGGGCCACGCGCATCTCCATGCGCGCGAGGTTCGACCCCGCGCAGCGGTGGATGCCGAGCCCGAAGGCGAGGTGGCGGTTCTCCAGGCGGTCGATGACGAAGCGGTCGGCGTCGGGGAAGACCGCGGGGTCGCGGTTCGCGGCCGGGAAGCCGAGGAGGACCCAGTCGTCCTCGCGCATCGGGCACCCGAGGAACTCGACGTCCCGCTTCACCAGGCGCGCCATCGTGACCGGCGCGTAGAAGCGGAGGAACTCCTCGATGGCGATCGGCATGAGGTCCGGGTCCTCGCGCAGTCGCGCGAGGTCGTCGGGGTGGCTCGCGAGGTGCCACAGGGCCGACCCGATGGCCGACCACGTGGTGTCGATGCCGGCGATCAGCACGAGGATGATCGTGCCGAAGACGTGCTCGGGTGCGAGGGGCTGGCCGCCCACCTCGACGCCGAGTAGGTACGAGGTGAGGTCGTCGCGCGGGTGGGCCCGGTGGTCCTCGATCTGGGCCGTGATGTAGGCCTCGATCGGCGCGAACTCCTCGATGCGCTCCTCGACCGGGTGGTTCACCCCCTCGAGCACCACGTGGATGAAGTCGCGGAACATGTCCTCGTCGGCCTCGGGGAAGCCCAGCATGCGCACGATCACCCCGGGCGGGATGAACTGCGCGTACTGGGTCGCGGCGTCGAACTCGGTGGCGTCGCCGAGGTCGTCGAGGAGTCGCCGGCAGAGCTCGCGCACCCGCGGCTCGAGGGCCCGCACGGGTCCGGGGGCGAAGGCCGGGAGGATGAGGCGCCGGGCGATCGTGTGGAAGGGCGGGTCCGAGGTGATCGGGGGCGCGACCCCGATCGGGGCCGGGGGGGCGTCCTCCAGCGGACGGCCGTTGCCCAGCACCACGGTGCGGCTCGTGAAGTGCTCGGTGTCCTGGGCGACGGCCGAGACCCCGGCGTGGGTCGCCGGGAACCAGGCGCCGCCGTAGCGGTCGGTGTGGGCGACCGGGCAGCGCTGACGCAGGTCGTCCCAGATCGGGTAGGGGTCGTGCACCCAGGCCGGGTCGGTGTGGTCCCAGTCGGTGGCGAAGTCGGTGACGGGCGGGTTCTCCACGCTCACTCCTCGATGTCGATGGCGTGCTCGGGACAGTTCACCTGGGCCAGGCGCGCGAGGCGCTCGGCGCGATCGTCGGGCGGGCTCGCCACCAGGACGACCCCGTTGCCCAACTCGTCGAATCCGAAGACGTCGGGCGCCAGGTTGAAGCACCGTCCGTGCCCCTGACACCGCGCCGCGTCGATGGTCACCTTCACGTCCCCTCCTCCGTGATCGGTTTGGCGCTGAACCTAGCACCCGACCCCCGCCCCGTCACCTCCACCCGAGGATCGCGGCGACGGTGGCGGCGACCCGGGCCACCACGGCGTCGGCCAGGGCGTCGCGGCCGGCCCACAGGGCGACGCCGTGCCACGCGCTCGGGACCTCGAGCACCTCGATCGTCGGGGCGATCCCCCGCAGGGCTCGCGCGTCGGGGGCGAGCAGGTCGCGCCCGCCGGTGACGACGATCGTCGGGGGCATCGTCGACCACTCGCCGAAGAGGGGGGAGACGCCGGGGTCGCGCCGGTCGGCGCCGGCGTAGGCGGCGGCGCACTGCTCCAGCCACCCCGCCCGCAGGACCGGGTCGTCCTCCGCCCCCGGCTCGCGGGACCAGTCCCGGGTGAGGTCGAGCCAGGGCGAGAGGAGGGCGAGGGCGGCGGGCGGGCGGGCCCCGGCCTGGATCGCCGCGGCGAGCGCTCCGGCCCCCGCCGAGTCCCCCACCGCGACCGACCACTCGACGGCGTCGAGGACCCGCGCGACGTCGTCGCGCGCGGCCGGCGCGGGGTGCTCGGGGGCCAGCCGGTACTGGACGGCGACCACCTCGGCCGACCACTCGAGCGCCAGAGCGCCGACGAGGCCCGCGGCCGTCGCGGGGCTGCCGACGCAGTAGCCGCCCCCGTGGACGTAGAGGACGGCCCTCCCGGCGAGGGCTCCCGGCGGGACGGCGCGCTCGACGACGACGCCGGCGACCTCGCCGGCGTGACGGGTGACCGGAGTGGGGCGCGTCAGGGCGCTCGCCACCGCCAGGCGGCGGCGCTGCTGGGCGATCGGCACGTCGGGGTCGAAGACCAGCCGACGCAGCGTCGCGAGGCTGGACCGCGCGTCCTCGCTCACGGCGCGGCGAACTCCTCGCGCGCGATGCCCAGGTAGAAGAGGACGGCGTCGAGGTAGGGCACCGAGAGGGTCGCGTCGGCCGCCGCCCGGACGGCCGACTTCGCGTTGAAGGCGACGCCGAGTCCGGCGAGGGCGATCATGTCGAGGTCGTTCGCGCCGTCGCCGACCGCGACCGTCCGCTCGAGGGGGATGCCGGCCTCCGCGGCGAAGCGCGCCAGCGCGCGGGCCTTGCCCGCGCGATCGACGATCTCCCCGAGGACTCGACCGGTGAGCCGGTCCCCCGACACCTCCAGGCGGTTGGCGGCGAGACGGGTCACGCCGAGCGGCGTGAGGAGCGGCTCGAGGATCTCGACGAAGCCCCCCGAGACCACGGCGGCGAGGTGGCCGTGACGCTCGAGGGTGCGCACCAGGGTCCGGGCCCCCGGGGTGAGGCGCAGGTCGGCGCGCACCTCGTCGAGCACGGCGACGGCGAGCCCCTCGAGGGTGGCCACCCGCGCGCGCAACGAGGCGGCGAAGTCGAGGGCCCCGCCCATGGCGGCGGCGGTGATCGCGGCGACCTCCTCGCCCCGGCCGGCCCGCTCGGCCAGGAGGTCGATGACCTCGTCCTGGAGGAAGGTGGAGTCGGCGTCCATGACGACGAGGTGGGGCTCGTCGCGACGTCGACCCGCCGGCTGGATCGCGACGTCGAGCTCCCGCGAGCGGGCGAGCGGGGCGAGCGCGCTCGCGAGGTCCCCCCCGCCGCGCACGCGCAGCTCGTAGGCGACGACCGGACGGTCCCCGAGGTGGACGAGGTCCTCGACGACGGCGCCGGCCGCGCCGAGGTCGCGCCGGAGCTCCGCGAGGTCGGCCTCGCTCAGGCGTGCCGCGATGACCGTCACGGTGCGCGCGAGCTCGTCGGGGCGCCCGTCGCCGGCGAGGGAGGGGGTGGGCTCCGGCGTCACCCCTCGAGCGTAGACGTCACCCCGACGCGCCCCGCAGCCGCCGGACCTCGGCCACGTGCGGGTCGTGGCGGGCGTCGAAGCGCCAGAGGGCGGGCAGGGCCGCGGCGGCCAGGCCGACCGCGCCGCTGCACCCGAGTCCCCCCGCCGCGAGCGAGAGCCGCAGCGAGGAGAGGCCCGCCATCAGCCCGGCGCGGAACTGCCCGAAGGTCGGCCCGAGCGAGTAGGAGATCAACTCGACCCCGGCCATGCGCCCCCGGACCTCGGGCGGGATCGACTCGTTCCAGAGGGTGTTGCGGAAGATCCCGCTCACCGCGTCGGCCCCGCCCGCCACCACGAGGCCGGCGAGGGTGAGCGTGAGGGAGCTCGTGGTGGCGAAGAGCGCGATCCCGAGGCCCCAGAGCGCCGCCGCCGCGACGACGGCCCGGCCGTAGTGGTGGACCCGGTGGGTCCAGGCGCTGCTCAGCGTCGCGAGGAGCGCCCCGACGGGGAGCCCGAGGTAGAGGAGGGAGAGGGCGTAGTGCTCCGGGAAGCGCTCGGCCACGAAGGGGAGCATCATGACGGGGTACGCGAGGGCCATGGCCAGCAGGTCGATCACGTACGTGCCGACGACGTCCGGCCGCGTCCGGGCGTAGCGCAGGCCGCTCGCGATCGAGGGGACCTCCTCGCGGGGGTCGCGCACCCGTCCCTCGACGCGCAGCCCGACGAGCACCACGAGCGACCCGGCGAAGGCCACCACCGTCGCTCCGAAGACGGCCCCCGTCCCGAGGGCCACCACGGCGAGCCCGCCGAGCGAGGGTCCCACGATGGAGGACACGGTGGTACGGACGTTGGAGAGCGCCGCGGCCGCGCGCTGGCGATCGTGGGAGACGAGCACCTGGGTGAGGGCGGTCAGGCTCGGTCCCTGCAGGCTGCCGGCGACGATGATGACCGCGTCCACGACGTAGAGGACGGCCGCGTGGGGGTGCGGCGTCAGCGCGTTCGCCATCAACGCCGCCGACGCCAGCAGCTGCACCAGCTCGGTGGCGAGGATGAGTCGACGGCGATCGAAGCGGTCGGCGAGGACGCCCCCGTAGAGGCCGAAGACGAGCAGCGGCACGATCTCCACGAGGCCGAGCGCACCCACCGCGATCGGCGAGTGGGTCAGCTGCTTCAACTGGTAGGCGGTCGTCACGTAGGTCGCCTGGCTCCCGACGGCCGAGACGAAGCCGGCCACGTAGAGGCGGCGGTATCCCGCCGACTCGCGCAGCGGAGCGAGGTCGACCCCGATCCTCACGACGGGGCGCCCGCGACCCAGCCGCGCGCGGGGTCGTAGTGGCGCAGCACCCGGGCGGGCACGCCGCCGAGCACGACGTGACCCGGGAATCGACCGCGCACGACGGCGCCGGCGGCGACCGTGGTGTGCTCGCCGAGCTCCGTGCCGGGCAGGATGACGACGTTCGCCCCGAGCCAGCTGCCCGCACCGATGCGCACCGCCGCCTCGACCGGGGTCTGCCAGCCGATCGACTGGTCGGGGTCCTCGTACGAGTGGTTCTGGTCGGTGATGTAGACGTAGGGACCGGTCTGGATCTCGTCGCCGAGCTCGATGGACCAGTGCCCGATGATGTGCGACCCCCGTCCGATGACGCACCGACGCCCGATCCGCACCACCGGCGAGGTCAGCATCTCCTGGTCGGGGCCGATGCCCGCGGTGAGGCACACGCCCGGCCCGATCATGGCCCCCTCGCCGATGCTGAGGTAGCGCTCGTTGTAGATCACGCCCTGCGGGGCGATGAGGGCGGCCCCCCGGCCGAAGTGGTGGAAGCGTCGCGCGTACTCGTCGTCCGGCCCCACCGTCGCCACCTCGTCGAGGTAGCGCCTCGCCCGACGCACCGTGGCGCCCAGCCACCGGCGCGCGCGCAACCGGAAACTCATGGGCGTGAGGCTAGCCCGCCGCTCGCGACGCGCCACGAGGCGCGTCGACGGCGCCGCGTCAGTCGAGCGTCAGCGGCGCGTCGGCGTCGATCTCCCCGACGACGTCGGGGGTGAGCGCGTTCGCCAGGTGCTCCCGCACCCGCTCGTCGATCTCGGCCATCAGTTGAGGGTTCTCGCGCAGGAACGTCTTCACGTTCTCACGTCCCTGGCCGAGCTGCTCTCCCTCGTAGGTGAACCAGGCGCCCGCCTTCTTCACGAACCCGAGCTCGACCGCGACGTCGAGGACCGAGCCCTCACGGCTGATGCCCTGGCCGTACATGATGTCGAACTCGGCCTGCTTGAACGGCGCGGCGCACTTGTTCTTCACGACCTTCACGCGAGTGCGGCTGCCGACCACGTCGGCGCCGTCCTTGATCGACTCCACCCGGCGGATGTCGAGGCGCACCGACGAGTAGAACTTCAGCGCCCGCCCGCCGGGCGTGACCTCGGGTGACCCGTAGATCACCCCGATCTTCTCGCGCAGCTGGTTGATGAAGATCGCCACGGTGTTCGACTTCGACAGACCGCCGGTCAGCTTGCGCAGGGCCTGGCTCATCAGGCGAGCCTGGAGCCCGACGTGCGAGTCGCCCATGTCGCCCTCGATCTCGGCCTTGGGGGTCAGCGCGGCCACCGAGTCGACCACGATGACGTCGAGCGCGCCCGAACGGATCAGCATGTCGGCGATCTCGAGGGCCTGCTCGCCGGTGTCGGGCTGGCTGATCAGCAGGTCGTCCACGTTGACGCCGATCGCGCGGGCGTAGACGGGGTCCATGGCGTGCTCGGCGTCGATGTAGGCGCAGACGCCACCGTTGCGCTGGGCCTCGGCGACGATGTGCATCGCCAGGGTCGACTTGCCCGACGACTCGGGGCCGTAGAGCTCGACGATGCGGCCCCGGGGCACGCCCCCGATGCCGAGCGCGAGGTCGAGGGCCAGCGCTCCGGTCGGGATCGCCTCGATGCTCATGTGCAGGTTCTCGCCCATGCGCATGATCGAGCCCTTCCCGAACTGCTTCTCGATCTGCCCGAGTGCGGCCTCGAGAGCCTTCGCGCGGTCGTCGGTTGCCATCGGAACT
>DAIDKS010000024.1 GCA_027449885.1 Acidimicrobiaceae bacterium
CGAAGTCGCCGTACTCGTCCTCGATGAGTCCGAGGAACCCCAGCGCCTTTCGAATCGTGTCTCTCATCTCGCTCTCCTCGGCGAACGGCAGGTTCCCATGTTAGGTCAGGGCTTGCTCGGATAGGCCCGAGGGCCGAAGAGCCGTCGACCGAGCCGGATCTCGGTGGTTCCCCACGCCGCCGCCAGCTCGAAGTCCTCGCTCATCCCCATCGACCTCTCGACCAGGGACAACGAGTCGGCGAGCCGCGTGAGCGTCCGGAAGGCCTCGCGCGCGCCGTCGGCGTCCGGCGGCGCCACCGTCATCAGCCCCTCGACGTCGAGCCCCTGATCGCGCGCTCGCGACACCAGCTCGGGAACCTCGTCGGCGCCCGCCCCGGGACGCTGCGCTCGCCCCGTCGTGTCGAGCTCGACGTAGATGGCCGCCCCGGGGCGACGCGCGGCGATGCGATCGATCTCGCTCGCCCGCGCCACGCCGCAGAGCAGGTCCGCCGCGGCGAGGGCCCGGGCGATCTTGTTGGACTGCAGGGCCCCGAGGAAGTGCCAGCGCACCGCCACGTCACGCGTGGCGGCCCGCTTCTCCTCGAGCTCGGCGACGTAGTTCTCGCCCACCGCCGTGATGCCGGCCCGGGCCGCCGCCCGCACCGCCTCGGGTCCGAACGTCTTGGTCACCGCGACCACCCGTACGCGCTCGGGGTCGGCCCCGGCGCGCGCCAGTCGTTCGGTGACGTCGCCGAGAGCGGCCCGCACGCGGGCCGTCAGCTCGTCCTCAGTGCTGGAGGAAGGTGGGGAGGTCGTCATCTCCGCCGATGTCGAAGAAGTCCTCGTCGGCGCTGGCGAAGATGTCCGTGCGCGGCCCCTCGGTCATGACGGGCTGACTCGTCGTCGTGGACGGACGGGGCGCGGCCGGGGTCAACTGGTCGAAACCGGCCGCGATCACGGTGACGCGGACGGCGTCGCCGATCGAGTCGTCGATGACGCTGCCGAAGATGATGTTCGCGTCGGGGTGGGCCACCGAGTGAACGATGTTGGCGGCGTCGGTCACCTCGCTGAGCGTGATGCTGGACCCGCCGACGATGTTCATGAGGATGCCCCGGGCCCCGTCGATCTGGGCCTCGAGCAGCGGCGAGGTGATGGCCGCACGGGCCGCGTTGACCGCCCGCCCCTCGCCGGTCGACTGCCCCACGCCCATGATGGCCGTTCCGGCGTTGCGCATGATGGCGTTGACGTCGGCGAAGTCGGTGTTGATCAGTCCGGGCACCGTGATGAGATCCGTCACACCCCGCACCGCCGACAGCAGGACGTCGTCGGCGATCTTGAAGGCGTCGATCATCGAGGTCTCCGCCGCCGTGACCGAGAGCAGTCGGTCGTTCGGGATGACGATCAGCGTGTCCACCTTCGCCCGCAGGGCCTCGATCCCCTTCTCGGCCTGCGTGGCGCGACGCTTTCCCTCGAAGGAGAAGGGCCGCGTGACGACGCCGATCGTGAGGATGCCGAGGCTGCGCGCGATATCGGCCACCACCGGGGCCGCACCGGTCCCGGTGCCGCCGCCCTCACCCGCCGTGATGAACACCATGTCGGTGTCGCGCAGCGCGTCCTCGATCTCCGCGCGGTGCTCCTCGGCGGCCTGCCGGCCGACCTCCGGATCCGATCCCGCCCCGAGACCACGGGTGAGCTGACGGCCGATGTCGATCTTGAGATCGGCCTCACTGAGCAGAAGGGCCTGCGCGTCCGTGTTGGCCGCGATGAACTCGATGTTGCGCAGCCCGGCTGCGATCATCCGGTTCACCGCGTTGACGCCACCACCACCAACGCCGACCACCTTGATCACGGCGTGGTAGTTGCTCTGGCTCAGACTCATGAAACCCCCTTCGGGCTGCTCTCCCTATTGTGTCCCATCGAGCCGAGCGCCCGACCGCATAAGTGCCCTGTCAGGCTAGTCTTCACCGGATTTTCGGTCAACTACGGGCCTCACGACGGAGCCGGACCGGTCACGGCCAGCGATCCGGGAACGGTCACGTCGACGACGTCACCCGGCCGCAGGGTCGCGTGGGCGATCACCGAGGCGATCGAGGTGAACTTGTCACCCAGCTGGACGGGCAGGCCGATCACGAAGCGCACCGGCGTCGTCATCTGTAGCGTCACCCAGCCCGACGCCGCGACGTCGACGCTGGACACCTGCGCCGAGAAGGCCCGCGGGAGCCGGGCGGCGACCGTCGCCGCGTTGCGCCCGGCGCGAGCGAAGGGCCACGTGGGCGACAGCGGGTGCTCGTAGACGAGGGTGGGGTAGTTCGCGCCGAGAGGCGCGACCGAGAGCTCCCGACCGTCCGCGCCGACGTAGTGGAGCACGTGATGGGCGTCGAAGGCGACGGCCACGGGTCGCTGCTCGCTCACCCGGATCGCCACGGTGTCGGGCCAGTGCACCGCGACGTGCGCCGACGAGATCCACGGGAAGTGGCGCACGATCCGCCGGGCGACGGTGCTCGCGCGCACGTCGATCAGGGGCGGGTGACTCCCGAGCCCCGAGGCGGCGACGACGGCGGCCGCGCTCTCGTGCTGCGCCCCCGTCACCGTGACGTGGCGCACGGAGAAGAACGACCGGTGGATCACCCAGTTCCCTGCGACGACGAGGGTGACGAGGAGGAGGAGCGCCGCGAGGACGGCGCTGAGGACCCGGCGGCGGCGTGAGGGGATACGCCGGGGGCGGCGCGATCGGGGTGCCGGCGCCGACGCGGCCCCCCGCGTCGCCGACCGCGTCGGCTCACTCGAGCGCCCCGCGCGGGACCGCGTCGCGGGGCGTCCCGCGCGGGGCCGCGCGGACGACGTCCGGTCGCGTGAGGGGCGGCGCCGGCTCACGGTGCCTCGGCGAAGCCTACGAACCGGTTCTCCGTGACGAGTCGCACCCCACTCGTCGACTGCACCGCTTCGCGGACGGCCCGGATCAGTTCGACGAGGTCGCTCGCGGTTCCTCCCGGCTCGACCTGGATGAAGTTGGCGTGCTTCTCGCTCACCACCGCACCGCCTCGCCGCCACCCCTTGCATCCGGCGGCCTCGATCAGGCGTCCGGCGCTGTCGCCCGGGGGATTCCGAAAGACCGAGCCGGCGTTGGCCCCGCCGGGCTGGTGCTCACGGCGCCAGGTCACGATCTCGCGTAGCCGCTCGCGACTCGCGTCCGGGTCGCCCTCGGCGAGGGTGAGTCGTGCGCCCAGCACCATGTCGCCGGCCGAGATGGCGCTGGTGCGGTATCCGGGGCTCCAGCGCTCCGGCGTCCACCACTCGACGGCGCCCGCGCGCCAGACTTCGACCGCACTCACGCACGCCCCCATGTCCGAACCGTGACCCCCCGCGTTCATCGCGACGGCGCCTCCCACGGTCCCGGGGACGCCCACGGCCCACTCGAATCCCGTGAGGCCCCGAGCGCTCAGCTGTCGCGCGGCGACGGGCAGCGCCATGGCCGCGCCGACCACCGCCTCCTCGCCCCGCACCTCGAGCCTGTCGAAGTCGCCGGTCAGCCGGACGGCGACGAGGTCGAGGGCGCCGTCGGCGATGACCAGATTCGAGCCGTTGCCGACGACGAACCACGGAACCTCCAGGTCGACGAGGGCCGGACCGATCTCGTCCAGGTCGGCTCGCGAGGCGAGGACCACGAGGGCCCGCGCCTCTCCCCCGACGCGGTAGGTGGTGTACGGAGCGAGGGACTCGCCCTCGCGCACCCGGTCCCCGCCACGACGACGCAGCTCGGTCCAGGTCACGGCTCGAGTCCCTCGAGCCCGTCGACGACGCGGGCGGCGATGTCGCCCGCGCCGAGCAGGAGGACCGCATCGGCCGGTCGCCCGGCGACGCTCTCCTCCAACACGGTGATCACCTCGCTCGGGGTCGCCGCGTAGTGCACGCCGGCCCGCCCCCCCGCCACGACGTCCGACACGACCCGTCCCGTGACCCCCTCGGGATTGGGCTCGCCCGCCGCGTACAGGTCGGTGATGATGACCTCGTCAGCGTCGTCGAAGGCTCCCGCGAACTGAGCGGCCAGAGCCACGGTCCGACTGACGCGATGGGGCTGGAACACGGCGACCACCCGGTCGTAGCCCGCGGCCCGCGTCGCCTGAACCGTGGCCCGGATCTCCCCGGGCAGGTGGGCGTAGTCCTCGATCACGACCGCACCGTGCCAGTGTCCGCGCCGATCGAAGCGCCGCGGAGCTCCGTGGAAGCTCGCGAGACCTCGCTCCACCGCCGACCGTTCGATCCCGAGGTCGAGACAGAGGGTCGCCACCACCGCCGCGTCGATCGCGTTGTGTCGACCCGGCACGGCGAGGTCGAGGGCTACCTCCCCCGCCTCCGGATGCGTCAGCCGGGCCCGCGTTCCCGTCGCGTCCACGCGCACCTCGCCTAGTCGGACGTCGGCCGTTGCCCCCACCGTGCGCACGTCGCGGCCCACGCGACGGGCCACCGCGGCCGCCCCGGGGTCGTCGATCCAGACCGCGACCGGCCCCGTGGTCCGCTCGACCAGGTCGACGAAGGCGTCGTGCAGGGCCTCGACCGACCCGTAGTGGTCGAGGTGGTCGGCCTCCACGTTGAGGAGCCCGAGGGCAGCCGGCGCCAGTCGCGCGAAGGTGCCGTAGCTCTCGTCGACCTCGAGCAGCAGGTCGGGCCCACCCCAGTGCCCGTTCGCCCCGACGCCCCGTACCGGCGCGCCGAGGAGCCGCGAGTCGTCACGCCCCGCCGCCGACATCACCCACACGAGCATCGAGGTCGCGGTCGTCTTGCCGTGCGTACCCGTGATCCCGACGACGGGCTGCAGCCGGCCGAGTTCGGCCAACAGGTCCGCCCGGGGCAGCAGCGTCGCTCCCCGGACCCGCGCCGCGGCGAGCTCGGGGTGGTCCGCCGCGACCGCTGGCGACCACAGCACGACCTCCGCGTCCGCGCCGTGGGTCGCGTCAGCGCCCACGTCGACCCTCACGCCGTGGGCCACCAGTTCGTCGAGCACCGGCCCGGCCTGAGCATCACTGCCGCTCACCCGGCATCCCCGTTCGCTGAGGAGTCGCGCGACGCCGCTCATGCCCGCCCCGCCCACTCCGACGATGTGGACCCGTCGACCCACCTCGAAGGTCATCGTCCCTCCGCCGCGTCACGCACCACCGCCGCGATCGCGGCGGCGCCGTCCGTGCGACCGAGGGCCGCACTCGCGCGGGACCGCGCATCCAGCGCCGCGGGCTCCAGCAGGTCGTCGAGGGCCGTCCCGAGGCGAGCCGCGTCGCACTCGGCGTCGGACACCATGATCGCGGCGCCCGCCGATACCAGGGCCCGTGCGTTCGCCGTCTGATGATCCCCGGGGGCCCCGGGCAGCGGCACGAGGACCGCCGGGATCCCGAGGGCCGTGAGCTCCGCCGTGGTCATGGCCCCGGCGCGGCAGACCGCCACGTCGGCCACCGCCCAGAGTGGCGGCATGTCGACGAAGTCGAAGATGCGGTAGTCGAGACCGGTGGTCGCCGGTCGAGCGGCGCGGACCCGCTCGGCGTCGCGTCGGCCCGTCACGTGCAGGAGCACGACGTCCTCGCGGTCGGACCAGCGAGCCGCCAGTTCGGAGATCGCGTCGTTGACCCGCCGTGAGCCCAGCGAGCCGGTCATGACGACGACCACGGAGCGAGTCGGCTCGAGCGGCGGGTCGACGGCCTCCCGGGCCGTCCGGCGGGCCGCCGCGGAGCGGTCGAGCGACGCGATGGCCTCGCTCACCGGCGTCCCCGTCACGACGTCGCGACCCGCGGACACGCCGGTGGCGAGGCACCGGCGCCGAGCGAAGCGCGCGAGCAGGCGATGGGTCGCGCCCGGCTGGGCGTCGAGCTCGACGAGTACCAGGGGTCGCCGCCACAGAGCGGCGGCGAGACCCATCGCCACCGACGCGTACCCGCCCACGGAGACGACCACCGCGGGTCGCCAACGGGCGACGAGGACGCCGGCCCGTACGATCGCGGTCACCAGTCCCGCCACGGCCCCCGCGTTGCGCGCGAGCGCCCCCGGTCGCAGGGACCGCTCGAGCCCGCGCCCCGGGAGCAGGGTGAGGGGGTAGCCCGTGTCCGCGAGGAGGCGGCGCTCCTGGCCCCGTCGACTGCCCACCAGATGGATGTCCGCCGGGGGAACGCCCTCGCGAGCCAGGGCGTCGGCGATGGCCCTCATCGGGAAGATATGTCCACCCGTGCCGCCGCCCGTGATGACGACGGGCCCCCTCATCTCACGAACCGGGAACGACTCCGGGGGCCGTAGCCCGTGGCGCGCGACGCCGGCGACGCGACTCTCACGCCGTCACGATAGGCCGGAGCCGCGGGGCGACGAACGGCGCCGGGGACGGTCCGGCGAATGGCGAGGTCGGGGCCGGACGACCGATCGTGACCGATCCCGTAGAGCAGTCCCACGGCGAAGAGCTGCGAGATGAGGGCCGTCCCCCCGTAGGAGAAGAACGGCAGGGGGATCCCGGTCACGGCCCAGCCCCCGACCACGGAGGCGACGTTGATCACGGCCTCGAGAACGATCCACGTCGTGATGCCGACGGCGATCAACCGGTTCGTCCCGTGCCGACTCTCCTGGACGACGCGGGTGGCGCTCCAGAGGAACCACGCGAAGAGCCCGAGGACGGCCAGCGTGCCGATGAGGCCGAGCTCCTCGCCGATGATGGTGAAGATGAAATCGGTGTGGGGATTCGGCAACAGCCCCCACTTCTCCCGCGAGTGACCCAGACCGAGGCCCGTGAGGCCACCCGCCCCCAGGCCGATCTTGGACTGCAGGAGCTGGTAACCAGCTCCCTGCAGGTTCTGATTGGGATGGAGGAACGAGAAGAAGCGCTGTGCGGTGTAGGGCTTGAGCGCCATCATCGCTCCGAATCCGAGCAGCGACAGGCCGATGGTCCGTCCGAGGAGCACGCGCGGCAGATCGGCGACCGCCAGCATCGCCAGGGCGATGGCGAAGACGACCGACGACGTCCCGAGGTCCGGCTCGATGACGATGAGGCCGATGCCGGCGATCACCGGGAGCATCCACCGAACGAGTCCCGAGCCACTGCCGAGCTCGTCACGGTGGCGCGCGACGGCCCAGGCCACGAAGACGATCGTGGAGAGCTTGAACAGCTCCGAGGGCTGCAGGAAGATCACGTGCAGGTTGAGCCAGCGCTTGCCCCCGTTGGCGGAGACACCCCCGACCTTGACGGCGACCAGCAGCAGCAGACCCGCGCCCATGAGCAGCGGAGCCCGCGACACGAGGGCCCCGACGCGCAACCGTCCACCGAGGTACAGCGCGACGAGGCCGAAGCCCAAGTACACGAGATCGTGGATCGTGATGCTCCAGGGCGATCCGCCGTTGGCCACCGACTGCCCCTCGCTCGCGGACGCGACCATCACCGTGCCGTAGGTGACCATGACGAGCGTCGCGATGAGCACCGAGCGCGCCGCGTGATCGCCGCGGGGCCAGGGGTGGAAGAGCCGCTCCCCCGACATCACACGACCTTCGCGATCTTGAGGAAGTCTCCGTAGAAGATCCCGAGGGCCAGCGCCGCGAAGAGCCCCGCGAGGATCCAGAAGCGGATGATCACGGTGGTCTCGGGCCACCCCTTCAGCTCGAAGTGGTGGTGGAAGGGCGCCATCCGGAAGATGCGCCGCCCGAACAGCCGGAAGCTCACGACCTGCAGGATCACCGACGCCGTCTCGGCGACGAAGAGCCCGCCCAGGATGACGAGGAGGAGGTCCAGGTTCATCAGCAGCGCGATCGCGCCGAGCGCGGTGCCGATGGCCAGGGATCCGGTGTCGCCCATGATGATGCGGGCGGGAGCGGCGTTCCACCATAGGAAGCCGAGGGACGAGCCGAGGAGCCCGACCGCCAGGAGCCCCAGGTCGAGGGCGGCGTGCACGTGGTAGATGGAGAAGTGACGGAACTCCCAGTACCCGATGATCGACAGCACGCTGAACGCGAAGGTCGCCGAGCCCGCCGCCAGTCCGTCGAGGCCGTCGGTGAGGTTGACCGCGTTCGAGGTGGCGATCACCACGACGACGGCCAGCAGCAGCCAGCCCACGGCCGTGAGGTTCCAGCCCGGCAGTGAGAATCGGGTGAACGAGAGGTTGGTCGACGTCCGGACCCACCACACGGCTGCGGCGGCGAAGCCCCCGGCGATCACCAGTTGGCCGGCGAGCTTGCCCCGCTTGTTGAGTCCGAGGTTGCGAGCGTTGCGGATCGCGAGGTAGTCGTCGACGAACCCGAGCAGCCCGCTCGCCACCGTCACGAGGCACGCGAGGACGCCCGACCGGGTGAAGTCGATCGACGTCCCGACGTGACCCATCAGGTATCCGGTCGCCCCGGCCCCCACGATGATCACGCCGCCCATGGTCGGCGTCCCCGCCTTCGCGAGGTGCGTCGCGGGTGCGTCGGCTCGAATGTGCTGACCGAGGGAGCGGCGGGCCACGAAACGGATCCACAGTGGCATGACGACGAGCGACAGCAGGAAGGCGACCCCGCCCGACTCCATGAGGCTCAGCATCGCCCGCTCCACTCCCGCACGACGACCCGGTCGTCGAACGGCTCGACCCGGTCCCCCGTCGTCTGGGTGGTCTCGTGACCCTTGCCCGCGATGACCACCACGTCGCCCGGGGCTGCCGTCGTGAGCGCCCACTCGATCGCGGTGCGGCGGTCGACGTCACGGTGCACTGCGTGGGCCGCCGCCATTCCCGACATGATCGCGTCAATAATGGCATCGGGCGACTCGGACCTCGGATTATCCGAGGTCACGACGACTCGATCGGACCACTCCTCGGCCACCGAGCCCATGACGGGGCGCTTGGCCTGATCGCGGTCGCCCCCGCACCCGAAGACGACGGTGACCCGGCGATCGGGCGCGAGTTCGCGGACGTCGCGCAGGAGCCGCTCCAGACCCGCCGGGGTGTGCGCGTAGTCGACGATGACCGTCGGATCGGCGTCGCGCACGACTTGGAATCGCCCCGGGACGCCGTGAACGTCGCCGAGCGCCGCCGCCACCTCCTCGTCCGGCGCGCCGAGAACCGAGAGGACGGTCATCGCCACCAGGGCGTTGTCGACGTTGTAGGCCCCCACGAGTGGCGACCGCACGAGGTGACCGCGCCAGAAGAACGACGTTCCGAGGATGGACGACGTCACGGCGTGGGCGTCCGCCCGCGTGACCGGCACGGCGGGCACGCGAACGGCGTCGCGTAGTCGCGCACCGTAGGCGTCGTCGACCCAGATGACGGCGCGCTTCGTCCGGTCGGCGGAGAACAGCGCCGACTTCGCACCGAAGTAGGCCTCCATCGTCCCGTGGTAGTCGAGGTGATCGTGGCTGAGGTTGGTGAAGGCGGCCACCTCGAACACCAGCCCGTCGACCCGCCCCTGATCGAGAGCGTGACTCGAGACCTCCAGTCCCACGACGGCCCTCGGTTTGGCCTCGGTGAACCCGTCGACGATGCGTCGGAGCGTGCGGTAGAGCTCGGGGGGCGCCGGGGTGGTGCGCAGGTTCGTCAGGGTCCCGACGCTCGCTCCGTTCCAGCCGAGGATCTGAGCCATCTCCCCCACGAGCGTCGTCACCGTCGTCTTGCCGTTGGTCCCGGTGACTCCCACGAGCTCGAGTTCGCGCTCCGGATGTCCCACGATGCTCGACGACACGTCCGCGGCGAGTGCTCGAACCTGACTCGTCGGCACGACGACGACGGGCACTCGATCGGTCACCACCGACGTCGCCATCACGGCGACGGCCCCGCGCTCGATCGCGTCGTCGACGTAGCGCTCGCCATTGTCCTGCGTGCCCGGCATCGCGAGGAAGAGAGACCCGGGAGTGCAGCGCCGCGAGTCGTTCTCGACGCTGTGGATCTCGACGGTGGCCGTCGCCAAGTCGAGCCGCGCGTCGTCGAAGAGGTCGCCGAGCTGCATCAGGTCACGTCCGAGGCCACGCTGGCGCTACCGGTCAGCGGCTTGACGGTGATTCCGGTGGACGGGATCCCGTAGTGGTGCAGGGCGTAGGACATCACTTGCTGGAAGACCGGAGCGGCGGCCGTACCACCGTAGATCGTCGTGAGAGGACGCTCAACGACCACGATCATGGAGAACGTCGGACGCTCGGCGGGCGCGAAACCCACGAAGGTCGCGTTATACCAGGACGTCAGCTGCGCTCGGCCCGGGTACGGGATCGTCGCCGTACCGGTCTTGCCCGCGACGGGATAGCCCGGGATGATCGCGTTGACGCCCGTCCCCGCGAGCACGACCTGCTGGAGCATCGAGGTAAGCGTCGCGGCGGTCGTCGCGCTCATCACTCGACGGGTCGCACCGGCGGGGGCTGCGGTCACGGCTCCCGTGGAGCTCACGTAGCCGCGCACCAGCTGGGGCTCCACGAAGACGCCTCCGTTGGCGATGGCGTTGTAGGCGTCGAGCACCTGGATGGGTGGAACGGCGTCAACCTGTCCGATGGGCATGGCGGCCATGTCGGACGGGTACCAACTGTTCGCGTTGACGAGCAGTCCCGCCGTCTCACCGGGATACTGCAGGGTCGTCAGCTGTCCGAATCCGAGGCGCTCGACCTGGCTCAAGAGTCCCGACTCGCCGAGGCGGTTCGTGATCTCGTAGGTTCCGATGTTCGACGACAGAGCGAGGACCTGGGTGGCCGTCAGGTGCTCGAAGCCGTGGGGCTCCGCGTCGTGGAAGACGCGCGTTCCGACGACGACGCTCGGCGGGACGTTGAGCACCGTGTGCGGCGTGATGATCCCGTCCTGGAGCGCCGCGGAGAACGTCACGGCCTTGAAGACCGACCCGGGCTCGTAGGCGTAGCTGAACGCGAGGTCGTTGATCGTCTGCTGGATGCCGGGAACGCCGACGTTGACGCCCCACGACGGGATGGGTCCGAGAATGCCGGCCTTCGCCTTGGTGTTGACGAGTGAGGCGTTCGCGAGGATCTGGCCGGTGTGGACGTCCATGACGATGGCCGTGCCCGCCACCGCGTCGGTTGACGCCAGGTCACGGGCGAGAGCGCGCTCGGTGACGAACTGGAGCGAGTTGTCGATGGTCAGCTCGAGCCCGACGCCCGGCGTCGCCTTGCGGATGACCGTGCTGTAGGAGGCGGGGAGGTTGACCCCACTCGCCGAGACGAAGGCTCGCGTGACCCCGGACTGACCGGCCAGCAGCTTCTGGTACTGGTACTCGAGCCCGGCCGAGCCCGTGCCCGACGAGTTGACCCCTCCCACGAGGGACGTCGCGACGGGGCCGTTCGGGTAGTCACGTACCGAGGAGTTCTGGACCACGATGCCGGGGAAGTTCATCGCGGTGATCGTCCGACCGGTCGTGACGTCCAACGTGTTCGTGAGAATCACGTAGCCGTTGCGCTGGCTGAGCAGCGTCGTGAGCTTCGCCACGGGAACCTTGACCAGCGGCGAGAGAGCGGCGGCCTCGGTCGCCGGATGGGCGATCTGGAAGTCATCGGCGATGACGACGGCGGTGGGGCGCGACACGGCGATGATCTGACCGTTGCGGTCGTAGATGCCGGCGCGCAGCGCCTGGGTCGTCAGGTCCACGCGGACCTGTGCGACCGAGAGCTTGGCGTAGTAGGCGTGATCCAGTACCTGCAGCGCCACGAGCCGCAGGCTGAGGAGCAGTAGCGCTACGGCGAAGAGTCCACGCAGGAGACGGAGTCGCCGGGGCAGAGCCCGTCGCGGTCGCTCGGGTCGGCGGACCGTTCGGGTGGGTGGCGCCAGGGTGGGGCTCACCGGGACGTCCGTGGCGTGACCGGGGCATAGCCCACGAACTGCGGCACGGGAAGTGGCTTGTTGAGTGCGACGGAGGGCACCTGGATGATCACGGTGGGGTCGACCAGGTGGAGGGCTCCGGCGTGCGACGCAACGGAGCCCGGAGCGGCGACGTTGGTCAGAGAACCCACTTGCTCGGCGTAGCTGGACTGGACCTGCAAGACCTCATTCTGCAACGCGTGCAGCTCAACCTGGCGACTCGCGACCTCCATGCTGCCCACGAGCGACGCCGCGACCGCCAAGCCAACGATGATGACCGCGCGGCGCGTCGGCGTCGCACCCCGCCACAGAGAGCGCAAGGCGTTGCGACGGGGCTGGCCGGCGCGGTGCGCGCCGGGGCGTGGCGAAACCGTCCCCGGCACCGGCCGTAGCGTCTCGCGCGGGGTGACGTGGGGCCGCCGGGGAAGGGTAACGACGCTCACGCCGCGACCTTCCACGCACTCCGCAGACGCGCCGAGTGGGCGCGAGGGTTCTCGGCGACCTCGTCAGCACTCGCCAGTCGCGCGCTGGCTCGAGGGACGCGGGCCGTCGGCACCGCCCCGCAGACGCACCCGATCTCCGGCGGGCAGTGGCAACCTCCGGTGGCGGCGTCGTGGAAGAACGCCTTCACCATTCGGTCCTCACCCGAGTGGTACGAGATCACGATCATGACCCCGCCCACCGACAGGGCGTCCCAGCCGGCTTCGAGGCCGTCCCCCAGTTGGTCGATTTCGTGGTTCACGGCGATCCGCAAGGCCTGGAAGACCCGCGAGGCCGCGTTGCCACGTCGGCGCGCAGCCGGCGGAACCGCCGCCTCGACGGCGCGAACGAGTTCGAACGTGGTGACGGGTCGCTCGGCGATCACGCGGTCCGCGATGGCCCCGGCGAACCGCGCCTCACCGTTGTCGCGCAGTAGTTCGATCAACTCCGCCCGGCTGAGTCCCGCGAGGACCTCGGCCGCGGTGGCCCCCCGCGTGGGATCCATGCGCATGTCGAGCGGGGCGTCGAAGCGGTAGGAGAAGCCCCGCTCGGGGTCGTCGAGCTGTCGTGACGAGACGCCGAGGTCGTAGAGGATGGCGACGATCGGGTCGGACCCGATGAAGTCGCGCTCCGCCGCCACCAGCGCCGACACGTCGGCGAAGGTCCCGGCGACGACGCGAACGCGATCCCCGTAGGGAGCGAGTCGGGAGAGGGCGGCCACGCGGGCCGCGGGATCGCGATCCACCCCGAGAACCCGTAGGTCAGAACGGGCCTGGAGTATCGCTGCGGCGTGTCCCCCACCCCCGAGCGTCGCGTCGATCAGGACACCGGGCCCCTCGCTCTCCATGAGGGTAAGGACCTCGCCGACCATGACCGGGGCGTGATAGCTCTCGGCGGTGGTCGGCCGCTCTGCGCGACCACGATGTGGCGGTCGACGACGGGGACGAACATCGATCTCGATCACGCGAGGACTCCATCGCGGAACGTGCTCTCGGCGGGGGCCACCTTGTCGCGATAGGCCCCCGGGCTCCAGAGCTCGAGGTGGTCCAGCGCCCCGACGACCAGCACATCGCCCGTGAGGCCCCCGAACTCCCGGATGGCCCCGGGCAGGGCGAAGCGACCCTGGCGGTCGAACTCGACGTCGGACGAGTTGGCGGCCCAGAAGCGGGCCAGACGCCGCTGCTCGGGGTCGCCGCTGCGACTCTGGGACAGACGCAGCTCGCTCTCTCGCGTGAACTCCGCCGGCGTCCACAAGGCGACGCAACCCTCACTGTGGGGGCTCAGATGCCCACCGCGCTCGAACTCCGGGCGAAAGCGGGCGGGCAGGATCAAGCGTCCCTTCGCGTCCAGCGTGTGCTGGAACTGGCCGACGAACCCGCTCACCGCCTTGCCCTCCCTTTAGCACCACTTCGCCCCACTTCGTGACACAGTACACCACTTCGTGGGACGGGCGCGCCCGAAAGCGGTTCGTCAGTGGTGGTGGCGCCCCACTCGGCGCGGCACGGACGAGAGGGCGGCGAGCGCCGATGGAGGCGTCGTTCAGGCGTCGAGGATGAGGCGACGGCGTCGCCAAGGACCCGACTCGTCCTCGAGACGAGCGAGTAGCGCCCCGGGATCGATGCCGAGGTCGACGAGGGTCGCGTGGTCGAGGGCGCGGTCCAGCCCGACGGGTGGAGCTGCGAGGGCCGCGACGATGTCGCGAGAGTCCTCCACCGGACACACGGTCGAGAGGAAGGTGCCTTCGCGAACTCGCCACTGGGTCACTCCGACGACCTTGCGACCGCCCACGAAGACCTCGCCCGGACCCGCGCCCGTGAAGCAGGCCACGCGGAAGTGGGGGTCATCGACGACGGCGCCCACGTGCACCGTGAGATCGATCGCCCCCTCTCCCCGCAACGCGGCGTACCACCATCGCCCGACCTTGTCGGCCGCGGCTCGGACGTCGTCGTGGTGCCGTCGATCGTTCGCGGGAATCCACCAGTCAACCCAGAGGTCGTCGGGGTGCAGCGCGACCACGCCGCCACCCCCGCGGCGGCGGCGGATCGCCCACCGGGTCGCGGCGTCCGCGTTCAGCACGCGGGAGGGCTGCGCACTGCCCAGGACGAGAGTGGTACGCGTCGGACTCACCTCGAACATGGTCGGCTCGTCGATCCGGCGCAGCGCGTCGTAGTCGTACAGCTCCTCGAGCTCGTCGTCGATCACGAAGCGCGTTGCAGGTAGGTCGCCCACTCCGGATGAGGGTCCGGAACGTAGCGCCACCGCCACCACGGCCCCTCGGGGACCTTCGGCTCGAAGTGGAGTCGCCACCCGATCTCCTCGAGAAGCCGATCACCCTTTTGCATGTTGTGACGACGGCACGCGGCCACCACGTTCGTCCACACGTGCTGCCCCCCACGGCTGCGGGGGACGACGTGATCGATAGTGTCCGCGTGCTCGAGGCAGTACGCGCAGCGGTAGCCGTCGCGAATCAGGAGGGCCCGGCGCGTCAGCGGTGGGACGCGAACCTTGATGGGTAGACGGACGACGTCGTGCAGGCGCACGATCGTGGGGACCGGCACCGAGAGTGAGGCCGAGTGAAACACCGGGGCGTCGTCCTCCACGGCCACCGGCTCGGCGCGGCCGCCGAGCATCAGGACGACGGCTCGCCGCTCGCTGACCAACTGGAGTGGCTCGAACGTGGCGTTGAGCAGCAGCACGCGGCTCATGCGAAGAAACCTACCGCCCGCGCGACTGCGCTCGTGACCACTTCGCCGCCGCGACCACCTCGCGAGGATCGAGGATCCCATCGCGATCGCCCGTGGCCGTCGCGACTCGGAACGCCCAGTAGCGCGGATCCGGCACCGGGACGTACGGGGAGTGCCGCCACCAACCGGGACGACGGAGCCGCCAGGCCGCGACCAGGACGGGAGCGAGGTCGGCCGGGTGACGGACCAGGTAGCGAGCGAGGTCCCTCGCCGTGCGGTTCAGAGTGCTCCGGCCACCACTCGTGGCGTCCGGATGATTCACCGTCCGGCCCGTCCGATCACTGCTGACGGCGCCGTTGACGCGTGATCCACTCCCGCAGCGAACGGGTTCGCGGGCCGATGGTCGCTGTCGGGTCTTCCCCCTGAGCCGGTCGCGTTAGGTCGCGCCAGGAGGCCCGGCCGAGAAGTCGTGCGTTGCGCTCCACGACGATCGCCGACACGAACATGAGAGCGACGCCCAGCAGGCCCAGGGCCACCGAGTGGGAGAAGAAGAGGACCAGGATGAGCAGCCCGGCGATGAAGCCGGCGATTCCCCAGCGGACCCGCCGCCCCCCGTGGGCGTAGACGCTGGTCGCGCGCACGTTCTTGGCGAAGTGGGGGTCCTGGCGCGTGAGGGACTCCTCCAACTGCGCCAAGATTCGCTGCTCGTGCTCGGATAGCGGCACCGCCCCTCCTTCCGCGTCTACCGAGGGCTCTGGTCGCATCGTACCGTCCGCCACCGACAATCCGCACATCACGCGGCGCGGAACCAGGGTACCGACTCAGAATGGAGAACGTGCGCCTCGCCTTCATCTGCACCGGCAACATCTGCCGCTCCCCCATGGCTGAAGTGTCGGCCCGGCACCTGCTCGACGAGGACCCCCTCACGCGCGGCCGCGTCACCGTCTCGAGCGCCGGGACGGCCCGGTGGCACGTGGGCGAGCAGATGGATCCGCGCGCCCGATCCGCGCTCGATCGTGGCGGCTTCACCGGTCCCGGCTCCCCGGCGGCCTTCGCCGATCGGGACTACCTGAACGCGCAGGACCTCGTCGTCGTGATGACCCAAGAGCACCTGCGCGACGTGCGCTCCCGGCTGACGGCGCCGCACGTGAGAGTCGAGCTGGCGCGCGATCTCCTCGGATCCCCCCGGGGGCTCGAGGTCGCCGACCCGTACTACGGCAACGCGGCGGACTTCGACGCCTGTCTCGCCCAACTCACAGAAGTGGGTCGGTATTTGAGAACGGAATTTCGTCAGCGATGGGGTGGTGAATCGTCGAGCGGAGGGTGACCTCGGGCAGTGTGAGCGACAGGATGACCGCGACGGCTCCGATCGGGATCGCCCAGCGGTAGACGAACTGGATCGAGTTCGCGATGGCGCGCAGTATGAGGGCCAACTCCGCGGCCGGCAGCCGCCGCAGGGTTGACGGCGTCCACGAGCCGAGCCCGGTCGCCGGCAGGTGGCCGCCGAAGGCTCGCGTCAACTGGCGCGGGAGTTCGTTCGCGTAGAGGGCTCCGAACACGGCCGTCCCGAAGGAACCTCCGATGGACCGGAAGAAGTTGGCCCCCGCGGTCGCCGCGCCCAGGTCGCGCTGTTCGACGGCGTTCTGTACCGCCGTGATGAGTACCTGCATCACGAGCCCGAGCCCGAGCCCGAGCACCACCATGTCGACGTCGAGGACGACGGTGGACGTCGCCACGCCAACGGTCGACATGAGGATGAGGCCGAGGGTCATGACCAAGGAGCCCACGATGGGGAACGGACGATAGCGCCAACCCTTCGATACGAGCTGGCCCACCGTGATGGACGCGACGAGGAAGGCCCCCATGAGCGGGAGGAGCTTGAGACCCGACATCGTCGGGGACGCTCCCCGCACCGTCTGGAAGAAGAGCGGGAGGAACACCATCGAGCCGAACATTGCGAAACCGATGACGAAGCCGATCGCCGACGCCGAGCCGAAGACGCGGTTGCGGAAGAGATGGGGGGCGAGCACCGGTTCCGGTGATCGCCGCTCCACCAGGACGAAGAGCCCCGTCGCCACGAGCGCCAGCACCGTGAGCGCGACCGACGGCCACGAGAGCCACGCGAACGAGACGCCCCCGAGGGAGGTCACCAGGATGAGGGCCGACGTCGCCACCGTCAGTATGACGACGCCGAGGTAGTCGATCACGTGGTTCACCCGTCGCGAGGTCGAGGGCAGCACCGTGGCGGTCACGGCGAGGGCGACGATGCCGAGCGGGATGTTCACGAAGAAGATCCACCGCCAACTCCAGTAGTCGACGATGAAGCCACCGATCAGCGGCCCGAGGACCGTCGCCGCACCGAAGACCCCGCCGAACATCCCGGCGTAGCGGCCCCGATCACGAGGCGGCACGATGTCGCCGATGACGGCCTGCGCCCCCACCATCAGTCCGCCTCCGCCGAGCCCCTGCAGCGCGCGGAAGAGGATCAGCGAGAGCATCGACCCCGCCAGTCCGGACAGCACGCTGCCGATGAGGAAGATCAGGATCGACGCCTGGAAGAAGGCCTTGCGACCGTAGAGGTCGCCCAACTTCCCCCACAGTGGCGTGCTCACCGTCGACGTGAGCAGGTACCCCACGACGACCCAGCTCAGGTGATTGGCCCCGTGGAGATCACCCACGATCGTGGGGAGCGCCGTCGAGACGATCGTGCTGTCGAGCGCGGCGAGGAGCATGCCGAGCATGAGCGCCCCGAACACCCAGTAGAGCTCACGCTTGGGGAGCACCACGGGAACCGCCGATTCCCCCGTCATCGTCCCCTCCTCGTCGCGTCGAGCCTACCCTCGCGGACCCGAGAGCACTCCGAGAACGACGTCGCGGCCCGACGCCCGTCGCTATCGTCGAGGCGTGGTCCGGCTCTCGCGCCGCGAGCGCGACGCCGCGCCCGCGCTCACCCTCCTCGCGGGCGTGACCGCTGCCCTCGTGTGGTCGGCACTCGACGGCGCGGGCTACCAGCGCGTGGTGAACCGGTCGTGGATCCCCCTCACGAGCCTCGGGATCGGATCGGTGCACGACCTCGTCGCTCAGGGAGCCATGGCCGTCTTCTTCGTGGCGGTGGGCTTTGAGTTGAAGCGCGAGTACGCGAGGGGGGCGCTTCACCACTGGCGTCACGCCATCCCCGCCTCCCTCGGGGCGGTGGGCGGGATGGCCGCTCCGGCGGCCCTGGCGATCGGGATCGGGTTGCTCACTCGGACTCCCGCCCTGGTCCACGGCTGGGGCATCCCGATGTCGACGGACGTCGCCTTCACCCTGGGCGTCGTCGGACTCCTCGCCCGCGGAGCGCCGCCGACGCTGCGGGTCTTCCTGCTCACCCTGGCGATCGCCGACGACGTCCTCGGCGTCGTCGTCCTCACGGTGGCCGGATCCAGCCACCTTCGACCCGGATACCTGGTGCTCGCCGCCGCCGTCGTCGGCGCGTCGGTGCTCCTCGGACGTCGTCACGCTCCGGCGTCCCTCATCACCGTCGCCATCGCGGCTCTCTGGCTCACCCTCGCCGCGGCTCGTCTCGAGCCGGTCCTCGCCGGGGTGATCGTGGGCCTGGCGACTCCCGCGGACACCGGCGCCGAGAGGATCGAGACGTGGGCCACCCGAGTGTCCACGGTGCTCGCCCTCCCCCTCTTCGCCCTCGTCTCGACGGGAGTCGACTGGTCGACCCTCTCCGGTCGTGGTTCGACCGGCACGATCGTGATCACCACCTTGGTCGCGCGGATCGTCGGCAAGGTCGTCGGCATCGTGGGGGGCGTCGCCCTCGCTCGCCGCCTCGGCGCTCCGCCGCCGTCGTCCCTGCCCGTTCGACTCGTCGCCGCGGCCGCGGTGCCCTGCGCGATCGGCTTCACCGTCCCCCTGCTCTTCCTCCGCGCAGACTTCTCGCCCAGCAGCTCGACCTACGCGGCCTTCACCGTGGCCCTGGTCGTCACCACGGTCGTGGCGACCCTCCTCGCGGCGCCCAGCCTGCGCGGCGCTCTCCGCCGGCGCTAGTTTCCCGAGGGACGGGGGGATGACGTGAGGACACGACTGACCGAACTGCTGTCCATCGAGCACCCGGTGATGCTCGCCGGCATGGGGGGTGTCGCCTACGCACCCCTGGTCGCGGCCGTCTCGGCCGCCGGCGGCTACGGATGTCTCGGGGCGTCGACCATGACGAGCGACGAGCTCGTCGCCGAGATCGCCGAGGTGCGGTCGCGAACGTCGGCGCCCTTCGGCGTGGACCTCCTGACGGCCTTCCCCGACGATCTCGAGAGGAACGTGGAGATCCTGATCGAGGGAGGTGCGAGCTCACTCGTTGCGGGTCTCGGCGTCCCTACCCACCTGGTGGAGCGCTGCCACCGCGCGGGCGTCCTCGTCATCTCGCTGTGCGGGAAGGTCACCCACGCGCGGCGCGCCCGCGACGCCGGCTGTGACGTGGTGGTCGCCCAGGGGACCGAAGCGGGGGGGCACACCGGGACGGTCGCCACGCTGCCCCTCGTACCCCTCATCGTCGACGCCGTCGGCGCCGACATCCCGGTCGTCGCGGCGGGAGGAATCTTTGACGGTCGAGGACTGGCCGCCGCCCTCGCACTCGGAGCTGACGGCGCGTGGATCGGCACTCGCTTCATTGCCACTCCCGAGGCGCGCGCCGTTCCCGGCTTCAAGGAGCGGATCATCGAGAGTCGCGAGGACGAGACCGTGATCAGCCGCGCCTACACCGGCAAGACGATGCGCGTTCTGCGCAACGAGACGACCGCTCACTACGACGCCCACCCGGAACTGCTGCGCCCCTTCCCCGAACAGCTGGCGCACGCCCTGTCGGACGGGTCGTTCCACCTCGGTGGCGATGCCACGACGACGGTCGACCCACGGCGCGAGGTCTATCCGGCGGGCCAAGCCGTCGGGGGCATCAGCGAACTCGAGTCGGCGGGCGACCTCGTTCGCCGCTTCGTGAGCGAGGCCGAGGCCGCGATCGGTCGGATTGCGCGCGGCTAGGCCGGGGTGAGCCCGACCGGACAGCTGACACCGGTCCCTCCGAGACCGCAGTAGCCGTTGGGGTTGGCCTCCAAGTACTGCTGGTGGTACTCCTCGGCGATATAGAAGGGTCCCGCAGGCGTGATCTCGGTGGTGATCTCGCCGTAGCCGGCGCGACGGAGAGCTGCCTGATATTCGCGGGCTACCTCACTCGCCGCTCGGGCCTGGTCCGGGTCCCGCGTGAAGATGGCACTGCGGTACTGAGTGCCCACGTCGTTACCCTGCCGGTTCCCCTGCGTCGGATCGTGGTTCTCGAAGAAGACGCGGACCAGATCGGCGAATGTGATCCGTTGCGGGTCGAAGATGACCCTCACGGTCTCGGCGTGCCCGGTGCGCCCCGTACAGACCTCCTGGTAGGTGGGATTCGGCGTGAAGCCGCCCTGGTACCCGACGGCCGTCCAGATGACGCCCGGCTGACGGTAGAAGACGCGTTCGGCGCCCCAGAAGCACCCGAGGGCGAAGAAGGCTTCCTCCTCACCCGCGTCCGTCGCACGGCCGTCGATCGGGGTGCCGACCACGAGGTGAGGGCGGCCAACGACGAGGGGTGTCGCCCGACCGGGCAGGGCCTGGTCCGGAGTGATCATCGTGATGGGTGAGCGCACGATTCGAGGATAGGGACTGACCGCCCGACCCGTACCGGGTTAGGGTTCCCCCGTGGACGAACGGCTCGGGCTGGAGGACCTGATCACGGCGATTCGCGAGTCGGGGGGGCGCGTCACCTCCGCCAAGCGGGCCGTCGCCGCGACCCTCGCCGACGCCCGCGATCACCTCAGCGCCG
The DNA here is from genome assembly GCA_027449885.1 of Acidimicrobiaceae bacterium. Classification (GTDB taxonomy): domain Bacteria; phylum Actinomycetota; class Acidimicrobiia; order Acidimicrobiales; family RAAP-2; genus RAAP-2. The sequence continues at coordinate 20,751 of DAIDKS010000024.1, forward strand.
ACGAGATCACGCGACGCGTCCAGGTCGGTCAACCCGACGTCAGCCCGTCGACCGTGTACCGGATTCTGGAGGAGCTCGAGTCACTGGGCGTCGTCGTCCACAGCCACGTCGGTCACGCCGCGGCCGTCTACCACGTCGTCGGCCCCGCCCACGGGCACCTGGTCTGCTCGCGCTGCGGCGTGACGACGGAGATCGCCGCCCGAGCCTTCGACGGGCTGAGCCGCGACCTGCGCCACCACTACGGCTTCGAGCTCGACCGCCACCACGTCGCGCTCGCGGGACTCTGCCGCCAGTGTCGCGAGATGGTGAAGGACCTCTAGGTCGTTCGACGCGACGGCGCGCGTGGCTGGCTAGGGTCGAGTCGACATGATCCGACTCACCTCCCTGACGAAGCGCTACGGCGACACCGTCGCGGTCGACGACCTGGACGTGGAGATCCGGCCCGGCGTCGTCACCGGCTTCCTCGGCCCCAACGGGTCGGGCAAGTCCACGACGATGCGGATCATCATGGGTCTCGACGCGCCCACCTCCGGCTCGGCGACGATCAACGGTCGCCGCTACCACGACCTCGAGCGCCCCCTCCACGACGTGGGGGCGCTGCTCGACGCCAAGTCCGTCCATCCGGGTCGCAGCGCACGAAACCATCTCCGGGCCCTGGCCGCCTCCAACCGCATCCCCCCACGACGCATCGACGAAGTCCTGGACTTCGCGGGTATCACGTCGGTGGCGGACAAGAAGGTCGGGGGCTTCTCTCTCGGCATGAGCCAGCGCCTGGGGATCGCCGCCGCGATGCTCGGTGACCCCGGGGTGCTGCTCTTCGACGAACCAGTCAACGGCCTCGACCCCGAGGGGATCCGCTGGATCCGCGAGCTCTTCCGATCACTGGCGACGGAGGGCCGTACCGTCTTCGTCTCGAGTCACCTCATGAGCGAGATGGCCCTCTCGGCCGACGAGATCATCGTCATCGGCCGAGGACGCCTGATCACCCAGGGGACCGTCGGGGATCTCACGGCGAGCGCCGACGGAGTGGTCACCGTGCGGGCGGTGGACGCCGATCGCCTCGCGAACGCGATCGAGGTCGGCGGTGGCCACGTGGAGCGGCGCAATGACGGGACCCTGGCGGTCAGCTCGCTCGCCGCCGAGGCCATCGGACGAATCGCCCTCGACGCGGGCGTCGCGCTCTCGGAGCTGACCCCCCGTCGCGCCTCACTCGAGGAGGTCTACATGGATCTGACGGCGGACGCCGTCGAGTACTCGAGCACGGCGGCGCCCCATGAGTGATCGCGTGACCCTCGCCTCGACGACGCGCGCGGAGTGGATCAAGTTCCGCTCCGTGCGCTCGACCCTGACGGGTTACCTCGTGACCGTCGTGCTCACCATCGGACTCGCGGCGCTGATCACGTCGGCCATTCGCACCCACTGGACGTCCACGACCGAGTTGCGACGCATCACGTTCGACCCCGTGTCCAGCAGCCTCGGGGGGACTCTCTTCGCGCAGTTCGCCGTGGGCGTCATCGGGATCCTCTTCATCACCAGCGAGTACGCGTCGGGATCGATTCGCACCACCTTCGCCGCGACGCCGCGCCGCGGTGCGGTGATGGTCGCGAAGCTGCTCGTTCTGGGCGCGACCACACTGGTCATGGCCGAGGTTGTCGTCCTCGCGGCCTTCCTCCTGGGCCAACGCATCTACCAGGGAGTCGTCCCCACGGCGTCCCTCGGCGACGGGGCCGTCCTGCGCGCCGTCCTGCTGGGCGGTGTCTATCTCACGCTCCTCGCCATCCTCGGATTCGGGCTCGGCCTCATCCTGCGCTCCCAGTCGGCGGCTATCAGCGTCTTCACCTCCCTGCTGCTCGTCCTGCCGATCATCGTGATCATCCTGCCCACGAGCTGGCAGAACACGATCACCAAGTGGGAGCCCTCGGCCCTCGGGCGGGCCATGATGTCGCCCACCCCCGCCCTCGACACCTTCGGCTGGGCGACCGGAACCCTGGTGCTCTGCCTCTACGTGACGGCCGTGGTCGTCGCGGGCATCGTGCTCGTCAACCGGCGCGACGCCTAGGTCCCGCATGGATCTCCGCCTCGCTCTGACGACGACGGGAGCCGTCCGAGACTTCACCGATCGACCGGTGGACGACGACGTCCTGCGCGCGGTCCTGGACGACGCTCGCTTCGCGCCGTCCGGGGGCAATCGCCAGCCCTGGAGCGTCGCCGTGATCACCGACTCGTCGGTGCGCCGCGCTGTCCGGGACGCCTACCTCGACGCGTGGCACGACTACGTGGCCCACCACCTGGTCGGCGTGACGCCCTTCGCGCCCACGGCGACCGACGACGAGCGCGCCGCGGTCGCCCGACGACGCGAGGAGGCTCGCGGCCTATCGCGGCCCGACGGGTTTCCCGAGACGCTGGACACCGTTCCCGCGATGCTCGCCGTCGCGGCCGATCTCGACGTCCTCGCCGCGACCGACCGGGATCTCGCCCGCTTCCCCCTCGTCGCCGGTGCCTCCGTCTACCCGTTCGTGTGGAGCATCCTGCTCGCGGCACGGGAGCGGGGCCTCGGGGGCGTCATGACCACGGTCGCCAGCGCCCGTGAAGAGGATCTCCGCGCCGCCCTCGGGCTGCCGCTGCGCTCGGCCCTCGCGGCCGTCGTCATCCTGGGCTGGCCAGCGTCCGCGCCCACTCGACTTCGACGCCGCCCGGTCGCGGACTTCGCGACACGCGATCGCTTCGACGGACCCAGCTTCTAGCCCTGGGAGACGGGCCGCTCCCCCAGCACCTCCGCCGTGTCCTCGCCGAGGCGACGGGGGCCCCGACGGATCGGGGGTCGACGTCCGTCCACGAGGAGGGGGGATCGCATGGCCCTCGTCGGGCCCGCGGGGCTGTCCATCACGTCGACGAAGTCCTCCCCCGCGATCTGGGGCTGAGCGAAGGCGTCGGCCACGTCGTAGATCGGCCCGTGGGGCACGCCCCGCCCCGCCAGGCGATCGAGCCACTCGGTCGTCGTCGCCGTCGTGAAGGAGCGTTCGAGGGCGGCGCGCACGTCATCCAGTTCCGCGACGCGCACGGCATTCGTGGCCCAGCGCTCGACCGCGGCGAGGTCGGGATCGCCCAACAGCTCGACCAGTCGCGCGTACTGGGAATCGGTGCCGACCGCGAGGAGCAGATACCCGTCGGCCGTGCGCACCGGTCCGTAGGGGGCGATCGAGGGATGGTCGTTGCCGAGCCGCCGGGGCGGCACGCCCGTTGAGAGGTATCCCTGAGCCTGGTTGATGAGAGCGCTCATCGTCGACTCGAGGAGGGGGGCCTCGAAGCGTCGGCCCGGTCGCCCGGCGAGTCGGGCGTAGAGGCCCGTCATGAGGGCGATCCCCGCGTAGAGACCCGTCACGACGTCGGCGAGCGGTGACCCGACCTTCGTCGGTTCGCCGTCCGCGCGCCCGGTGACGCCCATCAGGCCCGAGCGAGCCTGGGCCAGCAGGTCGAAGGACGGGTCGGCGGCGACGGGTCCCCCGGACGTGGCCGGCGTCACCGAGACCCACACCGCGTCGGGATTGAGCTCGCGGAGTGCGTCGATGCCGAGGCTGCGCGCCTGATTGGGCAGGAAGTTCTCGACGATGGCGTCCGCCTGGCGGACGAGATCCTCGACGGCGGCACGGTCGAACGGATCGCGCAGGTCGGCGACGACGTTACGGCGATGGCGGTTGACTGCCAGGTAGTACGTCGCGTCATCACCGAGCACAGGCGGACGCAGGGATCGAACGGGGTCGCCGTCGGGTCCCTCGACCTTGACGACGTCCGCTCCCAGATCGCCCGCGATCATCGCGCACAGGGGCCCGGCGAGCACTCGGGAGAAGTCGAGGACGCGTACGCCCTCGAGGGGCAGCCCGGTCCCGACGTTGCTCGGGTGAAGGTTCCAGTGCACTAGAGCACCTTGGAGAGGAACCCCTTGAGTCGCTCCGAACGCGGAGCGGTGAGCACCTCTCGGGGGTCACCCGACTCCTCGATCACTCCGTGATCGAGGAAGTAGACGGTGTCCGCCACCTCGCGAGCAAAACCCATCTCGTGGGTCACCACGACCATCGTCATGCCGGAGCGGGCGAGGTCCTTCATCACGTCGAGCACCTCACCGACCAGCTCGGGGTCGAGGGCCGACGTGGGCTCGTCGAAGAGCATCAACTTGGGCTCCATGGCGAGGGCGCGCGCGATCGCGACGCGCTGTTGCTGACCGCCGGACAGCTGGCTCGGGTAGGCCCCCTCCTTGCCCGCCAGCCCCACGCGAGCGAGGAGCTCCTTCGCGCGCACGGCCGCCTGGTCGTTGGCGACGCGACGGACCTTCACCTGTCCGATCGTGACGTTGTCCAGGACGGTGAGGTGCTGGAAGAGGTTGAAGCGCTGGAAGACCATGCCGATCTTCGCGCGTTCCGCGCAGATCTGCTTGTCGTTGCGCTCGTAGAGCTTTCCGTCGCGAAACTCGTAACCGACCAGATGGCCGTCGACACGCAGTTCGCCCGCGTCGTGCTTCTCGAGGTGGTTGATGCAGCGCAGCAGCGTCGACTTGCCCGAACCCGACGGCCCGATGAGGCAGGTCACCTCGCCCCGCTTGACGACGAGGTCCACGCCCTTCAGGACCTCGACGCCCGCGAACGACTTGCAGACGCCCCGCGCCTCCACCATCGGCGTCGCCTCCGACGTCACGACGCTCACGCGGCCACCTCCGCGACGACACCGCGCCGGGTCCGGAACTTTCCGGCGATGCCGCGCACGTCGGCCTTCAGGCGGGCGATCGGCGTCGGTGGAGGCGTCCGGTGCGCGCCCTTCGCGAAGTGGCGCTCCAGGTAGAACTGCCCGATCGAGAGGACGGTCGTCACCACGAGGTACCAGAGGCTGGCCGTGATGAGCAGCGGCATGACCTCGTAGTTCGCGGCGTAGATGTTCTGGGCGGCCCCGAGGGTCTCGATCACCGAGATGGCGCTCGCCAGCGAGGTGGTCTTCAGCATCGAGATCACCTCGTTGCCCGTCGGTGGGATGATCACGCGCATCGCCTGGGGAAGGACCACGAGGCGCAGGGTCTGGGACCGGCGCATCCCCAGCGAGCTCGCCGCCTCGATCTGACCCTCGTCGACCGAGATGAGCCCCGAGCGAGCGATCTCTGACATGTAGGCGGCCTCGTTGAGGCCGAGTCCGATGAAGGCCGCGTTGAAGGGGGTGAAGAAGTTGCCGGCGTTGAAGCGCAAGAAGGCGGCGTGGACGAACGGGATCCCGATCGAGAGCTGGGGGAACAGAGCCGCGATGTTGAACCAGAAGAGGAGCTGCACGTACACGGGGGTGCCCCGGAAGAACCACGTATAGGCCCACGCCGGCGCCGACAGGAGCCGGTTGGGTGAGAGGCGCATGATCGCGATGGCCACGCCCAGCACGATCCCGATCGCCATCGCCAGGACCGTGAGCTCCAGGGTCTTCACCACGCCCTGGATGATCTCCGACGTCCCGAAGTAGTGGAAGACGATGCTCCACGTGAAGCGCGAGGTGAACAGCAGCGTGTGGAACAACATCGCCGTCAGCACGACCATGACGACCGCGCCGATCCACCTCCCCACGTGACGAACGGGGACGACCTGTACCGCGTCGCCCCCGTTCGTCGTCATGGGTATGTGTTTACTACAGACTCGCCGGACGGCCTACGAGAGGGCCCCGTTGAGGGTGATCTTGCTCACCGGGAGCGCACCGGCCTGGACGCCGTAGGACTTCAGGATCTTGCCGTAGGTCCCGTTGGTCACGAGTACCTTGAGCGCGGCCTGGATGGCCTTCGCCAACTGGAGACCCGCCGCCGTCTTCGGTGTCGCGATGCCGTACGGGGCGACGTTCACGGCCTTGCCCACCAGCTTGAAGGCACCCTTCGACGTCGCGGCGATGTAGCCGGCGATCTGGCTGTCGGCGAACCCGAAGGTCGCGTGTCCCGACGCCACGGCCACGTTGGCCTCGGTCTGGGTCGAGAACGTGAGGACCGTTAGCTTCTTGCTCGACGGGCAGGACTTCGCCGCCGTCTGGGCGTCCGTCTGCTCCACCGTTCCGGTCTCGACGGCCACCTTGTAGCCGCAGAAGCTCTTGAAGCCAGTGAAGGTGACCTTGGCGTTGGACTTCGCGTACACGCCCTCGCCCGCCTGGAAGTAGTCGACGAAGTTGACCTGCGCCTCGCGGGCCTTCGTGTCGGTGAACGACGAGTTGCCGATCACGTACTTGCCCGACTTGATGCCCGCGATGATGTTGTCGAACGTGACGTTGTTCTCGTTGACCTTGATCCCGAGCGTCTTCGCGACGGCGTTGATCAGGTCGATGTCGAAGCCGACCATCTTCGAGCCCTGCATGTACTCGTCGGGCGCGTAAGTGGCGTCGGTCGCGACCTGAAGGACCTTGCCCTTGTACACGGCCGGTACGAGCTTCGCCGCCGCGGCGTTGTAGGTCCCGGTCGGAGCCGCACCGGCGACCGCCGACGAGGCCAGGACGAGCGTGGCCACGCCCGCCGTCGCGAGCATCGACCGCACACGTGAAATGCGCTGCATTGAATCTCCCTCTTCACTGCGTCGCTGTTGACGCAGGGGACATCTTTCCAGATGAGTGCCACCGCAGCAGGTCACGGGGTCAAATGTGCGATGTCGCGATCGAGTCCGTCGCCCCGATGCCATTCTCATCCCTGATCAGAGGGACTTACCAGCCGAGGTCGGGCCAGCGGCCGCGGCGGTCGGGACCGAGCAGCATCTCCGTCAGCTCCCGATCCAGGTGCTCCTGACGCCAGACGAGCATCTCCTGGGCTAACGGGAGGACGCGATCGGCCTCCGTCGTGAGCGTTCGCCACGTCGGGTCGGCGGCCAGGTCGAAGCAGAGCCAGCTCCCGTCTCCGAACTGGACGTAGGCGAGGTCCTCTCCCACCGACACGGCGAGGTTCTGGCGGGCGGTCGAGCGGTCGGTCGGCGTCCAACCCGACGTGCCGATCGCGTAGCGGCGATAGTCCCACTCGTAGTGGGCGACCGCTCGCCACGGTCCGTCCGGGTCCGCCCAGAGGTCCTGGAGGGGCCGCCCGTCGCACTCGGGTGGTGGGGGCCCGCCCAGCGCGACGGCGAGACTCGGCAGCAGATCGACGTTCTCGGTGAACCGCTCCGTCACGGTCCCGGCGAGTTCCGGCGTTCGGGGATCGCGCCAGAGGCCGAGGATGTGATAGCTCTGCGGGAAGTAGCCGAGCTTCTCGATGAGCCCGTGGTCGCCCAACTGGTCCCCGTGATCGGCCGTCACGACCACGAGGGTGTCGGCCCACTCGCCCCGCTCCTCGACCGCCGCCACGACTCGAGCGAGTTGCGAGTCGACCTCGCTCACCATTCCGTAGTACTGGGCCCGCAGGGCGCGGACGCCGTCGGGTGTCGTCGGCGCGGCGGCTCCGGGCAGCGTCAGCGCCACGTCGTGGATCGGGTGGCGGCCCCGCTCGGCTGGTTCGATCGCGTCGGGGACGTCGGCCGGATCGTAGAGGGAGCTGAAGCGTCCAGCGGCCGCGTACGGCGGGTGCGGGCGGAGGTAGCTGAGGTGGGCGAACCATCCCGACTCCTGGTGATCGAGCCACTCGAGGAAGCGATCCGTGAGGAAGGCCGCCAACGAGTGCTCCGCCGGCCGATCCGGCTCGCCGCGCAGCGCGGGTGCCCAGCCGGAGGGCACGTCGTATCCGAGGGAGCGCAGGTGCTGCACCCAGCCGGCCTGGCTCTCGGGGAGGTACAGACCGACCGATAGCCCCGGGAGGACTCCGTCGTAGTCATTGAGGCGGGGGTCCTCGGGTCCGACGGCGGCGTGGGGATCGAGTCCCTGATCGGTGTAGCCGAAGAGCGTCGGGTCGTAGCCCGCCCGGCGGGCGACGGTCGCGAGCGAGGGGGTGCCCCGACGCAGGGGCGTCCCGTTGGCCACCACCCGATTGTTCATCTGGTACGTCCCCGTGTAGAGGGCGGCTCGACCGGGTGCACACGGCGCAGCCTGCGAGTAGTGCCGGGCCAGACGAACCCCCTCCCCGGCCAGACGATCGAGAGTGGGGGTCGTCACCAGGGGGTGGCCGGCCGCCCCGTAGGAGTCACCCCGGAACTGGTCCAGCGTGATGAAGAGGACGTTCACGCCCGCTCCGCGATCCGCCGGTGCAGCTGCTCAGCGACATCATCCACGATCGCCAGGGCCTGGGGGATCGTTCCCCCCAGGCGGATGAAGCCGTGGACCATCCCTTCGGCCTCGAGCAGGGTGACCGGGACGCCGAAGTGCTCCAGGAGCCCGGCGTACGCGACCGCCTCGTCGCGCAGGGGATCGCACTGGGCCACCACGATGATGGCCGGAGGAGCCCCCGTGAGGTCCTCGCTCATCAGGGGTGACGCGCGTGGATCGGTGTGATCCACCTGTCCCGCGAGGTAGAGCCCGTAGTCGTAGCGGAGGTGATCGAGTTCGATGCCGTAGCCGGTGGCGTAGACGTGAGCCGAGTCGGTCAGCATCTCGGGACCGAGCGTCGGGTACAGGAGCACCTGGGCCGCGAGGCCGACTTCGCGACCGACGGACGAGGCCGCGACCGCGGCGATCGTCGCCCCCGCCGAGTCGCCCATGACGACGAGCGCGGCGTCGTGCTGGGCCACGTCTCCGCGATGGGCGGCGAGGTAGCGAACGACATCGACCGCGTCGTCGATCGCGGCCGGGAAGGGATTCTCCGGGGCGAGGCGGTAGTCAATGGCGAGGAGGCGCACCCGGGCGTCCGCCGCCAGTCGTCGGCAGAGCCCGTCGTGGCTGTCGAGGTCGCCGACGACGAACGAACCGCCGTGGAAGTAGACGACGAGAGCACGGCCCTCATCGTCGGCGGGCACGTACAGCCTCGCGGCCAGGCGGCGATCGGCGAGGTCGAGGGACAGGTCTCGAACCTCGACGGGGTGGGGCTCGGGCCACCACGCTCGCGTGGCCTCACGGTACTGGGTGCGGCGCTCGTCCAGGGTCATGGTCGACGGATGCGGTGGCGGCGCCTGGCGCAGCGACTCGATGTAGCGGTGCAGTGCAGGGTGGATCATCGGTCCTCCGCCACGCAGCCTACGCAGCCTCCGTCCGACTAGAGCAGACCGAGGCGGGCGGCGGCCTGCCCGAGATCGTCGCGGGCCCGGGGATCGGCCGCCCGCGAGATCAGCGCGGCCGCCTGCTCGCTCTGGCTGAAGCCCCACAGCGCCGCCACGCCGTGCTCGGTGACGACGGCGCTGTGCTGAAAGGAGCAGACCGGTGCCGAGAGGAGGGGGACGATCGTCGAGGATCCCGACTTCTCGTGCCACGACCTGAGGGCCAAGATGGCCTGACCGTCGCGCGAGTGCAGTGCCCCGCTCACGAAGTCGGGCTGACCCCCGAAGCCGGAGAAGACGCGACCCCTGACGTAGCTGGCGTTCGCTTGAGCGTAGAGGTCCACCTCGACGGCGGTGTTGATCGAGATCATGGACGGCTGGTCGGCGATGCGGGCGGGATTGTTCGCCACTTCGGTCCGCCGGAGCACCACGCGCGGATTGCGGTGCGCCCATCGGTAGAGATCCTCGGTGCCGAACATGAAGGTCGTCGAGATGACGCGATCGATGTCGAGGCTGCCCGCCCGGTCCAGCGCGACGACGCCATCCGAGATCATCTCCGACCAGATTCCCAGGTGTCGACGCTCCCCCAGGAACTGGAGCGCCGCGTCCGGCAACTGGCCGATGCCCATCTGCAAGGTCGCGCCGTCCCCGATCCTCGACGCGATCCGCTCCCCGATCCCTCGGGCGGCGTCGTCGATGAACCGGGGTTCGAGGATCGGCAGCGGAGCGTCGACCTCCAGAGCGAAGTCCACCAGATCCTCGTCGAGCTCGGCGTCCCCGAACGTGTAGGGCATCTGCGGATTGACCTGCGCGATCACCAGCCCGCCCTCACGACGTACTGCCTGGATGGCGGCGGGAAGGATATTGACTTCAATGCCCAGCGAGACCCGTCCCCGGTGGGGCGCCGAGGTCTGGACGAGGACGATGTCCGGCCGTCGCGACGTGGCGAACAGCCGCGGCACCAATGACAGGCGCATCGGCAGGAAGTCCACGTCGTCGCGGCCCCGCACCCCCGGCCCGATGAAGGGGGACTCGGTCGTCAGCCCGTCACGCTGAGGCCAGGGATCCTGGGGGTTGAGGACGAAGACCCGATAGCGCGGCAGGGCGTGGTCGACCGCACGGAGGATCTCCCACGGGGTGGCGGTGTTGCCCCCGACGACCACGCGGGGCTCGTCACGGCGAAGGGCGGCGACCGCCGCTCGGATCTCCGACTCCCCGACGATGCGCATGGGCCTCCTCCGTCACCGGACCAACGTCCACCAAAGCGATGAGCCCCGGCCAAGTGGCCGGGGCTCATCGGTGGAGCGGACGACCGGGCTCGAACCGGCGACCTCGACCTTGGCAAGGTCGCGCTCTACCAACTGAGCTACGTCCGCGTCGGCTCCATACTAGCGGAGCGAGGTCGGTGCCGCTCACCTCCCGGAACTGCCGAAACCCCCCACCCCTCGCAAGGACACGGGCAACTCCTCGACTTCTCGGAACTCGAGGGTCGGGATCGGCAGCACCACGAGCTGGGCGATGCGATCACCGGGACGAACGACGTAGGCCTCGCGCGGATCCAGGTTCACGAGGGCCACTCGAATCTCGCCTCGGTAGCCGGCGTCGATCAGTCCCGGAGAGTTCACGCAGGTCACGCCGTGATGCGTGGCCAGCCCGCTGCGGGGCAGGACGAAGCCGGCGTAGCCATCAGGGAGGGCGATCGCGAGGCCGGTCCCTACGAGGGCCCGCCCGCCCCCCGGCTCCAGACGCTCGGTATCGATGGCGACCAGGTCGAAGCCGGCGTCGCCACTGTGGGCGTTGCGGGGCAGCGCGGCCCCGGGTCGCACGACGCGAAAGGGAATGTCCACGGCCCCAGGCTACCGAGACCCGATCACGGGTCCTCTAGTGTCGTCGTCGTGCTCGCCTGGATAGACCTCGAGATGACCGGACTCGACCCGCGACGCCACGTGATCGTCGAGATCGCGTCGATCGTGACCGACGACGACCTGAACGTCGTCGCCGTGGGTCCCGACCTCGTCATTCGGGCGACGGCCGAGCAGCTCGCCCAGATGGAGGACGTCGTCATCGGGATGCATCAGCGCTCGGGCCTGCTTGACGACCTGCGCACCGCCACCACGGAGCTCGTCGACGCCGAAGCGGCGACGCTGGACTTCCTGCGCCAGCACATCGCCGAACCGCGAACCGTGCCGCTGTGCGGCAACTCCATCGGGACCGACCGCCGGTTCCTGCAGGAGTACATGCCGACGCTGGAGGCCTTCTTCCACTATCGCAACGTCGACGTCTCGACCATCAAGGAACTCCTGCGGCGGTGGCGTCCCGACATCCTCGACGCGATGCCCGACAAGTCGAGCACCCACCGCGCACTCGACGACATCCGGGAGTCCGTCGCGGAGCTCGCCTTCTACCGGGAGCGAGCCTTCCGCACTGGCGAAACGCCGCCGCAGTAAGGTCGCGCCAATGGCGATGACCGTCGACGAGGCAACCGCCGTGCTCACGGCGCCGGGCCAGATGTTCGAGATCGAGCGCGCCGTTGTCGTGGGACGTGAGATGTCGGTATGGCGTCACGCACCCCGAACCCTTCGCGACGTCCTCGACCTCTCACTTCGTCACGCCGAGCGCGACTTTCTCGTCTACGAGGGTGAGCGCGTGACGTTCGACCAGCACTACCGTCGGGCGGCCACCCTCTCGCGCCGCCTCCACGCCGACGGTGTGCGCCCGGGCGACCGCGTGGCCGTCGCCGCCCGGAACCTCCCCACGTGGGTCATCGCCTTCTGGGGGGCCATCAGTGCGGGCGCGATCGCCGTGTTGCTCAACGCGTGGTGGAGCGCCGACGAACTCGAATACGGGCTCATGGACTCCTCGACCAGTGTGCTGTTCGTCGACGACGAGCGACTCACGCGGATCGCGGCGCTCCTCGATCGACTGCCCGCCCTGCGCACGGTGGTCGTCCTGCCCTCGGCCGCCGCGCCCGCGGAGCGCCCGTCGCACCCGCGGGTGCGCATCATCGACTACGCCGACTTCCTGGGCGACGTCGCGGCCGACGCGACCCCGGTCGACGTCGCGATCTCTCCCGACGACGACGCCACGATGTTCTACACGTCGGGGACGACGGGTCACCCGAAGGGCGCGGTCGGAACGCACCGCAACGCCACCACGAACCTGATGAACCTGTTCTTCATCTCGCAGCGCTCGGCACTGCGGTTCCCCCCCTCGGAGGAGGAGCGACGGCGCGAGTCCCCGAACGCCAGCCTCCTGAATGTGCCCCTCTTCCACGCCACGGGATGCCTCGCCGTCATGGTCGTCAACACGGCCGCGGGCGGCAAGATCGTGATGATGCACCACTTCGACGCGGGCGACGCCCTGCGGCTCATCGAAAGGGAGCGCATCACCCTGATCGGCGGCGTCCCGACGATCGCCATGCAGATCCTGGACCACCCGGCGTTCACGACGACGGACACCTCGAGCGTCCGCTCCGTCTCGTACGGCGGGGCCCCCGCACCCCCGGATCTCGTCCGGCGCATTCGTGAGGGCTTCGACCTCGCCCAACCCGGCAATGGGTACGGGCTGACGGAGACGTCGGCGGCCATCGCCCTCAACTCGGGCCCCGACTACGTGGAGCGACCCACGAGCTGTGGGCCCGTCGTCCCCGTGTGCGAGGCGGCCATCGTCCCGGAAGGATGGGATGAGCCCGATCCACCCGTCGAGCGGCTCTCTGGTGAGGAACTCGGCGAGCTGTGGGTCCGCGGCCCGAGCGTCGTGCGCGGCTACTGGAACAAGCCTGAGGAGACGGCCCGCGCCTTCACCGACGGGTGGCTCCATACGGGCGACATCGCCCGTATGGATCCCGACGGGTTCATCCACATCGTCGACCGAGCGAAGGACATGATCATCCGGGGCGGGGAGAACGTGTACTCCGTCGGCGTCGAGGCCGCTCTCTTCGAGCACCCCGACGTCGCGGACTGCGCCGTCGTCGGCCTTCCCCACCCCGTGTGGGGCGAGGAGGTCGCCGCGGTCATCGTCCCGCGCCCCGGCCGACGCATCGATCCCGAGGAGCTGCGGTCGTTCCTGCGCCCCCTCCTCGCCCACTTCGAAGTCCCGACGCGAATCTTCCTGCGCGACGAGCCCCTGCCCCGCAATCCCCAGGGGAAGGTGCTGAAGCGCCAGCTACGGAGCGACGTCTCGGGTGAGTGACTAGTCCTGCAGCTGATCCAGTTGCGCGACGACCTCGTCCGGCAGCACGATCGAGCCGGCCCCGCAGTTCTCCTCGAGGTGGGCGACGCTCCCCGTACCCGGGATCGGGAGCATCACCGGACTCTTCGCGAGTAGCCACGCGATCGCCAGCTGGGCCACCGTGATGCCGAGACCGGTGGCCGCGGTGTCGAGCGGCCCACCCGGACGCGCGAGTCGCCCGGCGGCGACCGGGAACCACGGAATGAATCCGATGCCCTGCTCCTCGCAGTAGCCGAGGACGTCCTCGCTCTGGCGATTCGCGACGTTGTAGAGATTCTGCACGGTCGAGATCGGGACCACCTGCTGGGCCGCCCGGATCTCCTCGACGCTCACCTCGGAGAGTCCGACCGCCCGGACCTTGCCCTCATCGAGCAGCGCCTTCAGTAGCCCGAACTGCTCCTCGGCGGGCACCGTCGGGTCGATCCGGTGCAACTGGAACAGGTCGATCGACTCGACGCCGAGACGACGTAGGGACAGCTCGCACTGCTGACGGAGGTAGTCGGGACGTCCACACGGTGTCCACTGGTCGGGCCCCGTGCGAAGGAGACCCGCCTTCGTCGCGACACGCACCGTGCCGTACGGGTGAAGGGCCTCGTGAATCAACTCCTCCGAGACGACCGGTCCGTAGGAGTCGGCCGTGTCGATGAAGTCCACGCCCAGCTCGACGGCCCGGCGCAGGACGCGAAGGGCCTCGTCGTGGTCGGCCGGCGGACCCCACACCCCGGGACCGGTGATGCGCATCGCGCCGAAACCCAGCCGGCGGACCGTCTGACCAGCGAACGTGAACGTGCTCGACATGAAGACTCCTTCGCTCCGGTGCCCCAGCCTAGGGTCGGCGCACGACGTCCGATTCGTGCCGACGCGTCGACGAGAACCGCCGACACCTGTGAGAATGGACCCATGCCTCACGCCCCGTCACCCGTCGTGGCCGCCTTCGACCTCGACGGGACGCTGACCGACGGCGGAAGCGTCTTCAAGTGGCTCGAGCACGTCGCGGGACGCGGCACCGCCCTCCGGGCCGCGGGACGGCTGATCGTCCCCCTGACCCTGGGCGCCCTGAGATCCGGGCGCACCGCCGACCGGGCCAAGGAACGGCTCTTCCGCTCACTCCTCGCGGGGCGCGAGTGGTCCAGCGTGGAGCACGCGTCGCGGTCCTTCATTCTCGAGCACCTGCAGCGACACCTACGCCGTCCGACCGTGGCCCGACTGCGCTGGCACCTGGAGCAGGGCCACGACGTCGTCCTGGTCTCCGCGTCCCCCGAGGTCTACGTCGACATCGTGGCCCGCGAACTGGGTGCGCACGGTGCGCTCGGCACGCGCCTCGCGGTCGACCCACTGGGACGCCTCACGGGCGGCTACCTGGGCCGCAACTGTAGGGGCAAGGAGAAGATGCGGCGCCTCGATGAGTGGATCGACGGCCGGGGCTATTCCACTCCGCCCGATATCTACGCCTACGGGAACTCGCGCGGTGATCGCCGGCTCCTGGCGCGCGCGACCTACCCGTTCAACCTCGGACGGCTGGGTCGCTGGGGAGCCTTACGCCGCTACCCCTCGCTACCGGTCACCACTGGGTGACGGCGGCGTCGAGGGCGACGACGCCGCCGGCACGGCCGTCGTAGATCACCTGGATGGCGGCCGCCTTCTCCCGCCATCCCAGGACCGTTCCCCCCTGCGGATCGACGACCCCGACGTTCACGTCGTAGACGCCGTCGAGCAGTGGCACGTCACTCAGTCCGACCGTCACGCGCGTCGCCCCCGGTGTGAGGTCGACCGGGGCGGCCTGAGAGTCGTTGCGGCTGACGAGAAGACCCGAGCGCGTATAGATCTCGATCACGAGGTTGCCACTAACCGCCTGGTCCGAGACGAGGTCGACCTCGAGGTTGAGCTGGCCACCGTGTCGGACCTCGAACGAGCCCGACGGAGCGCTCACTGCCTCGACGCGGACAGCGGGTGCGGACGACGTCGAGCCCGGCGCCGCACCACCCAACAGGTGCTCGCGGAAGATGCGCAAGCCCTCTCCCACCTCTCCATCGGCGACCTTGAGCCCGTGGTCGAGGACGATCGCCCGGTCACAGATCGCCTTCACCGTGTCGGCCTGGTGCGTCACGAGGAGGATCGTTCGGCCCTCGCGCTGAAACGTGCGGATGCGGTCGATGCACTTCGCCTGGAAGCGCTCGTCGCCCACCGCCAGCACCTCGTCGACCACCAGGATGTCGGGGTCGACGTTGACGGCCACGGCGAAGGCGAGACGAACGTACATGCCGCTCGAATAGAACTTGACCGGCGTGTCGATGAAGTGGGCGAGTTCGCTGAAGTCCACGATGTCGTCGAAGATCTGGTCGACGCGCTTGCGCGAGAAGCCGAGCATCGAACCGTACAGGTACACGTTGTCGCGCCCGGAGAGCTCGTGCTGAAACCCGGCGCCCAGCTCGAGCAGAGCGGCGAGGGAGCCGCGCAGGCGAATCTGGCCCTCCGAGGGCTGGAGGACGCCGCACACGCACTTCAGCAGCGTCGACTTGCCCGAGCCGTTGTGTCCGAGGATGCCCACGGTCTCACCCTCGCCCACCGAGAAGCTCACGTCCCGCAGGGCGTCGAAGAGTTCCGTGTTGCCCGCGCCCGGATGAAGGATCCTCTCCTTCAGTGAGTTGTGGCGCTCGTGGTGGATCTTGAAGCGCTTCGAGACGCCGTCGACCTCAATGACTTCCGACATCACAGTTCCGATTCGAAGTTGCCCTCGAGGCGCCCGAACACGACCAGCGCGAGGAGGAACAGCACGAAGGAGCCCACGACGAGGCCCGCGTTGATGACGACGAACTCACCCAGCGACCACGACGGCAGGACGTGGAGAGGGAGTCCCGTTGTCGTTGAGCGCACGACGGGCGCGGCGTAGAAGGCCCGCTGGAACGTGATGATGATCGGTGTCACCGGATTGAGGAAGTAGAGGGCCGTGAGCCCGTGACGCCGCAGGGGCGCCGCGATCGAGTTCTCGTAGGAGTACACGACCGGCGAGAGCCAGAACCACAACTGGAGAACCACGTCCATCAGGTGCCGAACGTCACGGAGATAGACGGTGATCGCCGACATCACGATGCCGATGGCCGCCGTCAAGAAGTACAGGGCGAGGAAGGCTAGCGGCAGCACGGCGACGAATCCCCACGCCGGCGCGTGACCAATGATCAGGAGGAAGACGGCGAGGACACCCACTTGGATGAGGAAGTAGATGACGGCCGCACCGATGTTCGAGAGTGCCAGGATCTCCCGGGGAAACGAGACCTTCTTCACCAGGCCCGCGCGGTCCACGATCACCCCGGTCGACGCGGATACACCGCCCTGGAAGAGGTTCCATACGACGAGTCCCGCGAACAGGTACACGACGAAGTCGGGGATCCCGTTCTTCAGGAAGATCGAGAAGACGAGGTAGTAGGTGGCCAGGGTGAGCGCCGGTGACAGCATCGACCAGAAGATGCCGAGGGCGGAGCCCTTGTACTTGATCCGGATGTCCGACGTGATGAGTCCGGTGAGCAACTCGCGTCGATCCGCCAGATTGCGCAGTCGTGCGCCCAGACTCGGGCGTGCACTGACCACCCGCACCGGCGCCGCCAACCCGGAGCGACGTGTCGCCGGCGCGTCGTCCACTAGGCCTCTTGGCGCAGGGCCGACCGGTCAATGACCGCGTCGATGAATCCGTACTCGAGGGCCTCGTCCGCAGTGAACCAGCGGTCTCGGTCGGAGTCCGCCTCGATCCGATCGAGGGGCTGACCAGTGTGGAACGCGATTCGCTCGGCCAGCATCTTCTTCAGGTACACGATCTGCTCGGCCTGGATCGCGATGTCCGATGCCTGTCCCTGCATGCCCCCCATTGAGGGCTGGTGCATGAGGATGCGAGAGTGCGGCAGGGCGAAGCGCTTGCCCTTGGTTCCCGCGCAGAGCAGGAACTGTCCCATGGACGCGGCCATCCCCAGGCAGATCGTGCGAATGTCGCACTTCACGTACTGCATCGTGTCGTAGATCGCCAGCCCATCGGTCACCGAGCCGCCGGGTGAGTTGATGTAGAGGCTGATGTCGCGGTCGGGGTCCTCAGCCTCGAGCAGCAGCAGTTCTGAGCAGATTCGGTTCGCCGTGGCCTGGTCCACCTGGGTGCCGAGGAAGACGATCCTCTCGCGAAGGAGTCGCTGATTGAGGTCGTTTCCGGCCATCGAGTCGGACATTGCCGCTGTATCCATGGGAACAATCTACTGGACGGTCCTTCACGCTCGGCCCGGTCCCGTAGAGTGGGGCCGCGCGGGCGTGGCGAAATTGGCAGACGCGCTGGTTTTAGGTACCAGTTCTTCGGAGTGTGGGTTCGAGTCCCGCCGCCCGCACCGATCGCCGCCGAATCCCCCCTACTAGATTCGTGGCGTGCCCAAGCCTCTCGTAGAACCCATCGACGGCAGCCTGCCGGATCACCTCGACGTCACCGACCTCACGGTGGGTGGCGGTGCCGAAGCCCAGGCGGGCCAGACCGCCGTCGTCCACTACGTAGGCGTCGCCGCCTCGACCGGCGAGCAATTCGATGCGTCGTGGGACCGCGACGAACCGTTCGCCTTCTCGCTCGGGGCGGGCCACGTCATCTCCGGATGGGACCAGGGCGTCGTCGGAATGCGCGTCGGCGGTCGCCGGCGGCTCGTCATCCCGCCACACCTCGGCTACGGCGCCCGTGGGGCCGGTGGGGTCATCCGACCCAACGAGACGTTGATCTTCGTCGTCGACCTACTCGACGTCCGTTAGGACCAGTCGTCGCGCGAGGGCTCGACCAGCATTCGCTGGTAGTCCCCGTAGCGTTCACAGCAGATCTCAGCCACGAGCCGAAGCCGATCGTTGGGGTCCGACAGGCTGAGGACGCTGAACTGATCAAGGACCGCCATCGGTGTCATCGCGCAGAGTTGCCACGCCCGGACCGCGGGATCGGGTGACAACTCCCCCGCTGGCAGGGGTGCGTCGTCGAGGTGGACCTCGCTGTGGAGCGCCCGCAGCGCCCGCACCGCCGACTCCGCCGACTTCAGCAGCGTCGGCTCGATCGGGACCTCGTCACAACACCGCTCACTCACGGTGGCTCGGGGATACGGAGAGTCGGGAAGCCAGTCCGCGACCTGGATACATCGTTCCCCCTCGACCATGAGCAGGGTCTGTCCGTCGACGAGCGGCTGAGAGGCGACGATCCGCAAGACGGTGCCGACCATCGTTCGCTCGTCGCCACCACCGACCTCGGATCCTCGGGCGATGAGGCATGTCGCGAACTCGGCGTCCTCGACGGAGAGGTCGCGCAGCATCTGTCGGTATCGCGGCTCGAAGACGCACAGTCCTACCGTCTGATGCGGGAACACCACCATCCCCAACGGGAACATCGGCAGCTCAGCGCTCTCCACGTCGCCAGACTAAGGGTGAGTGGGCCGAGTTCCTTCCTCCGAGGCCCGGTGGGCGAGGACGCGGGCCAGTTCCCTCAATGCTCGGGCCCGGTGCGAGACTCGATTCTTCTCCTCGGCACCGACTTCGCTCAGAGTTCGTCCCGCGGTATCGGGTGACGCGAACACGGGGTCGTAGCCGAATCCGCTCTCACCGCGAGGCGACGCCTCGATCCACCCGTCGAGCTGACCCGCGACGACGACCTCGTCCCCGCCGGGCGTCACCACGGCGATGACCGTGCGAAACCGTGCGGAGCGCTCGTGGCTACCCACACGGCTCGCCAACTCACCGAGCAGCTTGGCCACGTTCTCGTCGTCCGAGGCGTCGTCGCCCGCGTAACGGGCGCTCCGTACGCCGGGTCGACCGTCCAGCGCATCGACGAAGAGTCCCGTGTCGTCGGCCACGGCCGTTCGACCCGTGGCTCGGGCGATCGCTCGCGCCTTGAGCAGGGCGTTCCCCTCCAGGGTGTCGCTCGTCTCGTCGACGTCCGCCAACCCCGCAGGGCGCGGTTCGACCTCAATGCCGAGACCCGACAGCACCTCGCGCATCTCTCGCGCCTTGTGCGGATTGGCCGTCGCCAGCACCCACGCCGTCATCGTGGCGTCGGCGGCGTCGAGAGGAGCGCCCGCTGGACCTCGTGCACCCGGCGGATTCCCCCCTCCGCGAGGTCGAGCAACTGGTCGAGTTCGCGACGGGAGAACGCCGTTCGCTCGGCGGTCCCTTGGACCTCGACGAAGTCTCCGGCCCCGGTCATCACGACGTTCATGTCCGTCTCGGCCCGGGAATCCTCAACGTAGGGAAGGTCGAGTACCGGCTGGCCGTCCACCACGCCCACCGAGATGGCGGCGACGACGTCACTCAGCGGGTGCTCGGAGATCAGGCCCCGCTGCAGCAGTCGGGTCGCCGCGTCGTGGAGGGCGACGTAGCCACCGCAGATGGACGCCGTTCGAGTCCCACCGTCGGCCTGGAGGACGTCACAGTCGACCGTCACCTGTAGGTCAGACATCAGTTCCAGCCGAGTAACCGCTCGGAGAGACCGACCGATCAGTCGCTGGATCTCCTGGGTGCGACCCGAGGGGCGCCCCTTCGCGGCCTCTCGCGTCACGCGCTCGGGTGACGACCCGGGCAGCATCGAGTACTCCGCCGTGACCCAACCGCGACCCGAGTTGCGCAACCATCGAGGAACGTCCGTCTCCACGGACGCGGTGCAGAGCACGCGCGTACGGCCGACGGTCACGAGGACCGACCCGAGGGCCATCTCCGTGAAGTCGCGAGTGAACTCGAGGGGTCGGGCTTCGTCGGGCGCACGCCCGTCCGCACGGGTCATAGGTTTCCTCCTCGCAGGGCATCGCCACGGTAGTCCACGCCCGTCCCCATCGATCACCGGGGACGACGAGATCGGAACGCCTACACGTCACGCTCGCGCGACGGGCGATAGAAGGCGGCCAACTGGAGAGCCGCGGCTCCCACACCCAACCCGAGCGTCAGGACGAGGCGCAGCGTCGGGGACCACGCTGCGACACCCCACAGGTGATCCAGTGAGAAACGACCGGGACCGAGCACGCCGGGGACGAGCGAGCAGACCGCTACCCCGAGCGTGTACTCGATACCCTCACCGTGATTGAAGATGAAGAAGCCGTTCCTGCGGTGCACCGTGACGATCGCGACGGTCATCAGGGACACCAGGCCGGCCGCCGCCAGTGGAGTGAGAAGGCCCAGGAGCAGAAGAACGCCGACGCCCACCTCGGTCGATGCGGCGGCGACGGCGTTGAAGGCGCCGGGGCGAACGCCGATGGACTCGAACCACCGGGCCGTGCCGGGCAATCGGCCTCCCCCGAAGAACTTCCGATAGCCGTGGGCGAGGATCATCCCGCCCAGGAAGGCCCTCACGGCCACCAGCACCACGTCGACCGGGACTGTGTCACGCATCGGGTCACCTCCCCGCTCCCGCCAGGACGGACGAATCCAATCTAGGCACGCCCCACGCTCACTCGACACGGGTCCGCTCTCCACCGGTTCCCGCGGCGAATCACTCGGCGTCTACCGGTCGCGGAGCGACGCGTCACTACTCTGGCGAGATGGCTCGAGCGAAGACGATGCAGGCGCGCCGCGCCGCACGACCGGACCCCGGCTCGGATCGTGTCATCGCCACCAACCGCAAGGCACGACACGACTTCGAGATCCTCGACCGGCTGGAATGCGGCATCGTCCTCACCGGTTCGGAGGTCAAGAGCCTGCGCAACGGAACCGCCCAGATCACCGAGGGTTTCGCCCGCATCGAAGACGGGGAGATCTGGCTCTACGGGGTCCACATCCCGCCCTGGACCTACGCCGTTGGCTTCGGCAGTCACGACCCCGATCGTCGCCGGAAGCTCCTGGCCCACCACCGACAGATCGCCCACTGGTACAACGAGACCACCACCCAGGCATTGACCCTGGTCCCGCTATCCCTCTACTTCCGAGACGGCCGCGCCAAGGTTGAACTGGGCCTCGCTCGGGGACGCAAGCAGCAGGACCGGCGTCAGGCCCTCGCGCAGCGCGACGCGGAGCGGGAGATGGCTCGCGTCCAGCGGGCCTTCGAGAAGTACGGGTGACGAACCGGATTCGCCCGGCGATCGGCACGGTACCCTGGGACAGCGAGTCACGTCGACCCGCAGCCAAGGGGGTGAGTGGTTTCGACATCAGTTGTCTAGGTGGAAGCAGCGAGCCGTGGTCTCCGGAGCCACGTAAAAGAGCCGGAAAACAACAAAAAACGGCAAAGCACAGCTTAGCCTTGCTGCTTAGGTAGCAACGTCCGACCGGACTCATCCCTACGGTTCGGAATTCGGGCGTCAGAAAGTAGGGATTACTCAATGGAGCGGTCAGTGATCCAGCGAGGACAATTCAGCTGACTACGGCTGGTACACGGTGCCCGTGACAGGACCAGCCCGACAATTCCCCATGGGCTGCGCTCGGAGAATGTCTACTGCGGCCCTGATGGACCTGGGTTCGACTCCCAGCACCTCCACAAGATCGGCCGTGTCGGGTCACACTCGAGTGTCGTCCCGAGACGACTTGCCCAGCCAGTGCGGCCTCGCGCGACCTAGCGCACACGATTCACGTGATCTAACGCGTGCGGGCCCGAACACATGAACCGACGCAGCTACGCATGGGGATCGACGTCGAGCGTTACAAGGTGGTCTTCGGGTTCCGGTAGTCGAACACCGCCACCGTCAGTCCGTGCTTGCCGAGGGTCGTCCAGTGCCGATCCGCGGTCAGAACCGGGTAACCCATCTCGGCGGCGTATCCGAGACAAACGATGTCGGCCAGAGAGAGTGACTTGGGCGAGGTAGTGCCCACACGCCTCTGCGCCGCGCGACTCCGCTCGTCGATCTGCTTGAGTTCCAGGAAGCGTCGACTGACACCCACGTTGACGCTGACGACCGACAGACCCGTCGCGGTCAACGCCGCCTCGACCTCATCCGGCGCCAGGGAGTTCACTATCCCCAACTCGTAGAGAACCTCGCCGAAATTGACAGAGGTGACCTCCGCCCGACCTAGCACCTGCGTGAACCGCTTCGCGGCGCGCACCCCTCGAATGACGTCGATCAGCAGCGTGGCGTCGACAACCACCGGTCCTGCGGGGACCGCACGTGACTCGGGCACGCTCTACCGGAGGCTCTCGTCGTGCTGGCGCTCGTCAATGAGTTCGAGAGCCACGTCCCGTGTGTCGCCCCGCCGTGACATTCCCCGAGCGACACGTTCCTGCAGGTCACGTAGCAGCGCCGTCGGATCCTCGAGCACGACACGCCCAGGACCCTCCACCCGGGCGATGAGGTCGGTACCCTCGCCGTCGATCTCCGCTTCCTCGAGCAGCGCCACCGGCAGCGTGGGCGTCGCCGGCTATCGAGTCGCACTCGATACGAGTTCACGTGCTTGGAAGTGGGGCGGGTGCTCATAGGTCCCACCGTGCCCGTTGGCGTGGGTCATGCACACGACTACCCACGAAGTTAGGAAATTCCCACCCGGTACCGCCGTCGCCCCACCACCTCCAGCACCGGATCTTCCTCTCGCCTCCGGTGTGCCAATCGGCACAGCGCTCGATTGATCGCCCAGCGTCGACCGGTTCCGCCGAGTTCGCGAGACGGCTCGATCAACAACGCCATCTTCCGGCGGCGCGATGATGGGGCCAGATGGTCATCACTCCCGCCGCGCGGCCACCACTCGATGCCTCCGTCAGCGAGGCAGCGCCACGCCTGGTCGTCGCGTCGAATTCCTAGCGGGACCCATTACCGTCTCCCTGACGAACAGCAGGCTCCCGTCGCGACGTCGGCGACACTGGCTTCCGTCGCTTCGTCGTAGCGGGCCGGCGCGCCCCCAGGAGGCGGTCACAGCCCGCCACCGCCACGTCACCCGCGAATCGACTCCTCGAAACGAGGGCCCGTGATCCCCTGATCTCGCCAAGGCACCCGTCGCGACTCCTCGTGGACCAGCGACGCCCGAGAAGCGGTGTTCCTCGAGGTTCCTCAAGGTCACCCCGAGCGCGGGATACTTCACCTACATGGCACGAGCGATGGTCAACGGCATCGAGATCTACTACGAAGAGCACGGCAGCGGCCCGTCGCTGCTGCTCATTCCCGGTCTGGGAGCGGACGCTCGCCTCTTCGGTGGCGTCGTGCCGTTACTTGCGCACTCGCACCACGTCATCACCTTCGACCCCCGTGGCGCCGGACGCAGCACCGCTCCCCCCGGCCCTTATCGCATCGAGCAGATGGCGGATGACTCTGCGGTCCTCCTGAGCGCCCTGAACGTCGAGCGGGCCGACGTCGTCGGGTACTCCATGGGCGGTCGCATCGCCCTCAGCCTCGCTCTCGACCACCCCGAACGCGTCCGTCGCCTCGTCCTCGCAGCGACGAGCGCACGCTCTCCGGTGACTCGGCGATTCACGCGCCGATGGTGGGCTCTCGAGGTGCTGAGCCGATTGCCCACCCCCGGTGAGCGACAACCGCGTTGGGCGTGGGAACTCCAGCGCGACGCGTCCTTCGCGTACGACGCGTCCGCTCGCTTGGGCGAGATCGTCGCGCCAACCCTCGTCCTCCACGGCCGTAACGACCACATGACGCCCCTCGCGCTCGCCGAGGAGATGCGAGCGGAGATCGTCGCAGCGACGCTGCGGACGGTGCCCGGAGGTCACCTGTCGCTCGTCACGCGAGAGCGACGCCGATTTGCCACGGAGGTCGACGCCTTCACCGCAGTGTAAGTCGACCACTCAATGGTCACCGGGCCCTCACCGAATGGTGAATTGTCCCGACGCCACACCCCCTCGACACGAGACGACGTAGGCGGCGACACCGGTACCCGTCGAGCTCGCCACCCGCCATCGCCACACGACATCGCCGTGGGCGTCGGTTATCCGAGATCCGAGACCACTCGCCGTGCTGACGCGCCCGCTGGGCAGGGTCACCATCAACGAGCACGTATCGCGTGCTCGCGCGCTGTGCACGCCGATCGACTCACCTTGCCCGGGCACCACCGTGACCGGCGCTCGCGTCAGTCGCACGCCCCCGCGCCCTGACGGTGCAGCCGCGACCGACCTCGTCGTGCTCGCCCCACCCGTGCTCGGCCAGTAGCCGAGAATGGCGTGGAACTCGCTGACCCAGTTGCTCGCGATCGCTCGTTGCGCCCCGATCAGCGCCACGCGGCCCGCGCAGACGAGGACGTGGAGGCGATTCTCGAGGACGTCCTTGCTGTTGAGGTAGCCGCGGGGATGGTCGTTCAACTGCGGCCAGAGGTTCTTGATGCTGTTGTCACCACCCAGCTCCAGGGGGATCACGTGGTCGATCTCGTACTGGCCCGGGGAGTGCGAGACGATGCCGTACTCGTCGTAGACGTGCCGCTTCTCGGACTCGGGGACGTCACGCACCGACGTGGCATAGCCCGGCTGGCAGATCCGCGACACGCCCACCGGGAACACGGCACCCGGTGAGATGCGTCGGTCGTTCAGGGGCTCGCCGTGACTGAGGCGAACGTGGGCCCCACCCGACGCACCGGCCACGCTGCCGAGCGCGAGCGAGATGCCGACCACGATCGCCCCTACGCGGGTCGTCCGGTGGCGCACGATGTCCTCCCTCCCACGGGTGAGTGTTGACGGGCGTACGTCGGCACGGTGCCGGCGTCACTCGTCGGACTCGACGTCGCGGCGCGGCTCCGGGGACGGCGAACCCGCGGGCCGCCGGCGCTCGCTCGGAGCGACCGGCAACTGGATGTCGAATCGGATGCCGACCACCCGAGCGATGAAGCAGACCGCGAGACCGATCAGTGGGAAGGCGACGCTGTGCGAGCCCGCACTGTGGGCGCCGACGACGACCGCGGCCCCCGCGAGGGCGGGCACGGCGTAGAGGTCCTGGCGAAGCACCGTCGGGATCTGGCGCAACAGGACGTCGCGCAGGACGCCACCCCCGATACCCGTGACGGCGCCAATGATGATCGCGGGTGCGGGGCCCAAGTGAAACTCCACCGCCTTCACGGCGCCGGCGACGCTGAACAGCGCGAGTCCCGCCGCGTCGAGCACCTGGATCACGTTCCACACCCGTTCGAGGACCGGCCGCGCCGCGAACGTGGCGACTCCCGCGAGACCGGCGGCCGCGAGGAAGCGCCAGTCGCGAAACGTGGCCGGCGGCGTTCCGATCAGTACGTCACGTACGACGCCTCCGGTCATCGCCACGACCAAGGCGAGGACCAGGACGCCGAAGAGATCGAGGCGCGCTCGCACGCCCGCGAGGCCCCCACTCAGCCCAAAGACGAACGTTCCCGCCAGATTGAGCCACAGGATGAGAGCGGGGTCGAAACCCGGGACCATGAGGGAAATCTATTCGCACGCCGTCACGCCCCTGCGCGTCGGCGGCGCTCCCCACGTCAGCGCGCGATACGCCCCAGCGCCGTCCGAGCCGTCGTCACCGGTCACGAGATCCCGTGACGTCCTCGTGCTCGGCCGGTCCGTGCAACAATCGGCATGGGGCCATCCGGTTCGAGACGGTCAGGAGGTGGAGTTCGTGCTCTCCCCCGCCCCGTCGCCGGGCATCGACGGTCGCCGCGACGCGCCACCAGCGAGGACGCGGTGAACGGCGCCGGCGCGTCACCCGGCGACGTCGTCGCCGGGCTCTCGAGCACCGAAGTCGCGGCGCGCCTCGCCGATGGGCGGAGCAACGCGGCGGCGACGACGACGAGCCGCACCATGCGCGAGATCCTGCGTTCGAACATCCTGACGCGATTCAACGCCATCCTCGGAACCCTGCTGCTCGTGATCGTCGCCATCGGCCGCTGGCAGGACGGACTCTTCGGTCTCGTCCTCGTGGCGAACACGCTCATCGGCGTCGTCCAGGAGACGCGCGCGAAGCGACAGCTCGATCGCCTCGCCATCCTGCACGCCCCTCGCGCTCACGTCCGTCGTGACGGAGCCAGCCGTGACGTCGCCGTCGACGACGTCGTCCAAGACGACCTCGTGATCGTCGGCGCCGGAGACCAGATCGTCGCCGACGGCGACGTGGTGGCCAGCACGTCGCTCCACGTCGACGAGTCGCTCCTGAGCGGCGAATCGGAGCCCGTCGCGAAGGTGGTCGGCGATCGCGTCTTGTCCGGCAGCTACGTCGTCAGCGGGAGTGGCCTGTTCCGAGCGACCGACGTCGGCGAACGCTCCTACGCCCGTCGGCTCACGAGCGAGTCGCGGGGCTTCGCCCTCGTGCACTCCGAGATACTCGCCGGGGTCAACCGTCTCCTTCGCTACATCACCTGGGCGATCCCTCCGGTCGCCCTGCTGCTCCTGCGTCAGCGCTATCCGAGTTCCTCGTGGCGCGACATCGCCACGGGCGTCGTGGCGGGGCTCGTCGGCATGGTCCCCCAGGGGCTCGTCCTCCTCACCAGCATCGCCTTCGGCGCGGCGGCCCTCGCACTGTCACGACGCCACGTCCTCCTCCAGCAGATGCCCGCGGTGGAGGCTCTCGCCCGGGTCGACGTCGCCTGCTTCGACAAGACCGGCACTCTCACCGATGGATCCGTGGCGTTCGACCGACTCGAGGTGATCGAGGGGGACGTCGCGGACCTTCACGGTGCTCTCGCCGAATTGCTCGGGGCCGACGCCACGACCTCAACGATGGCCGCGCTTCACGAGGGCCTACGACTCGAGCCGCGCGCCACGGCCCGGGTCGTCGTCCCCTTCGCCTCGGCGCGCAAGTGGAGCGGCGTGACCCTCGCGGACTCGCACAGCTGGGTGCTCGGAGCACCCGAGATCGTCCTCGACTCGAACGACAACCGGTCCGCACGCGAGCGAGCCGCCCTCGTCGCCGCGTCGGGAGCTCGCGTCATCGCCCTAGCCCACTCATCGGAACCCCTCCTCGAGACCGGACTGCCCGACGACCTACGGGCCGCGGGGCTGATCGTCCTCACCGAGCGGGTGCGGCCGGATGCCCGCGAGACCATCGATTACTTCATCCGCGAGGGGGTCCGGTGCTGGGTCATCTCGGGAGACCATCCGGCGACGGTGGGCGAGATCGCTCGCCGCGCCGGTGTTCCGGGCGCCGACACCCCGCGCGACGCCCGCACCCTCGTCGACGACGACGCCGTACGGCTCGCCCTCGAGTCGACGACGGTCTTCGGTCGGGTCACGCCGCACCAGAAGCGCGTGATGGTGGAGGGGCTTCAGGCCCGGGGCCACACGGTAGCGATGACCGGTGACGGAGTGAACGACGTTCCGGCCCTCAAGCGGGCCGACGTCGCCATCGCCCTCGGCACCGCGACGCCCGCCACACGTGCCGTCGCCGAGATCGTCCTGCTGGACAACCGCTTCGCCTCGCTGCCGGTGGCAGTCGCCGAGGGACGTCGCGTCGCCGCCAACATCGAGCGCGTGGCGAACACGTTCCTCACCAAGACCGTGTGGGCCACGGCCCTGGCGCTGATCGTCGGCATCGCCGCGTGGCCCTTTCCCCTCCTGCCGCGCCACTTGACGATCATCGACTCGCTCACCATCGGGATCCCCTCCTTCTTCCTCGCGCTGGCCCCGAACGCCCGGCGCTACGTCCCCGGCTTCGTCGGCCGGGTCCTGCGCTTCGCGGTGCCGGGCGGACTCGTCGTCGCCGCGGGCCTGCTCATCAGCTACGCGGTGACCCGGGGGCGCGGCGCGCCCCGGACCGAGCAGAGCTCCGAGGCCCTCCTCGTCGCCCTCGGTCTCGGACTCGTCATCCTCGCCCTCACCGCCTATCCGCTGACCTGGCGTCGCTGGGTCCTCCTGATCGGCGTCGCCGCGGGTGGCACCCTGCCCTTTGCCTGTTCCGAGGGTCGCCGTTTCCTCGAGTTGTCGTCGCCCTCGTGGCGCGTCGCCGTCGAGTCCACCGCGATCGTGCTCGCGGGGTCCGCCATCCTCGTCGCCACCTGGAACGGCACCCGGCGCTCCACTCGACGGGCTCGCCCGTAGCGTCGCACCGGCGGCTGCCGTCGGCCGCGAGGGTCGTAGGTCGTGAGGGCCCGCCGGGCGTGGCACTCTGGACCTCGTCGATCCGCGCGGACGAGTCGACGCGGCGAGGATGGAGACCGACGATGGCTGAGCCCCGAATCGGAGCGATCGAGGCGGGCGGGACGAAGATGGTGGTGGCCGTCGGACGCACGCCCGAGGAGATCCGCGACGCCGAGCGATTCGTGACGCCGACGACCGACCCGGCGGACACGATGCGCCGGGTGCTCGACTGGTTGCGCGAGCGCCACGACGAGGACCCGCTCCAGGCGATCGGTGTCGCGTCGTTCGGCCCGGTCGACTTCGTGCGACGAGGTATCGCCCCTTCGACGCCGAAGCTCCTGTGGCGGGGCGTCTCGTGGGCCGACGCCATCGGCACCGCCTTCGGCGACATCCCGCTCGGCTTCGACACCGACACCGGAGCGGCGGCCCTCGCCGAGCAACGATGGGGTGCCGGACGCGATCGTGACGTCGTCGTCTACGTCACGATCGGAACGGGCATCGGTGGCGGCCTCGTCGTCGATGGTCGGGTCGTGCACGGACTCCTCCACCCCGAGTTCGGCCACATGGTCGTGCGCCACCGCGCCGACGACGAGTTCGCCGGTACCTGTCCGTCCCACGGTGACTGCCTCGAGGGGCTCGCCTCCGGGGAGTCCGTGAAGCGTCGCTGGCACCGGTCGGGTGGGCCGCAGCTGCCACCGGACCACCCGGCGTGGGAGCTCGAGAGTCACTACCTGGTCGACGCCGTCGTGAACATCGTGACCATCACAGCGGCCCAAGTGGTCATTCTCGGCGGAGGCGTGATGAGTGTCCCGGGGCTCCTCGATCGGGTGAGGTCAGGGGTGCGCGACCACTTGAACGGCTACCTCGACGTTCCCGACCTGACGACGGACATCGATCGCTACATCGTGAGCCCGCAACTCGGCAGTGCCGCGGGGGCCGTCGGGGCCTTCGCCCTCGGGCGCGACGCCCTGGCCTAGCACGAGTGCTCCCGGAACGTCGACGGGTGTGTAGTCTCAGCACGCCGAACAAGGAGAACCGTGTCGGAAGAACTCGGGCCCCGAATCGCGAAGAGCCGGGCGACGATGAACGACGTCGCCCGTCACGCCGGCGTGTCGCTGAAGACCGTCTCGCGCGTCGTCAACGGCGAGCCGGGAGTCGTCGCGGAGCTCTCCGCCCGGGTGCGCGACGCCATCGCCGCCCTCAACTACGAGCCGAATCTGAGCGCGCGCTCCCTGCGTCGCCTGGATCGACGTTCGTCGACGATCGCCGTCCTCCTCGAGGACCTCTCGAATCCCTACTCCGCTCACGTGCTGCGCGCCATCGAGGGGGCCGCTCGGCAGCGAGGCGTCTCGCTCCTCGCCGCGAGCCTGGAGGAGAACCCGGATCGCGAACGTCAGCTGGTGAGGGCGATGTCGCGACACCGAGTCGACGGCGTCATCATCGCCCCGGCCAGTGACGATCAGGGATACATCACCGACGAGCAGAGAGCCGGCGTTCCCTTCGTCTTCGTGGACCGGCCGCCACGCAATATCGACGCCGACGCGGTCATCGTGGACTCGCGCGCCGGAACGCGGAGGGCCGTCGCTCACCTCATCGCCCACGGCCATCGACGCATCGGGTTCCTCGGTGACCTGACGCGCATCTCGACGGCCCACGAGCGACTGTCGGGCTATCGCACCGCGTTGGGGGACGCCGGCATCGCGTACGACCCCACCCTCGTGGTCGCGGATCTCCGTTCCGTGGACGCCGCTCGAGCCGCCGCGCTTCGACTACGGCAGCTGTCCGATCCCCCGACGGCCTTCTTCGCGGGACAGAATCTCCTCACCATGGGCGTCGTCTACGCCCTGCGGGATCGCGCCGAGTCGCACGCGGTCGCGGTCGTGGGCTTCGACGACTTCGACCTCGCCGACATGCTCGACCCACCCGTCACGGTCGTCGCCCAGGACCTCGAGGCGATCGGCCTGCGGGCCGCTGACCTGCTCTTCGCGCGGATCGACGGTGACGGATCCCCCGCCCGACTCGAGGCTCCCGTGACGACGCTCATCGCCCGAGGATCTGGTGAAATTGCCGGGCCCGAGAGTCGTCCCTCGTGAATTGACAACGATGTCAGACCCCGCTAGGGTCCGACCAGACTGCTGGTGTCACTCCGATGCCCGCAGCCTCGACCAAGGGGGTTAGGGAAACATGAAGTCACGTTCGTGGCGCGTTGTCCAGGGAGCGGCGATCGCCTCCACGCTGGCCGCGTCGTCCATGGCGTTCGTCGGGGGCGCGGCCTCCGTCGCCGGCGCCGCTAGTTCGAAGTACACCATCGCCTTCGTCGTCGGGGCCGAGGCCGACCCGTTCTTCCAGTCGATGTACGTCGGCGCCAAGGCCGAAGCGGCGAAGCTCCACGTGAACCTCATCTGGCAGGGTGACCCGGTCGACTACTCGCCCGCCACTCAGATCCCGGTCGTGCAGCAGGTGCTGGCACTCAAGCCCAACGCGCTCGTGATCGCCCCGACCGACACCAAGGCCCTCAACCCCTACATCGCCTCCGCGGTGAAGTCGGGCATCAAGGTCCTCAACGTGGACTCCGGCTCCTCGTACCAGAAGAACATCACGTCGTGGGTGACGGGCAACAACTCGCAGGGTGGCAAGGCTGCGGCCGACGCTCTCGCCCAGGCCATGGACTACGCGAAGAACTGCACCTCGTCGAACAAGTGCAACGTCGCCATCGGCGTCTCCTCGCTCACGACGTCGACCGACGCGGCACGCGTGGCGGGATTCAAGGCCGAGGTCAAGGCCAAGTACCCGAACATCACGATGTTGAACGACGTGGTGAGCCAGTCCCAGCCGTCGGTCGCCCAGTCGGCCTTCGCGCAGGACATCTCGGCCCACAACCTCGCGGGAATCTTCGCGGTGGACGGCACGGACTCTGAGGGAGCGACCAACGCCGTGAAGGCGGCGGGCTCGGCCGGCGCCAAGATCAAGATCGTGGGCTACGACGCCTACGCGGCCAACATCTCCTCAATGACCGCGGGCGGTCTGGGAGCCATCTCGGCGATCATCTCGCAGCAGCCGACCCTCGAGGGCCAGCTCATCATCCAGTACGCCGTCCAGGCGCTCCAGCACAAGAAGGTTCCGCACCTGCGTACGCTGCCGAACATCACGCTGACGCCCACGACGTCGGCCTCGGTGCTCGCGAAGTACCAGTACGTCGCCAGCTGATCGGTCTCCCCGGAGGACCGGGTCGGGCTCTCCCGCCCGGCCCGGTCCTCGCCATTAGTAGATTCGACTGAGCCGTCCAAGGAGTGTGGTGAGCACCTCGTCCGATCGAGTCGGGAGCCCCGTCGTCGCGGCCCCCGCACCGTCGCGCCTGCGCCGCGTGGTGACCAATCAGCAGTTCGTGCTGTTCCTGGTCCTGCTCGCACTGATCGTCTTCTTCGGTAGTCGTAACTCCCTCTTCTTTCGCACCGGGGAGTTCTCGAACCTCCTGACCGACTTCAGCGGGCTCGTCCTCATCGCCATCGCCGAGACCTTCGTGATTACCGCCGGCGGCATCGACCTCGCCGTGGGCTCCACGACCGCCGTCACGGGCGTCATCGTCGCCGGGTGGATCCAGCCCCTCGTCAACCACAACGTCAACCAGGCGGTGGTGCTCCTCGTCGGCACCCTCGCCTCCATCGTGATCGGGGCCCTCGCCGGCGGCTTCAGCGCCCTGCTCATCACGGTCTTCGACCTCGTCCCGTTCGTGGCCACGCTCGTCACCTACAGCGTGGGTGCCGGACTCGCGCTGGTCATCTCGCACGGCGCCCCCGTGGGCTACAACCCGGGTGCCATCTACTGGAGCGCCTCCGGGGTCGGCATGGTCACCTGGCTGGTCGCCATCGTGTTGGTCGTCGCCGTCACGCTCGGCGTCGTCCTGCACCTCACCGTCTACGGGCGCTACAACTTCGCCATCGGCTCCAACGAGTTCGCGGCCCGAGCGGCCGGCATCAACGTGCGCCGACACCTGGTGTCCGTCTACGTCCTCGCCGGCATCCTGGCCGGACTTACCGGAATGTTCTTCTACATCCGATCGGGCTCGGGGGCCGCCACGACGGGGGTGACCAACTCGGCCAACCTGGTCGCGATCGCCGCCGTCGTCATTGGTGGGGCATCGCTCGTCGGCGGCGTGGGCCGCTGGGCCGGCACCATGCTCGGCGCCGCCGTCCTCACGGTGGTGAGCGACGGCCTGATCTTCATCAACGTCCCTCCCACCTGGATCCAGGTCGTCGTCGGAGCGCTCATCGCGCTGGCGGCCCTCCTCCAGTCGTTCCGGCGCCGATCTCGGAGGATGACATGACCACGACCGCGACACGTCAGCCGGTCCTCGAGCTGCGCCACGTCAACCTCCACTACGGCTCCGTCGAGGCCCTGCACGACGTGAGCTTCAGCGCCTACGCGGGTGAGGTCATCGGGCTCGTCGGGGACAACGGCGCCGGAAAGTCCTCCCTGATCAAGACCATCTCCGGAGTGAACACGCCCGACTCGGGCGAGATCCTCGTCGACGGAACGCTCCGCCACTGGCGCAGCCCGCACGACTCCATGGAGGCGGGCATCGAGACGCTCTACCAGGACTCCGGACTGGCTCCCGACCTCTCCATCGGCTCGAACGTCTTCCTCGGTCGCGAGACGCGACGCCGAGGAGTCCTCGGGCGACTGGGGTTCGTCGACCAGACGTCGATGGAACGCGAGGCGCTCGAGCACCTGTCGCGCGTCGGGATCACCATATCCGAGACCAACCGCACGGTCTCCGAGCTCTCGGGGGGCCAGCGCCAGGCGGTCGCCATCGGTCGCGCGATCGCCTGGGCACGTCACGTCATCATCCTCGACGAGCCCACCAACCACCTCGGCGCTCGCCAGTCCGCCGAGGTGCTGAAGGTGATCACCTCGGCCCGCGAACACGGGCTGTGCGTCCTCTTCATCTCCCACACCCTCCCCCACGTCCTCGAGGTCACCGACCGCATCATCGTGCTGCGGCTCGGTCGCGTGGTCCGCGACGCGCCGACGAGGGAGTTCACCGTGGAGAGCCTGCTCGGGGCCATCACGGGGCTCAACGAGTAGGTCGTCCCGTTCGCGCCGGCTCCTCCCGCCCGGGTGCGTATCCCCGCCCGCCCACCGCTGACCCGCGGGGATAGCCTCCAATGGTGACCAGCGGCCTCGTCCTCAGCGGTCTGCGCCGCCGGTTCGGAGACCTGGTCGCGCTGCGGGACCTCAGCTTCGACGTGGCGGGCGGCGTCGTCACCGGGTTCCTCGGACCCAATGGAGCGGGAAAGACCACCACGATGCGCGCCGTCTTCGGCCTCACCGACCTCGACGGGGGCTCGATTACCTGGAACGGACGCCCCGTCGACGCGACGGTACGCCAACGCTTCGGCTACATGCCCGAGGAGCGGGGCCTCTACCCCACCATGCGCGTCGGCGACCAGGTCGAGTACCTCGGCCAGCTCCACGGGCTCTCGTCGCTCGACGCCCGGCGTTCGACGCAGCAGTGGCTCGAGCGGCTCGGGATCGCCGATCGGGCCCAGGACCGCGTCGAGGACCTGTCGCACGGCAACCAGCAGCGAGTGCAGCTGGCCTCGGCGCTCGTGCACGAGCCCGACCTGCTCGTCCTCGACGAGCCCCTCGCCGGACTCGACCCGACCGGGATCGACGACATCGGGGCGGTGCTGGTCGAGCAGGCGCGCCTCGGGCGTGGCGTCCTCTTCTCGAGCCACCAACTTGATCAGGTCGAGGACCTGTGCGAGCAGGTCGTGATCATCGACCACGGCCAGCTGGTCGTCCGGGGAACCGTGGACGAGCTCGCGAGTGCCGGCCCACCCCGGTGGCGCGTGCGCGTCGACGGCGACCGTGACGGGTCGTGGGCGGCGTCACTGCCCGGCGTGACCGTGTCCGAGGTTCGTGGTGGTGAGGTCCGGCTCGTCCTCGACCCCGGGACGGACTCGTCCGCCGTGCTGGCGGCGGCGTCACGCGTCGGCCGCGTCACGGAGTTCTCGCTCCAGCGCCGACGTATGTCGGAGGTCTTCCGCGAGGCGGTGCGATGACCCGCGCCCTCGCGATCCGGCTCGTCATCGCCGCCCTCGTCGTCGTGGCGGTGGTCCGTCGGCGATGGCGTCGACGCCCGCGGAGGGACCAGCCAGTCGCCACGCGCTCGGACGCCCGAGCCTCGTCCCACGCGAATCGCAGCGTGGTCCTCCTCGTCGCCACGCGCGAGATCCGCCAACGCCTACGGGGCCGGGTACTCAAGGTGTCGACCCTCGTCATCATGCTCGCCGTCGTCGCCGCGATCGTGCTGCCGACCATCCGCTCCCATACGTCGTCCCGCGTCCGCCTCGCCGTCGTGGCCGGGGCCCCCGCGTCGATCGACGCGCTCGCCGCGCGTACGGCGACCGCCCTCGGGTTGCACCTGCGGGTCTCGACCGTGACGACGACGTCGGCCGGCAAGGCGGACCTGACGACGAATCGCGTCGACCTCGTCGTCACCGACCACTCGAACGTGATCGTCGCTCGAGCCCCCTCACCCACCGACACGTCCCCGGCTGCCCAGTTCGTCCGCGACCTGGCGAACGAGCTGGGCACCGCCCGGGCCGTGGCCGCCGCGGGATTGACACCCGCTCAGGCCGACGCCCTGGCCCACGCGGCCCCGGTCACGATCACCGCGCTGAGCGGCTCGGGCCGCCGACACCTGGTCGACCCCACGTCCATCATCGGCATCATCCTCACCTTCGTCCTCCTCTCCCAGTACGACCAGTGGATCCTCACCGGCGTCATGGAGGAGAAGTCGAGTCGCGTCATCGAGGTCCTTCTCGCCACCGTGAAGCCCCTCCAGCTCATCGCCGGCAAGGTCCTCGGCATCGGCGCCGTCGCCCTCGCCCAGGGGACCCTGATCGTGACGACCGCCCTCGTCGCGGCCTCGGCGGTCGGCTCGTCG
Source organism: Acidimicrobiaceae bacterium (assembly GCA_027449885.1). Taxonomy (GTDB): domain Bacteria; phylum Actinomycetota; class Acidimicrobiia; order Acidimicrobiales; family RAAP-2; genus RAAP-2. Next base: position 55,963 of record DAIDKS010000024.1, read on the forward strand.
ATCCTGCACGGGACGGCCCCGTGGGTCCTCGCGTCGTCGCTGCTCTGGCTCGTCCTCGGCTACGTCTTCTACAGCTGGGTCTTCGCCGCCGCCGGGTCGATGGCCGAGCGGATGGACCAGGCCCAGTCCCTGGTCTTCCCCCTCACCGTCCCCCTGATCGTCGCCTACGTGTACGCGCTCTCGACCGCCAGCTCGGGCAACGCGTCACTCCTGTTCAAGGTCCTCGCCTACTTCCCCCCGACCGCACTCTTCGCCATGCCGACCCTCGTGGGTCTCCACGCCGTCAGCGTCGGGCCCTTCCTCGCGTCGGTCGCCATCGACCTCGTCGGGACGTACCTCATCGCTCAGGTAGCGGCGACCGTCTATCGGCGCGCCATCCTGCGCACGGGAGGACGGGTGCGCTGGCGCGACCTCACGCGGACGCGCTGAGCTCCTACTCCAGTCCCGACAGCCCGCGAATCGCTCGCGCCAGGGCCGCGTTGTCCTCGTCGCCGAAGCCGCGACCGATGAGCCCGTCCTCGAGCGTCGCCGCGAGGGCCGCCACCGGGAGCGTGGATCCCGACTGCGACGCGAGATCCAGCGCGATGCGAAGGTCCTTGCGGTGCAGGGAGAGGCGGAATCCCAGCGGGTAGTCGTTCTCGATCATTCGCCCCGCTCGATTGGCGAGCACCCACGATCCGGCCGCGCCTCCGGTGAGCGCCCCCACGACCGCACCGGCATCGAGTCCGGCCGCCAGGGCGAGCGTCACGCCCTCCGCGACCGCGAGGTAGGTCCCCGCGAGGATCACCTGGTTGACCGCCTTCGCCCACTGGCCGGATCCCACCGGACCGAGGTGGGTGATCGTGGACCCCACCGCGTCGAGCACCGGGCCGACGCGGGTGACGTCCCCGGGTTCGCCGCCCACGAGGACGCTCAGCGTTCCCCGGCGCGCCCCCTCCGTCCCGCCGGTCACGGGAGCGTCCACGAACCCCACGCCGCGAGCACGGAGCCGCTCCGCCACCTCCCGGGCCGTCACGGGACTGATCGTCGAGAAGTCGACGACGACCGTTCCCGCCGCGAGGTGCTCCGCGAGGCCCTCGTCACCGAAGAGCACGTCGACCACGTCCGGACCGTCGGTCACGCACAGCGCCACGACGTCGGAGCCCGCGGCAACGGCCGAGCGGTCCGCGACGCGATCGACGCCGGAGGCACCCTCCCCGCGCCCCGGCGTGCGATTCCAGGCTCGCACCACCAGTCCGGTCGCCGCGATGTTCGCCGCCATCGGCGCGCCCATCTCGCCCAACCCGACGAAACCCACCTGCCGCACGTCACTCCCGCTCATGACCGCTCCTCTCGCGCGTCGAGCGTACCGGGGCTCGTGGGCGCCCCCTCGGCCCCGCCGTCGATGACGACGCCGTAGAGGTCGCAGAGGTTCCACCCCGTCGGCTCGCCGGGGAGGACCGTGGCGACCGCCGTGGCCAGGGCGTGGGTGTCGTGGTCCGTGAAGGCTCCCGCCACGTCGATGCCGCGACGCGTCGCCGCGACGACATCCTCCGGCGCGACCACGACTCCCCCGACGTCGGGCTCGTGGTCCCGGCCGTCCGTGGCGACGGCGACGGCCACCGATCGGGCCCGGCCCGACGCGGCGAGCCGGTGCGCCGCGCGCAGGGCGAACTCCTGGCACCTTCCACCTCGGCCCGCACCCCCGACGCGAATCGCCACCTCCCCAGCCCCCAGCACGGCCACCCGTCCACCCGTGCGCCGGGCCACCTCGACGAACTCCTCAGCGACGTCGGCCACCTCACCGACGACCCGTGCGCCCATCGAGACGGAGGTGTAGCCGCGGGACGCGGCCTCGTCGAGTGCGAGGGCCAGGGCGTCGGCCGGCGTGGCGATCACCACCCGACGAACGGGCGGGGCGGGATGCTCGTCGAGCCACGCCTCCCGAGCGCGGCGAGCGGTGCGCCAGCGCTCCCCGAGCGGATCGTCGCTCAACCCGACGCCCCCGAGGAGCCGTTCGAGTTCGTCCGCCGACGGTGCGTACCGCGTCGCCGGCCCGGATCCGACCCAGTCGGGGCCGCTCACCACATTGTCGACCATCGTGACGAGGATGACCTCACGAGCGACCGTCGCGGCGGCCAGCGCCCCTCCCCCCACCCGCGAGACGGACGCGCGGAGTCGGTTGAGCTCTCCGATGTCGGTGCCGTGTCGAAGGGCGGCCCGCCAGAGTCCACGGAGGTCCGCGACGCCGACGGGCTCGACGGTCGCCGTCGCCAGGGCCGAGGCTCCACCCGAGAGAGCCATGACGAGGGGAACCTCCGGCGACCCGTCCTCCACGAACGCGATGGCGGCCCGCCCGCACGCGAGGCTGCGCTCACCGGCGATCGGGTGATCTCCCACGTGGTCGCCGGGACGGGCCGCCTCGGCCGTCGTCACCACGAGTCGGCGCCGTACGCGCAGGCCCGAGTCCTCCACGGCCCGGGCCATCGCCGAGGACGCCTTGCCGAGGGCCACGAGGTCGACCACGCGACCGCCCACGTCGGCGAGGGCCGCCCGCATCCGGGCGCTCAGGTCGAGCCCCCGCCAGGCGGTCGCCATCGCGAGGGCATCCGCGCGCCACTCATCCACCCCCTTCACGCTACGGCGGCCCGTCCCCTAGCGTGAAGGGGTGCCCGACCCGATCATCGTCTTCGACCTGGACGGCACCCTGGTCGACTCCGCCCCCGGCATCCTGGCGTCCTACCACCTCACCCTCGACGAGTGGGATCGGCCCGCGGACCCCCGGGTGCTCGCCACCCTCATCGGGCCGCCGCTCCACGACTCCTTCGCCCGGCTCGGCTTCGTACCCGAGGAGATTGACGCGGTCGTCGCGCGCTATCGCGAGCACTACGCGATCGTGGGCCCCGCGGGCTGCACCCCCTACGCCGGCACCCGAGACCTGCTCGAGCGCAGCCACGAGGTCGCGACCCTCGCGATCGCGACCGCCAAGCGCGAGGACTTCGCCCGCCGCATACTCGGGGAGTGGGGCCTCGAGGGATACTTCCACACCATCGTCGGCGCCCCCGTCGACGGGCGGCGCGCCGACAAGACGAGCCTCGTGGCCACCGTCCTCGGACGGGAAGGTGGTTCGCCACCCGAGGGGTGGATGGTCGGCGACCGGCGATTCGACGTGGAGGCCGGACGGGCGCACGGCCTGCGCACGCTGGGCGTCCTCTGGGGCTACGGTTCGGCTGACGAGTTGACGGGCGCCGGGGTCGACGCCCTCGCCCGCGACGCGGCCGACGCCGTCGCCCGGCTCACGGTCTCACTGGCGCCGTAGGGCCATACTGGGGAGATGCTCGCGCGCGACCGCAGCCTCAACCTCACCCCCGCCTCGGTCAGTGACTACCGGGAGCGAGCTCGGCGGCGTCTGCCGCGACAGCTCTTCGACTACCTCGACGGTGGAGCCTTCGCCGAAGTGACCCTCGAGCGCAACCGGGCCGACCTCGAGGCCATCGCGTTTCGCCAGCGAGTGCTGCGCGACGTCGCCGAGCGGCGACTCGCCACCCGAGTCCTCGGCCAGGACCTCGCCATGCCGGTCATCCTCGCCCCCGTCGGGTTCGGCGGCATGTTCGCGCCGAGAGCCGAGGTGCTCGCGGCACGAGCCGCGGCGGCGGCCGGGGTCCCCTTCGTCGAGTCGACGCTCTCGGTGTGCAGCCTCGAGGAGGTGTCGCGCGAGGTCGCTCCGCCCTGGTTCCAGCTCTACGTGATGAAGGACCGGCGCTACGCCGAGGACCTGATGGCGCGGGCCGAGGCGGTCCAGTGCCCGACCCTCGTCCTCACGGTGGATTTGCCCGTCGTGGGACAGCGCTACCGCGACGCTCGCAACGGCATCGGCGCTCCCATCAGTCGGACCGCCCAGCTGCGTCGCGGCCTCGACGTGGCCCGCCACCTCCGATGGGTACGAGAGGTCGCACGCGGCGGGCGCCCCTTGACGTTCGGCAACCTCACCGCGGCCCTACCCGATGCGCGCGTCCCGAACGACTTCCAGCGCTGGGTCGCGGGCCAGTTCGATCCGACGGTCACCTGGGACGATCTGGCGTGGGTTCGGCGTCACTGGAGGGGCCGGGTCGTCCTCAAGGGGATCCTCGACCCCGACGACGCGCGACGGGCCCGCGACGCCGGCGTGGACGGCGTCATCGTCTCCAATCATGGCGGCCGGCAGCTCGACGGTGTCCCGTCGACGATTCGGGCCCTCCCCGCCGTCGCGGCGGCCGTGGGGTCCGACGTCGAGGTGCTGATGGATGGCGGCGTACGCAGCGGACTCGACGTGGCGAAGGCCGTGGCCCTCGGTGCCCGGGCCTGCCTCGTCGGCCGGGCCTGGGTCTACGCGGTGGCGGCGGACGGTGAGCGCGGCGTGCGTCGAGTGCTCGAGATCATGCGTGAAGAGATGCGAGTGACCTTGGGGCTCACGGGCGTCAACGACGTCGCGGACCTGACCCCCGACGCCCTGATCTCCTCCTAGGGCGCGACGCCCAGGCGCTCGCTCACGAAGGCGACGACGCGATCGAGGGCCATCCGGGTCGGCGAGCCCGCGTCGTCGCGATAGTCCTCGGTGAGCACCGAGTGAGCGTGGCGGCCGTACTGCCAGGGGTCGTCGTCACCACTCGGGATCTCGACGCCGTCGAAGGCGGTGCCGAGGAGTTCGCGCAGCGCCGCGAAGCGCTCCGGCGGCGACTTCGCATCCTCGCTGAATCGCAGTCCGAGGGCGCAGAGCCCGTTCGCCGCCCGCTGCGCCAGGACGGCACGGTCGGCCGCATCAACCCCCAGGTCACGGCGCCGGCGAGCCGACGTGGGGAGAGGCAGGGCGGGCTGACTCAGGACCGGGGCCAGGACGACCGGATCGACCGCCATGGCGAGGGCGAACCCACCCGTCACGCACATGCCGACCACTCCGACCCCCGGCCCTCCGCACCGGTCGTGCGCCTGATGGGCCACCTCGCGCAAGGATCCGACCACGCGGCTCGTTCGACCGGTCGCCCAGACCGCGAACTCGCGACTGACGCACACCCTCGCGAGCTGGAGGGCGCCACCGAACAGCGTCGGCTCCCGACCGGGCTCTCCGAAGAGCGAGGGGAGGACGACGGTCAGTCCCCGCTCCACCAGTCGCTCCGCGAACCCGAGCACTGCGGGCGTGACGCCCGGGACCTCGTGGAGGACGAGCACCGCCGGTCCCGTCCCCCGCCAGAAGGTCACGACGCGTCCCGCCGAGGTCGCGACGTCGTCGCGACGCCACCCCTCGAGACCGGTGGTCACGACGACGCCCCCGCAGTCGCGCCGGGGGCTCGGACGAGCACTCCGGATTCGTGGGACGACGCCCGCCATCCCCGCCAGTGGAATCGGGGCAGCGCGTCGAGACCATGGAGCAGGACCGCCCGGGCCAGTGCCCCCTTCACGGCCTTCGCCGCGTGACCCGCGGCGCGACGGCCGTCCGCCGCCACGAAGTCGACGGGTATCCGTCCCGGCAGACCCTCGAGCGCCCCGAGGGCCCGTCGGTGCTCGCTCGGCAGGAGGTCGACGATCGGGCGGCTTCCGCACCGCTCTCGGACCACGTCACCGAGGATCGGACGCCAGAAGGCGTCCAGCCGACCCGGCCCGACCAACGCGGCGTCGAAGGTGAGCCGATAGTCGACGAGCCCATCTCGCCCCGTCGTGATGCCGTAGAGCGCCGACGGAATGAGGATGCGACCCCGCTGTGCGTCACCGAGCGACTCGGGTTCGAGGTGCTGCCACACCACCCCGTCATAGCGCCACCACGCCGGGGCCGTCGGGCCGTCGAGGTCGCCGCGTCGATACCGCTCCCACGTCGGCCCGCGCGCTCCGACGATCCGAGCGAAGCCCTCCGCGTCGCCGGCGGCCGCCGCGACGGCCTCTCGCACCATGGCCCGAGCGGACCCGAGAGCGACCCCGAACTCGTCACGCCCACCCCGCCGCCCCCCGGAACGCTTGCCCTGGGACGGCGGCAGCAGGATGACGGGGCCGCGGGACACGGCCCCTCAGGCTAGTGACTCACGCCGCCGAGACCCTCGCTGGTCCGAATCCCAACGACCGCAAGAAGTTGCGCACCTTGATCACCTGCTCCTCGGTCAGGTCGCGCGTGCGCGTCGGCCCGAAGGAGACGGTCTCCCCCCCTACCGTGACGGCCCAATTGCCTCGGTGCGTCTCGTGGACGTCGCCGATTCGCTCGAGCAGGGCGCAGACGTCTCGCCACTGGATGTTGTGGTTGAGCGGGTGGGTGAAGAGCTTCTCCAGCGTCACCCGGTGGTGGTGATCCAACTTGCTGAGCATGCGGTACCCCCTTCGGAGGACGCCCGAGCGCCCTCACTGCGAACTATCGCCCCGCGGTCGGTCCGTGTCAAGCAACGCCACCAGCTCGATGTGCTCGGTCATGGGGAAGAGGTCGTGAACCTCCAAGTCCCGCAAGGAGAATCCGGTGTCTAAGAATTCTCTCAAATCTCGAGCGAATGTCGCGGCGTCGCACGACACGTACACCACCCGCGATGGTCGAACGTCCGCGAGGGCGCTGACCACCCCGCGAGCGAGGCCCGCCCGTGGAGGATCGAGGATGACGACGTCGCCCCGCTCCGCGGCCCCGCGCACGGCGCGGGCCGAGACCGGGGCCGATCGCACGCTGGCCCGGGGCGAGCCGCTGAGGTTCGCCCGCGCGTCGCGCACCGCTCCGGGCGACGACTCGACGGCGATGACGCGGCCGCGGGATCCGACCACGCGGGCGGCGGCCACCGCGAAGAGCCCGACCCCGCTGTAGAGGTCGACCACGCGCTCGCCCGGCTCCAGGGCGGCCAGGTCGAGGACGCGCTCGGTGAGGAGTGCGGGCGCGTCCACGTGCGACTGCCAGAACGACGTCGGCCCGACCTCGTAGTGGAGGTCGCCGACGGCGACCCTCGCCGCCACCGGTCCCCGGTAGGGATGCCCGTCGATCGTGCGCACGGTCGTCGAGCCGTCGTGGCGACGAACAACCGCGAGGGGCGTGTCGCCGAGCGCTCGCAGCTCCACCTCGACCGCCTCGGGCCAACGCTCGGCGAAGGCGGGCGACACCCGGGGGTCGGCGAGCCAGCACGTCGTGAGGGCCTCGACGTCGTGCGATCGGTAGCGGCGCATCCCGAGCCGACCCGCGTCGTCGACCGCGGCCCGCACGCGGGTACGCGACCCCCGCGCCGGTGAGGGGGCGCGACGGACGTCGACGGAACGCTCCACGTGCGCGATGCGACGCAGGTGATCACTGACGAGCGCCGCCTTCCACGCCAGTTGCTCGGCGTCGTCGGCGTGCTGCAGGTCGCACCCCCCGCAGGAGTCCACGCCCCCATGGGGGCACGGAGGCGCCACCCGGTGAGGGCTCGCGGTCTCGACCTCGACGACCTCGGCTCGCGCGAAGCTCGAACTACGCTCGCGCACCGCGACGCGAACGCGCTCTCCCACGAGAGCGCCCCGCACGAAGGCGACCCGACCGTCGCTCAACCGGGCCACCCCTCCCCCGGCCGCCGGCCGGAGGATCTCGACGACCTCGTCGCTCACGGGTTGGCGGCGCCGAGACCGGCGTGCTCCAGGACGACGTCCACCAGGTGCGCCGCACGCCGTCGGGCCTCGGTCTCGCGCTCCCTCGTCTCGGCGACCATCGCCGCCACGTCGACGGCGGGACGACGTCCGGCCGCGGCGTCGGCGGCGAACCAGTCGGCGAGCTGGGCCGCGTCGACCTCGGGATGGAACTGCACCCCCACGTGGCGGCCGATCGCGAACGCCTGAATCGCCCGAGGGGTGCGGGCCCACACACGCGCCTCGGCCGGTGGATGGCAGACGTCGACGTGGTACTCGAGCCACGGGCCCGAGCCGACGGGACTATCGGGCTCCGGCGTCACCTCGTACCACCCCACCTCCCCCTCAGCGGACCGAACCACGGAGCCCCCGCTCAGTCGACAGAGGGCCTGCGCCCCGAAGCAGATGCCGAAGATGGCGACGCCACGCCGGTCGGCGTCCCGCAGCAGGTCGAGCTCGCGCCCGAACCAGGCGGCCTCGACCGCGGGATCGTAGACGGCTTCCGACGAGCCGAGAACGACGAGGAGGTCCACCCCCTCGAGCCGCGGCGTCGGCGTCGTCGGTCCGAAGAGCACGACCTCCAGACTCGCTCCGCGCGCGACGAGGGCCTCGCCGACGAGGCCCGGGTGGTCCTCGGGGTGGTGTCGCAAAACGAGAACGCGCACGACGAGCCCTAGTGGACCGGGACGTCCCAGCCCATGGCCTGCGCGACCTCGCGGCAGGTCGGGCACAGGGGGTAGCGCTGCGGGTCGCGACCCGGCACCCACACCTTGCCGCACAGGGCTCGGACCGGCGTCCCGTTGACCATGCCGCCCACGACCGAGTTCTCCAGGGAGACGAACTCGCCACCCTCGGGCGTGTAGCCCTCGAGGACGATGTGGGTGAATCGCTCGTGATCCCCGTCGTCGACCACCGGGGCCGAGACCGTCGTCGTTTCCACCTGGCTCACCGGACCACCCTACCGAGGTCATCGATAGGGTGGTCCGGTGAAGCGGCGACCGACACCCTCCCGGGGCCTCGGCTCGGCCGCCCCGCACGTTCGCCGCGACGGCCGCCCGAAGGCCGCCTACCGAACCGATACCGAGGCGCGTCAGGCGGCCCAGGCCGCGTGGGCCATCGAGGGCGTGGCGCTCAACACCTACCGGTGTCCCGTGTGCCACCAGTGGCACATCGGGAAGCGCTTCCGCGACGATTAGCGCCCGGGTCGCTCCACCGGGCACAATGGGGCAACCTCAATCGGAAGGGTGCACCATGGCGGTCCAGGCGTACATCTTGATTCAGACCGAGATCGGCTCGAGCGAGAGCGTCGTCGTGGCGACGCGCGCCGTTCCGGGCGTCATCGAGTCCTTCGAGGTGACGGGCCCCTACGACGTCATCGTGCGCTGCTCGGCCGACAGCGTGGACGACCTCGGCAAGTTCATCGTCGGAGCCATCCAGCGAGTTCCGGGCATCACCCGGACGTTGACCTGCCCCGTCGTCAACATCTAGCCGAAGGCGCCGTCACGGCCGAAGGCCGCGATCTCGTCGTCGCTCAACCCCCAGGCGGACAAGCCGTCGCGCGTCCCGTACCCGGCCAGGTGGGGCGGCTCTCCGATGTCCGTCGGTGTGGCGGAGAATCGCGGAGCCGGTCGCGGCTCGATCACGTCCTCGACCACGCGAAAGACGCCGCGCTCGACGTTGCGGGGGTGTCGAGCGGCCTCCCGGGGGCTGAGCACCGGGGTGACGCACGCGTCGGTGCCGGCGAAGGCGACTTCCCACTCGTCGCGCGTCTTCGATCGAAACACGTCGCGAAAGCGCTCGCGCAGGATCGGCCACTGGTCCCGGTCCATCTGAGCCGGGAGGGTGGCCGCCTCGAGGCCGAGGCCGCGCAGCAGCTCGGCGTAGAACTGGGGCTCGATCGCGCCGACGGCGACGTAGCGGCCGTCGGCGGTCTCGTAGACGTCGTAGAAGGGTGCCCCCCCGTCGAGGATGTTCCGTCCCCGCTCCTCGGTCCAGTAACCCAGGTTCATGAACGCGTGCGTCATGAGCATGAGCGACGCCGCCCCGTCGACCATGGCCGCGTCCACGACTTGGCCCTCGCCGCTCGCGCGGGCGTGCCACAGGGCGGCCAGGACGCCCACGACGAGGTAGAGGGCGCCCCCACCGAAGTCGCCGACCAGGTTGAGCGGTGGCACGGGACGCTCGCCCTCGCGGCCGATGGGCCAGAGGGCCCCGGCCAGGGCGATGTAGTTGATGTCGTGACCCGCCCGAAGCCGCTCTGCCCCGGCCTGGCCCCAGCCCGTCATCCGTCCGTAGACGAGTCGTGGGTTGATCGGCCGAAGATCGTCGGGCCCCAGTCCCAGTCGTTCGGCCACGCCCGGTCGAAAGCCCTCGATGAGGACGTCGGCCGACGCGACGAGTCGACGGACGAGGTCGCCTCCCGCGGGACTCTTGAGGTCGACGGCGATCGAACGGCGCGATCGCGCCAGCAGGTCCCACGTCGTCGTGTCCTTCGCTTCGGGATCACCCCGCTCGAGCCGCAGGACGTCGGCACCGAGCTCCGCGAGCATCGTTCCGGCGAAGGGGCCGGGACCGATGCCCGCGAGCTCGACGATCCGAACGCCCGCGAGGGGACCGCTCATCGCGGGAAGGTCAGTCCCACCAGAGGTCGTGGGCCAGGACGCCGCGGGCGATGAGCCCCAACTGGACCTGACTCGTGCCCTCGACGATCGTGAGCTGACGGGCGTCGCGGTAGTACATCTCGGTCGGGTGCTCCTCCATGTACCCGGCGGCTCCCAGCATCTGGACGGCCAGGCCCGACGCCCGCACGGCGAGCTCACTCGCGTAGTACTTGGACATCGAGAGGTACGGCACGTACTCCTTGGTGAACTTGCCCTGGTCGGCGAGCCAGGCGGCGCGGTAGGTCAGCAGGCGTGCCGCCTCGATCTCGGTGGCGCACTTGGCGATCTCCCACTGGATGCCCTGGAAGTCCGCGATCGTCTGATTGAAGGCGGGTCGGGCCTTCGCGTACTCGGTCGCGTACATGAGGGCCCCTTCCGCCAGCCCGATCCCCCGCGCCGCGACGACCGGACGCATCGCGTTGAGTGACTGCATGATGAGTCGGAAGTCGCCGGGGATCACCTGGGCCGGAGCGATCTTCACGCTGTCGAAGACGATCTCCGCGGTGTCGATGCCCTTCACCCCCATCTTGTGGTCCACCCGAGGACGCGACACCCCGGGGGCGTCGCCGTCCACGATGAAGGCGCCGATGGTCGAGTGCTGCCGCGACGAGGGGTCGCCCATCTTCGCGAAGACGGTGAACCAGTCGGCCTGCATGCCCCCCGAGATCCACACCTTGGATCCCGAGAGGATGTAGCCACCCTCGACGTCGGGATCCGGGACGACGCGCGTCTGCATGCCGGCGACGTCCGAGCCCGCTCCGGGCTCGGACAGGCAGAACGATGCACGGCGCGACCCGTCGGCGATCCCGGGCAGGTAGCGCTGCTTCTGGTCCTCCGTCCCGGCGATCATGATGGGTCCCGTCGGCAGCCGCGTCAGCAGCAGCATCAACCCCAGCACGTTCGAGTACTTGGTGACCTCCTCGATCGCGACCGTCAGACCCAGGATGCCCGCCCCGGAGCCGCCGTACTCCACCGGGATGCAGAGCCCGAGCAGGTCGGCACGACGCAATTCGTCGAAGATGTCCTGCGGATACTCTCCCGTGAGGTCGATCTCCCTCGCTCGCGGCTTGATCTTGTCCTGGGCGATCTTGCGCACCGTGTCGCGCAGGGCGAGTAGTTCGTCGGAGAGTTCGAAGTCCATGGCCCCAAGGTAGTTCGTCGGCCGTGTGCCAACATTTCCCCATGGCTTCCTTCGACCGACGAGACACGCGAGCCGACGCGGCGGACCGAGAGTACGACGTCGTCGTCGTCGGGGCGGGCATGACCGGGACCGGGGTGGCCGTCGACGCGGCGACGCGCGGCTATCGAGTCGCCCTGCTCGACGCCGGCGACATCGCGGTGGGGACCAGTTCGAAGTCGTCGAAGATGGTTCACGGGGGACTGCGCTACCTCCAGCAACGAGAGTTCCGCCTGGTCTTCGAGAATCTCCGGGAGCGCCAGCGCCTGCTCGACAACGCCCCCCACCTCGTGCGTCCCCTGCCGTTTCTCATCCCGCTCTTCGGCCGTGACGGCGTGGTCTCGCGGGCGTTGGTGCGGGGCTACGCGTCGGCCCTCCGCCTCTACGACCTCGGTGGTGGGTGGCGTATCGGCCACCGCCATCGCCGTGTGACGCGCGAGGAGTCGCTGGCCTTCCTTCCGTCGCTGGACGCCTCACGACTCGTGGCGAGCTTCCTCTACTACGACGCCCGGGGCGACGACGCCCGCGTCGCCCTCACCCTCGCCCGCAGCGCCGCCGACGCCGGAGCGACCGTCCTCACCTACGCCCGGGTGACCGGCCTCGAGCGCTCCGGGGGGCGGGTCACCCGCGTTCACGTGCGCGACGAGGTCGACGGCTCGACGTTCACGGTCAGCACTCGAACCGTGGTGAACGCCTCGGGCGTCTGGGCCGACCGAGTGGCGAGCGACCTGCATCCGGGCGCGACGCCGAGTCTGACCCCGGCGAAGGGCGTTCACGTGACGGTGCCCCGCCACCGGCTGCCCGCCGACGTCGCCGCCGTCCTCGCCGTTCCCGGCGATCGCCGGTCCGTCTTCGTCGTCCCCTTCGAGGACGCGCCCTTCACCTTCGTGGGCACCACCGACACGCCCTACGACGAGTCCCTCGACGATCCGCGGGCGACGGCCGACGACGTGCTCTACCTGCTCGGCGCGGTCAACGCGTCGACCTCGTCCGACCTCACCCCCGCCGACGTGACCGGCGTGTGGGCGGGGCTCCGACCGCTCCTGTCGTCCAGCGGCCGTCGACCCACGTCGTCACGCACGGCCGACCTCTCTCGACGACACCGGGTGAGTGACGACGGCGACGGCGTGATCCACGTCACGGGGGGCAAGTGGACGACCTACCGCCAGATGGCCGAAGACGCCGTGGACGCTCTCGGGACCTACCTGGGTCGCCAGCCCACCCACACCGTCCGTCTCGCCCTCCACGGGGTCGGATCCTGGCGCCCCGCCAACACCGACGAAGAGCACCTCTATCGCCGCTACGGCGAGGACGCTCGGGAGGTCCTCGCCCTCATCGAGGCGACGCCGGCGTGGGGTGCGCGCCCGATCGCGGGGCTCCCCTACCGAGCGGCCGAGTTCGTCTACGGCGTCCGTCACGAGATGGCCCAGAACCTCGTCGACCTCCTCACGCGACGGACCCGCGCCCACCTGCAAGACGCCCGCGCGACCGCGGCCGCCGCCCTCGACATCGCCCGGCTCGTCGCCCCCGACCTCGGCTGGGACGACGCGGAAGCGGCCCGCCAGGCCGAGGCCTACCGGGCCCTCGCCCGCGACGAGTTCACGTCCGCCGGCCTACCCTGGGACGACCCGGCGTGACGGAGCCGACCATGCCGCGACCCTTCGGGGCGACGACGTTCCCGGCCGCTCCACCGCCCCTCGACGAGGCACTGGTCCGGTCCCTGCGCGACGCGGGGCTACGGGTCGATCTCGATCCCGCGGAGCGGGCCGAGCACGGACGTGACTGGTGGCCGCTCTCACTCCTCGAGGTGCGCGAAGGGCGTCCGCCGTCGTGGCCCGCGGCCGTCGTCTACGCCACCTCGACCGACGACGTGTCGTCGACACTGCGGCTCGCGAACGTCGCGGGCGTCCCCGTGACGGCGCAGGGCGGGCGGTCCGGCGTCGAGGGGGGAGCCCTCGTGGCCGCGGGAGGAATCGCCCTCGACCTCACCGGACTGAACCGCGTCACCGGACACGATCCGCTCGCCGGGACCGTCGACGTCGAGGCCGGCGTCTTCGGGCCCGACCTCGAGCGCGCCGTCGCCGCGTGGGGATTCACGGTGGGTCACTTCCCTCAGTCCTTCGACCTGTCGACCGTGGGGGGATGGCTCGCCTGCCGTGGCGCGGGACAGCTCTCGAACCGCTACGGCACGGCGGCGGACCTCGTGCGTGGCGCCACGGTCGTCCTCGCCTCGGGCGACGTGATCCACCTGGGGGGGCGGGGCCCCCAGTCGGCGGTCGGACCCGACCTGCTCCACCTCTTCGTCGGCTCCGAGGGGACCCTCGGCGTGATCACCCAGGCGACCCTGCTGATGCGCCCCCGCCCCGCGGCGCAGTGGCGGGCGGCGTACGCGCTGAGCGACGTCGACGAGGGTCTGGACCGGTGCCGACGCATAGTGCAGCGCGGTGCCACCCCGGCCGTCCTTCGTCTCTACGACGCGACGGAGTCCGAGCGTCATTTCTCGATCGCGCAGTCCGTCCTCATCGTCCTCGATGAGGGTGATCCGTCGATCGTCGACGCGACCCGTCGCGTGGTCGAGGACGTCCTCGCGCGTGACGCATCCCTCGACTCGGAGCTCGTCACTCGATGGCTCGAGCACCGCAACGACGTCAGCGCCCTCGCCCCCCTGTGGGACGCGGGAATCGTCGTGGACACCATCGAGGTCGACGGACCGTGGTCGGCGCTCCCGGCCATCCGTCGCGACGTCGCCTCCGCCGTGACGAGTCTCGAGGGCACCCTGCTGGTGTCGGCGCATCAGTCGCACGCCTACCCCGACGGTGCGTGCCTCTACTTCACCTTCGCGGGCCGACCGAGCGGCGACCCGGTCGCCTACTATCGCCGAGCCTGGGACCTCGCGACGCGGGCCACGCTCGCGGCGGGCGGGGCGCTCACCCACCACCACGGGGTCGGTCGCAATCGCGCCCGCTTCGTCCCCGAAGCGCTCGGGTCCTCCTACGGCGTACTCTCGTCGGTCAAGGCCGCGCTCGACCCCCGGGGAATCCTCAACCCGGGCGTCCTCGGCCTCGGGGGTGAACCGTGGTAGACGCCTTGGCCATCGACGTCGGGACCTCGTCGGTGCGCACCGCCCTCGTCGACGAGCGAGGCGCCGTCCGCGCGGTCCGCCAGGCGCCGCTCACGATACGCACCCCCCAGGGGGGCGAGGTCGAGCTCGACGGCGACGAGATCGCTCGCCTCGTGGTCGACCTCTCGCACCAGACCCTCGCGGCGGCCCCGAGCGCGGTCGCCGCCGTCGGCGTCTCCAACCAGCGAGCCAGCACCCTGATCTTCGACCCGACGACCGGACGTCCGATCGGGCCCGTCCTCGGGTGGCAGGACCTGCGAACCGTCCTCGACTGCCTCGTCCTCCAGGGATCCGGCCTACGCCTCGCGCCCAACCAGCCGGCGACGAAGGCCGCCTGGCTGGTGACGGCGTCGGGACGCCGGGCCGAGGACGTGCGCATGGCGACGATCGAGACCTGGGTCGAGTACGTACTCAGCGGAGGTACGGCTCACCTCACCGACCACTCGAATGCCGCCATCACCGGCCTCGTCACGTCCGACGCTCGCGACTGGGACCCCGACGTCCTCGACGTCGTGGGCCTCCACCCGGCGATGTTGGCTCGGATCGTCGACTCGGCCGGCGACCACGGCGAGGCGATGGCGCTACCGGGTTCTCCCTCGATCCGGGCGCTGATCGGCGACCAGCCCGCCTCGATGCTCGGGCAGTCGATCGTGGAGCGCGGCACCAAGATCACCTTCGGGACCGGCGCCATGATCAACACCGTCACCGGCTCCACCCCCCCACCGGCCATGACCCGGTTCGACTCCGGATGCTTCCCCATCGTCGCGCGCTCGATGGGGGGCGAGATCGTCTGGGGCGCGGAGGGCATCGTGCTCTCCGCGGGCGGGGCACTCGACTGGCTCCGCGACGAGTGGTCGATCGTCGCCACGACGCCCGAGATCGAGGGCCTGGCCGGATCGGTCCCCTCGAGTGACGGCGTCTGGTTCGTGCCCGCCCTGAACGGCCTCGGGACGCCGTGGTGGGACTTCGGCGCGCGGGCGGCCTTCTTCGGACTGACGCGGGGTTCGACCACGGCCCACCTCGCCCGTGCCGCCCTCGAGGGCATCGCCCACCGAGGGGCCGACCTGGTCGCCGCCGTCGTCGCTCACGCCCCGGAGCCCGTCACGGAGTTGCGCGTCGACGGCGGGATGAGCGACAACGGCCTCTTCCTCCAGATGCTGGCCGACGTCACCGGCCTGCCGATCGCGGTCTCCCCCGAACGGGAGGCGACCACGAGGGGGGCCGGTCTGCTCGCGCTCGTCGGGGCCGGCGAGATCGACCTGGGCGACGTCGCGACCCTGTGGACGCCCCGCCGGATCATCACCCCCCTCATCGACGACGACGAGCGGAGCCGGCGCCGATCAACGTGGGGTGAGATGGTCGAGCGAGCCCGTCGAACGATTCCGGAGCTCTCCGCGGTCTCCTTCTGATCACGGCGCCCAGGGGGCGTCGTGGAGAGCCTCCTCGAGGGGCGCCCCCGACTCGACGAGCGAGCGAGCGAGCATGAGGGCGCGGGGGTAGCGTCGCGCGACCGCGCCGCTGACGCGGCCACCCCGGTGGTAGAGAGCGAGCCAGCGGTCCTCCGTGGGCTGACCGAGGACCACGTCGACCTCGTCGTCGGCGTGAGGATGGCCCAGCAGTTGGATCTTCGTGCCGTACTGGTCGGACCAGAAGTACGGCACGAGCGGGGGTGGGGTCCCGCGCCCCGTCCACCACGACGCGAGTGCCAGGGCGTGATCGGCGGCGACCTGCCAGTGCTCCACCCGGATCCGCTCCGTCCCGAGGGGACCCGGCCAGGCGAATCGCGCGACGTCGCCCACCGCGGCGACGTCGACGCTCGCCTCGAGGTGTTCGTCGACGACGACTCCACGATCGATCTCGAGGCCCGACCCGGCGAGCCATTCGACGTTCGGGTCGGCGCCGACTCCCGCCACGACCAGGTCGACGTCGAGGTCCCCGTCGGCGAGCTCGACCCGCCAGCCGGACCCTCGCGGCACCACGTCGCGCACGACCTGGCGGCAGCGCACCTCGATGTCGGCCCCGGTCGGTAGGTCCACCAGCCACTCCGAGACACGCGGACCCAGGGCCCCGATCAGGGGGCGCTCCAGGGCCTCGATGACGATCGGGACGAGGCCCCGCGCGTGGAGGGAGGTGGCCACTTCGGCCCCGATGAATCCCCCACCGATGACGGCGGCCCGGTCGCCCGGACCGAGCCGCTCGAGGTCGCCGAGGAGTCGATCCAGGTCGTCGCGCGTGCGCAACGTGTGGACGGCCCCGGCCGCCGTCACCTCGAGCCGTCGCGCGCGTGCGCCCGTCGCCACCACCACGTGGGTCGCGGCGATCTCGCTCCCGTCGGCCAGCCAGACGCGACGACGAGCGGCGTCGAGCGCGGTCGCCGCGACGCCGAGGCGTCGCACGACCTCGACGGGATGGCGCTCGAGGGGGAGGACGTCCGGCCCGAGGCGGCCCGAGAGGACCTGCTTGGAGAGCGGAGGGCGGTCGTAGGGGGCGTGGGGCTCGTCGCCCACCAGCGTGAGGGAGCCGTCGAAGCCGGCGTCGCGCAGGGCCTCGACGGTCCGCCATCCGGCGAGGCCGGCCCCCACCACGACCACGTGGCTCGACGCGTCGAGGGGGCTCACGAGTACCGCGCGAGCCACTCCTCGCGCTCGAGGGGCTGGAGGACCGGATTCTCCTGACGCAGCACGGCCAGGGGGGCACTCGGGGCCGGGTGGTACCGGTGTCCGGGGAAGACCCGCATCGCTCCGTCGAAGCCGGCCAGGCGGGACTGGAGCGTGCGATACATCTCCTCCGGGTCGGAGCCCGGGAGATCGGTGCGGCCGCACCCCTCCAGGAAGAGCGTGTCGCCACTCACCATGCGATCCTCGACGACGAGGCACTGGCTGCCCGGCGTGTGGCCCGGCGTATGCACCAGCGTCACCTCGATCTCGCCGACGCGCAGACGATCGCCGTCGTCGTGATCGACCAGGCTCGAGGCAGCGAGACCCGTCCCGCGCTCCACCCAGGGTCGCTCGGCGCGCTGCACGTGAACGGGAACGTCACAGGTCTCGAGCAGCTGGGCGACGCCAGCGATGGGACGTCCCATGAGCGATCCCCCGACGTGATCGGCGTGGTAGTGGGTGGCCACCACGCCCACGACGTCGAGTCCGTCGGCCCGCACCGCCGCCACGATCTCCTCGGGGGCGTAGGCGGGGTCGACCACCACCGCCTGCCCCGTCGAGCGGTCACCGATCACGTAGATGTAGTTGGCCATTCCCGCCGCGAGCGGGTCGTCGTGGGCGACGTCGCGGCCGGCGAGCCACTGGCGAAAGTAGAGCTCACTCACCGTCGTCGTCGACCCGGTTCAACCGGGGGGCCAACTCCTCGACCCGGGCCGTGGTGGCGTGCAGCCGCGACTCCAGCTCCTCGATGATCTCGGTGGCGCGCGCGAGGCGAGCGACGAGTTCGTCCACCGTGACCTCGCCCTCGTCGAACGAGGCGACGATCGCGTCGAGCTCCCGCGCGGCCTCGTTCCAGTTGCCGACCTCACTCATGATTCCTCCTCCACCGACGTCACCGTCGTCTCAAGCGTGCCGTCGACCAGTCGCACGGTGAGCGACGCGCCCACCGCGACTCCGGTGACCGAGCGCACCACCACTCCCGTGGTGTCCGTGACGATCGCCCAGCCCTGGGCCAGTCGCCGCGCCGGGTCGTAGGCCGCGAGGAGCTGCCGAGTGGTGCGAACCCGCTGTTCGGCCTCGTCCAGGGTGCGCCGGGCCCCCCGCCCCAGCGCCCGGCGCTGCTGGTCCAGGTGGCGTCGCTCGGCGCGGAGGCGGTCCCGCACCGCGAGGATCATCGTGCGTCGGCGCTCGGCGAGGTAGGTGGTCGCCTCCTCGACGAGGGCGCCCGCCCCCTGCGACAGGCGCCGAGCGGGCTCGCGCACGTGACGACGCTCCCACTCCGCCACGCGTCGCACGATCTCCTCGCCCAGGTGGGTCGGGGTCACGGCCCGCGTGTGGGCCACGAGGTCCGCGACGGACTCGTCACCGGTGTGCCCGATGCCGGTGAGGACCGGGGTCGCGGCGGTGGCGATCGCCCGGGCCACTCGTTCGTCGTCGAAGCACACGAGGTCGCCGCGCGACCCCCCGCCGCGCACGACGCAGATCGCGTCGAGCCCCCGGACGTCCAGGCGCTCGATCGCGGTCGCGATCTGCTCCGGGGCCCCGTCGCCCTGAACGAGCGAGCGCACGAGCGTGACCTCGAAGGCGTACCCCGATCGTTCGAGCTGGCCCGTGAAGTCCCGGTAGCCCTCCGTCGCCGGGCTCGCCACGAGACCCAGTCGTAGGGGGACCTCGGCGAGAGGACGGGAGCGATTCGCGTCGATCAGCCCCTCGGTGCGGAGTCGGGCGATCAGCTCGGCGCGACGTCGCGCGACGTCGCCGAGCAGACCGGCGACGTCCACGTCGGTCATGGTGAAGCCGATCTTGCCCTGCGGGGCGTAGAGGTCGACGTAGCCGAAGACGTTGATGACGGCACCCGGGGCCAGGGTGACCCCCTCGGCGCTCAGGCGACGCTTGAGGGTCGCCCACTGGGAGGCCCAGCAGTGCACGTTGAGCACGGGGCGCCGGGTGTCGCTCGAGGAGCTGCCCGAGTCCACGAGGTCGACGTAGAGGTGGGACTTCTCGTAGACCTTGGCCACCTCGCCACGGATCCACCGGGGGAAGCGGCGCCCGAAAGCCGACTCGAGCCGTGCCGTGATCTGCTCGTAGAGGGCCCCGACGTCCAGGATCTCGCGCTCGTCCGCCTCGGTGTCCGCCACGCCGCGAGGCTAGTGGGGACGGCCCCGGGGTTCGCGCGTGGCGCTCCGGCGGCGGCCGTGCGACAATGGAGCCGGATGGCGAGTCGACCGGGCGGCCGCACCGGAGACGGTGAGGAAAGTCGGGGCTCCGTAGGGCAGGGTGCTCGCGAGAGGTGAGTCGCGGCGACGCGCAGGACAGTGCCACAGAGAACAGACCGCCGGCGACGGGTGACCGCCGCCGGTAAGGGTGAAACGGTGCGGTAAGAGCGCACCAGCGTCCCGGGTGACCGGGGCGGCTCGGTAAACCCCACCCGGAGCAAGATCAAAGTTGGGGGCCGCCCGGCAGTCTCGGTGACGAGACACCCCAAGGTAGATCGCTCAGATGGATGGCCGCCCCACCCCCTCCGGGGTGGACAGAACCCCGCTTACAGGTCGACTCGCCATCCACGATCGCTCACGTCGCCCGTAGGCTGCGGCGGTGAACCCACTGCGCAGTGACGAGATCACCGCGTGCCCCCACCGCATCGCCCTCACCCGCGGCGCGCCGGTCTCCCTCAGTGAACGCCCCCTCGACGCGGGGCTGGACCGCCGTCGACGGGAGGCCGAGCGCCACCGGCGCGACGTCCTCGCCCGACTCCGCGCGGCCCACCCCGACGCGGTCGTGCCCCCGAGCACCGACGCCACCGTGGCGGCCCTGCGAGAGGGCGCCCCGCTGATCCTCTCGCCGCGCTTGCCCGACGACGTCGCCGGACGGCGGCGCGCCCGGGTGGCCCTGCTCGTACGAGTGGGCCGCTCACCGGACGGATACGCCTACTCCCCCGTCGTGGTGAAGAACAACGAGATGGTGGAGCCCTCGAGCACCCGACGCACCCTGGCGGCCACACTCGAGAGCCCGCACCCGGCCCACGCCACGTGGTTCGACGGGGTCGGACTGCGGTCCACGCCATCCGTGACGCGCGTCGGCCTCGGGTTGGCGCACGCCTGGCGACTGCTCGAGAGTCACGGGTTCGCCGACCCCTCGGCCCGGGTCGGCGCCGTCGATCGACGACGTCGACTCTGGTGGTTCTCGGTCAGCGACCACGCCTACGCGCGCCTCGGCCTCGGCGCCTACGACCGCGCCTACGCCGAACGACTCGCCGTGCTGCACGGGCACGAGCGGTGGCGAACCGAGGGTGGGGAGTTCCCCACCGAGCCCTACTGGCACCGCGAGTGCCTCGACTGCCCCTTCGGCGACCACTGCGCGACCGAACTCGGCGAGCGCGACGACGTCTCCCTCGTGCGCTTCACCAGCCGCGATCAGCAGCGGCGACTGCGCGACAGTGGTGTCGCGACCCGCGCGGCCCTCGCGCGCCTCGATCCCGCGGCGGCGCGCCAACGCCTCGAGTCCACCCTGGAAGGGCGCCTCGCGGTCGACGTCGATCGTCTCGACGACCTCGTCTACCGCGCCCGGGCGAGCCTCCGGGGACCGCTGCGCAAGGTGGAGGTCGCCACGATGGGCTGTCCGCGTGCCGACGTCGAGATCGACGTCGACATGGAGAGCTACAACGACGCGACGTACCTGTGGGGAGCGACCGTGACCCTGCGCCGTGACGTGCCCGGCGTCCCGTCCGGCTACCGCGCCTTCGTCGACTGGAGCACCGAGCCCGACGAGTCCGCGGTGTTCGCCGACTTCTGGGCGTGGCTGGGCGAGATCGGCCGCCGCAGCGAGGCTGCCGGCGCCACGTGGCGCGCCTACTGCTTCTGGGCCCAGGCGGAGGACGGCGCGATGAACCGCGCCGTCGCCACCCCGCCACCGGACGGACCCACTCACCGGGACCTCGACGCCTTCCGGACCGACGAGCGACGTCTCTGGATCGACGTGCACGCCTACGTGCGCGACCAGATCCAGACCGACGGCCCCCTCGGCCTCAAGTCGCTGGCCGCGCACGCCGGATTCTCGTGGCGTGACGCGGAGCCGAGCGGTGAGGCCTCGATGCTGTGGTTCGAGGACGCCGTGAGCGACGGGGCGACGTTCGCGTCCTCTCGGGAGCGGATCCTCGCCTACAACGAGGACGACTGTCGCGCCACGCTCGCGCTGCGCGAGTGGCTCGACGGTGGGGCCCGGACCCGGCCCCACCGTGACGAGCCGCTCGAGTAGCACGCCCTCGTTAGCATGACAGTGTGATCGCGCCCCCCGCGTTCGACGCCTTTCGCGCGTCCGCGCGCACGATCGGGACCGGGGTCGCGCTCGTCCACCTCGCCGTGGCCGTGGCGTGGGCGTTTGGACTGGACGACCTCTACCGCGGCCACACGACCGCGGGGATCGCCCTCATCCTCCTCGGACTCCTCGCTCGTCTGCTCGTCAGCGAGATCTCGTCCGCCTGGAGCTCCCGCGCGGCCGCGACGCTCCGCGGGCGGTGGCGCGCGGGTCTCGCCACCTACCTCGCCCGACCACGCCCCGAGGGCGAGCGAGGGCGTCACGACCTCGCCCTCGCCATCGAGCGCGTGGCGACGGCCCCGGGACTCACCCTCGTCAGCACCGCCGCGCGCGTGAGCGCCCTCGGACTGGTCGTCCTCTTCCTAGCCGCGGGATGGCTCGCCACCGCGGTCGTCGTCGCGCTGCTCGCCCTCTCCGCCCCCCTCTACCTGCGAGCGGGTCGACGGGGCGCCGAGCTCGGTGCCGAGTACCAGGCGCGTCGGGCCGTCTTCGAGCGTCGCCAGCTGGAGCTGATCTCCCGTGCCCCGGAACTGCGCAGCCTCGGCGCCGTCGACTACGGCGCCCGCGAGATCGCCGCGATCAGCGAGTCCGAGCACGCCAGCGCGATGCGCGCCATCCGTGCCGCACTCCAGTCATCCCTGGTCACGGAGTTCCTCGGTGGCGTGAGCGTGGGTCTCGTCGCGATGGTGGTCGGCTTCGGACTGCTCGACGGTCGGATCTCGCTGGTGCGCGCCATCCTCGCGGTCCTCGTGACGACCGAGGTCGTCGCGGCGGTGCGACGCTACGGGGTGGAGTTCCACCGGCGCGAGGACGCGCAGGGGGCTCGGCGCGTCCTCGAGGGGCTGACGGCGTCCGTCTCGGGGGCCGCGCCGCTCCCCTCCGTCCACCTCCTCGAGGCGCGGGCGCTCGTCACCCCGGCCGACCCGACCGCCCGTGACCTCGTCATCGAGCCCGGTGAGCGGCTCCGCCTCACGGGTCCGTCGGGCGCGGGCAAGACGACCCTCCTCGAGACGCTGGTGGGCTGGCGCGACCCACGGTCGGGTCACGTGGTGCGCGCGGGTGGGGGCATCGCCGTGGTCACCCCCGACAGCCCCCTCCTCGGCGCCAGTCTGCGAGAGAACCTCCTGCTCGGCGTGACGGGCCCCCGGGACGAGGACCTTCACGCGCTGCTGCGCGAGGTCGGGCTCGACGGGCCGCGCTTCGCGGACCTCGACCGCACCCTGCTCTCCGACGGCGAGGGCGTGAGCAGCGGCGAGCGAGCGCGCCTGGCCCTCGCCCGCGGCGTCCTCGCCGGGGCCGTCCTGTTCGTCGTCGACGACGTGGCCGGCCACCTCGACGAGGCCAGCCGGCGTCGGGTCGCCGACTTCCTCGATCGTCGCCCCGACCTTGCCGTCGTCGAGGCCACCAGCGGGCTCAGCGTGCTGCACGGGGCGTACGAGATCGGCATCGGGTCGTGAGCCCCGAGCTCGCGCGCGTCGTCCGCTGGCTCCGCCGGGCGCGGCCGCCCCGGCGCGACCTGCTGGTGGCGCTCGGCGCCGGGATCGTGGCGACGCTGACCCAAGCCGGTCTCTTCGTGGGGGCCCTCGGCCTCCTCGCGGCCTCCAGCGGCCGGCCCGGGCTGGCGGCCGTCGGCGCCACGCTCGTCGTGATCGAGCTCGTCGCCTTCCTGCGCTCGCCGATCCGCTTCGCGGAGCGCGTCACGTCGCACCGGCTGGGATTCGCCGCGGTGGCGCGCTGGCGCGCCTGGCTGATCCGAACTCTCGGGGCGTGGCCGTGGCGCCGCTGGCGGTCCCACGGTCGCGGCGACCTGCTCGAGCGGGCCCTGCGCGACACCGACGAGCTGCAGGACCTGTGGCTGCGCGCCGCGATCCCCGCGACCTCGGTCGCGGTCACGACGATCGCGCTCGACGTCCTCCTCGCGACCTGGGGCTCGGGGTGGTGGCGCGTCGCCCTGGTGGCCCTGATCCTCCAGGCGGGTGGGGCCGTCGCGCTGGTGGCGGCCCTGCCGGGCACCGTGCGCGCGGACGCCGACGTCCGCCGATGGCGTGGCGACTTCCAGACCGTGCTCGTCGAGCTCGGAGCCGCCGGCCCCGCCCTCACGCTGCTCGGCTCGCGTCCCTACCTCGAGGATCGACTCGCGTCGGCGCGCGACGACCTCACGCGGGCCGAGGCGGTCGCTCGCCAGCGCCAGCGCCGTGGCGCGATCGTCGGGGTGATGGCGAGCGTCGCGATCGTCGCGAGCCTCGTCCTCGCTCCGCCGGCGTCGGGGACGCGGCTCGTCGTCGCCGCCGCGATGCTGCTCAGCTCCAGTGAGCTCATCGCCGCTCTGCGCTCGGCCCTCGACACGGTGGTCGCCGTCAGCGCCGGGGCCGAGCGGCTCGAGAGCCTGAGCACGGCGACGCCGCCGACCGACCCGACGTGGCCCGACTCGCGAGTGCTCGTCATCAACGATCTCGTGCTGCGAGAGGAGGGCGACGTCGTCGTCCGCGCCCCCCGGGCCCGCGCGGGCTCGGGGGCCCGGATCGCCGTGGTGGGACCCTCGGGGTCGGGGAAGTCGACCCTCCTGCGGGTGATCGCGGGTCTCGACGCCCCCGACGGCGGGACCGTCGAGGTGGGCGGGGTTCCCCTCCACGAGCTCGACGAGGGCGTCCTGCGCGCGCACGTCGCCTACGTGCCGACCGACCCGGGACTGCTCGACGGCTACGCCCTCGACCTGGTGCGCCTGGGACGGACCCTGCGCCGCGACCCCCTCGCGGACCTACGAACGCTCGGCCTCGACCTCGAGCCGACGTCCCACCTGACGGCCCTGAGCCGCGGCGAGTCGGCCCGCGTCGCACTCGCCCGGGCCCTGGCCACCGGGCCGTCCATCGTCCTGCTCGACGAGCCGACCGGCGGACTCGGCCGCGAGGACACCGAGGCCGTCCTCGCCCTCCTCGACGCGAGTGGGACGACCGTCATCGCGGCGACCCACGATCCCCTGGTCATGGCCTGGTCCGACGAGGTGTGGGACCTCGAGGGCGGGGAGTTGCGCCGGACGACGCGCTAGGGCGACGCCCAGCATGTGAACTTGTGCACAACACGGCCGTTTCGGGGAGTTCGCGGCCGAACGTCATTCGGGCCCCTTGCTATCTTGGCCTCATTGGCTGGGGGGGCCAAGCTACGAGAGCCCGCCCGTTCCGCGAGGGACGGGCGGGCTCCGTCGTTTCCCGGGCCCGCGTCCTAGACGAGGGAGGCGGTGACGTCGACCCCGTGGGGCACGACGTTGAAGCGCACCAGCGAGGGCGACCGCCGGCGGGTGGCGATGACCGTGAGCGACCCGTTGTCGAGCCGGGTTCGCCAGGCGGTGGCCCCCGCGACGCCGAGGGCCCACACGACGGCCGACTTGATCGGGCTCACGTGGCTGACGATCGCGAGATGGCGCGCGGGGTCGTGCAGCAGGCTCTCGGGGTCCGCCAGCTGGGCGTCGAGCTCGGCGTGGACGCGCGCGTCGACCGCCGACAGCGACTCGCCTCCGCCGAAGGCCACGTGGTGATCGGTCTCGAAGGCCTCCCACTGCTCGGCGCTGATCACGCTGAGCGGCTGGCCGTCGAGCTCGCCGTAGTCGACCTCGACGAATGACGCGCGCACCTGGGCCGATAGGTGCGGCACCGCGAGTGCGGCCGTGGACCTCGCGCGCTGTAGCGGCGACGTCCACACCTCCTCCACGCCGTCGAGCAGCGGCCGCAGCGCCCGGGCCTGTCGTTGACCGAGCTCGGTGAGCGGCGGGTCCGACCGACCGACCAGCAGGTTCTGGGCGTTGGTCGTCGTCTGGCCGTGGCGGATGAGCAGGATCACGGCAGGAGCATCCGTCCGCACGAGGGGCA
Source organism: Acidimicrobiaceae bacterium (assembly GCA_027449885.1). GTDB lineage: Bacteria > Actinomycetota > Acidimicrobiia > Acidimicrobiales > RAAP-2 > RAAP-2. Next base: position 81,324 of record DAIDKS010000024.1, read on the forward strand.
GTCGATCCACTCCGCGTCGCGGGTGGCGCGCCACCGATCGAGGTCGAGGGGCGCGAGCGCGATGCGACACCCGTCGCAACGTCCGTCCACCACGTGCGCGGCACCGCTGACGCCGGCCCGGGTTCGGCGCGCCTCGTAGCGCGCGAGCAGGTCCGGGGCGACGGCGGCGACCCGCTGCTCCCGCTCGGTGCGCCGGGCCACGATCTCGTCGTCCAGACTGGCCCGCAGGGCCGCCACGGTCGCCATCAACTCCTCGCGACGCGTCAGGGCCGGCTGGGCCACGAGGCGCAACTCGGCCACGCGGGCGTCGCCGACCTCGAGCTCCTCGAGCAGCGCGAGGGCCCGCTCGTCGGCCCCCTGGCGGCGCTCGGCGACCTGATCGGCCTCGTGGGCCACGGCCTCGATCTCGCGCGCCCCCGCCGTCGATCGAGCGAGGCGATCGCGCAGCTCCCGCTCCCGCGTCGCCAGCCGCTCGGCCTCCTCCAGCGCCGCCTCGTAGGCGGCCCGTGTCGGGGCGATCGCCGCCCGGGCGACCTCGATCTCGCGCGCCCGCTCCCGCAACTCGACCTCGAGGGCCGTGAGCTCGGACTGCTCCGGTAGATGATCCCTCTGGCCGGCGAGTCGATCGATCCACCGATCGACCTCCACGAGCGCGGCGACGGCCGCGAGGTCCTCACTCATCGCCGTAGTCTGCCACGCCCCACCCCGCGACCCGACGCTCGAGGGCGCGCAGCGCCGGCACCAGCGCCGGCTCCGCCCGCTCGACCGCGGCTCCGTAGTCGAACCAGGCGACGAGGGGACTCTCGCCGGGCGGCGGCTGGGGATCGACCGGCGGCGCGACCAGGAGGTAGCGCAGGTCGTAGTGGGTGTGACCGCGGGGCCCGGGGTGGACGTCGACGTGGACCAGCTCGACGGGCCGGTGCAGGCGGGCCGGGAGCCCCGTCTCCTCCCGCGTCTCGCGCAGGGCGGCCGCGGGGGGATCCTCTCCGGCGTCGACGTGTCCACCGGGCTGGACCCAGATCCCGAGACGCCGGTGACGGTGCAGGACCACCCCGCGGCGCGAGACCACGAAGGCCGACGCGGTGAGGTGGTGGGCGTGGGCGTGCTCGTCGTAGAGGTCGACGGGCCAGCCCAGTCGTCGACGAATCAGGGCGATCGAGAGCGCCTCGCGCTCGTCGACGGGCTCGAGGGCCTCGAGGCCGCGCCGCAGGTCGTCGCTCGTCACGTCGCCTCGCGTCGACGACGGACCGACGCGGGCACGGGGAGCCCCTGGGCCATCGCCCCATCCGTCGACGGGACGGGTTCGTCGTAGACGAGGCGAGCCGGCAGGACGCCCGACCAGATCGGCCGAGCCTGGTCCTCGGCGTCGTCGTCCGTCGGGCCGGCCGACACCTTGAGCGAGGCCTCGGCGATCCGGACGGCGAGGACCATGGTGCGACGGAGCTCGGAGTCGGTCGCCGGTCGGATCTCCCCGGTGCGACCGGGCAGGATGGCCTCGGTCATCAGGTCGAGGACGCGGCGCCGCTCCTCCAGGGACCGCACCTCGCTCACCGGACCGACCACGACGACCGAGCGGTAGGCGATCGAGGACTCGAAGGCGCTGCGCGCGACGCGGATGCCGTCGTAGAGGGTCGCCGTCAGCCACGCCTCACCGCTCTCCCGCACGGCCGTCATCACGCGATTCGAGCGACTGCCGTGGACGTAGAGGGTGTCGCCCTCCCGCGCCGCCAGGGTCGGCAGGGCGACCCCGAGCCCGTCGACGACGGCCGCGAGATGGCAGAAGGGCGCGTGGTCCAGCACGGCGTAGATCGACTCTCGGTCGTAGCGGGCCTTCTCGGGCAGCCGTCGAACGCGCGTCCGGGGCCCCGGACCGAGGACGTCGCTCACGCGCGCAGGTCTCCCCCGAAGAAGGTGCGGGCCTGTCCCGCCACCTCGACGTGGGACTCGAAGAGGCGCGAGTGCATCACGCCACCCCTGGCGGACGCCTGACGGACCATCGCGGTCGGGGCTCCGGTGCGGGCCGCCCACCACGGCGCGACCGCGCACATGGCCGACCCCGTCACCGGGTCCTCGGCGAGCCCGAGCCGCGGCGCGAAGACGCGAATCGTGACGTCGGCGTCGGGCCCGCCGGCGCAGGCCGCGATGATGAGCGAACCGGGCACGAGGAAGAGACTCACCGGGTCCACCGCGAGCCCGCAGAGCTCGTCGTAGTCCTCCACGATGGCGAGGACGCCCTGGGCGCCGGCCTGGAAGACCTCGCGCACCGGCCCGAGGGTTCCGTTGAGGACGGACGGGTCGAGGGGCTCGAGGTAGGAGCGGGGCAGATCCATGCCGATCATCCCGTCGGGGAGGCGACGTCCCGACAGGACGCCCGCGCGCGTCTGAAACCTCAGCTCGCCGGCCGGGACGCCGAGCTCGCTCGCCAGCACGTGCACCGTCGCGAGCGTCGCGTGCCCGCAGAGGTCCACCTCGACCGTGGGGGTGAACCACCGCAGGCTCCACCCGTCGCCGACGCGACGCACGAAGGCCGTCTCCGAGACGCCGAGCTCGAACGCGATCGTCTGGAGATCGGCGTCGCTCACCGCTCTCTCCAGCAGAACGACGACCGCCGGATTTCCCCGAGCCTGGTCGCCGATGAACGCATCAACCCACCACAGGCGATGACCGAAGGTCACGTTGACCGAGTCCACCCGACCAGCCTGCCACAGCCTCGGGGCCGGCCGTAGACTCGCGCGGTGCGCGTGGTGACCTACAACCTCCACGGCGGCGTCGACGGGTGGGGACGCCCGACCGGGGCGCTCGCGCATGCCCTGGCCCTCGACGCCGACGTCCTGGTCTGTCCCGAGACGTGGCGGGGCGATAGCGGAGAGGACCAGTTCGCGCGCGTCCTCGCCGACCCGGCCCTGCACGGACACTTCGTGCCCCTCGCCCGGGCCGAACGGGCCGTCACCGAGCGAGCGGGGCTCGGGTGGCAGCCCCTGACGGCCCACCTGACCGGCGAGCACGGCCTGTACTTCACCGAGCACCGCGACCTCTCGCGCTGGCAGCGACTGCGCCGTCGCACGACCCGACTCGAGCCGGGCACCTGGGGCCTCGCCCTCTACACGCGACTCGCCGTCGAGTCCCTGCGCGACGTCGCGCTGCCGCGCCAGCCCCGTGAGCGGGTGGGTCGCGGACTCATCGTCGCGGACCTGCGTGACGGGAGACGAGCCCTCCGGGTCATCGCCGTCCACGGCCCCCACCTCAGTCACGGCTCCTTTCGCACCTATCGCGAGGTCCGGCGCATCGCCGAGCAGACCGAGCCCCCGCGGCCGACACTCCTCGTCGGCGACTTCAACTCCTGGCGCCCACCCCTGCGCGTCTTCTTCCCCGGTTGGCGCAGTACGGCTCGCGCGCGCACCTGGCCGGCCCGTCACCCCCACAGTCAGATCGACCACATCCTGGCCCGCGGCCCGTGGCGGGTCCGCGACGCGGGGGCGACCGACGGTGGCAGCGACCACCGGGCGCTGCGGGTCGATCTCGACTGGCCGCCCTCAGACGATCTCGACGCCGGCACTCTCGGGTAGTCGGGCGAGCAGCAGGATCGCCGGCACGAGCGGCAGGAAGGTGATGAGGGCGGCCGGACGCAGGGCGGCCGCCCCGTGGGTGCCGACGACGTCGCCGATCCAGCCGAAGACCACCAGTCCGAGGGTCGCCCCGGCGACGCCCGCGACGGCCGTCCAGCCCAACGTCGTCGCCCGCACCGACCCGGGGAAGATCTCGGTGCTGAGGGCGCTCGCCGCCGGGGCGAGCAGGCCCGCGGCCCCGACCGCCGCGAAGTAGCCGAGCTCGAAGAGACGGGCCCCGCCCCAGTACGCCATCACGGAACCGGCCGCGAGAGCGACCACCCCCAGCGCCACCGTGGGTCGACGACCGATCGAGTGGGCCAGCCGACGGCTAAGGAGCAGGCCCCCGAAGCCGGCCACGCCGCTCACCGTCACGACGCCCGCGACGTGGGCCGGGGAGAGACCGAGGATCCCCTCGCCGTAGACGAAGGCGAACCCGTTCGCCGGGCCGGTAATGGCTCCCACGGCGGCCGCCACGACCGCGACGGCCGTCGTCCGCCCCCGCAGTCCTCGCGGGACCGAACCCAGCCGGGGCCACTGCGCGGTCGGATCGTGCTCGCGCGGCTCCGCGACGTGTCGCAGGGCCCGCGGGAGTAGCGCGGCGGGTACCACCGCGAGCAGGAAGAGCCAGCGAAAGGCCTGGGGGCCCCGGATGACACCGTGCAGGACGGCCGAGAGGCCGGCCCCCACCCCGGCCCCCGCGGCGAGCAGGGCGAGTCGGTGGACGCGATTCGCGGACGTGGAGATCTCGACCATCGCCACCTGAACGACGGTCGAGGCCGCCGAGAGCAGGGGTCGCGCGAGCGCGAAGGCGATGACGAAGTACCAGTACCCGGGGCTGAGCGCGGCGAGGGCCGTCACGACCAGGCCCACCGTGAGGGTGCGCCGCACGACGGGCAGGCGCCCGCGACGGTCCGCCATGGCCGCGAGCGGGAGGGCGCCCAGTGACGCGACGCGCAGCACCCCGAGGCCCAGTCCGAGCAGTGATCCCGACAGGCCGACGGCGGAGCGCAGCGAGCCCGTCGCGGCCACGTGGCCGAAGTGGCGTGCCACGTCGTTGAGGGACGACACCGAGCCGAACTGTGCGAACGACGAGGCGAGGCCCGCCAGCACCAGCACCGCGACCGGCGTCGACGAGGACGACCGTTCAGTCAAGCGTGACGTCCGGGTCGACGACGACGAGTGCCTTGCCCCGGTTCTCGCCGCGGAAGAGGCCGGCGAGGACGCGGGGGGCGGCGTCGAGGCCCGGGGTCAGCTCCTCGCGGTGGTGGAGTGCGCCCGATCGCACGAGCGCCGCGAGCTCGCTCTGAGCCTGCGCGTAGCGGTCCGCGAAGTCGAAGACGATGAAGCCCCGCAGCGTGAGCCGGCGGAAGATCGCCTGAGTGAGATTGCGCGGTCCCGCCACGGACGACGTCGCGTTGTACTGGTCGATAGCCCCACAGAGGACCACCCGACCGTGACGCGCCATCGCGTCGAGCCCCGACTCCAGCATCGCGCCGCCCACGTTGTCGAAGAAGAGGTCGACCCCGTTCGGGACGAGCGACGCGAGCGCGCCGCGCACGTCGTCGCGGCGGTAGTCGATGCACGCGTCGTAGCCGAACTCCGCGACGGCGAGTGCGCACTTCTCGGGCCCGCCGGCGACGCCGATCACGCGGCTCGCCCCTCCCGCCCGCGCGAGCTGCCCGACGACCGACCCCGTCGCGCCCGCGGCGCCCGAGACGAGCACCGCGTCCCCCGCGGTGAACCGCCCGACGTCGCGGAGTCCGAAGTAGGCGGTGAGTCCGGTGGTCCCCAGGACGTTGAGCACCGTGGGCAGGTCGACGCCCAACCCCTTCGGGACCACGGTGAAGGGATGCCGATCGTCGGCGATCACGAACTCCTGCCAGCCCGTCACGCCGGTGACCACGTCACCGACGCGATAGCCCGGGTGGCGACTCTCCACCACGACCCCCGCCCCCACGCCGCGGATGACGCGGCCGAGTCCGATCGGAGGCAGGTACCCGGGGGCGTCGTCCATCCAGGTGCGGATGGTGGGGTCGATGGAGAGCAGGCCCACCCGGACGAGGGCTTGCGACTCCTCGCACGTGGGGATCGGGCCCTCGATCACCTCCGTCGTCGACGGTCCGATCTCCCCCGTCGGGCGCTCGCGCAGGACGATCTGGCGCTGTTGTCGCGTCGTGGTGCTCACGGCGCCACGTTAGGTGGTGCTCCACGCCAGCACGAGCACGGCGGCCGTCACGGTCGACGCCCCGACGAGTGCCCCCCACGCGAGCGCTCGGCCGAGCCGGGGTTCCGCTCCGACGGCGCGCGCCGATCGCCACCAGAGCAGCCAGGCGAGCGAGCCGGTCACGAAGAGGTTGGGTCCCAGGTTCAACCCGACGAGGAGGGCGACCGGATGCGCGGGGGGGTGGGCCGCGAGCACGGAGGCCGCGGGAAGGTTGTTGACCAGCACGGTCGCGACGGCGGCCACCAGAGCCGTCGCGACGGCCGACTGGTGGCTGAGCCACGCGTCGATCCCGCTCGACGCTCGACCGAGGGTGCCCAGGGCCACCGCGACGCCGAGGAGTCCCGCGAGCGAGAGGGGCGCCAGGGTGCCCGCGAGCTCTCGCCCGTCGAGGCGACGCTGCCCCGCCCTCACGACGACGGCGATCGCCCCCACCGCGATGACGGGTAGGGCCGGCGAGCGGGTCGCCAGGATCAGCACCAGTGCGGCTCCCGTGGCGGCGGGACCGAGGTGACCCCGGAGCGGGAGGACGGGTTCGGGTGGGGCGTACGCCCCCACGCGCCGACGGCCGAGCAGGCTGACCGTGAGGATCCCCACGCCGCTCGCGACGAGAGCGACGATCGCCGTTCGCTGGGCGAACTCCACGCCGGACATTCGCAGATGGCCCAGCACGATCAGGTTGGTGAGGTTCGAGCCGGGCAGCCAGAGCGACCCGGCGTTCGCCAAGACCACCGTCGCGTAGAGCCAGGGCTCGACCGGTTCGCGTCGGTGCCGTGCGGCGTGCACGAGGATCGGTGTCATGAAGGCGACCGCGGTGTCGAGGTTCAAGAGGGCCGTCACCACCACGACCGCGACCCCGGAGACGGCGTAGACCACGCGACCGTGGCGCGAGACCGCGCCCATCCGGGCGCCCCACCACTCGAAGAGTCCGTCGTCGCGGGCGACGAGGCCGATCGCGAGCAATCCCGCCACCAGGGCGAAGGGCGGCCAGTCCTGGGTCCACGCGGCTCGTGCGAGCTGCGGTCGCCACGCGAGAGCCGTGAGGCCCACCGCCACGCCGACGAGGGGCCCACCTCGGGCGACAGCTCGGGCTGGGCCGTGGGTCACGCCCGCCAGTCTGGCAGGCGCCTAGCGAACGGCGAGGTGGGTTCGTCGAGCGGCGTCGGTCCGCACGCACGCCGGGTCCTCGGCGAGGACGCGGCCGAAGTGGGCGAATGCGCGGGCCCGCGACCCCCCACAGAGACGTCGATAGTCGCAACGCCCGCACTCGCCCTCAAGGGCGCCCGTACGAATCGTGGTGAGAACCTCGTGGTTGCCGTAGATCTCCGACAGCGGCGTCGCCCTCACGTTGCCCAGTCCCTGGGGCAGGAAGCCCGAGGCGTGGACCTCCCCGTCGTAGCCCACGAAGACGATCCCGCGTCCGTCACCGGTCGCGAGCGAGTGGCTGCGCGTCGCCGTGGCGCGGGGGGCGTCGACGGTCGACAGCTCGTCGCGAAGACGGTCGTAGAGGGGACCGAGCAGGAAGTGATCTCGGGGATCGCCGGGCGCCTCGCGGCGCTCGGCCTGGACCCGGCGGAAGAAGGGGGCCTCCACCGTCCGCACGGTCTCGCCACGCTCCGTCGCGTCGACCAGGAAGTGGCAGACGTCCTCGGCCTCAGCCGGCGTCACCTCGGCGAGCTCCACCCCGCGGCCCACACCCACCAGGAAGAAGACCTCCCAGATCCCGACCTGATGCTGTTCGAGGAGGCGCAGCACGCCCGCCAGCTCGGTCACGTTGCGATTCATGACGGTCGTGTTCACCTGCAGGCGAAAGCCCATCTCGGCGAGCATGTCGAGCGCGTCCATCGTCCGCTCGAAGTGGCCGGGAATGCCGCGGATCCCGTCGTGGGTCTCCGGCCGCGACCCGTCGAGCGAGATCGAGACGCTGCGCACCCCGAGCTCGTACAAGCGCTGCATCGCGTCGCGCGTGAGCAGTGGCGTGACCGACGGTGCGACCCCGACGCGGACCTGACGGTCACGGGCGTAGGAGACCAGCTCCTCGAGATCGGGCCGCGTGAAGCAGTCCCCTCCCGTCAGGATCAGGATCGGCGGATGCCCCGGCATCGCGGCGATCTGGTCGATCAGGTCCCGACCCTCAGCCGTGCTGAGCTCACCGGGCAGCGGCGTCGTCTGCGCCGACGCACGGCAGTGGCGACAGGCCAATCCGCACGCCTTGGTCATCTCCCAGAAGACCAGGTGGGGCGTTGACTCGTAGCGCGTCAACGCGTGATTGAGGGCCTGCTCTCTCATCCCTGCTCCCGGAATCGATCGGTCGATTCCGTGCTACCAGCCACAGCCCGCGCGTTCGTAGGGTCCAAGGTCCGTATGGGGACGACCGGTCGACGCCGTTTCCGCAGTCGCAACGGGCTCCCCGCCGAGTCGTGAACCGCCGCGTCGCGCACGGGCCCGGGTTGGTCCACGGGCTCCGGGACGGCCTCGGCGCCGCCCTCGATCTGGCGAGCGACGACGCCGTCCCGGTCCGACGTCCCCAGATCCGCGCGGTCGTGGCGTCGGGCGACGTCGCGATCGATCTCGTCGCGCACCCGCCCCCGCCGAGCGAGATCGCCGAGTTCGTCCTCGCGGGTGCGCACGGTCGCCTCGGCGTCCTCCTCGCCCCGACGGCCCTCGCGCCGATGCTCCGTGGCGTCGCGAGTGACTCGAGCTCACGGCAACGGCGCGGACGGGCCCCCGGCTCGCCAGTCACGCCGCAGCAGTCCGTAGACCCACGAGTCCGACACCTCGCCGTTCACGATGCAGTCCTCGCGCAGCGTTCCCTCCCTCACGAACCCGAGCTTCTCCAGCACGCGCGCCGACGCGACGTTCCTCGTGTCGGTCTCGGCCTGCACCCGGTTCAGGACCAGCTCCTCGAAGGCCCACCCCACCAGTGCCGACGCCGCCTCGGTCGCGTAGCCCCGGCCCCAGGCCGCGCGGGCGTAGCAGTAGCCGAGCGACGCACTGCGGAAGTCCGCGTTCCAGCGGCTCACGCTGCACCATCCGACGGTGGCACCGTCGCTGTTCCGCTCCACGGCGAGACGGACTCCGGTTCCCTCCTCCCGCATCTGATGGCTGCGCTCGACGAACGCGTCGGCACGTGCGCGGTCCCGCCACGGCGGCGAGTCCCAGTAACGCAGGACCTCCTCATCACGGTGCAGGTCGAACAAGAACCCGGCGTCCTCCTCCGACACCGGGCGGAGCCGCAGGCGCGACGTGAGCAGATGCGGGGCCGTCACGGACACCGCGCCAGTCTCTCGTCACCGCGTCGCCCCGTCAATCGACGCGCCGTGCCGATCCCACCCCTCCCTCGAGGGCGGAACGACGGCGACACTCCGTACCGACCTCCGAGCAAGAAGGTCACCACGGGCGGCCCCGCCGTCACCGGCCCACGATGGTCGGACCTCCGGCAGTTCGTCGACACGAGACTCCGGCCACCCTCGTGCGCCGACCCGGGCGTCGCGGACGATGCCCCCGCCCTCGCTCGACCGCGTCGGAAGGACTAAGGCTCGTCGACGGGGGGCGCGCATCATCGTCGGTCGCCCCCTGGTACCGACGGCGCGGGAGTCGTGGGCCCGAGCAACGCTCTCGTGGTGGCACTCTCCACGTGTGACACAGAAAAATGGTCCGCGCTCACAGAATGGGCTGGCAACATGGTAGTTATGCCCTCTGATCAGCACTCTTCCTTCCAACATTGTGCAGCATTGAGGCCAGGTGGTCAAGTAGAAGGAAGAAGTCAGAGGATTCGACAGAAGCAAAAGCGAATCACCAACGACGACCTTGCTCGAATGAGTCTTAGATATGAAGCCGGTGCCACCGTCTATCAACTCAGTGCCGAGTTTGGCATCGATCGGCGCACAGTTGCAGAACGTCTCAAGAAAGAAGGAGTCTCAATGCGCGGCAGATCTCCAACCTCAGACGAAATCTGTTCGATGGCGACTCTCCGCGCATCCGGACTCTCGATGTTCGAGATAGGTAGCCGATTGGGATTCTGCTACAACACGGTGAGAACTTGTCTGCGGTCGCACAACACCGGGCACGCACAAATCAATCGAACAACCTAATGTGAAGCACTCGCTATGATAGCGGACTAGAGAGGCCTATTGGTCACCTTCGCCTTGGCACCCACCGAGTGATCTGCCGCTTCCACGCTTCTCGAGTACCCACTTCAGTCAAGGAGTGACCTGTCTTCTTGTAACACTTGAAGTCGCACATTTCATCCGGTATATCGTCCAGAAACGCATGAGAGGTCTGACTGCCTCGAGACTTCGCGCTTACGATCAAATGCAGTGACTTCCGCGCACGAGTCATTGCAACGAAGAATGTTAGTCGCGTCATGTAATTCAAGTTCACATTGTCACATCCGATGACCATCACGTGGCGTGCTGACAGGCCCTTGGAACCAACCAAGGTGAGCAACTCCACCGGTGCCGATGCTCCGGCTGTCTCAATTGCCTCCTCAGCTTCGTCCTCGACGGCAAATATGCCACCTGGGATTGGCGTGACCTCCAACTCCTCGGCGACAGCACTCGGGTTTGAGATTGCGATCAGTTCTCCGATTGCCTGAACCCTCTCCGCAATCGGTAACGCTGTGCGATCTATGATCGCCGACACTTCAGAGCACTTTGCCAATGCGTCAGCAATCACGTTGCTTTCAACCTCGGCTAGGGAGCATGACCCGTTGAGGGCACTTTCGATCAGAGGGTGGACTTGAGTGCCTGTTAGCCCCTCGTAGTGAAGCACTCTCCTCAGGACCCAGTTGTCTGCCTGGATTCCGACCGCGGCGCAATATGTCTGGATTCGTCGGTAGTCATCTGAATGGCCTGTCGAGATCGTTGACCACTGCGCTAGCCACGACCTAAGCACATCATCGGCCCCATCCGTCTTCAAGAGCCCGAGCCTCTTATCTGGTGTCAATATCAACAGAAATGGATCGGTTTCGTCACCTGACTTCATGCGCTCAATATGTTGGTCAAGTTCGGCCTCATGGTCGCTGATGAATTTCTGAATGTAATCAACCACCGAACTAGGGCTCGGGGTCGCAATCATCTGGACCTTGGGCTCTGACTCTTCAATACTTAGCGGGAGGTAGATCTTCTTGATCGAAGTGTCGAGGCGACCCTTAGCGATGAAGGCCGAGGCAGCTTGACAAATCCAGTAGCCACAACGACTGCAAAACGGAAGCATCGCGTTTGCAAACTCGCTTCCCTGATAGTACGAGATGATGATCTTGGGAAGGCTCACCTTGAGACTTTGATAGAGCGCCTGCTCATCGTCACCTGCAATGAGCACTCCGTCTGCCTTCGCTGTCAGCGAACGAATCAAGTGATCTTCCGAAGCGTTGAAGTCCTGGAACTCATCGATGATCCAGTAGGTGTGATCAATCAGACCAGGTTGCTCGTCGATCGCCTCACGGGCAAGTACAATCAGATCTGCAAAACCAACCGAGTTATAGAACGAAACGATCTTCTCGTAGGTCGCTAGCAACTGTGGCCACTCGTCCAATGAATCGAACTCCTCCGAGTGAAACATTCGAATGACAGATGCCAGGTTGTAGGAATCTGGAAGTCCACTGTGAAACGCTCGCACATCATTCCAGACCACCTTCATCCACGTCTCAGTGACGATGTTGGTGTGAGGGTGTCGCTTGTGCTCAGACGAACCGTGACTTCTCTCGAGAATGCTTCGTGCCAGGCCGTGGAGCGTTGATACGGTTACTCGTGTTCTGTCGTCCTCACTGAGCTTGGTCGCGACGTCGCCCTGAAGGTCCCTCACTAGCTTTCTCACAAAACTCGACACGTAGACCTTGGCCTTGCTGTCAGACGCAAGCCAATGACGAATACGGCTGAGGAAGATGAAACTCTTCCCAGAACCAGGTCCGGCCACGACAAGAATTCGAGAGGCTGAATGAGTCGCTACATACTCTGCGTTGTGGTCACGGTAGGACTTCCTGGCACCGTTATCTAGTTGAGTAAACTCGCTAAGTAGAGCATCGAGTTCTTCATCAAATACTTCGCCGCCTTCGTTGAAGAGCTCTCGAGGTTGTAATGGTGAGTCGCTCATGGCGCTATAACCATACGAACCGTCCGTCGCTGAACGATCTCGAAGTTGGGCAAGCAGACGCCTTCACTTGCAGAAGCGAACACCACTTCATTTAGTAGCTTGTTTCTCATCTCAGCACTTGACACCCTTCAATGTCCTGCCTTGGCGTTAGTCACGTTCTTCAACTCTGAGAGCTCAGCGAGATAGTCAAGTAGGAGGCCCCACCCACTTCGTATTCCCTGATAATCAATCTGATCAGGATCGATTCCTTCGCTGGTTTCAAGCTCGATGGTGCCCCAGAAGATATCAAGCGAATGCAGTATGTCAATGAGCGCTGACAACTGAGAAGTGTCGATGCTGGATTCCGGGTCGACCAGTAGTCGTGCGAGTTCATGAGCTATTTCATGTCGATGGTCACTTATGGCGTCGAGTTGACCAGCCTGTTCCGCCGAGAGCGCCCCGCGCTCCACGAGCCACGCGACAGACGCCCTGAACGTACCCTTGCCAAGCGGGAGGACCTCTGTCGCGTAGTTCGGACTGTAGGTCAGCCCCTCCTCGTTGAACCCAGAAAGGAAGAAGTCTTTTACACCATCAACGATTGAGGTCTTGACCAACTCATAGCCCGTAAGAAAGGTGCCTGCTCGAACGAGCGCCAGCTTGACATTCTCTGGCGAGAATTCAATGGACGTCGAATCGTTGCGGCGGCTACTCATTGCGAGGCCCCTTGAGCAGCGAAAGGCTTCGCTGGTTGGGGAGCCAGCGCTACGATGCGTTCCCTCAGATTCAACGGGATGTCGCACCTCCGAAGTGGATGATGCACTTTGGCCCACATGACGGCACCCGAATGGAGATCGATCTGCTGGCCCACATCGCGGTAGGCGACTGCGCCAAAAGGCATGGACCCTCGAACGACAAGTCGACTAGGCATCAGAGTCCTCCACGTCTCTGAGGTCAGCGAACTTTTCAGCCATCGTAGGGTTTCCCCTGGTGAGCTTCTTGATCGTGAGGTCATCCGCCTTGTTGTTCGCCAGGCGCAAGTTGTTCTCCGAGCCGAGGAGCGCTTCCTTGGTCTTCTGCAGGTGATCGATTGTCTTGTCAATCTCTTCGATTGCTACCTTGAACTTCCTGGACGCCAGGTTGTAGTTCCGGGCGAAGCCACTTCTGAACTCGTCAAGCTCCGCTTCGAAGTTCGTGATATCGATATTCTGTTCTCGCACGCGCGCCAACTCTGTTTTGTACTGCAGAGTGTTCTGAGCCGCGTTCCGGAGAAGCGTGATCATTGGAATGAAAAACTGGGGCCGGACGACATACATTTTCGGATAGCGATGTGAGACGTCGACGATCCCCGAGTTGTAGAGCTCGTTGTCTGGTTCGAGGAGTGAAACCAGCACTGCGTACTCGCATCCCTTCTCGGTGCGGTCCTTGTCAAGCTCCTTGAAGAAGTCCTCATTCTTCTTCTTGGTCGCGGTCGTGTCTGACTCGTTCTTCATCTCGAACATCACAGATACGAACTCAGTTCCAGACTCGTCGAAGTCTCGGAAGATGTAGTCGCCCTTGCTTCCGCCCTTCGCGTCATTGTCCTTATCGAAGTAGGCGCGTGGGAAGGCCGTGGCTCGAATCTTGTTGAACTCGATCTCACAGTGCTGCTCCAGGGTCTCGCCCACCATCTTGGTTGAGAGCTTCGCCTTCATGTCCTTGAGGCGCTCGATAGCATCGTCACGATCCTTGATTTGTGTTTCGTACTTCTCCTTCAGGGTGGCCTCGAGCAACTTCCTCTCTGACTCCTTGCTCTCCAGATCACGCTTGAGGTCATCGCGCTCCTTCTCGACCGTGCCCAGTGCTTCCTTCAATGCGAGCTTCTTGGCCACATCGGTGGCCTTGAGCTCCTCCTGCAGGCGGGCGATCTCCGTGTTCTTCCTGGCAATTTCGTCTTTGAGTTCACCTGACACCGTCGCTTCGACGAGTTCAGCATTAGACTTGAGTTCCGACTTAAGTCGCTCAATCTCAGCGTCCTTCTTGGCAGCCTTCTTCTCAAGCTCACCGGCGAGCTTCGACTCGGCGAGTTCGACAGCTGTGAGCTTCTCTTGCTCGGCGATCTCGAGTCGCTCGTGCAATGCCTTATCAAAAGCCTCGTCACGTACCTGATTCAGGATCTCTGCATATCCGGACTCATCGATATTGAATGTCTTACCGCAATGGGGACATTTGATTTCATGCATACGATGTTCCTCCATTCAAGTTGATAGTCATCCTTCTCCCGCTAAGGTTGCAAGATTGACGATCTCCTGCCTCAATTGGTCGAGGTGGGTTACATCTACTGCTCCGGTTTCGAGATGGTACAGAATGTATTGAGGCTTTCGACTGGACTCATTCCTAGGAAGGGGTGTGATCCCCAGTTCCGACTCGAGGTCGCTCGACAGACGGGTGATTCGCTTTGTGAACGATGACTTTGCATTGGAAATGGCGGCAGTAACTTCGGTGTCACAGTACTTACCGTTGTCGCCGTCGTAGAGAACCGAGTGATCGATACCGAATGCGCCGAGAATTGCGACGAAGCGATGGATGTTGTACTTCCCCATACAGTCGACAACGGCAAGTCCTCGAATCGGTGGGTCGAGCAACCCTCTCGTAGTCAAGTAGCTGTAGAGCGCTGACTCGCTTGGACCTTCTACCAAAATCACACGCTGACTGAAGAATGCTACTGTCCGCGTCGCCTGCATCCAGAGTTCGGTCTTGAGCGATGCCATCATCGCTTCTTTGTTTACATCAGCCTCCGTCGTGCCTATCGGCCTGATCGTGTCGTCGGCAACGAGTGCATCTTCGAATATCGTGGCGAGATCTGTGCTTGAGAGTTGATACGAGGTCGAGATGCCTGCATCACGCCTGAGCCTGATCAGCCGCGTCAGATCGTCCATTGACCGACTCACAAACCGCGAACTGTGAGTGGTCAGTAGTACTTGGGTGGAACCATCTTGTACGAGTTTGAGGAGGCTGTCGTGGAGTACCTCCTCTTGAGAAGGATGAAGGAACGCCTCGGGTTCTTCAAACAGAATCCAAGTGAGGTGGGGTGCGAACTCCTTCTTCTCACCGGACGACGCTTTGGGAGGGTTGGCGTGCTTAGCTGCAAGCTTGATGAGCGTGTAGATGAGGTGGCGTTGAAATCCCGCGCCAAAACGTGCCTGATCGATTTCGCCGCCATGAGTTTGATCTGTCAATTGCGGCTTGATGAGCGTCTTGAGAATCTCCTCAGGCTGAATGTTCTCTACGACCAGTGAGAACGAAGCGTCCCAACTTGTGATCTCGTCCGTTACTTCCTTTTCGAGAGACTCGAGAGATTGACCGTCTGCGCTTGTCTGGGTCTTGATGGATCCTTCGAAGGCGCCAAACGCTTGCGTCAACTCCCTATAAGCCGTGCTGTCGGCAACAACTTTATTCAGTACCTCTGCCACAAGTTCTCGAAGTGCCGAAGGCCCTGAGAGTTTGGTACTGTCATCAATCTTACTGACGGCCGGTATGTAGACGATGTGTCCCACTTTTCCGGTGCCGACATTTTTCGCACCGTAGAATGGAGTTTCAGAGAGGAGTCCGTTCTCATAGGCGTAATAGCCACCACGGGCTTTTCCATCAGCACCGGTTGACGGGCTGACGTAATTCCTCACCCTGAGTGTGTCCTCTGAACTCTTGTATTCGTCCTTGAGTTGAGCGAGTTCCTCCTTAGTCGGTTTGAATTCAACCTCAACCCACGAATCATTGTCTTTCCCAACGACCTTAGGCGTGTCGCGATTGGAGTCCCATTTGAGATCCCCATAGAACATGCGGATCGCGTCGATCACATTGCTCTTGCCAGAATTGTTTGCTCCAGCCATGATCGAAAGCGACTCGAGGCGAAGAGTCATGTCGTGAATACTGCGAAAGTTATGGATCTTGACCTCAATGGCACGCATCAGTGATCTCCACTCCCTTCGACTACGAAGAGCTCCGCTTGCTGAAGCACCAGCTCAACAGCCCGCTCTTCAAGATCAGGTGGATAGTCATACTTGGCGAGCAACCTGCGCACTTTGGCTCGCATCTCGGCTTTGACAGACGCCTTGTAGTTCCAGTCAATCGTGAGACTGTTCTGGATCTGACCCACGAGTTCCACGGCGATCTTCTTCAGAACATCGTCGCCCATCGTGAGGACAGCAGCCTCGTTCTGAACGATGGCATCGTAGAACGCTGCCTCTGACACGGAAAGACCGAGAGTTTGGTGACGAGACTCTTGTTCGCGTATCTCTTTCGCGAGCTTGACGAGCTCGGAGATGATCTCAGCAGTTGTTAGAGCTCGGTTCGTGTAGCGGTTGATCGCCTCGTCAAGTTGCTCCGAGAACTTCCTCGCCTGGACGATGTTGGTTCGGCGGATGGTCCGAATCTGATCGTTGATAAGTCGCTGGAGGAGTCCGGCTTGAAGGTTCGGCCGATCCTTGGTTGCAAGCGAGTCGAGGAATTCGTCGCTCAGGATGGAGAGATCGGGCTTCTCGATACCCGCCAGCTTGTAGATATCGACAACCTCATCCGCGCCAACGGCTTCGTTGACCAATTGGCCGATTGCAGTGTCAATCTCGACCGCCCCGCTACCTGCACGGCCAGAGTCGGGATTCTGGATCTTGAGAATCGCCGCCCGCACGTCGGCGAACATGCGTACATCGCTTCTGATTGCGGTGGCTTCGTCGCGGGCGCCACACAAGGCGAACGCTTTCGTTAGAGCCAACACCTGGTCAAGGAAGCGAGCCATACGGTCCGGGTCGGCCATGACGAAGTCGAGAACAGCTGCATGCTGTGCCAGACGCTCGGCTGCGGCGAGTTCCGGCGAAGAGTTGAACTCGCAGCCATGGAGGATGCCTTGCACGACGTCGTGCTTCTCGAGCATCGCCGCAACTACCTCCTCGATAGGCACTCCTGCCTGGTCGCGGTCGGACGGCGAGTAGTCAGCCAGGGCCTGGCGAAGGTTGGTGGCGATTCCGATGTAGTCGACTATCAGTCCGCCTGGCTTGTCGCGAAACGTACGGTTGACGCGCGCAATCGCTTGCATCAGACCCGCACCCTGCATGGGCTTGTCGACATACATCGTGTGTAACGACGGTGAGTCGAAGCCGGTCAGCCACATATCACGAACGATGACGATCTCCAGCGGATCTTCGGGGTTCTTGGCGCGGTTCTTTAGATCAGTGCGTGTTTGCTTGTCGTAGAGATGCTTCTGGAAGGACTGGGGATCGTCGGCCGAACCGGTCATGACGACCTTGATGCGGCCAGTCTTTGGATCATCGCTGTGCCAGTCGGGGCGGAGGGCAACGATTTTCTCGTAGAGCTCGACGGCGATCCGTCGGCTCATGGTGACGATCATTGCTTTGCCAAAGAGCTCGGCCCTGCGCTTCTCCCAGTGATCGACAATGTCGGCAGCGATGATGTCGAGGCGATCATTCGCTCCCACAATTGCTTCAACCCGAGACCACTTCGACTTGGACCTGCGAGCTTCTGACTCATCAACTTCCGCCGTTGCGGCATCAACCAACTGGTCGATCAGCTCATGCGCAGAATCGTCGATACTCACCTTGGCTAGGCGAGACTCGTAGAAGATCTTGACCGTTGCGCCATCTTCGACGGCGCGCGTCAGGTCGTAGACGTCAATGTAGTCGCCGAACACAGCGCGCGTGGACCGATCGCCATACTCGATTGGCGTGCCCGTGAAGCCGAGATACGTCGCATTCGGCAAGGCGTCGCGCAGGTGCTTGGCAAGTCCCGAGCGAAGAGTCCCTTCAGAAGTCAAGGTCTCCGTGAAGCCGTACTGTGATCGATGCGCTTCATCTGCGACCACGACGACGTTGCTGCGGTCAGTTAGGACTGGGTTGGTGTCACCACCCACCTCGGGAGCGAACTTCTGCAGAGTGGTGAAAACGATGCCCCCGGAGGCTCGTTTCAGAAGACTTCTGAGGTTCCCTCGGGATTCCGCTCGAACTGGCGGCTCAGGAAGAATTGTGGCGGGAGCGAAGACCTCAGTGAAGAGTTGGTCGTCAAGGTCGTTACGGTCGGTGATGAAGACAAGGGTGGGGTTGTTCATCCGAGCATCGCGCATGAGCTTCGCGGCGTAGAACACCATCTCGAAGCTCTTGCCTGATCCTTGGGTGTGCCAGACGACACCACCTCGTCGATCGCCCTGTGGCCCAGAGGCGGCAACCGTGGACTCGACAGCAGCGTTGACTGCCCAATACTGGTGATACTTGGCGACACGCTTCACGAGTCCGTTGTTGCCCTCATCACTGAAGACAACGAAGTTCTGAAGGAGGTCGAGGAATCGGCGCTGCTCAAAGACACCCCTAACCAGGACTTCGAGTGCAGGTCGATTCGTGACCACTTCTCTGCCATCCACAGTCTTCCAAGGTGCGTAGTGTTCAAACTGGCCGGAGAAGCTGCTCATCGCCGCACTCGTGCCGTCGCTTATCACGGTCACAACATTCGACGTGAAGATGGACGGGATGTCTTTTCGGTAGGTCTGAATCTGATTGAAGGCGTGGCGAAGAGTGGCGTTCTCATCGGCGAGATTCTTCAGTTCGAAGAGGGCTACCGGTATCCCGTTGAGAAAGAGGACTATATCCGGTCGCCGGTTTCGACCCTCGTCCACCGTGAACTGATTCACGGCGAGCCAGTCGTTGTTCTCTGGGTTGTCGTAATCGACAACTTGGATGAGTTCGGTGCGGACCTGACCAGATGAGTCGCGCATCTCTGCAGGAACGCCGTCACGAAGCAATCCATGAACACGCATGTTCTCAGCAACAGCGCTCTGCGACTCGGCTCGCTGTAGTCGCTTGACTGCTTCTTCTACTGAAGCGGTGTTGGCGGAAGGATTGATCCGTGCTAACGCCTCACGGAGTCTGCCGTAGAGATAGACGGTGTCGTAGGAACGTCGTTCGGGTCGTTCACCGTCAGCGGCGATATCAGGTCCAAATGCCGTCGCGAAGCCAAGTTCACGCAAGTACTCAAGTGCTGCTGTCTCGACGGTTGACTCGTTCAAGATCGTCATGAGTTGACCTCCTGAACCGCCTCAAGAGCATCGGGCACTCGGATACGGCCGGAAAGAAGTTCTGGGAGGAGCGTGTCGCGCAGGTATTCCAGGTGGCGATTCTCGTCAAACTTGCTACGCAGTACCGAGAAAAGCGCAGAGAGAGAAGATTCGAGTCGAGTCTGCTCGTGCTCAGTTGGAAGCTCAATCTCAAACGATCGCAGATTGCCCATGCTGACCTTGGCTTGCACAGCGCCCGTGACAAGTGGCCGAATGTCAGAACGGTCCAGAGCTAGATAGAGAAGTTCGTTAGTGATGCCGTGGCCTGTCAATGGATGAGCGTGATTGTTTATCCACGACTTACCCCAGATGTACTGGAGCACAGGTCCTCCATCGGCTCTTACGACACTTCCATCTTCCCCGACGAGAACGAGAATCTCATCGAACAAGTAGTCATCCACGTAGCCGAAGATTCCCGTTGCGCCGTAGTAGGGGATGGAGCCTCGGCGAGAGTCACGTTCCCTCGAGGACAATGGCACGCGGCGACGGTTGTGGAAGACGGATACCTCTGCCACTGCAACTTGACGCTTCCCTGACGCAAGTGCACCTTCAAACAATGCGCGGCCCAACTCGAGAAGTTTCGTAGTTATCTGTCGATTCGACTCAATCTTTTCATCAAGTGCACCGAGCGTGTCAGCGATAGCACATTGCTCTTCGACCGACGGTAGATCGATCAAGAAGGATGCAAAAGCGTCGTGCTGAACGCGTTGACGTCCAGAACTCCCATTCATGGTCGCGATCGCACGCTCACGAACTTCCGGTGATGTGACGAGGTAGTAGGCAAAGCGTGAATCAGAGAGTCCTTTGCGTCCACGGATCACGATGAACTCAGTCGACCCGAAAGCTGGTCCTGGTTCTCCCTGCGCAGCACGGTAGATCGCGGTCTTGCCGTTCTCAAGCGAAGGTGTGATTCGAGCCATTAACACATCACCATCAAGGAACTTGGCTCCACCCGCGTAAGGCTTGAGGGACACTGCACGAACGTCACGAGTAAATGGCTGCAGGGCTCCCATGTCAACAAACGGCGCAAGCGTGTTCCTGGGAAGGGAGACGGTGGGATTGAGTAAGAATGCGGCATCCAGAGTCATCGTGGTCACGTCCGAAGCCCTCCGAGCCGGTGGCGCACTTCCTCTTCCAGCTCTCGCCCACGATCAAACTCGGCAAAGAGCTCAGTGGTCAAGCGATTGAGTTTCTGGCCAATTGGCTCATCGTCGACCTCCGCTTCCTCGCTACCCACATATCGCCCAGGGGTAAGAACAAAGTCGTGCTTAGAGATCTCATCTAGGGTCGCCGCCTTTGCAAAGCCAGGGACGTCTTCGTAATTACCATCGCGATTGCGCCAGTCGTGATAGGTCCCGGCGATCTTCGCGATGTCATCGTCCGTGAGAACTCGCAGACGACGTGTCTCCATCGATCCCATCGTCCGAGCATCTATGAACAAGACTTCACCTTGGCGCTTGCGGTGTCCGTTGCCGTGTCGATCTCTTGATACAAACCAAAGACTGACTGGGATCCCGGTGTTGAAGAAGAGTCGGTCGGGCATGGCGACGATGCAGTCAACCAGATCGGCCTCGACGAGCCTCCGACGAATGTCGCCCTCACCGCTCGACTTGGAGCTGAGTGACCCGTTGGCCAAGACAAATCCGGCGGTGCCCCTCGGGCTGAGGTGGTAGATGAAGTGTTGTACCCATGCAAAGTTCGCGTTTCCCTCGGGAGGCACGCCATACTTCCACCTTGGATCGTCGGCCAGTTTGGGACTCCACCAGTTGCTGACATTGAACGGCGGGTTAGCGATGACGAAGTCGGCTCGTAGGTCCTGATGGAGATCGTGGGTAAACGAGTCGTCGGAGTGATCACCAAGGTCAGCTTCGATGCCTCGAAGAGCCAAATTCATCTTGGCGAGTTTCCAAGTGGTGTCAGTGAACTCCTGTCCAAAGACGGAGATATCAGACCGCTTGCCTCCGTGCGCTCTCACAAACTCGGCGGACTGTACGAACATGCCACCAGAACCGCACGCGGGATCGAAGACTCGTCCGTGGTAGGGCTCGAGCATTTCGACAAGCGTCTTGACGACAGATCGAGGGGTATAGAACGCTCCTGCATCCTTTCCGGTTTCCTTGCCTGCGAACTGGCCTAGGAAGTACTCATACACGCGACCCAGAACATCGTCGGAGCCGTGGTCGTCTGACTCAGTGAAGCCAATGGATCCGATGAGGTCGACAAGCTGCCCGAGCCGACCTTTGTCAAGCCCCTCTCGTCCGTAGTTGCGGGGAAGCACGCCACGGACAGACGGATTCTCCTTCTCTATGAGATCCATGGCACTATCAATGTCTTGACCGATGCTGGGCAGCTTGGCTCGATCTTGAATGGACTGCCAGCGAGCGCTCGCGGGAACCCAGAAGACGTTGTGGCTCGTGTACTCGTCTCGATCCTCAAGAAATTTGGCACGACGCTCAGGGTTGGGAATGTAGTCGGGAGACTCGGTGTTGGAGAGCGCCGCCTTAATTGTGGCGTAGCGCTCTTCGAAGCGGTCAGAGATGTACTTGAGGAATACAAGTCCGAGCACTACGTGCTTGTACTCACTGGGCTCTTGGTTTCCACGCAACGCATCGGCAGCGTCCCAGAGACGTTGTTCAAGCGTCTTCGTTTGCTGCTTCTTGGATGCGGTTCGTGCCACGCCATCTCTCCCTTCTCGTTCTGAAATTGAGATTGTTCCTTCAAAGGTACCGAGGAGATGTAAGGCGAGTTGGGCCTTGCTTCAAGACAAATCCAATGGAATCAGCGTCAAGGATGAACCGTGCGCTAAATCGGAGATGCAACTCGGCACTTCTAACATTCATTATACCTGGTCACGGTTCTTTTCACAACAGACGGATTGTTCCACGACCACACTTCTCACTCCGTGTCGACTCAGACATCGAGAGAGCGACTGCCAGTCAACCTGCCCACCCGGCCAGTCGAAGCAGTGCACGTGCGTTGAACTCTCCATCGCCATGCTCGATGCTCTCGCCGTACTTCTCGATGTACCTCTCGATCAAGATCTTGACGATCCGGACTTCACGGTCTCGAGATGCGATTGCCTTGAGCAGGACCTCCTGGCTGGTCTCCGGCTCCGTGACATCATGCGGCCACTGCTTCAGGCGCTCCACCTTGAGAACCTCCGCCCGAAGCGCGTAGACGTGCGCCCACAGCCGAGAGAGCGCTTCCTCGTGCTCGTTACGGTCCTTGTCTGACACATCGCCAAACGCGACGACTGGAGTATCTCCCGAGATCTCAAGTGGCGGTGGAGTAGCTCGCTCGCGGGGAACGTAGTTTTGACTATCGCGGTGCAGAAGCCACGCGACCTCCAAAATGACCTTCGGCTCGATGTTCTTTCGGAAGTGATCGGTGCTGAAACCCGCAGTGCGGGCTGCACGCTCGCGACGCAGAGTAAGCGATGCTCCACGGGATCCGAGGGCAATCCCGAACAACTCACTCGCGGCATCGCACAGCACGTCATCGGGATAGGTGGAAACCAACCTCCGTAGTAGGTCGTCGAGCGCTTTCACCCTGCTGAGCCGGTCGGAGGAATCAATCGAGCGTGCTACTACCCCTCTCAGTCCGAGCAGGTTGTCATCGTCGAAGGCGGGGCCGACTGGCAGTCCCGATGAGACGATACGCGTCAGTGAGTTGATGAGCTCCTTGATCGGAGGTGGCTTGCGTTGCACCTGCATGTGCTTGCGACCCCCTCGAACCGTCTTCCAGCGCTTACCAAGATAACCAGGAATTGTCCTGAAACGAGCCTAGAGAACATCCAGCTGAGCCAGCGAGCCTCTTTCTCGCGGAGGAAAACTCGCGATGCTGATGGTCAGAATCGGAGGCCTGCCGTGACAGGAGGTCAGAAATGGACACCGACTTGATCCCCATGACTGGTGGCGGAGGTCTTGTCAGTCGAGAGGCGCGCAACACGCTGCGAGCCGTCAATCGGCTGAAGTTCAGGGCAGCGGTACGCATCGCCGAGGTGGATGCGTCGACCGACGTGACGCTCGCCAAGGTCGACAACCTGACGATGGCTACGGGAACGGCGATGCAGCAGGTCGTTCGGGTCGCTCGAGTCCAACGCGAACTTGAGCAGCTGGCTCCCGAGGCTTCGGGACGGATCAACTTTCTGGCTGACGATCACCTCTTGGGCTGCGCAGAACTCATGTCGGACCTGCGCCGTGAGCTACGGAGGAATCGGTGATGGCGACGCTCGCACTTATCGTCGCACTGGTGGCCCTGGCGATTGCTGCCTTATCTGTCCTCGCGGTCTTGACCTGGCGAAGCGACCTAGGACGACTTCACGATCTGGCGGAGAGGCTCGATATGGAGACGCGCCTGGAGTATCTGACGACCCAGACGCTCGGAGCGATGCGCGACGTGGCTCGCAGACACTTCCGTAGCGAGGATCGGACTTAGTCGTCGCGTTTCCTACAACACCGTCTCACGGTGTCGAACTCGGGGCATGCGAGGTGTTCGTCAACGAGGACGACGTCTCTGGTTCGAGGGTGCGCGTCGGTAACGAATATCACAGACCGGCCCCTTTAAAACGGGCACCAAGAGGCGGATAACTAAAGACAGAACGGCGCACTTGGCCGCTCACCTCAACGAAAGGAGGACGCTTATGAATTCGAATCACAGATCGCAGAACTCATCGACCGAGAAGAAGTACTCGGTCATCCTGGCGGACCCACCCTGGGACGTCCAACAGAAGGGCGGCTATGGGGCGGAACGTCACTATCCGCTGATGACCATGGAGCGCATCAAGGCTCTGCCGGTTGGCGAACTGGCCGCCGAGAACGCGCACCTCTGGCTCTGGGTCACCAACGCCACGCTGCGCGATGGCTACGACGTCATGGAGTCCTGGGGCTTCACACCCCGCTCACCCCTCACCTGGATCAAGCCCCGTTTCACCCTCGGCGTCTATCTCCGCAACGCGACCGAGCACCTGATTCTGGGCACCCGGGGTAAGGCCCCGGTCAAGTTCAAGAGTCAACCCACTTGGATGTTCGCGCCCTTGCAGGATCACTCGCACAAGCCTGAAGAGCAGTACGCCGTCATTGAAAGAGTCTCGGGCGAGGGACCTCGATTGGAGCTCTTTGCCCGGAGGCGCCAGCCGGGCTGGGACGTCTGGGGTAACGAGATTGCCTCCGACATCGACATTCCCGGTTTCCCTGTTCCTCAGTGCTCACGTCAGGCCGGTCGTCGGCCGAGGAGGCGAGATGAGTGATGTCGAACGACTCGCCGAACTCCCTACTTACTCGCGCATGGCGTGGAGCGCTCGTCCTGTGTGGGATCGCCGTGCTCCTCAACGTGACGGTCAGTCTCATCAGTCGAGTCTGGGTCGAGCTGGTCGTGGTGGTAACCGTTATCGCGCTGATCGCCGGAGCCATCGCCGCGCTCATCTCCTGGCGTCGGAGAAGCCAGTGGTGACAGTCAGCGATCTCATAGGAGGCCGAGATGGGTAGGCGACGAACGGGTAATCCTCGAGGTCGCCCCACCATTTCCAACGACTTTCACCTCGTCGTGGTGCCTCGAAGGACCACCGACCTACGCAGGCTCGGCGCAGCTCTCGTGGCGCTGTCACTTCACCGGACGGGTAATCACGAACAAGAAGCCACCGCAAAGGAGAGAATCGATGGGTCGGCGTAAGTCCCCGGCCTGGGTGTGGCAGCAGGTGTGGTGGCCTCAGCCTCTTGATCCAGACCTGGCACTCGAATTCCTCGAGCGAGTCGTGGCTGATCGTTCCCTCGGGGTGGTGGCCCTCGAGGCCCGTGCGGCAATGGGACGAGTGAACTACGTCATTGGTTCTCTTGCCGGAAGTTCTCGAACCCTCCGTGAGTTGACCACATCGATGATTCCCGGCTCGCGCGTCAGCGAACTGGACCACGCGCCAAGGGCGTCGGTAGCGGTGTGCGCTCGGCTCAAGATCTCCCACCCGGCTCTGGCACTTAACACTGATCGCGTCACAGCAGTGAGTCGAGCCGTCCTCGCCGGACTCGCCACGGCCTCAGCTAAGGGAGAGGTGGTCGTCCTACAGGTAGTGGTCGGCTCTCGACGTTCACCCACCTTCGTGCCCGCCGACGGACCGGATCCCACCCAACGCTGGTTTGACCTCGTTACTCGGGGCAAGCGGCCAGCCAGCACAGACGTTCGACACGCACTTCGTCACCGAACAATGTTCCACTCGGCCCGCGTGACGGTTCGACTCGGCGCTTCAGCGGCCACGGCCGAGCGAACCCGGCTCCTGCTCACCTCCGTGTTAGGCGGTCTGCGAGTCGCTCAGTCCTCCGGAGTGCGGATCGCGGTGCAAAGGGAGACGCCCAGCCGCCTCACCTGGGCGTCGATGCCCTGGCGCTGGCCGCTGCTACTCGCCACGAAGGAGCTAGTCGAACTAGTGGGTTGGCCGCTGGATAAGGCGGGAACGTCGCCACTCCCTGGTCATCCGCCAATTCACCCGAAAGTGCTGGCACCGAGCGTTTCACTAACTCCGAGTACGCAGCCCTTCGCCGAGACCACCGCTCCCGGTTCGGAGGTTCAGGTCGCCATCGGGGCGCGCGACTCCCTTCAACACACTTGGCTGCTGGGCCCGACGGCCTCGGGTAAGTCGACCGCCATGTTGGCCATGATCCTCGACGCTGTGCGCAGCGGACGAGGAGTCCTAGTTATTGACCCTAAGAGCGATCTCGTCAACGACGTGCTGGCCCGGATTCCGCAGGACCGCGTTGATGACGTCGTCGTGATCGACCCGACCGATCCGCGTCCGGTGGGAATCAATCCGCTCCTGGGAAGTTCGCGCCACACGTCGCTGACGGCCGACTCGATCCTGGCCGTCTTTAGGCAACTAAGTGGAGACGCCTGGGGACCGCGCACCGAGGACGTCCTCATGAGCGCCCTGCTCACCCTGGCGCACCATCCAGGGGCCACGCTGCCGATGCTGCCCGCGCTGCTCACCGACGAACGGTTTCGGCGTTCTTTGAGCCAAAATCTTACGGATCAGGTGGGACTTGGCAGCTTCTGGGCGAGTTACGAGGCCATGAGTCCTCAGATGAGGGCCCAAGTGATCGCGCCGACGCTAACGAGGCTTCGCCAGTTCCTTCTACGTCCGCAGCTTCGGGCCGTACTTGGCCAGTCCGAGCCCGGATTTAATCTCATCGACCTTTTTACGAAGCGGCGGATCGTCTTGGTCTCTCTCAACCGTGGCCAGATCGGCGCGGAGGGGGCCCGTTTGCTGGGCTCCTTAATCGTCGGTCAACTCTGGCCCCTGGTCCTTGCTCGAGCGGGGCTACCACCCGAGCGGCGACGAATCGTCAATGTCTACATCGACGAGGTCCAGGACTATCTGGCCCTGCCGACTGATCTCGAGGACGCTCTCAGCCAGGCCCGCAGCCTCGGGGTCGGGTTCACGCTGGCGCACCAGTATCGACACCAGCTTCCACCCGGACTGCGCTCGGCGGTTGATACCAATGCACGTAACAAGGTGGTCTTCGGGCTCAACGCCGAGGACGCCGCCGAAGTAGCCAAGCAGGCCCCTCAACTCGAAGCGCAAGACTTCCTCTACCTCCCTCGCTTTGCGGTCTACGCGAACCTGATTCAAGACGGATCGGCGACGGGGTGGTTCTCCGCCCGGACACTTCCTCCGGAGGTCCCGGTGCGCGAGCCGATTTCCTTGAGGGCCCGCTCCGCCAGTCTCTACGGGCGTGACGCGACCGTCGTGGAAGACGAACTGCGGGCTCACCACACGCAGCGCACGAAGGAGCACCGCGTCGACGACGGCCCGATTGGGCGACGACGGGCAAATGGAGGGTCACCGTGAACTCCCATCAGATCGCTCGTCAGGTCGCGACGCTGAAATCCGGCCGTAGGGTCCGAGTTGTCGCCGAAAGGGCGCCAGGAGTGGACGAGACTCCGCTGACTGGTCAGCTGTTCTGTCTCCTCGTCAGTGAGGCCACCCCTTACGGAGGTCGGCGATGAAAGCCCGAGTTATCGCAGAGCTGGAACACCTGCTGAGTGACCGAGACTGGCTCATTCTCAGTTCCGTGCAGGGATTCAGGTTCCTCACGACTCGCCAGATCGCTCGTCAGCACTTCGGGAACGAGGCCGGACCCGCTCCGATTCCTCGAAACGCCAATCAGACTCTGTCGCGCCTTCGAGACCTCGGACTGCTTTCGAACCTTGAGAGGCGAATTGGCGGCGTCCGAGCTGGGTCAGCGGGATTCGTCTGGCGGCTCACCGAACTTGGCGATCGGGCCCTTCACAGTCACCTAGGACGTGAACGCCACTCACGGATGCGACCCTACGAGCCCAGTACGTCGTTTCTGGACCACACATTGGCGATCGCGGAAGTGGTCATCACCCTGCAAGAGATATCGCGAAGTGCTCACGTCAATCTTTCACACCTTCAATTGGAGCCCGAGTGCTGGCGGAGCTACGTGGGCCCCAGCGGCGAGACGCGGACGCTGAAGCCCGATGTGGCCGCGGTCACCGTGTCATCAGGCTTCGAGGACCACTGGTTCATCGAGGTGGACCGGGCGACGGAGCCCCCTAACCGCGTCATCAAGAAGTGCCTCCAGTACCAGGAGTACCGCGTCACCGGGCACGAACAGGCCCGTGTCGGCCTCTTCCCGGCCGTCGTGTGGGCGGTACCGAATGAGCGGCGACGAGATCAGGTGACGCGGAGGCTTCACAGCGAATCCGCCATTGACCCACGGCTGTTCTCGGTCGTGACGACCCCGGAATTCAAGGAGCTGGTCGAAAGTGGCGCGGCCCAGTTTCAGCGCCGTCGGGGAGAAGCGACATGAGCGCCCGAAAGCCGAGGAGGTCGGGTATCCCGAGCCCGAATCCACTGATCAGACTGGACATTTCTGACGATCAGAGCGTAAATGAAAGCAACGTAAGCAAAGGAGACGTTGCGATGAGCCCAGCCGTGGAAAGTCCAGCCGCCAATCCCGTAGAAGCATTTGCCAGTGCCCTTACCCCCAAGGTGGCGGTGAGCTACCTGCGAGTGTCGACGCGCGATCAAGCCCGGCGTGGCGGTGGCGACGACGAAGGCTTCTCCATTCCGGCCCAGCGCGAAGCTAATCGTCGAAAGGCCGCCAGCATGGGCGCGATGATCATCAAGGAGTTCGTCGATCGAGGAGCCTCGGCGCGTTCCGCCAATCGCCCAGAGCTGCAGCGCATGCTCGAGTACCTCGAAGATCACGACGTCGACTACGTCATCGTGCACAAGATCGACCGACTGGCCCGCAACCGGGCCGACGACGTCGAGATCATGAAGTCCCTGGAGTCCTCTGACGTACGGCTGGTGTCGACGACCGAGTCGATTGACCAGACGCCCTCAGGCATCCTCCTTCACGGGATCATGTCGAGCATCGCCGAGTTCTACTCTCGAAACCTCGCGGCAGAAGTAGCCAAAGGAATGTCGCAGAAGGTTCGATCCGGCGGCACGGTAGGCCGAGCGCCTCTGGGATATCGCAATCACCGCACCGTCGATCCAGAGGGCCGAGAGATGCGAACCGTCATCGTCGACCCCGAGCGAGCACCGCTCATTCGAGAGGCATTCAACTTGTACGCGAGCGGCGACTGGACGGTCGCCTCGCTCACTGATCACCTCGCCGGTCGCGGCTTGACGACGACTCCGTCTCCGAGGTTGCCCTCTAAACCGATCACCGAGGGACACCTGCACAAGATCCTGATCAACCCCTACTACAAGGGGCTGACCAAGTACCAGGGAGTTCATTATCCGGGTCGACACGAGGCACTTGTTGACGAGATCACCTGGCAGCGAGTGCAAGACGTCCTCGCGACCCACCTCAATGGTGAGAGGACCCGCAAGCACCCCCACTTCCTCAAGAGCACCGTCTACTGCGGTCAGTGTGGAGAGCGCCTGATGGTCCAGAACTCGAAGTCCAAGACCGGTCTCGTCTACCCCTACTTCTACTGCACCGGACGCCACGCCAAGCGCACCAAGTGCACCCAGCGCTCCGTCCTCATCTACGAAGTCGAGAAGAAGATCGAGGACCACTACCGACGCATCCAACTCGATCCCACACTGCGAGTGGGTATCGAGGCACTCGTTCGAGAAGAGTTTCAGCTCGCCCAGTCCAGGATGGAGGCAGTCCGAGCCGACTTGAAGCGCGAGAAGGACAAGTTCGAACGGCAGCGCGAGAAGCTCATGGAGGCGCACTACGCCGGAGCCATACCGGTTGATCTTCTCGGCCGCGAACAGGAGCGGATCAGTCGATCGCTGCGTGAGATTGAGACACGGATGGGAGCCACGTCGACCGAGTTCGAGAAGATTGAGCGAAACCTCGGACGGGCGCTCGATCTCGCGGGCGACTGCGGAGCAGCGTACGAACAAGCGCCGGATCACATCAAGCGAATGTTCAATCAGGCGTTCTTCGAGAAGATCTTCGTGATTCAGATTGACGAGAGTCTGGCCGACGTGAGGGTCGACGCCCAGCTGAGAGAGCCGTTCGATGTGCTGCTGGGCCCCGAACTACGGGCGGCGAGTCGGACGGTGACACCGGTTCCAGGAACGAAGAAGCCCGCTGGCACCACCGCCAACGGGCTTCCATCTACCACTTCCCAGACACCTCTTCAGGTGCAGGGTTTGAGTAACGCACTAATGGTGGGCGCTGAGGGACTCGAACCCCCGGCCTGCTGAGTGTAAATCAGCTGCTCTAACCAACTGAGCTAAGCGCCCGGGAGCGCCAGCCTACCGGTCCGGGCCAGCTCGCCGGAGTGGACGACCGGACGGCTCGTGGCTAAGTTGCGCACAGGGGAGCAGAACGACCGGAGGGCATATGGAACCCGGCGGAGATGTCGACCTCTTCATCCGCGATCAGCTCGCGCACATCGCGTCACTAGCGCTCCGCCACGACGGACCGGCCCGCCGCGGGGAGGCGGAGGGCTTCCACCAACTGAGGGTGGCGTCGCGCCGACTACGGGCGGTGCTCGACATCGCTCGCGACTGTCTCGATCCGACCTGGCGACGCACCAGTGGCGCCGACGCACGGCGGCTCGCTCGACGCTTCGGTGCTCGACGCGACGCCGACGTCCTGGCGTCCACTCTGCACGACCAGCGAGTACGGGACCCCAGCCTGGACGGCGGGCTCGCCGCCTACGCCGACCTCGTGCGGCGCCGGGCCGGCGCCGAGGCCGCCCGCGCCCTCGAGAGTGGCCTCTATCGGCGCACGCTCGTCTCGCTGACCGAGGCGGTCCTGCGCCCGCCGGTGGTCCGTCACGAGTCACTGGATCCCCTCGTCGAGCGGGCCCGGCGCCGACTCGTGCGCGCCACGGCCGCGCTCGATCAGCCGCCCCGGGGTGACCTCGACCTTCATCGCCTGCGGATCGCGGTGAAGAACGCCCGCTACGCCGCCGACGCCCTGGGCTCGAGCCGCGGATCGAACTTCACCGAGATGGCCGCCCGACTGGGCCACGCGCAGAATGCGCTGGGAGCCGATCACGACCTCGTGGTGGCTCTCGCGGCCGCTCACGAGTGGTATCGCTCCCCGGCCGCCGCCGTGGGACCCGACCCGCGCGAGGCACTGGCGGCCTGGACCGAGGCGCTGTCGGCGGCACGGACCACGAGCGCCGACGGCTGGCGCATCCCCCTCTACGAGGTACGCGTCATGCTCGACGAGTCGAGCTGATCAGAGGGGCCCGCCCTCGCGGAGTCGGCGAGCCACGGCGACCGAGCTGGCAACGAGCGGTCGACGAGGCACGGAGTCGGCGGCAACGAGCGGGGCGTCGTCCCACGCGCCCACGTGACCACCGGCTTCGAGCACGATCGCGAGCCCTCCCAGGTAGTCCCACGGGTGCAGCGTCGTACGACCCGCCACCGTGAAGGCGTCGAGGGAGCCGTCGGCGACGAGGCAGATCTCCAGACTGGCGGCGCCCATCGCTCGAAACTGGGCCCAGCCCGGGTGTCGCTCGGGGAGCCCGGAGACACCGACGATGGCCTCGTCCAGCGACGGCGTCGCGCGCACGCCGAGGCGAACGCCGTCTCGCTCCGCTCCGGCACCCGTCTCCGCGGTGAAGACGTGACCGGTCGCGTGGTTGCGCACGAGGGCCGCGACGACCTCGTCACCGCGTACGACGGCGATGCTCGTCGCGTAGAAGGGGATGCCCCGGTCGCAGTTCGTCGACCCGTCGATGGGATCCACGACAGCGACCAGGTCACCGTGGCCGGTCACGCCCGACTCCTCGCTCAACACCCTCAGCCCCGCACCGCTCAGGACGCGCACCGCCACCTCGTCAGCCACCAGGTCGAGGTGGTACTGCGTGGGACGCTGACCCGACAGCCCACGGCCCTGATGGGCCCGGACGACGTCACCGACCTCGAGGGCGCAGGCGTGAAGGGTCGCGAGGAGATCGGTCGGCACCCGACCACCGTATCGGTCGGGGTAGGTCCCGACCCGTAAACTGTCCGGGGGGTCCGGACAGGAGTCGAGCGTGCGTATCAGAGGCGGCCAGCGTGGGACCCGCTGGCGTCTCACCGCCCTCGTGCTGGCGTTCACCTCTCTCACCGCCGGGACTGTCCTGGTCACGTCGCCCGCCGACGCCGTCGGACCGATTCGCGTGCCCGCGAACTGCCCGTGGGTCGCCGAGTCGCTGAGTCATCGCGCGAACCCGGAGCGACTGGCCAACGAGGTGATCGCGCACATGACCCTCGCCCAGAAGGCGAACTTCGTCGTGCTCGCCACGTACCCGCCGCTCGAGAACGCGAACATCGGCGTGCCGGCCCTCTGCATCCCCCCCCTCACCCTGACCGACGGGCCCAACGGCGTGGCCAACGGCCTGCAGTTCGTGACCCAGCTCCCCGCCGCCATCGGCGTCGGCGCCACCTTCGATCCGACGATCGCCCGATCCGTCGCGACGGTGCTCGCCGACGAGGCCCGCGCCAAGGGCATCGACGGCGTCCAGGGCCCCGAGCTCAACCTGGCGCGCATCCCGGTGAGCGGGCGCATCTTCGAGACCTACGGCGAAGATCCGTACCTGTCGGGGATCCTCGGGGTGGCGGCCGTCCGGGGGATCCAGTCGCAGGGCGAGATCGCCGACGCCAAGCACTTCACCGCCTACACCCAGGAGACGGCCCGCCTGCGAATCGATCAGCGCGTTCCCCTGCGAGCGCTCGCCGAGCTCTACAACCTGCCGTTCCAGTACGTCGTGCAGCAGGCCCACGTCGCCTCACTGATGTGCTCCTACGGGTCCCTCAACGGCGTCAACACTTGCTCGGATCCCTACATCTACCGGCTCCTCGCGTCGTGGGGATTCACCGGGTTCGTCCGCTCCGACCTCCGGGCCGTCGTGAGCCCTATCGTCGCCCTGCGTAACGGCATCTCCCTGGTGAAGCCGGCGTCGAGCCTCGCCGTCCTCGACGCCGTGCGCCGTCACGCGCTCTCCCTCGCGGACCTCGACCGAGCGGTGCGCTCCATCCTCGTGCCGATGTTCCGGCTCGGCCTCATCGCCCACCCCCTACGACTCAACCTCTACGCGCACGTCTCCACTCCCTCGGACGTGTCGGTCGCGCTCAACGCGGCGGAGCAGAGCATCGTCCTGCTGAAGAATTCCGGGTCGGTCCTGCCCCTGGCGTCACCCCGCTCGATTGCCGTCATCGGCGCCTCGGGAGCCGTCCAGCCGGTCACGGCGGGCGGGGGCAGTGCCGCGGTGGTCGCCGGGTCGGTCGTCACGCCCCTCGCCGGAATCCGAGCGGCCTTCCCGCGGGCGAAGGTGACGTACGTCAGCGGGCAGCCGACCGTCGTCGACCTGGGAGCGCTCACGGACATCACGGTCGAGGCGGGCGTACCCCTCAAGTACATCACCAAGATCAAGCCCAAGGGCGCGGCCGGCAAGGCCGACGTCGCGATCGTCAGTGGCGCCAACGTCACCCCCGCCACGGCGACGGCGACCCGACCCGGCTCGGGGAAGGGCTGGACGTCCTGGAGCGTCAAGTTCCGCGCCAAGCGCAGCGGCGACTACGAGATCGCCTTCGAAGAGTTCGGGGACACCTGGGTCGCCCTCAACGGGCGGACGATTCTCGCCTCGCCCGGACTGCACGCGCGCACCGTCATGTCCACGACCGTGCACCTCGCCCGGGGCGCCAGCTACACCCTGAGCGCCCAGTGGTTCACCGTCCACGCGCACCCGGCCCCGCAGTTCGACATCCTCGACGTCTCGCCGGACATCGCGCGAGCCGTGGCGGCCGCCCGCCGCGCGCGCGTCGCGGTCGTGGTCGCGGGCGCACCGTCGCAGGAGGGCGCCGACCGGACGAGCCTGAGCCTGCCGGGCGATCTCAACGACCTGATCCAGGCGGTCGCGGCGGTCAACCCACGCACCGTCGTCGTCCTGCAGACGGGGGGCGCGGTCACCATGCCGTGGCTCTCCTCGGTGGCGGGGGTCATCGAGGCCTGGTTCCCGGGGCAGGTCGACGGGACCGCCGTGGCGGCGGTCCTCGCGGGCAAGGTCGATCCCGCCGGCCGGCTGCCCATCACCTTCCCCGCGTCCCTCGGCTCGTCACCGGCCGCCCTCCCCACCTCGTGGCCCGGGCACGACGCCCTGGTCAACTTCGGCAGCGGCCTCGACGTGGGGTACCGCTGGTATCAGGCGCATCAGGTGACTCCCCTCTTCCCCTTCGGGTTCGGGCTCACGTACACCAGCTTCAGCCTCTCCCAGGGATCCGTGACGCCCGGGACGAAGCAGGTGCGCGTGTCGGTGCGAGTGACCAACACGGGATCGCGAGCGGGCACCGAGGTCGTGCAG
>DAIDKS010000025.1 GCA_027449885.1 Acidimicrobiaceae bacterium
CCCGCCCGCGACGCCGTCGCGGCGGCGGTGCGCGCGAGCGGGGGCGCCGTCGTCCACTCGCTCCCGCCCGGCCCGGTGGCCGACGCGGCGGCGCGGGCCGTCGCGACGACGACGCGCCTCGACGCGGGGCTCGCCGCCCTCTTCATCCTCGTGGGCCTGGCGGCCACCTTCCGCCTGCCCCGCCAGAGCCCCCCGGCCTGATGCCCCGCATCGCGGCCCCGACGCTCGCCGAGCACCAGGCCCGCCAGCGCGAGCGCGTCGTGCGGGCGGCCGTCGAGGTCCTCGCCACGTCGGGGCCCGCCGCGGTGACGCCGGCCGCCGTCGGGCGCGTCGCCGGACTCGGTCGCTCGAGCGTCTACCAGTACTTCGACTCGGCGGCCGGCCTGCTCGCCGCGGCCGCGGAGTCGGCCTACGCGGACCGCGGCCACGCCCTCGCGCGGGTCGAGGGGATCGAGGAGTACGTCGCGGCGGTGCTCGACCTCGCGACGACGCCGACCGGCCGCGCCGTCGCGGCCCTCGAGCGGGCCGAGGTCCCCGGGCCCTGTCGCGACCGGGTCGAGGAGCTGCGCGCGGCGCAGCGCGCCCCACTCCGGCGGGCGCTGCGAGCACGGGGCGAGCGCGAGCCCGCCGAGGTCGCCCACCTCTACGACGCCGCCATCGCGGCCGGCGCCGAGCAGGTGGCCGCGGGCGTCGCGGCGTCGCGGGTCCGGGCCCGACTGCGCCGGACCCTCGCCGTCACAGGGCGTCCGGACCGCGCTCGTTCGTCCGAACCCGCACCACGCGCTCCACGTCGGTGACCCAGGCCTTGCCGTCGCCCACCGAGCCGGTGCGGGCGGCCGTCACGATGGCGTCGAGGACCTCGTCGACCTGCTCGTCGGTGCAGACGACCTCGATGCGGATCTTGTCGACGAAGTCGAACTCGTACTCCTTGCCCCGGTAGATCTCGATGTGGCCGCCCTGGCGGCCGAAGCCGCGGGCCTGGGCCACGGTCATGCCGGCCACGCCGGCCCGGGTCAGGGCGACCTTCACCTCGTCGAGCTTGAAGGGCTTCACTACGGCGGTCACGAGCTTCACGGTGGCTCCTTAGACGTTGTCGGGGTGCAGGTGGCTGGGCGTGAGGAGCGGCTCGCCGAAGGTGGGCTCCGGGAAGGCCTCCTCCTCGTGGATCGCGATGTCTCCCACGGAGAGTACTTCGTCGGTCTCGCGCAGCCCCCGGAGGAGCTTCTTCACGACGTAGAAGATGATCGTGGTCATGACCCCCGTGTAGAGGATGATCCAGAGGGCGGCGAGGAACTGCTCCCAGAGCTGGTGGAAGGAGTGGGTGTAGAACCACCCGCCGACCGAGAAGCTGCCCGGCCCCTTGTAGTGGCGGCCCGTCACCCCGTACTGGACCATGCCGGGGTCGGCGAGGATCCCGACGAGGAGCCCCCCGACGAGCCCGGCGATGCCGTGGGTGTAGACGACGCCCATCGCGTCGTCGACCTTCGAGAAGGGCCGCACCCGTGAGAGGTAGTTCCAGGCGACCCAGACGATCGAGGCGGCGATGAGGCCCACGAGCATCGCCCCGGTGCCGTTCACCCAGCCGGCCGAAGGGGTGATCGCCACCAGGCCGCAGAGCATCCCGTTGAGGGCCCCGAGGAAGGTCGGCTTCTTCTGGCGCGAGAAGGCCATGTCGAGCAGGAGCCAGGTGAGGACCCCGACGGCCGTCGCCACATTGGTGTTGAGGACGGCCGAGGCGGCGTCGACGCCGGCGTAGAAGGGGTCACCCCCGTTGAAGCCGTTCCAGCCGAGCCAGAGGATCCCGGCCCCGATCGCCACCATCATGAGGTTGCTGGGGAAGGCGTTCTCCCGGTCCTGCCAGCGCCGCGGCCCGAGGATGGCCGCGCCCACGAAGGCGGCGACTCCGGCCGAGAGGTGGATGACGTAGCCGCCCGAGTAGTCGACGGCCCCCTTCTGGGCGAAGAAGCCCCCGCCCCAGAGCAGGGCCGCGTTGACCGTGTAGACGAGGGTGATCCACGCCGGCACGATGATGAGCCAGGCCCGGAACTTGAGCCGCCCGACGAGGGCCCCGAGGAAGAGCAGGGGCGTGATCGCCGCGAAGACGAACTGGAAGTAGGCGAGGGCCGCCGTCGAGTAGTGGAAGGGGATGAGGGTGTTGGCCCCCGAGACGGCCTGGCCCTGCTCGGCCCCGGCCGTCGAGAGCGGGGTGAAGTGCCCGATGAAGCCGCTCCAGAAGGAGCCCGTCGGCCCGAAGTGGGCCTGGGGCCCGAAGGCCATGTTGTAGCCCCAGAGCATCCAGACGACCAGGGTCAGCGAGAAGCCGGTGAAGGTCATCAGCATCGTGTTGACGATCCACTTCTTGCGCACCAGGCCGCCGTAGAGGACGCTGAGCCCCGGCAGGCTCATCAGTCCCACCAGCGTCGCCGCCACCATCTGCCAGGTGTTGTCGGCGGGGTTCAGCCAGCTCGGGTACGGGATGTTGGTCACCGCGGTGAGCACGCGCCCTCCTCACTTCCTCGGGAGGGCGACGCTGACCTCGACTGGCTCCAGTGTGGCCAGCGAGGATTTCGGAGCCGTTAGCGGCGTGTTTCGGGGCTGTGAACTACGAGTCGGCGAGCGAGCGCTCGAGGACCTGGGCGATGTCGAGCACCCGGACCTCCTCACGGCCCTCGGCCTTCACGCCGTCGTCGAGCATGATCATGCAGAACGGACAGGCCGTCGCCACGTACTCGGCCCCGGTCGCGAGGGCCTCGCGGGCCCGGTCGCTGTTGACGCGCGTGCCGATCTTCTCCTCCATCCACATGCGCGCCCCGCCCGCGCCGCAGCAGAAGCTGCGCTCGCGGCTGCGGTCCATCTCGAGTCGCTCGACGCCGGGCACCGCGGAGATCGCGCCGCGGGGGTCGTCGAAGACCCGGTTGTGGCGCCCGAGGTAGCAGGCGTCGTGGTACACGACCTTGCCGGCGAAGGAGCCGCCGGGGGTGAGCCGTCCCGTCGCCACGAGGTGGTTCAGCAGCTCGGAGTGGTGCACGACCTCGTAGTCGCCGCCGAGGGCCGGGTACTCGTTCTTGATCGTGTTGAAGCAGTGGGCGCAGGTCGTCACGATCTTGCGGGCCTTCACCTCGTTGAGCGTCGCGACGTTGGCCTTGGCCATCTCCTGGAAGAGGTACTCGTTGCCCATGCGCCGCGCCGGGTCCCCGGTGCAGGACTCGCGCTGGCCGAGGATGGCGAAGCCGACGCCGGCACGCCGCAGCAGGCGCGCGGTCGAGATGGCCTGGTTGCGGCCGCGCTCGTCGAGCGAGCCGGCGCAGCCCACCCAGTAGAGGTACTCGACGTCGTCGGGGATCTCGTCGGTGACGATGGGCACCTCGAAGTCGAGGGCGCTCAGCCAGTCGGTCCGCTTGGAGGACCCCAGTCCCCACGGGTCGCCCTGGTTCTCCATGTTGCGCAGCAGGAGCCCCGCCTCGGTCGGGAAGCGCGACTCCATGAGGACCTCGTAGCGGCGCATGTCGATGATCGCGTCGACGTGCTCGATGTCGACCGGGCACTGCTCGACGCAGCTGCCGCAGGTGGTGCACGACCACAGCACGTCGGGGTCGATCACGCCGCCGACCAGCGTGCCGGCCTCGGCGGTCCCCT
Organism: Acidimicrobiaceae bacterium; assembly: GCA_027449885.1. Taxonomy (GTDB): domain Bacteria; phylum Actinomycetota; class Acidimicrobiia; order Acidimicrobiales; family RAAP-2; genus RAAP-2. The sequence goes on from DAIDKS010000025.1 coordinate 3,637, forward strand.
CGCCGGAGAGGAGGCGGTCGGCCGAGGCGAAGAGGTTGTCGCGCAGCCCCATGATGAGGAGCTTCGGGCTGAGGGGCTTGCCGGTGTTCCAGGCCGGGCAGACCGACTGGCACCGACCGCACTCGGTGCAGGTCGCGAAGTCGAGCATCTGCTTCCAGGTGAAGTCCTCGAGGTGTCCCACGCCGAAGACGGTGTCCTCGGTGACGTGCTCCATGTCCATGTCGGGGGTCTTGTCGAGCCCGCCGAGCGCCCGGGGGCGACGCGAGAAGCCGACGTTGACCGGCGCGAGGAAGATGTGGAGGTGCTTCGAGTAGGAGACGAAGACGAGGAAGCCGGCGATCACCGCGATGTTGGCGAGGAGGAAGACCGCCTCGAGCACGCTGTTGACCCCGGTGCCGAGCGGTCGGAGCCAGACGCCGACGACGTGGCTCGCGAAGGCCCACGTCGACTGGCCGAAGGGGAAGTGGCCGGTCGCGACCTGGGCCCCGCGGTAGAGGAGGAGGGTGACGATCACCATCGCGATCAGAAAGAGCGTCAGCCACGCCGCCCCCAGGTGACTGCCGTAGAAGCGGCTGGCCCGGTCCTTGCGCGCCGGGGCGTTCTTCACGCGGATCACCGTGAAGACGACGAGGGAGACCAGGACGGCCGTCGAGAAGAAGTCCTCCACGAAGCCCAGCCAGTTGTCCGTCCCGATGAGGGGGATGTGGAAGTTGCGGCTGAAGAGGGCCCCGTAGGCCTCGACGATCGTGGCGAGCAGGATCATGAAGCCCCACATCGTGAAGAAGTGGGCGGTGCCGGGGACGGTCCAGCGCAGCAGCTTGCGCTGACCGGCCACCTCGGTGAGCTCGGCCTCGGTGAAGCGACCCCAGCCGCCCCAGCGCCGTGGCGCCTCCTGGCCGGTGCGCACGAGCCGCGACAGCCACCAGAAGCGCCGTCCGGCAATGGCGAAGCAGACGATCGAGATCCCGAGTCCGATGATGATGCGAGCGAGCACCGCACTCCTCCCTCACGGCCCCGCGGGGCCGTCTCTCACTTCGTGAAGTTCTCCCAGTAGCGACTCGCCGTCGGTCCCCGCTGTCCGCGGTACTTGGACCCGAGCCCCGCCGACCCATAGGGACGGTCGGCCGGCGTCGTCATCTCGAAGAAGCTGATCTGGCCGATCTTCATGCCCGGATAGAGCGTGATCGGCAGGTTGGCCACGTTCGAGAGCTCGAGGGTGAGGTGTCCGTCCCACCCCGCGTCGACGAAGCCCGCGGTCGAGTGGATGAGGAGCCCCAGGCGTCCGAGTGAGGACTTCCCCTCGAGTCGCGCGACCAGGTCGTCGGGGATCACCACGCGCTCGATGGTCGACCCCAACAGGAACTCGCCGGGGTGCAGGATCATTGGGTTGGTCGGGCCCACGTCGATCAACTCGGTGAGGTCCTCCATCGGCTCCCGCACGTCGATCACCCGACGGGAGTGATTGCGGAACGCGCGGAAGAGCTGATCGACGTGGAGGTCGACCGACGACGGCTGGATGCAGTCCTCGCCGAGCGGATCGATGACGATCCGACCCGAGGCGAGCGCCTCCTTGATGGACCGGTCCGAGAGCACCATGACGCTCGTCACGCTACTCGCCGGAAACCCGACGGTTCGGCCCCGCACGGGCGTACCACCCCGAGACCCGCCACTGGCCGGACCTCGAATCCCACGACTACGATGGCGGCCACGCGGGTGTAGTTCAGCGGCAGAACATCAGCTTCCCAAGCTGAGAACGCGGGTTCGATTCCCGTCGCCCGCTCCACGTCCCTTGTCCCTGGTGGGACATGGGATTTCGAGTGACGTCACCGCGGTGATGTTCGCCACCTTTCGCCTCCATTCGCCCCTCTTCGCCACGGTTCACTGTCGCAAGAGTGTCGCGAGCGAATCCTACGCCCACCTGTGATGGTCGCCAGTCAAGTTCATGGGGATCGTGAGTAGGGGCAGCCTTCGAGTCTCCAAGTCGAGGAGTTGCCTTAGCGTCGCCACCGAGAACATCCGCAGTGTCTCAGCAACGCCGCTTTAGCTCTCGGTCAACATCGGTCCCGGGTCAGTGTGAACTTGACGTCCCTCGTTGAACCGACCGGTACACGACAAGCGCGAAGACGGCGGCGCTCACGGCGACGACGCTCCACCCCACGACGGCGAAGTGCGCGAGTTCATCTGGAATACCCGTCATTATGGTGCCCAGACCGACAAGGGGTAAGCCCCGGGCGTCAAATCGGATCGACCGATCCCGCTCCACGTCGAGCCTCCTTTGAAGCTCCGCCGTGGACTCATGCTGCCGCTCACGAACCTCCCCGATCTCCCTACGCAGTTCCTCATAGCGAATGGCAGCATTGTCCATTGCGACCTTCTGAGCTGCCCACAATTCCTCGACGTTGCGATGGAGGTTCTCAACCTTCTCATCAGGAGTCCATGTATCGACCCAAGCCCGGGTTACCGTTGCGGTCACTTGAGCCGCGGCCGTGGCCGAGCCCTGTGCACGCCCCTGCAAAGATGGCGGCGAAGGTCGAAGCTTCGGGATGACGAGCGCAAGAAGCCTGCGCAATGCCTGACCCGATCGTTGGGCAACCTTCAGCAGATCGCGCCCGATCTCCTTGACAGCATCTGGTGAAGAGACCAGGACACCTACGATCACTGCGGCTACTCCGAACCACCTAAGTACTTCTGGCTCAAGACCGCCGCCGTTGGGTGCGATTGCGACGACGCTTCTTGCCCCGATTACCACCTCGAAACTGCCTCACTCGTCTGCCCACTTGCACGCGCGTTCGCGGCAAGTTCGTCATACTGCGCCAAGATCTCCCGCTTGGTCCGGTACTCGCCGTACGCAGCCTCGTCCTTTCTCCTCACGATCGGGAATGTGTCCATCACGTACGCCACCTCGTCGCGATCGAGACCGTAAAGGTGGAAGCAGGCTGCATCTAACTCGGCACGGAGTCGCCGGCGCCGCTCAAGATCCCAGCGGAACGGTGGACCGTCGTAGCCAAGGTCAACCGCGAACCCCGCCATGTCCATCGCCGTATACGTGAGTTCAAGAACTCGCGGCATCATCCAGGCACCCAATGTCTCAGATGGGGACCAGGGTGCTTGCGCCTCCATTGCCCCAGGTGGGGGTAGAGGAAGCTGTCTTGCCACGAAGAATGAGAGATGCGTACCTCCGATCTTTTGTCGAGCGACGTAGTCCAGTGCAAACGACGATGTTAGAGCCGCAAGGCAGCTGATCTCCTCAGGGCTTCGATCGGACCAGATCAGTTGGATCGGATCGCCCGCAGCTGTATACGGCAAGATAGTCGCAACCACAGTTCGTCGGTTTGTTGTCGTATCCGTAATACCTCGATAGCCGAAGAGCCATCGTGTTCCAACTGGCACTCTCTTGGAGACTTCAGCTTCGGCCACCCAGTACCTTGGCATCACAAGGTGGTGTGGATCAGCAAGTTGTTCATCGCTTGGCCCGGGAAGCATGCGCGCACTCCTACTTCGAGTGTCACCTTGAACGGCATAATCTCCGTCCCGGTGATTGAACTGATGAATCATCTTTGATTCGTAGAGCGGCAGCCACGTCTCAGTGCCCTTTCGCCAGATGTTGCCCTCAAGCTGCGCGCCCAGCGCCTCGAGATCCTCTGCGGTGCGAAAGAGCCCTGAGTCATTGGTCATGTCGAACATCCGGCTGAACGAGATTCCCCACGGGTTGCCCTCGGAGTCGTCGTCGCGCACTAACACCGGCACTCGCCGGTAGATCTTGGTGGTGAGCTCGGCGTCCGTTCGCGAGCGAAAGACCGGTGCCGTCTTGGTGTTCGGGTTGATCAGCTCAATGTCGTCCGGACTCAGTGCGAAGCGCCGCTCCTGGTCAGCTAGATCGCGCGGCTCGCGGGCGAGAAAGGAGAACTGCGCCTCACTCGCTCCGCCGGCCGGGCCAGTTAGGGTGAGTAGGCAGAACTTGAAATTGCGATGGACTCCCGGGAACAGCGGCGCGCTGTTCTCGAAGTCGAAGAGGCTTACTAGGCTTCGCGTCGTGACGCAGTCGCCGAAGAACTCCTTAGTCATGTCGTCGGTCGCGATTCCCGTTGGCACAATTATCCCAAGGCGACCCGTCGGCGCCAGAGCCCCACGCATGGCCTCTGCGAATACGGCGTAGGTGTTGATGTCGCCCCGCCCGCACAGTGGGTAGCGACCGGATGTGCGTAGGAACTGGCTCTCGGCATCGGCGTCACGCAGCGCCTCGCGATACGCGGCCCACAGGATTGGGTCATCCGTTTCGAGTCGGGCGATCAGCGCCTTGCGCGTGGCGCCCGCCGCCTCAGCGATTTCCGGATGACGGGCCGCGAAGAACTCCTTTTCGGAGAGCTTCACCTTCTCCCAGGGCGGATTGCCCACCACGAGTGAGAAGCCACCGTTCGCGAAGACGTCCGGAAACGCCAGGTGCCAGTGGAAGAGATGGTGATGCCTCACCATCTCCTCGACCACCTCGAGCACGGCTGGATCCACCGCCCCCTCTGCGAGCGTCCTGACAGTCGCCGACGTCACTCTCGGGACACCCGCTCGCTTCGGGGCGAAGAAAGCGGCGCACCACGCGTCGGCCATCAGACGCGCTCGAGTCATGGAGTTCGAGCGAGCGAGCATCTCGAAGGCCGCCCGCTTCCCCTCGACCTGGGCGACAGTCTCGTCGGGCATCCGCTCGACCGTGCTCGATTCACGCGCTAGTTCCGCCACCAACTGCTCGACGGGGGTGCCCAAGGCGAAAAGGCCGTGGCCCGCCTGTGCGAACTTCGACTCGGCGGTGTTCGACTTGCGCCAGGCGCTCGCCACCGCCTTGTCGTCATCAGTCAGGGCTTTGAAGGCCTCGTCCGGGATCGGTTCCGCCACGAGAGCCGCGGTTGCGCCGAGGAGCGCATTGCCCTCGACGAGATGGTGATCGAGGAACGACAACGGACGCCCCGGTTCGATCGCCTCCAGCCAGAGGCTGATCTTGGCGAGTTCGAGCGCCATCGGATTGAGGTCAATGCCGTAGAGGCACCGACCCACCACGTCGCGCAGGGCGTGGCGCACCGCGTCCGGCGAGGGCTCCTCGTCGCCGGTGCGCACTGCAGCGAGACGGTAGGCGATCCGTCGGCCCGCGGCCACGAGGAAGTGGCCTGAACCGACCGCCGGGTCGATGACTCGCAGCGCCAGAAGTGCCTCCTCCGGCTCCGGCGCCCGCGCAGCTTCATCCAGCAGCGGCGTGAGCGCCGAGTCAAGCAGGGTCACGATTAGTGAGTCCGGCGTGTAGTAGCTGCCGGTGCTTTTGCGCTCGCTGCCGGCGAACGTCTCGAGTGAGAAGTAGCTGCCATCCTCCTCTAGCACCGGGTGCAGTTCGAGGAGCCCCTCGTAAATGCCTCCGAGCTCGTCTGCACCCAGGTTCCGGTAGTCGATCGGGCGCAGGAGCCGCGCCTCTCGATCCACCAGCATGGTGATGGACCGCACCGCGGCGAGCAGATCCGTGTCCGCGATGTCCGAGACATCGACGTCTGGCGTCGCCCCCGAGGACCAGAGAAACGACCCCAGAGCCGGTAGACCGAGGGCCGGGACCCCGTCCGGCGTGGAGAGTCCTCGCGTGACGACCAGGAGCGAGCGCCAGAGATCGGGGTGCGGACCCCGTGACGAGCGACCCGCGGCGATGTCCCGCAGCCGACTAACGCTATAGAAGTCGCGGTAGTGCTGGCGGGCGAGTTCGTCGGCTTCTGGCTCGAGCAACAGTCCGCGGTCCTCGGCCACGAACAAGAAGATCAGACGATAGATGAGCCGCAAGAGCTGACGGTAGTAATCCAAGCGATCGAGTTCGCCCACACGAATGCGTCGACGTAGCTCGTGGTTGTCCCGGTAGGCGAGAAAGCCGCGTCCGAGAGTCGTGATCGCTTGCTCCACCTGGGTACGCAGGGCGTCCAGCGCTCGGGTTCCGGTGCTTTCGGCCTCCTCCCGCCAGCGCTCGAGCCACGACGACCCGGGGCTCTCCGAGTCGAGACGGCTCTCGTGACAGACGAGCCACAGGATCACGAACTCGTCGTAGAGCTCGTTCGCGAAGATGGCCTCGAGGTCGAACTCCACGAAGGCCTGGCGGGTCAGGCTGACGTTGTCGCGCAGGACACGCAGCAGACGCCCATTACTGAGTAGCGCCCACAGATACTCATCGGAGCGGTTGAGAAGCTCTTGGACCATGCTGTGAGGACTGGCACTGGCTGCTCCGCGCACGCCCGCCTGGCGCCGATCGAGCGATGTTCCCGCTCCGACCAGATGAAGCGGCAAACGACCACGCAGGTGGGAGATCGGGTAGGACTTGCCCTCGATCTCGAGGGATCTCGTCGCGGCCGGTCGGCCGTATCCGAGCTCATCAAGGAGCGGGTAGAGCCATCCGTCCCGCGTGGCTCCGGCGGCCGGGTCACTCGGATCGAGGGCACCGAGCACCGTGGCGAAGCGACGCCACAGGGGCACGAGTCGGTTCCACGAGCGCGCAATCGCTTCAGTGAGCCTCTCGCCGGGCGCCAGGTGGTAGTCCGAGGTGCTGAGACCCGCCAGGCCCGCATCGTGGCCGGCTACGCGATTGAGAAGGTCGGCCGGCAACAGTCCCCCTTCGGTGCGGATCGCGCTGAAGCCGCCGGTCGAACTCACGAAGCCCCCTTGGGCCCCGGCAGGAGCACGTAGCAGCCCACCACGTCGACGGGCAGCTGCGCGTCAACCGAGAGGCCACGCACACGACGCTGTGAACTCTGGCGGACTCGGCGATGGTCCGCGAGTAGCTCCTCAGCGCCTCTCACCGCGTCGGATTCCAATCCCGGGAGCCATTCCTCGGACACCGACACGACCTCTGCGAGCACCTCACGTGCCTGCTCGACGGTGACGTTGCCCGAGGGTCGCACTCGCAGCAGGTCCTCCGCGTCTTCGTCAGCAAGCCACTGGGGCGAAGTCGGATCGCCAGTGAAGGCGAGAACCGCGCACTCTTCGGCCAGAAGCTGGCGTCGGTTCACCGCGTCTCCCTCGAGGATGTGCAGGCGGTAGCGGGCGAGGAGGAGGACAGTTCGCGTTGTCACCGCGTCGGTACGCAGCACGCCCGCTCGCCTGGCCACACTGTCGCCACGCGTGTCCAGCGCGCTGTCAAGTACGTACTTGGCGAGCCCTGCGATCACCGGGTGCGTGCGCGTCAAGAGTGTCTCGCCATCGGCCGCTGGTGGCTCGAAGCGAGCCCTCAAGTGATCACCGGGAACGAGCTCTCTCACCGCGACGGGCGTCTCGGACAGGTCGAGTCGTAGTGCTCCCGCCTGCTCACTAAGCGCCGCACCCATCGACGTCGTCGCGTCGACGAGGAAGCGTCGCACGTCAGCACCGGCACCAATAGCCTCGCGTACGCGCTCCAGCTCGGCGGCCACCTCGTCGACCTTGATGCCCTCCTGGGCAAACAGGGTCCGACTGCGCTTCTCCTTCTCGGCGGCCTGCTCCCACTGAGCAATCTGGCGGGCCTCCTCGTCCATGCCGTCGAAGGAGAGCTGGGTGTGCGAGAGCGTCCCGCTCCCACCAAGGAGGCGGCGAGCGAAGGCCTCGATCAAGGCGTTGGGATCTCCCGGCACCGGGACAGCGACGCCGGTATCCGTGCGGATCGTGACGTGACGGCGCTGCAGGACCTCGAGGACCAACTGGTCGATGAAGTTGTCCGCGCCGTAGTAGGTGACGACGCGCACGACCGGGCTGGGCTGGTTGAGGCGGCTAACCCGTCCTTCTCGCTGGGCCATCTTGGAGGGGTTCCACAGCAGGTCGTAGTGGACCACGGCGTCGAAGAGCGACTGGAGGTTGATCCCCTCAGCCAGACAGTCCGTCGCCACGAGGATCCGGCGCTCGAAATTGCCAAGCGCGGCAACTTCTTCGGGTCGCTTCGGCCCGGGAATCTCCCCCGTCACCGCCCGCACTTCAACGCCCGGCAGGCGCTCTCCGAGCTCGCGAGCCACGTACTGCGCGGTCGGAATGTAGCGGCAGAAGACGATGGGCCGGTACCCGGACTCGATGAGGTCGGTGCAGATCTTCACCGCCCCCGCCAACTTCGTGTCGGCGTCCCCGAAGCAGACTTCAGCGAGTTCTCCCAGCTCTCGCAGCTGGCGACGCGCCCGCTCACCGTGGGACTCGCCGAGGTCCCCCGCGGGCACCGCATCACCCGTTCCTTCCTCGTCGTCGTCGATCGAGTAGTCGAAGAGGTCGGGATGGTCGGCCATCTCCTCGCTCAGCACTGGCGACTCGGCGCGTTTCGCCAGAGTCGCCACGGCCGCGGCCGGGCTCGAGCCAATCGAGCGGAGCAGCGCTAGCGCCGACCACCAGCGCAGTCGATGCGCCTCCGGTCCCCCGCGCACTGTCTCGGTGGCGTAGTCGAACGCAGCGTCGAAGAGCGCGCGGTACTCGCCAGAGAGCTGGTAGGTCAGTTCTGGCGCTGCGTACTGGACCTCCGGGAACTGCGTCGCTTCGAGGTAGCGACGCAGGTCACCGCGCGTGCGCTGTACAACGTGCCGCGCGATCGTCTCACGGTGACGTCGGTTGGCCTCGCCCGAAAGGTCTTCGGGCAAGTGCTCGAGATCGGGTGAGAGTGTGGCCAGAAGCGCTCGCCAGGGCTCCCCTTTGCCCGCGTGGGGCGTCGCCGTGACGAGGATCAGGTGTCGGCTCGCGTCAGCGGTCAGGCCCCGCAGCAGTTCGTAGCGCTGGTGGCGTCCGCCGTGAACTCCCCCGTCAGGGGTGCAGGTGTGGGCCTCGTCGACGATGACGAGCGGCGGTGCGGCCCGGAGGAACTCGTCACGTCGTCGGTCAGCCTTGATGAAGTCGGTCGAGACGATCGTCATCGGGTAACGATCGAAGATCGACTCGCCGAGGCGACAGTCTCGCTCGAGTCGTGGCGCCGTCGATGCGAGGACGATCACCGGATCCAAGTGGAACTTCTCCACCATCTCCTCACGCCACTGCGTCGCCAAGTGCGGCGGACAGAGCACGGCGAGACGGCTGACCTCGCCCTGGGCTAGCAGCTCCGCCGCCACCAAAAGCGCCGAGGCGGTCTTGCCCGTTCCCACGTCGTCCGCGATCAGCAGGCGCGTCGTCTCTTGACGAAGCGCCATGAGGAGGGGCACGATCTGGTAGGGGCGGGGCTCGAAGTTCAGCCCACCGAAGCAGCGAAACGGGCCCGCGCTCGAACGGAAGCCGAGGCGCAGCGCGTCACGCAGTAGGCGCGCTGAGCGGTCGTCACCGAGATCCTCGGGGCCCGGCAGGTGAAACGTCGCTGGCTCGACCGTCTCGAGCGAGGTAAGAACACCCGCCACTTCGCTCTCCGCTCCGCCAAGGGGTCGGAGCAGGAGAAGTTCATCGCTGGAGTCGGGTAGCACTACCCAGTCGCGCCCCCGCGCGCGCACCAGGCTGCCCACACTGAAGGTCACTGGCGCACCTCACCGAAGGCATCGGGTCGGGACGCGACCTTCTCCGACCACTCTTCGTCGTAGCGGAAGCGCACCACCGACCATCCCGCCTGGCGGAGGGCACTCTCCTGAGCCTCGTCTCGCGACTGGCGTTCTGGAAAGTCGTGTGGCGTCCCGTCGATGTACACGACGAGATAGGCGTCGTCGTACGTGAAATCGGGTCGGGTGCCCTGATTCGGGAAGAGGCGCTGAGCGTCACTGGGTAGGTTGAGTCCCCGATCATCGAGCCAGTAGAGCCATCGGCGCTCGAGGTCGCTACCAGCCAGTCGCAGGAGTCGCTCGAGATGGTCAGCCCGGTTCTCCGGTCCCGCTGCGACTTCGACCACAGATCGGGACCAGGAGAGGAGCGTTTCGCGCACGACGGCCCGATCAAGAAGTCGGTGATCGAGCTGATTCGTATAGGACATCAGGCAGTCGTAGCACGCCGCCTCGCAGTCTTCGGTCGCGCCGAGGGCGCGGCCCACGTCCTCTCCGGTGTCGGGGTCGAAGTGACAGAGTTCGAGCGCTCGACGAGCAACTGCACTCCAGGCGGCCGGATCGTCCGCCAGGCGGCGTAGGACACCCGCGCCTCCTTCGGCCGCTTCGTAGAAGAGGAGCTGGCGACGATCGTCCGCGCTAGGCAAGGGTTCGGCAGCGAGTTCGCTGTCCTCCAACTGGAACTGCACCTGAATCGCGGTCTTGAGTGCCGACTGCAACGAGGCGAGGAGGGACTTTGCCTCCTCGCCATCGGCGGGAAGTCCGGGGACCTCGACCACGAGGCAGTTACGAGTGTCGTCGACGAACGGGACGACCCGCTGGTGGCGCCGCCCCATCGTCTCGGACTCGTCCGTAGGGTCGTCGCCGTCGGCCGGGTTCTTCTCCCACGTCCCGCGCTCGGTGTCGAGCATGAAGCCCTCCGGGTCTTCGGGCCGACGGCGGCGCCAGCCCAGGTTGAAGCGCCAGAGACTCGCGGCTTGACCGTAGGCCAAGCGGACCAACTCCTCACCGTCGGCGACGACGCGCGCGCGCCGTGGGCCCTCGGGACCGAAGCGCATGGTGGTCAGGATTTGGTAGCCCTGGCGCTGGCGCTCCTCCTCGTCGGAGTTGATCCGTTGGCGCCGGCGCGTCACGACGTTCTGGAGGCGCAGAAGATTCGTTCGCGCCACGGGCAACGCCGCACCGCAGAGCTCGCACACGTCTCGATCCGCTCCCAGGTGGAGGTAGCCGCAGGCCGCACAGATTTTGGCGGAGCTGGTCAGCGCCGAGGCCTCGTCACCCACCGCGTCAGCCACGGGGAGGATCACCCGAGTGATCTGGTAGCGCGCGCCCTCGTGGTAGATGAAGTTCCCCGGACCGAACTCGGAGATCGCGAGGAAGCGAGGACGCGAAACGTACTCGTCCTCACCACGAACCCCCCGTCTGGCGGGGATGAACGCCGAGAGGGGCAAGCGCGGAAAGGAGTAGCCGGGCAGAAAGCCCTCGGAGGCGAAGTAGCGGTACGAGTAAAAGTCACTCTGGAACTGCCGGGTGCCATCACCTCGCAGCAGGTCGAGTTGAGCTTCGGACTCTCGTCTCAACCGCTGAGCCCGCTGACGCTCAAGCGCGGTTCGCTTGGCGTCACGGATGATACGGTCCTGCGCCCGCTGCTGAGCGAGGGCACCCCGGTAGAGATCACGCCAGCGATTGGCCGCGTCCTCGAATCGCTCACGCACCGCCGCCAGCGTGTCGTCAATCCACCCCTCGTACCACCACCCCGAAGCGGCGAGATCGGCCGCCAGGTCCGCCAGGACATCCCGGGCACGGGCTGCCGCGCGGCGTCGGGGCTCCGGCGCGGCAAGCGCGGCTGCCACGGACTCCAGGAGCGCGAGCGACGGCTCATCGCCCGCCACGTCCAGCACGTCTCTCATGGACGTGCCCAGGCTCAGGCCGGCCTCCGCGAGCCAGATGGCGTGCACGTGGGCGCGCACCAAGTCTTCGTTGGCCACATCCAGGCGTGGCGGCGTCACCTGACCGGCAATCATCTGCTCCTGGTGGCGGAAGAAGTAACGGTCGTGTGGCGAGCCCGTCGAGCAGTACGTGAAGACGAGAGCTGCCTGGCCCGATCGCCCAGCCCGGCCCGATCGCTGGGCGTAGTTCGCCGGCGTCGGGGGAACATTGCGCATGCCAACGGCGTTGAGCGAGGCGATATCGACGCCGAGCTCCATGGTCGGACTGCAGAAGAGCACCGGGAGCCGCGCACTGCGGAACTGCTCCTCTCGTTCTTCGCGAACTTCCGCAGGCACCTGGGCCGTGTGCTCACGCGCCTCGAGTCCGGCGCCCGTCGCCGCCACGGTCCGGTAGAAGTCAGCAAAGAACTCGTTCGCTCGCCGACCGGTCTCGGGCAGACGGGGAATACGAATCGGGTCCGATGCCGGCTGACCGTTACCGGCACGCCAGCGAAGCGCCGCCGCCGGAACCTGGAATCCCGCCTCAGCGACATCGAGGCTCTCACCCACCCTCGTCACGAGTCCGTACTGCTCGAGTCCCAGGAATAGGTGAGCGATGACGTCGTCGGTCTCGGTTAACTTGAGTTCTCGGCCCGTCGTCGCGCGCAGACGACGTCGTACGTACTGCCCGTAACCACCACGCGCCGAGACGTAGACAGCGCCGCGGTAGTCGTCCTTGCGCCGAGGCCGCGCGAAGGCGATCGCGGAGAACTCCGGCTCGTCCTCATCGAGTGCCCATGGCGAGACGAGCCGCTGGCGCGAGTTCTGACCAATCTGCTCGAGACGCTCCTTGTCCAGGTAGTCGACGCGAATTGCCAGTCCGCGGCGGAGGAAGTCGAGCAGAGTGTGCAGAAACTGGAGCCGCAGATCTTGCGGCGTACTCGCTACCACCTCGCCGTAGGTTGCCCACGTCTCTCTATCGGCCGCGGCGTCCTCGAGGGCGACGTAGTCGACACTCAGTAGCCCTACCTGCTCGAGGTTGGGCGACGTGATGCGCCAGCCGCGGCGTAGGTCGAGATAGAGCCGGTAACCCAGAACGTCGCGCAACGCCCGATCGGTCTCGGTGGCGGCGACGCCGCGCAAGTCGGGATTGATGGAGTAGTCACGCTTCGGCAAAGCGAGCGCTTCGAAGACCTTCAAGGTCAACTCATCGTGCGAGAGTCCCACCTCGCCGGCCGCCGCCACGGCGCGCCACAGAGCCGACCGGATCAGACCGACCTCCACGAAGTCGTTGAAGTGCCCGGCTTGCAGTGACGCGTCCTGGCGATTGTCTGTGAAGGCGAGCAGCTTGCGGGCCTCCTCGGGCAGTGACGCGTCTTCTCGCATGTAACGCACCGCAGCGAGCGACAGGATCGTCGTAGCCGAGCTGCGCCCCCCCGAACCCAGCGTCGCGAGCTTGGTCGCGTCAGAGTTCTGGCGAGCACCATAGGTCACCCCACAACTGAGGCAGAAGCGCAATGGAGCACTCACGAGCCACGCACGCTCCCCGCCTTCATCCAGGTGCCCGTCCGGGGTCACCGTGACCGCTTGGGGCAGATACCGCCGATTGTCCGACTTGACCCTCGGGCCGTTCGCTCCTTCTTCGATCCAGTCTTCGGGGAGCCGATCCAAGAGGGCCAGATCTGTCGCGTCTGGCCAGTCCGTTCCGATCACCAGGTAGCTCGGTGGGGCGTCAGCTAGGCGCTCGTTCAAGGGGCGCGGGTCGAACTCCTTTCCCCGTCGGTCCACGACTGTTCCCGGGTAGTACTCCTGTCCACACTCACGACAGAACGCCAGTGGACGAAGTACTCGCGAACGGTCACCGGGTACGAACTCTTGAGGACTCGTGGTGATGTAGCGCGTGGCTGGGTCCTCGAGTGAGGCGTACACCGTGTCACCGCGAGAGAAGAACTGGTGAAGTCGAAACGCGAACACCGGGAATCCCGTATCTGGATGCCGCACGTTGCCCCCGGCGAGCAGTTGGTCCTCGACGAGTTGCTCGCAGAGTGCGAGATCGGCCCCGATCAGCACCGCCAACTCGGCGGCGACGCCATCCGGCAGACCGATCGTCCGCGGGCTAACGCGTACCAAGCGCTGCGAACCCTCCTCTGTCGTGATCCCAAGGCGTGTCTCAATCCACGCCGTAAGAGGATCAGCGATGAAGTCGTCGTAGTCGTTCGGCGCAGGAGCACGCAACGCGACTCGCTCGCGCAGCTTCGTCACCGTGCCGGGATCGGTGTCATCGAAGCCCGTCGTCGCACGGGTCAGCGTTTCACCGATGACGTCAGCACTCGAAACTGGCCTACCGAACAGGCGCGTCGCGACGCGCGAGATCTCCTCGCGCTGCTCGTCCCACGACCCTCCCGTCGCCAGGGTCGCCGACGTGCCGACAACTTGAAGACGCTCAGCCCGACAAGCGTCGCGCACGCGCCGACACAGAAGGGCCACGTCCGCTCCTTGACGGCCCCGATAGGTGTGGAGCTCGTCCAGCACGAGAAAGCGCAGCCCCCGCGCCGCCGCGACGAGTGCCTGCTCGTCAACGCGAGAGAGCACCAACTCGAGCATGACGTAGTTCGTCAGGATGATGTCCGGAGGATCGGCCCAGATCTGGCGGCGCTCCTCGTCGCTCTCCTGGCCGGTGTACCGACGAAAACTCACCGGGCCACGCCCATCCGGGTAGCCCCGGTTCAAGAACTTGTCGAGTTCGCCGGCCTGGGAGTTGGCCAGCGCGTTCATCGGGTAGACCACGATCGCCTTGACGCCCCGTCCAGGGCCCTCGCGAAGAATGGCGTCAACGATGGGGATCAGGTAGGCGAGGCTCTTGCCCGATCCTGTACCCGTGGTCAGCACATAGCTACCTCCGCGTCGAGCTGCCTCGATCGCCTCCACCTGGTGATGGTGTAGGTGCAGCCCCCGCTCGGGACCACCGTCAGATTTGATACGGAAGATCCGACCACACTCAGGATGAAGGACGCCATCAGCGACTAGTTGATCAACCCAACCTCCCGGAGCGAAGGACGGATTGAGCCCCATTCGAGGATGCGGCCACAGGAGGCCCGCGCTCAGTTGCGCCTCCACTTCCTCTCGCAGTCGATCGTCTCGCATAGACATGAAACTGCGTACGTAGTGTTCGTAGTCACTGACCTGGTGACGCCGCAACTCGAAGACGTTCATCCCCTCGCTTGTCCTTTCGTCGCGTTGATCCAGTTAACCGGCAACCTAAAGAACGTACTTCGCCACTGCAACATTGAGTGCTTTAAGCAGAGGAGGATCACATCCACATTCGCGATGACATCCGTTCACAAGTAGGCGAGTACGAGCGCACAGATCACTAACCGAAAGCGGCTGAGTGGCACTCAGACCGTGAAAATGTCAACCCCGCGCATCGCCGCAGGGAGCGCGTCTATACGAGAATGACAGCACACTCCTGCACCAGATGGCCTTCCACATGCTCGAGGATCGCCTGATCCTCTTGTGCGTACTGCAAGGCCTCCTCGACCCACCCGCGGGACGTCTCGTCGATGTCCTCCAGCTGCGAGAGGCGAACAGCGCTGTAGAGAACGTCGATCACGGCGTCCTTGCAGCGACTCACCGACTCTCGTGCCTCACTCTGTGTGAAGAACTTGATGGAACGCTCGGTGGGCAGCTGCGACATCTCTGCGCTCAGCTCACCGAGGCGGCGGTAGAGCTCGGCGGAACGGTTGAGTTCATTCTCTGAAACGGGCACTATGTGCATGAAAGGTCCTACTTTCGGGTCTCGATGGTGATCTGACATACCGAGCGCCGCATCGTGCGGCGCCGGCCACTTGAAACACCTGCGGGCGTAGGTCAGCAGGCGAAGGTCACGAAACGGTCTTGGACGCTGGTCACCTCCTCGTCGAGAAAGCGGCACAACGCCTCGGCGAGATCCGCGAAGGCCAACGTCGAAGGAGTTAAGGTCTGGGACCGAGCGACATCCCGGCACTCCGCGACGTAGACGCGCACCGCGTCGATCGTCTGGCGCGAGTGAGCAACAACGTCCGCAACGCTCGCTCGATCCACCGTATGGAGCAAGGACTCCGTGGGTAGGGCCAGCGTGTCGGCCAGCGCACAGCAGAGCCAGCTCTTCAGCTCGGTGCGCAGGCTCTCTTCCAGGCTCGGATGTTGTAGGTGCATGGATCCTCCTTGGTTGGTTGTGGACTCGGGCGGAGCAGCACGGAAAGGCTGCAGACGACACCGCGCCTTGATGACGTGAACGCTCAGAAAATCAGACCGACGGGCTGGATCGATACCGCACCACACCGCTGCGCCAAAGGTCCCTCGTCGCGTGCGACCACTCGCGACTTGGACTCGCTCGGCTACCTCAGTGCCAAGGTGCATAGACCCACGGTGCCGACTCCGTTGAGCCGCGCACACGAATCTTCGCCTTGGTGAGGAATCTCGCGGACCACTCGTACCCGACGTAGATCGCCCCTCTTCTTCCTGATGAAAAGGGTGAACACTCGGGACAGAAGCGGGCAAACCAGATTCCAGAGCTCGCACCGGGACCGTGCGGGCGTGCAGCCCCGGCCGGTGCCTCCTGGTGGCTCGCGGGACCACTCGGCTCGCGCGGCACCGGGTTCCGGGTGCTCCCAGGACAATGCTGGGCAACGCGCGTCACCGGCCGCCGGCGACTACAAACGAGTCATCCTGCGCCGTCTACTCCGCTGCTCCGATGTCGCGTGTGACCGCGGAACCGTCAGAAGGCTGTGCTCGCTTCCCAACCTCACGGCAACGCGCTAGAGGTCCAACGCGTCGAGGACGTTCGTCGAACTCGACGCGTCGCTATAGCGCTCCACCAGATCGATCGTCGCGAGACCGACGTGATCGGCGACCGCGCGTGGGTCAACGCCCGCCGCACGTAGCTCGGTGATCAGGCCGCGGCGCGTGCTGTGACCTCGCAGTGCCCGGTCCGGCGCTTGAGGGGTGACACCAGCCAGCCTCATCCAGAGCACGAGGCCGTCGCGCAGCTCCCGCGTCGCCACGGCGAGCCCGATGGCCCGACACTTCGCCTCGAACTCCGCTCGAGTCGGATAGCGCGGATCGCCGGCGGGCCAACCAGTCGCCAACTTCTTGGCAGTGACCTCGGTGATTCGATCGACGAGGACGATCTCGCCCGACTCACTGATCTCGGGCATTGCAAAGAGCCGCTGAACGCCTCCACGATACGGAGCCGACGCCTCGAGCCACGCCTGCAACGCGCAGTAGGGGCAGATGCGTTCGTCGGCGATCCGCTCAACCGGCGTCGCGAAGCCGGAGTGCTTGCGCTTCTGGTGGTCACTCTCGAGGTAGAGCACGCCGTCGCGGCCCTTCAGCCATGGCATCTCGGCGCGGGCCATCTCATCCAGGCGCCGACCACTGAACCACGAGTTCAACAGGACCGCCTTCAGCCGAATGCGCTTGAGCTCGGACAACGACAGCGGGCGGATACGGAGTGCACCAAGGCAATTCACCATTGCGATCATCTCGTCCAGGGAGAGGGGATGCGCCTTGACCATCATCCTTCCCTCTGCGGCGCGCACGCGCGAGACCCCCTGACGCGCCAGGGCCACGGCTTCGTGGTCGCCCGGATTGGTGTAGCCGGCACGCAGGTGGTACGAGCGGATCGCCGACAGGTCCGACCTGATGGTGCCTGATGAGCGTCCCTCGCTCGCCCGCGCAGCCACGTAGAGGAGTACCGTCCCCGTGCTGGCCGGCAAGCTCGTGAGCCCGAACCCGGCGCACCACGTCACGAAGCCTCGCCACAGCGAGGCGTACGTGCGGATGGAGTTGTCCGCGAGCTCACCCGTGCTGACCATCCCGCGGGCCGTCTCGATCAGTTCGAGCAGCTCCGGATTCGCGGCCCCGCAGGCGTCCAGCTCGTCCCAGAGGGCGGTCGACTTCTCCGCCGGGGCCATCAGCTCGAGGTGCTCCACCGTCTCTGCTCGCACGGTCACCTCCGCGCGTCGCGCGGGCGACTTCGAGGACTTCGCTGAGCGGGTCTTGGTACGTGGGGACTGGGTCATGAGGCTAACCGTTCGGCACCTCTAACCCGGCGCAATCGTCACCGAATGCGCCGGCGCCGGACGGTCCACCCCCGGACGCCGCGGGGCGAACCCTAAAAGCTGGCCCCCAGGAACAAACGTTCCTATGTGCCAGAATTCAGGGCTCCGGCACCGTTGCGGGCATGAGCACACCACGCACGACCGCAGACAGCCCTTCAACCGAACTGGCCGTAAGGCCCCTCGGTCAGGTACTCGCCGAGCACCGCGTCGTCACCCCGTCGGTGGTCGCCGAGTTGGAGCGCCTCGTCAACGTCGTCGCCGACCTGCAGGCCGCCTCGCACGCGCAGTCCACGGCGGATCGCTACATCCGCCAGTGGGAGCGCTTCGTCAGTTGGTGCGCGGCCCACCGCCTCGCCTCGACGTTGCCAGTCCCCGCCGAGTTCGTCATGCTCTACGTCGCGGACTGGGCCACGTCGGAGCCGGCGCCCGCGCACTCAACCGTGGTGCAGGCGCTGGCGGCCATTGACTGGGTCCACGCGGGCCAACACCTCGATCCACCCCGCTCCGCGGAGCTGACCAAGCTTCGCCGGGGCGTGCGCAATCGGCTGGGAGTGGCGCCGCGTCGCCAGGCCGCTCCCCTCCTTCTCCACCACCTCGTTGCCCTGGGCCGGATCCTGCTCGCGCCCACCCGAGCTCAGATTCGCGACGCCATCGTCATCGGTCTGCGCTCCCACGGCCTCTCCTACGGGGAGATCACCGCCCTCGACATTCGCGACGTGAGTGACGTGACCACCGGCTTCAACATCCGAACGACTCGCCGCGTCCTGCGGATTCCCCTCGGCGAGGATCTCCTCGGTCTCGGAGCTCTGCTGGGGCACTGGCTCACGATCCGTGGCAGCGACGAAGGCCCTCTGGTGTGCCGGCTCAGGAGCGGCCAGAACGTTATCGAACTGCCCATCTCCGTCCAGACGGTGCGATCGATCATCCTGAAGTGGGCAGGACGGGCCGGCGTAGATCTCGCCCACGGCACGGTGCCCGAGCCCGCCGAGTCGCTCACCCTGATGACAGCTGCGCTCGAGCTCACGCCGAGCAGTGTGCGCAACATGGCCTGCATCTGGCTGCTGTGGGCTGGCGCCTTGCGCAGTGACGAACTCGTCCACGTTCGCATCCGACACCTAGCCTTCGACGAGCGCGGCCTGACGCTAAGCATCCCCCGGTCCAAGACCGACCAGGCGGGCCAGGGGATGATCGCCTTCGTCCCCCGTGGCGAGCACACTGAGACCGACGTGGTGGGCGCCGTCGAGCGCTGGGTAGAGCTCCTGCGCACCGCCGGGGCCGTCGACGACTCCTTAATCTTCTGCCCCATCGACCGCCACGAGAACCTGTACCTCTTCGAAGAGGGGCCCGACGGGACCCAGCGCCCCGTCTCGGCAGTCGGCGGCCCGGCGGTCACCCGCATGCTGCGCACGTCCTTGCGCGCCGCCGGACTCAGCGAGGAGGCGGCGCGGGCGTTCTCGTCACACTCGGGCAAGCGCGGTATTGCCACGCAACTCGCGCGGAGCACCACAGACATCTCGGAGATTGCGAAGGTGACCCGTCACAAGTCGCTCCAGACGGCCAAGGGTTATGTGGAAGAAGAGCAGCGCAAGACGACGAGCGCCCTACTCAAGCTCGATCTCTAGGGCGAGGGTCTGCAGGTCGCTTCCGGAGAAGCGCTGGCCACGATGGTTTCGGGAGTACTACACGACGTTCGACTCGGTCTAACTACCGCGTGCCTTCTGGCTAACACCTTCACTCAGTGGATAGGTCTACTTCCCGAACATCGTCCCAGAGCGAAGTTCGCCTGCGCACCGTGCACATCGATCCACATTCCACGTGCGCTGTTCGAGCCATTCAAGGAGCTGACTGCTTGGAGGCCACTGTCGCTGGATGTGTCTGCCAATGACAACGGGTCCTACCACTACCCCGCCTCGCGAGCGAATTGCCGCCACTGCGCTAAACATCTTCGCGCCGGTAGTGAAGGTGTCATCGAGGAGCAGGACTCGGTCGCCAGCCTCCACATCAGTGACGTCAAACTGCTCCGGGTTGAGCACGCGGGCCCCATCACCATCCCTCGCTCTCAAGACCGGCTTGTAGTTGTCTCTCAGCCGCTGTACCCGCCTCACGATGGGCTCCATTGCAATACGTCGCACCGACGGGACGGTCGTGCAGTAGTCCCACTCTCCAATGCATTCGGCATGGTGGTTCAGGAAGACCGCGGTTAGCGCTGCAAGAAGTGTGCCCGTCCGCTCGCGTACTTCCTCCCTGTCGTGGTTCTTGTACTGCCACAGATGCTGGTGTATCAGCCCGCCTCCGACGGACAAGGTGATGGGGAGAATCCCGGGCGGGTCAAGACTCGCCGCCTCGTGGCAGGAGTGACACCGAGTGAAGTCAGGTGCAACTCCAGTTCGACACAGACCACATACCCCCACCTGTGGCGTCGCGGCAACTGGAATGAGTGCGTTCGTAAGGGGCGCCATTACCGTGAGCGGGTCCACTCTGTTCACGCGCCACTTCTCCTACGACACAGGGAGTGGCAACTCAGCATCGACTGCCCTGATGACCTCGTCTACCGAGTCCACAGCGACTGCCCCGGGGCGGTCGACAATGGCACGTGCCCATGGCTGCGCATCGACGAGACTCCGCAGGAGGAACACCCTCTTGCCGTGCTTCAGCGCGGCTTCAGCTTGGAGTCGAGCACCTGATGTCTCACCCGCTTCGACGACCACAGTCCCAACCGAGATGCCCGACGTCACAAGATTCCGAGCTGGAAACGTCCACTTCGCCCCAGCAGTCGTCGGCCAGAACTGTGACACGCACGCGCCACTTTTCGCGACCTCGTCAGCGAGCTCTCGGTTCTTCGCCGGATAGACCCGTTCGATACCAGTCCCAAACACAGCGATGGTTCGGCCGCCGGCCGACAGTGCCCCTCTGTGAGCCTGGCTATCGATGCCGAGAGCCAGCCCGGAGACGACCGTAATGTTGCGCTTGGCCAGTTCGGCGGCGATACGAGTCGACGCATCATTTCCCTTAGGGCTCGGGTGTCGTGTGCCAACGACCGCCACGGCGCGAGAGTCAAGAGGCGCCAGTGTCCCTCGAACCAGTAGAAACGGCGGCTGGTTGTGGACCATCACGAGGTTCGCCGGGTACGACGCATCTCGAACATCAGTCATCCACACGCCCCGTAGTGACAAGCGATGGAGTTCCTCTGCCCAGAAAGTCACTCGAGTCTCAGAAACCTGGCTCAGACCCTCGGCAGCCCACTGCTCATCGTCCGGGTCTGTCAGCGTTCCGGGCCCCTCATCAAGGACGCCCATAGCGACAGCCCGCGCGAGCCGATACGAGGATGCACCGGTGAGGTATGGCGAGAGAACCTCAGCCAGAGCGAGCAGGAGCGCATGACGCCGGTGGTCATCGACACCGGCCACAGTGCGCCCCCGGTCAAGTCCCGCCATGTAGCCAACCCTATCCACGTGTCTCACTGCCACCCTCATACGAACACCTGTTCGCATGAAAACACTACCCCCCACGTGCGACATCTTCGTGCCGGGTGTATCTTCGCAAGTTCCGACTGAGCTGACTCGCTATCCCCCGGGCTGACAAGCTTCAGCCCGGGGAGCGGCGGTCCCGCTACTCGGTAAGCATCACCCACGAGCGCCCGCGATACAGAACGCGGTCGCGCGCGCCGAGTGGCTCGACGAGCTTCATGAGCTCTTCGCGGTTTCGCACCAGAGCGCGTGCCTCGCGCCCACTTTCGAACGCGAGTACGACCTGGTAAAGGCCCTGAACGGGCTCTTCTACCATGACGAGCCCGACGTTCTCGAAGTCTGAATTCGACACACCACACCTCCTCTCCAACTCCGGCCCCGGTCCTCCCGGAGCCCACAGGGCCACCTTGACCTTGCATTCTCTAGTGCGGGTCGAGGGCCCTTTTAGACCGTCCCGGAAGCAAAAAAGTGAAGAAATCTGCACCCGCGCTGGCGCTCCGTAACCAACCGAGCCGAGCCACGTGTTCGCACCCGTCGAGTCCTCGCCGTCTTCGGGTCGAGTTCGACCATTGTCACGCCGCCGCGCTTCTCTGCACCGATGGCCCAGCACCCCAACAGGGTGCGGGCCACCCCCGAAGGGGGCGAGGGGTCCAGAAGGACCTCAGCGGGACGTCAAGTCCCGCCTTGCTCACCTGGGAAACTCGTCAGCCAGCCGACCTACTCCGACGCCACGCATCCAGGTCGACGATCGTCGCGTCGCCGCAGACCGACTGGTGCAGCACGTCGTCACTCTGCGAGCCGGGCCAACAGCCGTCGATGCCAGTCAGGTCGATCTCCTCGAGGCTGTCGAGGACGCCCCGGTAGGTGTCGAGCATGACCTTGAGACTCGCCCACCCGCCCCAGAGCTGGATGCGCTTGTGGTCGACGCCCTGGGCGAACCAGTAGGTCATGCCGGCGTGGCGCATCGCGTGCGGCGTGACGCCGGCGAGGTTGGGCGCCACCGGCACCAGGACCTCGTCGACCGCTTCGCGCCACCAGCGCCGCACCGCCTCGGCTGGCGCTGCGGCTCCCCGCGGGCCGGTGAAGAGCAGCGCGCCATCCACGCCCAGCTTGTCGCCCAGAAGGTCGCGCACCTCGTGCTCCAGCCAGGTCGGCAGGGGAACCTCACGCACCCTCGCCCGACGGTCCCTCGTCGACTTGGTGCCGGAGCGCACCAGCGTCGCGCCGTCGTCGGAGTCGAGACCGGTGACGCGGCGCTGCTGGGTCGCCACGCGCAGGTAGAGCCGTCCACGCTGCTCGATGAAGCTCGTGGCCCGCAAGTCCAGGGCCTCCGAGATGCGCAGCGCACACCACGTCGCGAGGCGCACGAACGTAGCCCACTTGGCCCCGTGGTGCTCGGCGAAGAGGACGGCGACGAGCTCCACCTGAGCTGGCTCGGGAATGCGGCGCGGGTCGGGGCGCTCGCTCTCGACGTCGCGGCGCTGCTTCGGCAGTGCCTTGACCACCCCTCGACCGATCTGCTCGGTGTCCACGAGCCACGTGAGAAACGGCATCAACGTGCCGGCCCAGTAGGTGCGCGCGCTGGACGGGGCCAGCTCGGCCCGCGTGAAGTGGTCGCGCAGTTCGGCGACGTGCTGAATCGAGAGCGCCGACAACAGGATCGAGCGAGCCTCGATCCAGCGGCGAGCCGACGCCATCTCGTCAGCGAGCTCGGCCGGGGCGGGTCGCAATCCGTAGTCGCGCAGGTAGCGCGCCGCCCACTCGACCGAGGTCCGCGGCGCAGGGCGGCGCCGGTCCGGGCGCTGCTCCTCGAGGGCGACGAGCAGGGCCTCGCGATCGCTCTTGGACTCGAGGGTGCGTGCGACCAGCTCGACGAGGCGCATGCGGACCTTGGAGCGCGAGGCGGTCTGCCACACCGCGTTCCAGCGCGACGCCGCGTAGACCTCGAGGGCCCCGAAGACGCTCGTCTCGCCGACCGGCTCGTCCGTGGGCTGTCCGTCGGCGTCGATGCGCCAACCGTCCACGCCGTACTCGGCCTTCTCGAGGCGCTCGACGAAGGCCTTGGCGGCCGCCTTGGTGCGAAAGTCGGAGCGCTTGCGCTCCACGGGCAGGCGCCCGGCCCCCGGGCTGAGTACCCAGCGCACCTGGAAGCGCGGGCCCTTGGACGTCGCCACGGGCTTGCCGTCGTGACCGACCCAGGCGTTCACGAGCCTCATCGCGCCACCTCCACCAGCCACGCCTTCACTGACGCGCACGTGACCGCGACGCGGCGGTTGCGCAGGCCGAGGCGCTTGGGAAAGGTGGGATAGCCGATGGCCGCCCACTTGTACAGCGTGTGGATGCTCTCGCCGAGCCAGTCGGCGAGATCGCTCAGGTGCAGGACCCGGTCGCAGCCGGGACAGGTGGTGGGGTCGTGGGTGGTGTCCATGCGCGAACCCGTGTGGACCAATCCGCGCCGCGCAATCGCGCCAGTATTCGCCACGGCTCGGTGTCGCGACGCTGTCGCGAGTTCGCAGCGACTCTGCAAAAGCCTTGTGCTGTAAGGGTTCTGGTCGTCCTCACCCGCTCGCAAGCTGAGAACGCGGGTTCGATTCCCGTCGCCCGCTCCAAGGGGTCTTGCGGGAAAACCCGCCATTGGGTTACGGGAAAAGGACGGCGCCGCGCGGTGGTTCCAAGTCGCCGGCTCATCCGTGCCTCGTACCGGCTCCAGTACGAAGGGGCCGGGGCGGAACGATTGGGCCACCCGAAGTCGGTGTGAAATCCCGGGGCAAAAGGTGTGAGACGATCACCGGCCGGGTAGTCTACGCACCCCTCTGATCAGGGCCTAGTCGGTTTCCCGTAAGACCCCTCCGAGGGGTCTTACGGGACGAACAGGTCTCGGCTTACGGAATAACGGACACTTGCCTCGGCTCAGAGTCCCGGCAACACCAATCCCGCCGCCAGGATGTCTGGAGCCGTTCCATGCCGAAGGGCGGCCGTGGACCCATCGGCTGGTTGCCGCTCCTGCTCGCACATGGCAGAGAAAGCACTCCCGTCGTAGTCCCGCGCTCCCAGCGGGGATGGTGGACTAATGGAACTGATCAGTTGCCCGAAACGAACTCGTTATCTCTAAGGAGTCGCATCGCCATATCGGCGTAGAGTTCGGCAATCTGATCGAGCGTCAAGGAGCCGTCCGGTCGATACCACTGCGCTACGCCGATCCCCATCTCCAAGATTGCGAAGACCGCCACCCTTGGCGAAGGTATCGAGAACTCCCCGCTATCGAGGCCATCCTGGATGAGGTGACGCCACTTGTTCTCATAGGCGCTGCGCAGGCTCACGACCAGGTCGCGGGCGGGTCGCTCCAGACTCGGAATCTCCCGATTGCCGATGCGGACTTCGCGCGGGTGATTCGCGTGATACCGGACGTGGGCTTCCATGGCCTGGCACACCCGACGTGAAGGGCTCCCGGTCGACGTCGCTCGATCGAACTCCTCGTTGAGGTCGCGCATTGTCGTGACCATGATGTCCACCAGGATCTCGTGCTTGGACTTCAGATGGTTGTAGAGGCTGGGCCCTCGGACGCCCACGAGCCGGCCGATATCCTCCATGCTCGTGGCGTGATACCCGCGTTCCGCGAACAGAGTCAGCGCCGCCTCGCGAATATCGAGGAGTCGGTCACCGCGGGAGATGGGCCGCCCCGAGACCCGGCCTCCGACGGCGGTCTCCGGGCTCTCGTGCTCTTCTCTCATAGTCCGATCCGCCGCATGTCCTGACCGGCGGCGCCGATCTTCGTTACCCCGCCCACCACCTCGATGGGTCACCGATGGCTGACGTGCACACATCATCTTCCACAGACAGCCGGGCTCCCTGCTGGACGACGGTACACCGAGGTGTGGTGGTGGTCGCTGATGTTATGCGCGGATTCCGACGCGTCGGCCGTCGGGTCTCGGATCCATCCGGGTTGGTCGAAGCCCGACCCGCGACGCTCGACGGGATGGCCCGAGCACCGGTCCGGGGGATCTGAAGGCCCCGGTGGGGTGGCCCCAGCGTGTTCCGGCGAGTCGGCGAGCGTTCGGGGATCGGTCACCCGATCCGAGACCCGCCATCAGCCGGTGGCGTGATCATCGTCATCCGGGCACACGGTTGAATCACCCCTCTATCAGGAATGTTATGGCGACATTCATATTCCGAGCACGCCCCGAATCCCTGCACTAAGGTGACTAATTAGTATTAGTTACCCACGAGTGGGCGCCAACGCCGCCTACGGGAAGGGAGCGCAGTGGCCCTCAAGACCCCCCTGGAGTACGTCGACAGCCTCCGTCGACTGAAGATCCGCGCCTACGTCGGCGGCGAGATGGTGGACAACGTCGTGGACCACCCGCTCGTCGCCCCGCACATCAACACGGTCGCGAAGACCTACGAACTGGCCCACGACCCCGAGCACCGCGACGTGATGACGGCGATCAGTCACCTGTCCGGAGAGCGGATCCACCGCTACACCCACATCTTCCAGAATCCCGACGACCTGGTGAAGAAGATCCAGATGTTGCGCCTACTCGGCCAGACGACCGGGACCTGCTTCCAGCGCTGCGTCGGCCTCGACGCACTCAACGCCGCCTACGCCGTCTCCTACGAGATCGACCAGGCCAAGGGCACCGACTACCACCAGCGCTTCACAAAGTACCTCGAGTACGTGCAGCGCGAGGACCTGATGCTGGCCGGCGCGATGACGGACCCGAAGGGCCACCGAGCGAAGAAGCCGTCCCAGCAGGCCGACCCCGACCAGTTCGTCCACGTGGTGGAGCAGCGGCCCGACGGCGTCGTCATCCGAGGGGCCAAGGTGCACAACACCGGCGGCATCAACTCCCACGAGGTCCTCGTCCTGCCCGGAACGGGACTCGCGCCCGGCGAGGAGGAGTTCGCGATCGCGTGCGCCGTCCCCGCGGACGCGGAAGGAGTCCTCTTCGTGTTCGGACGCCAGTCCAACGACTCGCGCAAGCTCGAGGGATCGTGGGACATCGGGAACACCCGTTTCGGGGTCGTCGGCGGCGAGGCGATGGTCGTCTTCGACGACGTCTTCGTACCGAACGAGCGCGTCTTCATGAACGGCGAGGTCGAGCACTGCGGGACTCTGGTGAACTACTTCGCCACATGGCACCGAGCGAACTACGGCGGCTGCAAGGGTGGGAATGCCGACGTGCTCATCGGCGCGACGGCCAAGATGACCCGGATCCTCGGGACCGATCGCAACGCCATCGTGAAGGACAAGCTCATCGAGATGATCCACCGGAACGAGACCACTTACGCGTCGGCCATCGGGTCGAGTGCGCTGGGGTACCAGTTGCCGTGCGGCTCGTACATGGTCGACCCCATCCTGGCGAACACCGTCAAGCAGAACATCACGAGGAACGTCTACGAGATCGGGCGGATCAGCCACGACCTCGCCGGAGGGTTCCTCGCCACGATGCCGGACGCCGCCTCATTCGAGCACCCCGAGGTCGCCCAGTGGGTCCGCAAGTACTACGGGGCCAATCCCGAGTACGACGTCACCGAGCGCATCCGTGTGGGCCGCTACATCGAGAACATGACCAGCGTCACCACCATGGTCGAGGCCATGCACGGAGCGGGGTCACCCCAAGCCCAGCGGATCGTCATGCTCGGCCTGGCCGACCTCGAGGGGAAGGTCAAGCTGGCCGACGAGGTGATCTACGGCACCGACGACGTGCCCGGCCTGGCCCTGCCCCCGGTCAACGAGCCACCGTCGAGCGACGGATCCGATCTCTAGTCACCCCGTACCCGTTCCCCCCGCCCCGGTGGGGAGCACGGGTCCCGCGTCCGCAACACAGTTAAGGAGTGTCATGCCCACGAGCGTCATCATCGCCGGATCCCGAACGCCCATCGGGAAGTTCTCCGGCGCCCTGTCAGCCCTGAGCGCGCAGGACCTCGGTGGCGTCGCCATCGCGGGGGCGTTGGCGACGGCCGGGGTCGCGCCGGACATGGTCGACGCCGTCCTCATGGGACAGGTGATCCAGGCCGGTGGCGGTCAGGTCACGGCTCGCCAGGCCGCCGCTAAGGCGGGCATCCCCATGACCGCGCACGCCTCCACCGTCAACAAGGCCTGCCTCTCGAGTCTGCAGGCGCTCCGTATGGCCGACCTCATGATCCAGGCGGGGGACGCCGAGATCGTGGTGGCGGGAGGCATGGAATCGATGACCAACGCGCCCTACCTCGTGGCGAACGGACGCTCGGGCTTCCGTATCGGCGACCAGACACTCCACGACTCGCTCTTCCACGACGGCCTGACGTGCGCCTTCGACCACTGCGCCATGGGCCACGCGACCGACTCCTACAACGGGGGCCGCATCAGCCGCGCCCGTCAGGACGAGTTCTCGGCGCGGAGCCACCAGCTCGCCGCCGCGGCCATCGCCTCGGGCGTGTTCGCCGAGGAGATCACTCCCGTGTCGGTCCCCACCCGCAAGGGGGGGCCCGTCCTCGTCGATACCGACGAGGGAGTACGGTCCGAGACCACGACGGACTCACTCGGGCAGCTGCGCGCCGCGTTCATCGAGGACGGCACCATCACCGCCGGCAACGCGTCGCAGATCTCGGATGGTGCGTCCGCGATCGTGATCATGTCCGCCGACCGCGCGCGCGAACTGGGCCTATCGGGAATCGGCGAGATCGTCAGCTACGGGCAGGTCGCCGGGCCCGATACGTCGCTGCTCCTGCAGCCGGCCCGAGCCATCGCCCTCGCGGCCGCCAGGGCCGACCTTGACGTCACGTCACTCGACCTCTACGAGATCAACGAAGCCTTCGCCGCGGTGGCGCTCACGTCTCGCGACGACCTCGGCATCGACGAGGAGCGGCTCAACGTCCACGGCGGGGCCATCGCGCTGGGCCACCCGGTCGGGATGTCGGGGGCCCGTCTGGCGTTGACGGCCCTCCTGGAGCTGCAGCGCCGCGGCGGCGGCGTCGCAGCCGTCGGGCTCTGTGGTGGTGGTGGACAGGGCGACGCCGCCATCCTTCGTGCGCTGTGATCGACGTCGCCGGGGCGTCCGCGTCCCGGCGACGTCGTCAGCTGTAGTCGCGTAGGTCCCACGACTCGAGGAGTCGACCGACCTGGACC
The DNA here is from genome assembly GCA_027449885.1 of Acidimicrobiaceae bacterium. GTDB lineage: Bacteria > Actinomycetota > Acidimicrobiia > Acidimicrobiales > RAAP-2 > RAAP-2. The sequence goes on from DAIDKS010000025.1 coordinate 31,708, forward strand.
ACGTAGCGAGTCGCGTAGGCCCCGTCGATGGCTCGGTGGTCGAACGTCACCGCGAGGCGAAGGATCGGACGAATGGCCACGGCCTCGCCTCCCTCGGCCGAGGTCACGACCCACGGTCGTCGCACGATCACCGGGATGCCCAAGATGGCCACCTGCGGCTGATTGATGATCGCCGGTCCCGCGACACCGCCCACGGAGCCCGGGTTCGACACGGTGAACGTCCCGGCGCGCAGGTCGTCGGGAGAGAGCCGTCGGGCCCGGGCTCGCTCGGCGAGGCGAGCGATCGAGTCCGCGATCCCCTCGACGGTCATCGTGTCGGCGCGGCGGATCACCGGGACGATCAGCCCCTCCGGCGTGTCCACCGCGATGCCCACGTTGACCTCGTTCCAGTGGATGATCCGCTCGTGCTGGAACGTCGCGTTCATGTCGGGATAGTCCGCGAGGGCCGCAATCGCGGCCTTGGTGATGAAGGACAGGTAGGAGATCCGCCCCTGACCCGCCCCCGCGCGAGCCGCGTTCATCATCTCGCGCACCTTCGCCACCTGGAACATATCGACGTCGACCTCCGTCGTCATGTGCGCCGCCGTCTGACGTGAGCGGATCATGTGCTCGGAGATGGCGCGACGGTGGGGACTGGTCTTCGCGATGGCGAACGGGACGTCCTCGTACCCGAGGGGGAGCCCCGCCTCGCCGACCACGATCGTCGGTGTGACCGGAGTGGCCGTGACGGCGGTCGCGGGTGCGACCGAGGTAGCGCTCACGGGCGTGGTCCGGCCGGCCGCCAGGACGTCCTGCACGCAGATGCGTCCCCGACGCCCAGTTCCCCGGACCTCGCCCAGGTCGATGTTGCGCTCCTTGGCGCGCCGCTGAGCGAGGGGGGACGCCAGCGGCCGTCCGTCGCTGGGGTGGTGATCGAGGACCGCGTCGGCCGCCGCCGTCGGGTCGATGCGGGCGCCCGCCAGCATCTCGGCGACCGAGCGGTGGCTCGTACTCGGCTGATCCGTCGCGGGCGCTACGACGGGGGCCAGCACGACGTCGCTCGGGCGACTCGCGGGCGGGTCGGGGGAGTGCGGGGGCGTCACCGGGGTCGCGGCGACGGACGTCGCGGGCGCGACGGCGGGGCCGGACCCCCCGGCGCCCTCCGACGAGGACAGTCGGGCGACCGCGCCGCCAATGGCGACCTCCTCACCCTCGGACACGATGATCTCGGTGATGACGCCGTCGGCCGGTGCGAGGATCTCGGTATCGGTCTTGTCGGTCGAGACCTCGCACACGATCTGATCGCTCACCACGCGGTCTCCGACCGCGACGTGCCACCTCGCGATGACGCCTTCGGTCACGGAGACGCCCATCTGCGGCATCACGACGTCAATGAACTCCGATGTGGTCACGGCCGCACCCCTCCATACTCCCGAATGAGAGGACCCCTCACCAACGACGTCCACGACGCGACTCGACTCCGCGGTTCACGCATGCTTCCTCACCCCTTCGCCTCGATGTCGCACGACGACCTCCTCGCGGCCACCGCCCGGACCCCATCGGTGACGTGACCTGCGTCCCTCATCCAACTCCTCCCGACGGCTGGTTCGACGTGCCCCCGTCCACCACGACGGTCTGCCCCGTGATCCACGCGCCGGCGTTGGAGAGGAGCAGGAGCGCGATCGGAGCGATGTCCTCGACCTCGCCGATACGCCCGAGAGGGATGTGCGACGCCACCTGATCCTCGTTGTCCTCCCAGATGGCACGCGCCAGTTCCGTGCGAATGATCCCGGGAGCGATGCCGTTCACGCGCACCGTCGGTGCCAACTCCCACGAGAGCTGGCGGGTCAGGTGGATGACGGCCGCCTTGGTGACGTTGTACCACCCGATTCCGGGCTCCACACTGAGCCCCCCGATCGACGCGACGTTCAGGATCGCCCCGCCGTGATCGCGCATCCACCGCGACCACGCCGCCCGGGACCACACGAGAACGCTCGACTGGTTCACCTCGACCGTCTTCGCCATGCGCCGATCATCGATCTCGATCAGCGGGCCCATGTACGGATTCGTCCCCGCGTTGTTCACCAGCGCGTCGACGGAGCCGAACCGCTTGATGGTCGCCTCCACCGCGGCGCTCGCGTCGTCGGGCCTGCCCACGTGCGCCACGGTCCAGGCGACCTCCCCACCGGCGCCACCGAAGGCCGCGGCCGCTTCGCGGAGGTTCTCCGCGCTGCGCGACACCAGCATCACGTTGCCGCCCGCTTCCTGGAACTGCTTCGCGATCGCCAGGCCGATCCCCCGACTTCCGCCCGTCACGAGTGCGGTCTGGCCCGCGACGCTCCACATCATCGCCATCCTCCCGTCGGAGTGAGCTGGTCGGCGTCCCGTAACGTCCGAGATCGGCGCGCGGTTCCCGAATGCGCCCTCGCCCCGCGATCGACCAACGACCGACTCCGCTGCACTACTCGCGCGACGCGCCGTTCACCGATCGGCATCGGACGCCTCGGGAATCACGACGGCCTTCACGGCCGTCTCGTCGAGCGTCGCGACGCCGAGCGCGGCGGCAGTCTGCTCAAGTGAGAAGCGATGGGTGACGAAGCGACCCAACCGAACCCGGCCCGACACGATGAGATCGACCGCCCGCCGAAACTCCTCGTCCGTGTAGGCGAAGGAGCCGGTGAGCTGAACACCTCCAACGGGCCAGGGGACGCGGCCGTCCCCGAGGCCGAGCAGGGCCACCGTCCCTCCAGGACGGACCCTCTCCGCGGCGTTGCTGATCACCTGGGGGATACCCGAGGTGTCGACCGCGCCACCAACTGCCTCGTTCGGATCGAGATCACCCGGAGCGAGGGCTCGGGCGCCGAGCGCCGCCGCCGCGTCGCGACGGTGCTCTCGCGGCTCGAGCACCACGACGTCGTCGATCCCCATCGCCAGGGCAGCGGCCGTCACGCACAGGCCGACGGAGCCGGCCCCCACGACGAGCAACGACTCCACCGGTCGACGAGTGACCAGCCCGATGGCGTGCACGGCGACCGCGAGCGGCTCGGCCCACACGAGCTCCATCGGCGGAACGTGGACCTCGACCGGGACGACGTCGCGACCGACCTCGACGTCGCTCAGCAGGATCTCCTCGGCGAACCCTCCGGGCAGGCCGTACCCCAGGGACCTCCCCTCCGTCGATCCACACAAGTTGGACGCGCCCGCCCGGCAGTATCCGCAGACCCCGCAGGTCCCCATCGGGCGTACCGCGACCTGGACACCCGGTTCCAGGCCGCGTACGTCCCGTCCCACCGCGACGACTCGCGCCGAGATCTCGTGACCCATCACCTGACCGGTCGTCACGTAGTGCCCGTGCTCGTAGCTGGCGAGGTCCGACCCGCAGACCCCGCAAGCCTCGACGGCGAGCAGGACGTCACGAGTCCCGACCGAGCCAGCCGGCACGTCAGCGACGTCGATCCGCTTCGCCCCCTGGAAGATCGCCGCCCTCATGATCAGTGGACTTCCTGTCCGCCCGTGACGTTCAGGGCTTCGCCCGTCACGAAGGACGCGTGGGGTGAGACCAGGTACGCCACGGCACTCGCCACGTCATCGGGGGTGCCGAATCTGCGTAGCGGGATCTGCTTCGCGAGCCGTTGACGATAGTCGTCGGGAGAACGTCCCGCGAGGGAGGAGAAGGCCTCCACGACGCCCCCCTTCACGGTGAGCAGCGGTGTATCGATGGTTCCCGGGCAGACGGCGTTCACCGTGATGCCCTCGGGCCCTAACTCCGCCGCAAGGCTCTGGGTCAGGCCGATCACGGCGAACTTCGCCGCGCTGTAGGCGGCGAGCAGGGGCATCCCGGTCTTTCCCGCCTGCGAGGAGATCGTCACGATCCGCCCACCCGACCCCTGACTCACCAGGACCCGCGCGGCCTCGCGCGCGAAGAGGAAAGCGCCCGTCGCCATCACGTCGAGATTGACGTTCCAGTCCCGCAACGTCAACTCGGTCACGGGAGTCAAGCCGATTCCCAGACCCGCGCAGTTGACGGCGACGTCCAGGCGTCCGAACGCCTCACGCGTCCTCGCGAACAGTGCGATCACGTCGTCCTCCTGGGTGACGTCGCACGGGTGGCTCTGAAGCCGCGTGGCGTCATCGACGGCGCGCACCAACTCCGACAGGTCCCCGGGTGGGGCCACTTCATAGTCGGGGTGCGAGGTGAGCGCGCGACCGACGTCCGACGCCATCACGCGATAGCCGTCGGCGAGCAGCCTCGTCACGACCGCGTGCCCGATGCCACCCGCCCGACCGGCGCCGGCGACCAACGCGACGGGGACGTCGCGGGCGCTCGACGAGTCCACGGTGACCTCCGTCACGGGCGTGCACTCCTCGACGAGGAGAACATCTCCTTGAGACGCGCCTTCACGACCTTCCCGCCCGCGTTGCGCGGAAGTTCGTCGACGACCTCGACGAAGCTCGGCACCTTGAACGGCGCGAGGCGCGAACGGCAGAAGGCCTGGATGTCGCCCGCTTCGGCCTCCGCGCCGGGCTTCACCACCACCGCCGCCAGAACCCGCTCGCCGTAGACGTCATCCGGGACGCCGATGACCGCAGCCTCGAGGATGGCGGGGTGCTGATGCAGGGCCTCCTCCACCTCGATCGAGAAGATGGACTCTCCCCCGCGCTTGATGACGTCCTTCACGCGATCCGCCAAGACCACGAAGCCGTCGATCACGCGGGCCACGTCCCCGGTTCGCACCCACCCGTCGCTGCCCGTCAACGGGCTCACGTCACCGTTGACCCAGTAGCCGATGGCCACTTGCGGACCCCGAACGGTCACCTCGCCGACCTGTCCGCTCTCGACCTCGTCGGGTGAGGACAGGTCGAGGAGTCGCATCTGGGTGATGGGCAGCGGCGCACCGACCGACTCCGAGTGACGCACAGCGTCCTCCCCGCCGAGATAGGTCACCATGGAGCAGGTCTCGGTCATTCCGTACCCGTTCCCGAACGTGGCGGACCCGAGGGCCGTGGTCATCCGGTCGAGCAGTGCCGTGGGCATCGGGGCCCCGCCGTACAGCGCGAGCCGCAGGCCGGGCAGGCCCTCAGCCCCCGCGCTCTCGAGGATCCGCCACCACATGGTCGGTGCACCCACCGTGCTCGTCACCCCATGGGTCCGGGCCAGATCGACGGCTCGCTCCGCGCTGAAGCCATCGAGCAGGACGCCGGTCATGCCGAGATGAACGATGGGGATGGTCTGGGAGCAGAGTCCCGTGACGTTGAACTGGGGCACCATGATCAGTTCGGTGTCGTCGGAACGGCGACCGATCACCGAGGTACAGGTCACGGAGTTCTGCACGGCGTTGCCGTGCGAGATCACCACGCCCTTCGCACGGCCCGTCGTCCCCGAGGTGAACAGGATGGCGGCCGGAGTGGACTCACCGAGCGGCGGAGTCGAGTACCCCGCTCCGTCCGACGACGAGAAGAAGAACTCGTCATCCTCCTGGAGTACGACCGTGCTCTCCGATCCCACGGCGGCGGCCCGACCCAACTCTTCCTTGCCGCGCCCGACGAGCAGGAGGCGGGGCGACGCCGCCTCGAGCTGCCGCGCGAGGTCATCGGACGTCAGTCGGTGATTCAGCGGCACCGCGATGGCGCCGGCTTTCCAGATCGCCCAGTAGGCAGCGGTCAACGGAATGCCGTTTCCCGCCACCACGGCGACGCGGTCGCCAGCCCGCACGCCGTGACCGGCGAGCCCTCGGGCCGTCGCCTCGACGATCTCCGCGAACTCGGACCACGTGACGTCGCCACCGCCATCGACGAAGGCGCGAGAATCGGCGTGTCGCCTCACCGTGTCGTCGAGCATGTCGACCAAGTTCAACGGAACCTCGACGTCGTAGCGGAGAAGCCCGTCCGGGCTCTCGCGCGTCCCGACGACGGGGTGAGATCTCACGACGATGCTCCGGTGAAGCGCTCGGAGAACTCGTCGCGCAACTGTCGACGCAGGACCTTCCCGGCCGCGTTGCGTGGCAGGGCATCGACGAAGACGACCCCGCTCGGCTTCTTGTAGGAGGCGATCTTCTCCTTCGCGTAGGAGATCAACTCCTCCTCGGTCGGTCGCTCGCCCGAGGGCACGACGACGGCGAGAGGGGTCGCCACCCACTTGGGGTGGGGAACGCCCACGACGGTGACCTCGACCACGCCGGGGTGAGTCGCGAGGGCCTGCTCGATCTCGGCGGGGTAGATGTTCTCGCCCCCGCTGATGATCATGTCCTTCTTGCGATCCACCACCGTGATGAACCCCTCGTTGTCGACCTTGACGAGGTCGCCGCTGTGGAACCACCCGCCCTCGAACGCCTCGCGCGTGGCGTCGTCGTTTCGGTAGTAGCCCTTCATGACGGTCGGGCCCCGATAGACGATCTCGCCGATCTCGCCCACGGCAACGTCATTCATGTCGTCGTCGACGACTCGAACCTCGACGTTCACGGCGGCCTTGCCGACCGACCCCATCTTGCGGACGGCGTCGTCGGGCTTCAGGAAGCACGTGTTCGACGACATCTCCGTCTGGCCGAACGCGTTCACGATCCCCACCGAGGGGAAAGTGCCCGTCAGCAGCTCCAGCGTGCTGACGGGTGCCTGCGAGGCACCCCAGAGCGCCTTGCGTAGTCTGGAGGTGTCGACGTGGGCCACCTCGGGCAACGTGCAGATCTGCTGCCACTGCGTGGGGACGAAGTAGCAGATCGTGACGTCGTGCTTCTGGATGAGGGCCAGTGACTCCGCCGGGTCGAAACCCGTCGAGGTCGTGACCACGCAGGTTCCCCCCAGGTAGATGAACGGAAGGATCCCGTTCACGCCGCCGATGTGGAAGAGGGGCAGGCCGGACAACCACACGTCATCGTGACGTGCCTCGATCTCCATGATCCAGTTCACCGTGTTCGCCACGAGGTTGCGGTGGGTCAGCATCGCCCCCTTCGGCAGCCCCGTCGTGCCGGAGGTGTACATCAGGAACGCCAGGTCGTCCTCGTTGACCACGACATCGGGCTCGGTGTCGGCCTCCACGGAGAGCGCCTGCTCGTAGGAGTCGGCCCCGGGCTCGGGTGTCGGGTTCAACGCCAGCACGAAGCTCGACGTTCCCTCGGTCGACTCCCGAGCCAGCTGCTCCAGGGGCTCGTCGACGATGACCCCGACGGCGTCGGCGTTGTTCAGGATGTACCGGACCTCGTTCGGTACCAGTCGGAAGTTGATCGGCACCGGGCACGCGCCCAGCTTCTGGCAGGCGAAGTAACTCTCCAACACCTCCAACCGGTTGAACATCAGCACGGCGACCTTGTCGCCGCGGCTGACGCCGCGGCGAGCCAAGGCCGCCGAGAGACGATTCACTCGTGAGTTGAACTCACGAAAGGTCAGGGCCCGATCTTCGAAGACGAGGGCTGTCTTGTCGGGATACTTGCGACTGACACGCGCCAGGATCTCGCCCAGCGCGAGAAAGCGGCTCCGATCCAGTGCGTTGTTGTTGTCGTTGCTCGTCGTCACTCTCTACCTCCGACGCGTTCCTTCGATTCCGATTGCCCACTCGTGCGAGTGTGGGCTACTTCACCACGATGGGGTTGACCGGCGAGCCGGACGCGTTCGTCACGTTGAGCGGCGGGGCCGAGATGAAGAACTCGTACCGACCGTCGGCCGCGCAGGCGTCCGCCAACTCCTCGAGCCACCAGACCTCACCGAGCGTCAGGCCCAAGTCTCGGATCAGACGCGCGTGCAGGGGGTAGACGTGCTCGTAGGGAGCCTCGAAGGGTTCCACTTCGATGGCGATGTTGTCCATCGCCAGTGCCGCGATGTCCTTGTCCGCCACCCACTGGACGCAGTCACTGTTGATGCCGGGAGCCCCGCCCACCCAGAAGGAGGCGCGATCCTCGAGCGAGTAGAAGTAGGGCACGTGCCCGGTCCGGATGATGAGGATGTCCCCCTGGCGCACCTCGACACCCTGGGCGGCGCAGGCGTCATCCAGGTCCTTGGGGGTGATGCCGTAGCCCTTCTCGAGGCGGTCAACGCCCTTCAGTCGGGGGATGTCCAGGAGAACGCCCCGTCCGACCAAGGTGTCCTTCATGTTGTGGATAGACCCCTTACGCGCACCGGCGAAGGACTCCACGTTGCCGATCCAGAAGCCGTTGTACATCGTGTCCTTGTAGAAGAAGTGCGCGATCCCGTCCCACTGCGTGCTGCCCTGCAGCGGCATGAAGATGTAGTCATCAGTTCCCTGGAAGTTCGGGTAGATCTTCCCGGCGACCGACCCCGCCACGAAGTCGGACCCGGTGTAGCCGTACATGTGGACGACTCCGGTCCGAGTCGGGTGGACGGGCCCCGAGCTGTCGAGGGGAATGGCGAGGCTGATCACCTGACCCGTTCGAATCAGCGAAGCGGCCTCGGCGATCTTCTCGGGCGTGAGCAGGTTAACGGTGCCTCGCTCGTCTAGCTCGCCCCAGCGGCCCCAGTTGTTGGGCTGGCGATCGTTGACGTAACCGACGACCTTCCCATTGCGGTCAACCGTGAAGGTTGGCGGGACCCACTCCTCTGCCCATGAGCCATCGGCGTTCCGACCCATTGTGACCACTTCCTTTCCATATTCCCCTTGCGGGGCCTTAACGTTTCACTTCACCTACTGCGGTGTTCGATGTGCGAACCCGAACGCCTCTTCAACGTGCCTTCTCCCGACACCGTCGACTACTGCGGAGAGATCGCGTGGACCAAACACACGGACCTCTCTTTGCGCGAGTTCAGTCACACTCGGCATGTCGTCTATAGACTCAGCGAGGCACACGATCCCGCCTCGCTTGACGGCCATTACGGCATCACGACCGCTCGATACGGTCACAATTGCGTCCGGTCGTCCGGTCGCTGACGTCTCTCCCAGGTAGGACTTGAACTGGGGATCACGCAGGTCCGACGTCGCCACAATTGGCCCGCGATGCACCAGCTGCGCGAGGCTCGAGAGAACCTCGTGTCCGGGCGGTGTACAGACGGCGACGATGGCCGATCCGTCAAGGTCTGCCGTCATCAGTGCACTCGTCGCCATGAGCACGGCGGTCGCGAACGACACCGATACCTGCCTCGGTATCGAGCAGAGCGCGCGACCCTCTCCCGGCTGCTCGCACCAGGCACTCCATCCCAGCTGACACACGCCGCAGTGACCGCAGGACCGGTCGAATAGCAGGGCCGTTCCGACGTCATCGGGACCAACTGCCTCCCGATGCGGTGGCCCAACTCCGATCACGGTTCCCCCCGAAAATCCTTCTCGACTGACTAGTCGACTTTCTGAACCTTAGATTGTCGTGGTTCGGATGTCAAGCCGCGGAGCTCGACGACTCGTCGTGGAGGTCTACCGATCTGTAGCCCGGTTGACCTGGTATTTTGGGGTCGCATGCCGTGATGTGACGCGATGTCGCGGTCGACTCGCCACATCGAACTCACTGGTCGACTTCATCATTCTTGGCACCTCGGTGTGCGGGGCGTAACACCCCGTCATCCGGCCCTCCCGAGGGACTCCCGGCTCACGCGCGATCCCCGACGACTCCGTCGCGTCACGAGTCCGGGATCGGCCGTTCGCGAGCAGGGAGACGGCACCAACCGTCGCGACGTCCGGACGTCTGACGCGGAGGATGGCGGGTCTGTTCGACACGGCGAACTCGTGGGTCGGGACCCTCGTAGGTCCGAACTTCGTCCGTGACGTCCGATCTCACGTGGCGTCGAAAGAGTGACGAGGGGCGAGGGAGAGGCAAGTAGGGTGATGCCTGACGCCACGTGCGCTATTCGTTCGTAGAAATGCCAGCGGGAAGATGATTAAGGAACCACCGACACCGAGTGATGCTGCCGTCCCGCGAAAGCGAACCCCGATCGATGTCCGTCGCCGTGAAATCGCCGTGACCGCCGCGCACCTGTTCGACGGAGCGGGCTATTCGAAGACCACGATGGACGACATTGCTCGCGCCGTGGGCATGGGGAAGTCGACCCTCTATCACTACTTTACGAGTAAGGACGAGATCCTTTTCTGGATCCATGAGGAGTTCATCGATCATCTCATCGAGCAGCACCAACGACGCCTCGAAGCGCGTCTCCCCGCCGGAGTACTCCTGATCGAGGTGATGGCGGACATTCTCGAGCTCATGGAAACACATCGGGGGCACGTTCGCGTGTTCTTCGAGCACCACCGGGAGTTGCCCCCGGACCGTCGAGAGACCATCAGGGCGAAGCGGAACCTGTACGAGCTGATGATCGAGGACATCTTCATCACGGGAATAGCGTCCGGTGAGTTTCGCGGAACCGATCCGAAGTTGGCGTCCTTGGCCATGTTCGGGATGTGCAACTGGGCGTATCAGTGGTACCGATCCAGTGGCTCACTGCGCACCCGGGACATTGCCTACCAGTTCTGGGGCTACCTGGTCCACGGCGTGAGCAGCACCGGAGAGCTCCCGACGACATCCGTCGTGTAGAGGAGGTCTCGGTACCACGAGATCCTCACCCCAGTGAGTCGAACCCGATGCGACGGGCTCGTTTAGAACAACTCCCAGAGTTCGTGAACGCTCTCGATCTCCGATGGCGCGAACTCTCGCAGGATCTCGCCGTTCTTCAAGACCACGATGCGGTCCGCCACCCGCAGAGCGGCCTGCACGTTCTGTTCCACGAGGAGGACGCCGATCCCGAAGGTGTCCACCACGTTGCGAAGAGCGGACATCGCGTCCTTCACCAACAGGGGAGCCAAGCCGACGGATGGCTCGTCGAGCAGGAGGTACTTCGGCTCGCGCAAGAGTGACATGGCGATGGCGAGCATCTGTCGCTCGCCACCGGAGAGGTCCCCGGCCGCGTTCTCCAGGTGTTCAAAGAGGGGCGGGAACAGGCCCTGCACCTCTTCGTAGGTGACCTTGATCCCGCCCGTCGCGAGGTCCTGGGCGATTCGCAGATTCTCGCGAACCGTCAAGGGTGCGAACGCCGCACCCCGTCCGGCGTCGGGGACCATCCCCAGGCCGTGACGAGCCCGACGGGCGGGTGACAAGCCCCGGAGGTCCTCCCCGTTCATCGTCAGGGTCCCATCGCTCACACCGACCAGGCCCGAGATCGCTCGCAGCATGGTCGTCTTGCCGGCGCCGTTGTGGCCGACGAGGGCGACCAACTCCCCGGGCGTCACGTCGAGCGAGCAATCCTGCAGGACCTTGCGGTCTCCGTACCGGACCGTGACGTGTCGCGCCTCGAGTGAGTCGGCTGTCATCTCATCACGCTCCAAAGTAGAGTTCGGCCAATTCGGTGCGGGCGAACACGTCGTCGGGCGTCCCCTCGGCGAGGACACGACCCCGGTCGAGGAACAGCACCTTCTGACACATCTCACGAACGACGTCCAGGTTGTGCTCGATGAGCAGGATGGTCCGCCCCTCGTCCCGCAAACGACGGATGACCTCCATCAACTTCTCGACGCCTCGACGATCGAGACCGGACGCGGGCTCGTCGAGCAACAGCGTCGTCGCGCCGATGGCGAGGAGTCGGGCGATGGCGAGGAGCTTCTGGTCCGCGTAGGAGAGGGAGCCCGCGAGATTGTCCTTCTTCGATCCCAACCCGACGAACTCGACGGCCTCGGTGGCGACCTGGCGCGACACCCCGGAGAGTCGGGCCGTGCTACGTGGCATGAGCAGGGTCCTCACGAGCGAGGTCTCCCGCACCGTCTGGGCGTAGAGCGCGCAGTTGTCGAGGCAGTCCAACGCCGGGAAGACCCTCACGTCCTGGAAAGAGCGACCGAGTCCCATTCGACTCACCACGTGCATCGGCTTTCCCGTAACGTCCTGATCGGCGAAGGTGACCGTACCGGAGTCCGGCTTCAACCCGCCGGAGAGCAGGTTGAAGATTGTCGTCTTGCCGGCGCCGTTCGGACCGACCAAGCCCGTGACCACGCCAGGCTCCAGGTCGTGATCGAAGCCGGCGATGACCTCCTGTGAGCCGAAGCGCTTGAAGAGCCCTCGGGCCACGAGCCGGCTCGCGCCCCCGTCGCGACCCGCCGAGTGGCTCACGTGCCCCGCCCGACTGAAGACCAGGGCCTTCTCTGCCGTCATGATTGACCCCCCAGACTCGGCTCCACGCTCGGCGCCTGCCGGCTCTGACCGTGTATCCGCCGGCGGTGCGCCCACGACGTGGCGAGGCCGGCCACCCCGTCCGGCAGGAAGAAGGCCACGAGCAAGAGGAGGACGCCCGTGACCACCCCCGTCATGTAGACAGACCAGTTGACGAGGTTCAACCAGTACGGAAGGCTCGAGAGGAAGAGGGCACCGATGAACGGCCCGATCAGCGACCTCGAGCCGCCGACGAGCACCATCGAGATCATCAGGATCGACTCGGAGATCCCGTAGTCGCCGGGTGACGCGACGTTGAGGAACGACGTGAAGAGGACGCCCGCCACGGCGGCGAGCGTGCCGGCTAGGACGAACACGCCGACCCTCAGCGAGTCAGCCTTGACGCCACCCGCGGCGAGCGCAGCCTCGTCATCGGCCATCGCGACCAGCGCGCGTCCGTAGGGCATCCGACGTACCCAGAGGAGCGAGCCGAGCGCCAGGACCAGGATCGGCACGAGGACGTAGATGAAGTCCATGTTGGAGTTGATGTTCCACCCGAGGATGGAGGGAGAGGAGAACCCGAACAGCCCCGGGGGACCCCCGGATACCGACGTCCAGTTGACCAGGCCCTGGATGATGACGTACTGGAACGCCAGAGACGCGACGATGTAGTAGTCGCCGCCCAACCGGAAGAGGGGCAGCCCGGTGACGAGGGACAGCAGCCCACCAATGACGATGGCGACGGGTATGACGATCAGGAGGTCGGACGTGATGTTCCGGCTGGACATCACTGCGTAGGTGAACGAGCCGACCCCGAAGACCGCCGCCTGGCTCAGGACGAAGATCTGGGAGTAGCCGACGACGAGTGATAGGCCCATGACGGCGATGCTGTACGTCAGGGAGTAGATGACGATCGTTTGAATGATGTAGATCACAGCGTCCTCTTCGAAATAGAGCTCACGAGGCCGACCGGGCGGATGAGGATGAGAACGAGGAATGCGACGTAGACGATGACGCTCGCCCAGTCCGCACTGACCCACAGGGTGGCGCCGTTCTGGATCACTCCCCAGGCCAGGGCGACGACGTAGGAGCCCACGAGGCTCCCCGCCCCTCCGCCCAGGACGATCATCGCGGCGATCAGGGTGTACGACACGTCGATTACCGGGGTCACCGAGCTCGACATCGTCTGCATGGTGAGCCCGATGAATCCGATCGCCGTCCCGATGGCGAAGACGCTGCCGAGGATGAGGCCGCGTCGCGCGCCCATCACGCTGCCCAGCTCGACGTTCGACGTGATCGCCCGCAGCTGACGACCGAACTTGCTCCACTTGATGATGGCCCACAGTGCGAGCGACAGCACCAGCGAACCGACGACGGCCGCGACGTCGAGCGGACTGATGGCGATGTGTCCCACGAAGAAGACGGTGTTGAGGCTGGGGAGGTAGAAGGACAGCGGCTGGGGGCTGTAGATCCACGGGATGACGGCTTCGATCAGCGTCGCGAGGCCGAGCGACGCGATGAAGATGATGGGTCGCGGTCGACCCAACTTCTCGAGGGGTGCGTAGAGGATCGCGTAGACCAGGGCTCCGAGGGCCAGGGAGATCAGCAGCCCTGCCCCGACCGCCCAGTAGGCGGTGGATCCGGTCAGGGAGATGGACGTCACGAGGTAGAGGGCGACCATGATCACCGATCCGTAGGCGACGTGGAAGATCTTGGTCGTCCCGTAGATGAGATTGAAGCCCAGCGCGGCCAGCCCGTAGATGCTGCCCGTGACGAGCCCGTTGATGAGAACTTGTAGGTAATACACCTCAATTACCTTCCGCTGCGGGTGGTCGTGTGAGTCGACGAGCGTTGAGACCAGCCGCGAGATCGGCGCAGTCGATAGGCGCACGTCATCATTGCTCCGTCGTGCACCCCGGGCCCGGGGTTCTCCCCTCGCCGTGGTTCCCGTCGTTGGAGCGCCGAGTACCGACCTTCAAGAGATCGTCGCATCGTCACCGTCCACCCCCTCCGTTGCCGTGTCCTCTATAGCGCTATGAGTCCGCGCATCGCCTCAGCGATCCCGGGAACCTGAGGGATGCACAGTTGCTCGAGCTCGGGGTCTTGGGGAATCGGCGTGTCGCTGGCGCCGAGGCGCCACACCGGTGCATCGAGGGCGAAGAACAACTCCTCGTGAATGCGGCTCGCGATCTCGGCTCCCGCGCCAGCGGTCCGTACGGCCTCGTGAACGATCATCGCGCGGCCCGTTCGTTGGACGGACTCCAAGATCGTGTCCATGTCGAGCGGCACCAACGTCCTCGGGTCGATGACCTCGACCTCGTGCCCCTCGCGAGCGAGAACCTCTGCGGCGGCGAGCGTTCGATCGACCATCATCCCCGTCGCGATCACGGTGAGCGCATCTCCCCGTCGCCGCACGGCCGCGACACCGAAGGGGACGAGGAACTCGGGATCGTCCGGTACCTCGCCCTTCACCCGGTAGAGACCCTTGTGCTCAAAGAAGAGGACCGGGTTGGGGTCACGAATGGCCGACTTCAGGAGTCCCTTTGCGTCCGCCGGAGTGGAGGGAAGTACCACCTTCACTCCGGGGAAGTGCATCCCGAGGACCTCAAGGCTCTGCGAGTGCTCTGCCCCCACTCCGCCGAGTAGTCCCGTAGGGACTCGCACGACGGCAGGCAACGACAGCTTGCCCCCGTGCATGTACCGCCATTTGGCCAGCTTCCCGAAGATCTCGTCGCCCGCGATGAGCATGAAGTCAGCGAACTGCAGCTCAGCGATGGGGATCGTGCCCGTCATCGCGGCGCCGGCGGCCGCCCCGACGATGAACGTCTCGTTGATCGCCGTGTCGCGCACCCGCAACGGCCCGAACTCGTCGAGCAGTCCCCGAGTGACGCCAAAGACGCCGCCCATTCGTCCGACGTCCTGGCCCAGTATCCAGACGCGACTGTCGCGTCGCATCTCCTCGGCCATGGCGTGATTGATCGCCAGCGCGTAGTTGATGGTGGAGACGCCGTCGCCGGGGGACTCCTGCGTTCGCTGTTCGGTCATGACCAGACGTCCTTGTAGATGATCGACGGATCAGCCCGCGGCGCCTCGAGAACGGTGGCCAGAACCGACTCCGCTTCGTGACGAGCGTCGTCGTCCAGTTGGTCCGCCACCGACGCGGGTACGTGCTCTCGCAGAATGCCGAGGGGGTCACGCGGGATCTCGTCACCCACTAAGAGGTCGTCACGATACTTCTGGCGATCTCCTTCGTAGTGGCCACGGATTCTCATCGTCTTGGCCTCGATCAGCGTGGGCCCGTGACCTGCTCGCGCCCGATCCACCGCCTCGGTGACGGCGTCGAACACGGCGATGGCGTCCTGACCGTCGACGATCACTCCGGGAACTCCATACGCCGACGCGCGGTCGGCGATGTTCTCGGTCGGGCTCTGCTCGCTGATGCGCGCGGATACGGCCCATCCATTGTTCTCACAGATCCAGACGATGGGCAGCTTCCAGACTGAAGCCTGCAGCGCCGACTCGTGCCACGTCCCGCGGGACGATGCTCCGTCACCGAAGAAGATGGCGCACACCCGATCCGTCCCGAGCATCTGACCGGAGATCGCGGCGCCGGCGCCGAGCACGAAGCTCGAGCCGATCGCCCCGCCCTGTCCCAGAACGCCGCGCTCGGGATCGACGAAGTGAACCGTCCCGCCACCCTTGCCACCGGTCGAGCCGACGGTCCGGGCGAACAGATCACCGAAGAGCGACTCCAGGCTCATACCCTTGGCGAGGGCATAGCCAAGCCCCCGGTGAGCGATGAACATGTAGTCGTCGGTCCTCAGCGCGGCGACGGCACCGGCCTGAACGCCCTCCTGGCCGAGTCCCGGGTGCCAAAAACCTCCGAACCCGTGCTCCGTGATGTGACGCTGAAGGACCAGTTCAGCGGCTCGAATGCGCGCCACCGTCCGGTACAGGTCCGTCGCCCGGGTCGCATCCACTTCGGTTTTCACCGGGGCCGCTCTCTTGCGGGGAGCACTACTTGCCATGGGGGCCTCCGTCCGTGATGTCACCCCTCATCGCGCGGTGGACACCGGAGTCGAATCGCCGGGGGTCGTTCACGCGTCTTGTCACCAGGTCCATCCTTGCCGTCTCCACCCGCACCGCGTCACCGAACATCTCCGATTGAGAACTCTGATCTAGCTTCTCGCGGCCGCGGACCGACTCACTTGGGGAACCAGCCAACCCACCCCCGTAGCGGGGGTGGGTTGGCTGGCGAGGGGTCTACAAGCGGCCTCGACGTTCCTACTTCATCGCCGCGGCGACCCACTTGGCCACGGTCGCGGCCGGAATAGTCGCCAGCACCTTCAAGCCACCGGACGGAGTAAGTCCCGTCACCGTGTACTTGTTGCTCAGGGTGTGGTTGGGCAGCATGTTGAGGGTCATCCCGGCAGCCGCGAACGGCGTGCTCTTCGCGGAGAAGGTGGCGATCGCGGCGTTCACGTTCGCGCCGGTTACCGGCTTACCAGCCTTCTCGACCGCCTGAACGGCCGCCTTGATGAGGTACACCGAATTCGCCGCGAACTCCGTGTAGATGGACGCCGGTCCCTGCTTGGCCTTCACCGACGCGGCATTCAGCCAGTTGGTCGGGTTCATGACCGGCACACCGGCGATGGCGCCCTTCCAGGCGGGCATCGTGGTGACCTGCGGCGGGGTGTTGAGCGAGCCAGCGTCGGTCACGATCTTCTGCTTCATCTGGAGTTGCGCCATGTCCTGCGCCACCGTGAGGATCAGGGTTCCGGAAGCCAGCGGAGTGATGACGTCAGGATTCGCGGCCTGCAGAGCCTGCAACTGGGTCGTGACGTTCGTCGAGCTCGCGTCGAACGTCTGCGACGGCTGCTTCTTGCCGAAGATGTTGTCCGCGATCTTCTGCCAAACCGAGATGTCGAAGGACGTGTAGTTGTTCGCGAACAAGAGGCCCGCACTCTTCACGCCGTGCTGCTTCGCGTAGTTGAGGGCCACGGCCTCCTCGTTCGTGAACAGCGACCCCATCAGGTACAGGTGCGGCTTGTTCGGAATCGCGGGGTCGTTCGTGATCGCGATGATCGGCGCGCCCAGCTGCTCACCGATCTTGTACTGCGCGAGCGGCGGGTCGTTGTACGTCGTGATGATGCCGATGGCGTGGTTGACCTTGATCAACTGCTTCGTGTCGACCACCGCAGGAGCGGCGAGTGCCTGGTCGTCCAGCGAGACGATCTTGATCTTCGCGTGGTTCGTGCCGACCCCACCGTGCGAGTTGATGTACTGAGCGGCCGTCTGCTCCCCCAAGAGCATGGTGTCGCCGAAGGGCGCCCCCGATCCGGTCAACGGCATCGTCGAGCCAATCACAATGGTCGACGGAAGCGACGCGGCACCGGAACTCGCTGCGACCGTCCCAATGACTCCCGACGCCAGCAGCGCGGCACTGGCAACCCTTACCGCGACTTTCAATCC
This sequence comes from Acidimicrobiaceae bacterium, assembly GCA_027449885.1. Lineage (GTDB taxonomy): Bacteria > Actinomycetota > Acidimicrobiia > Acidimicrobiales > RAAP-2 > RAAP-2. Next base: position 49,221 of record DAIDKS010000025.1, read on the forward strand.
TGCCTTACTTCCCAACACGGGAACCCCCCTACTCAAGTGACGAGCATGCGCGACCTGCGAACACTCGTGTTCTGCTACTTCCGGCAGAGGCTAGCACTCGTTAGTCGGTCTGGCTGGTCGGCGTCTTTCCCCCCTTTGACTTGGAAAAATAGCGAGTTTTCACAGTTCAGGACGCGGCGGCTCGGGGAGATTCCACGATATGTAGACCGCTCAGACGAGAACCTGCGGAGTCCCCCTCGTGATCCGGCTGGTCTCCGTCGGAGTACGACGACGACGTGAACGCCTCGCGACGGACTCGTGACGGACCCCCCGAGCGTGGCGATGCCCCTCGCCTCCGACACCCCTCCCCGGAGCCCTGTCAGCGCGACATCGATCCCGCGTCGCCGTCGTCAGGGGCGACGGCCTCCGCGACGTTGGTTGACCCCCTGCCGCGCATCGCTCGCCAACACGGTCAGTCGATTCCCGACGACCGCACGTCGGCGACAATGGCCCGATGAGCACTCGCCTCGGAGCCGACTCGCGCGTCCTCGTGGCCACGCAGGCTATTCGAGGCGGGGGCTACGGGTTCACCGCGGTGATCTTCGGAGCTCTCCTCGCCACCCGCCGAGTCGGAGCCGTCACGGCGGGGGTGCTCCTCGCGTCGATGATCGCGGGCAGCGCCCTCGCGTCACTCGCCGTGGGAGCCGTCGCGGACCGCGTCGGACGACGTCGCACGTACGGCGTGTTCTCCCTCGCCATCGCGCTCGCGGGTCTCGTCGTCGGTCTCGATCCTCCCCTCGTCATCCTCCTCGTCGTCGCCCTCACGGGCACGCTCTCCACCGACGTCGTCGACAACGGTGCGGCGACCACCCTGGAACAGGTGATGCTCGCGGAGGACGACGTCCGAACGGGCCACGCGTACGGCTGGTACAACGCGTGGGGTGCGGGAGCCGGCGCCATCGGCTCTCTCGCGGCGGCTCTCGTCGGACTCCGCCAGCCCCACACCCCGGTCCACGCGGGACTCTTCTTCATCCTCGTTCCCGTCGGACTCCTCGGAGCCCTCCTCGCGCGACGTCTCTCCCCCGCCGTCGAGGCGCCGAGACCGCGCCCACGGCGCGTCCGCCACGCTCGACCACGAGCGGTGAGGGACCTGGCTCTGCTCTTCGCCGTCGACGCCGGCGGTGGGGGCCTCGTCACGGCTGGGTTTCTCTCCTACTACGTCACGGTCCGGTACCACGCCTCGCTGTTCTCGGTGGGGTGGCTCTTCTTCGCGGCCTCGATGATCCAGGCCTTCGCCGTGCTGGTCGCGCCCGTCCTCGCTCGTCGGTTCGGGCTCGTCGCCACCATGGTGGGCACGCACTTGCCGAGCAACGTGCTCCTCGGCCTCGTCGCCGTCGCCCCCACGTTCCCGCTGGCGGCGGTGATGCTGCTGACCCGCTCGGCCCTTTCGCCCATGGACGTCCCGACCCGCCAGGCGCTCGTCATGACCGTCGTCGAGCCCGATGAGCGCACGGACGCGGCCGCCCTGACCAACGCCGCCCGGTACACGGCTCGCCCTGCGGCCCCCCTCGTCGCCGGGGCGCTCCAACACCTGGCGCTCGGCGCACCCCTCGTCGTGGCAGGAATCGTCAAGGGTGGTTACGACCTGGCACTGTGGCGGTGGGCCCGTCGGGCGGGTCTCGCATCATCGGCTCGCTCGATCCTCGCCTCGCCCCATCGCACCGACACGAAGGAGGGATCGTGAAGTGGATCACCCGCACCCGACCCAAGACCGATCGGATCGCCTGCCCGTGGCTCATCCGCCGCTTCATCGACGAGGATGCCGAGATCGCCTTCGTCGCGCCCGACCGAGTCCTCGCCGTGGCGGAGGCGGTCGGTGGGCACTCGTTCGACGCACCGGGTGCCGCGTTCACGCACTCGAACGGCCCCGACGGCCACGAACTCTGCACCTTCGAGACCCTCATCAACCACTTCGGGCTGGGGAGCGACCGCGCCCTCACCCGCCTGGCCCGGATCGTTCACGCCGCCGACGTGCGCGACGATCTCCCGACGGATCCCGTCGCCCCTGGTCTACTCGCGATCGGAGAGGGAGGACTCCTCGCCGAGGTCGACGACGACGCCCTCCTCGAACGCGGCTCGTTCGTCTACGACGCCCTCTACGCGTGGTGCGAACGAGAGGTGGCTCGCCCATCCCGGTAGACGGAGCGACGGCTCGCGCCCTCCCGCGAAGGTCCCGCCGAGTACCCCTGCCGTTCCCTACGATCGGCGGATGGACGACGTTCTCTGGCTCGACGCCACCGCCCAGGCGGAGTTGGTCGCTCGCGGCGAGGTGGGTCCCCGCGAGTTGGCCGAGGCCGCCATCGACCGCATCGAGGAGGTCGACGGGACGATCAACGCGGTCATCCACCGCCGGTTCGAGCGGGCGCTCGAGGACGTGGACGCGGGTCTGCCGGCGGGAGCCTTTCGTGGGGTCCCCCTCCTCATCAAGGACCTCTTCGCGGATAGCGCCGGAGACCCCGCCCACCACGGCAACCGCGCGCTGCGCGACGCCGGGTGGACGGCACCCGCGGACAGTTGGCTCGTCGCGCGCCTCCGCCGGGCCGGCTTCACGTTCCTCGGGCGCACCAACACACCCGAGTTCGGCATCACCCCGTTCACCGAGCCCACGACCTACGGCCCCACCCGCAACCCCTACGACCTCACCCGCACCCCGGGGGGCTCGAGTGGGGGGAGCGCCGCGGCCGTCGCGGCCGGGATGGTCGCGATCGCCCACGCGAGCGACGGCGGCGGGAGCATTCGCATTCCGGCGAGCATGTGCGGGCTCGTCGGTCTCAAGCCCTCGCGGGGGCGCACGACGCTCGGCCCCGACCGGGACGAGAGCGGCCTCTCCGTGCAGCACGTGGTCACTCGAACCGTGCGCGACAGCGCGGCCCTCCTCGACCTCCTCCAGGGACCCGGGCCCGGTGACATGGTCGTCGCCCCGCCGCCACGGCGTCCCTACGGCGAGGAGGTCGGGGCACCGACCGGGCGACTACGCGTCGGCGTCCTGGCGACGAGTCCCACCGGGGCCCTCCATCCCGAGTGCGCGGCGGCGGCCCTCGAGGCGGCGCACCTCCTCGAGGGGCTCGGGCACGACGTCTCGGACGACCACCCCGTCATCGATCCCGACGCCGCCCGGTGGTTCCTCGCGCGGTGGGCCGTGAACGCCCGCATGAGCATCCTCGCCATCGGCCAGCAGCTGGGCCGCGAGATCACGGCCGACGACGTCGAGCCGATGACCTGGGCGATCGCCGGGGCCGGGGCCCGTCTCTCGGGGGTCGACTACGCGGCGGCCCTGGCGACGAGCGCCGCGTTCACGCGGTCGATGGCTCGGTTCTGGGAGGACCACGACCTCCTCGTCACGCCCACCCTCGGCGACCTCCCCCCGCGCATCGGCGAACTCGTGCCGCCCGCGGACGATCCCTTCGCCACCCAGGACCGCATCGCCCAGCTCGTCCCCTTCACGACCCACTTCAACGTCACCGGCCAGCCCGCGATCTCCCTCCCCCTCGACGTCAGCCCGGAGGGTCTCCCCGTCGGAGTCCAGCTGGTCGCCGCCTACGGGCGCGAGGATCTCCTCATCCGGGTGGCGAGCCAGCTCGAAGCGGCGGCTCCCTGGTCGTCTCGGCGCCCGACCCTCGCGTAGTCGCAGCCCCGTCGCCACATCGCACTGATCGATCGGACCTCTCGCTCCGTCATCGCGGCGGACGACGTCGGCTCAGTCGAGGGCGAGGCGCACCAGGTCGGAGTGCTCGCCGCTCAGCCGCCACCACGTCCAGCGACCCCGCCGCTCGGCGACGACGAGACCCGCGTCGGCGAGGACCTTCGTGTGGTGCGAGATCGTCGGCTGGCTCTTCCCGAGTGGGCTCTCGAGGTCGCACGAGCAGGCCGCCCCGCGCGACGCGAGGATGGAGAGGAGTCGGAGTCGGACCGGGTCGGCGAGGGCCGCGAGGAGCAACGCGCGCCGGGTCGCCTCGGTCTCGCCGAGCGGGGCGTCGACGACCGATGGCGCGCAGACGACCGCGTCACGCTCGGCGACCGGGATGGATCGGCGCTCCCTCGTCGGGCTCATCGGCCACCTCGATTCATTGACGTTCATCGATGACATCACTATCATCGATGAACGTGAATCTATCGCCGGGGGAGCCGACGAGCCCGTCACCTGCGACGGCGGCGACCCACAACGCGCCACCACGGGGCGAGGCCGTCGTCGGGCGGCTCTCGCTCCTCGATCGCTTCCTCCCGGTCTGGATCCTCGCGGCCATGGCCGTGGGACTCGGCCTCGGCCGAGCCGTCCCGTCGCTCAACACCCACCTCGACGCGATCCAGGTGACCCGCGGGACCTCGCTGCCGATCTTCGTCGGGCTGCTCGTGATGATGTACCCGGTCCTCGCGAAGGTCCGCTACGGCGAGCTACGGACGGTGACCGCGGACCGGCGGATGCTCGTCTCGTCGCTCGTCCTCAACTGGGTGATCGGTCCGGCCGTGATGTTCGCGCTGGCCTGGATCTTCCTCGCCGACCAGCCGACCTACCGCACCGGACTCATCATCGTGGGCCTCGCGCGCTGCATCGCGATGGTGCTCGTCTGGAACGACCTCTCGTGCGGTGACCGGGAGGCGGCCGCGGTCCTCGTCGCCCTCAACTCGCTCTTCCAGATCGTCGCCTTCGCCCTCCTCGGCTACCTCTACCTCCACCTCGTCCCGGACTGGCTCGGCCTCTCGAGCGTCGGCGTCACCTTCTCGACGGCCCAGATCGCGGAGACGGTCGCCATCTTCCTCGGCATCCCGCTCGTCGCGGGCTACCTGTCGCGCCGGGTCGGCGAGCGCACGCGCGGGCGTGCCTGGTACGAGGAGCGGTTCCTCCCCCGCGTGGGACCCCTCGCGCTGATCGGGCTCCTCTACACGATCGTGATCCTCTTCGCCCTCCAGGGACGGACCATCACGGGCCACCCCGGCGACGTCGTCCGCATCGCCCTGCCGCTCCTCGCCTACTTCGCGATCATGTGGGTCGGCGCCTTCGCCTGGGGTCGCGCCATCGGGCTCCCCTACGAGAGGACCGCCACCCTCGCCTTCACCGCCGCCGGCAACAACTTCGAGCTGGCCATCGCGGTCTCCATCGGCGTCTTCGGGGTCACCTCGGGACAGGCCCTCGCCGGGGTCGTCGGGCCCCTCATCGAGGTGCCCGTCCTCGTCGGCCTCGTCTACGTCGCGCTGTGGGCGCGACGTCTCTTCCCCCACGACGCGTCCTGAGTCGCCGCGATCACCGCACCCACCGTCCCCATCACGCGCCCCTCGACGAGGTAGACCCGTGGTCGGTGGCGGCGACCCCCCGCGGTCGTCGATCGGCGCGCGCCACGGCCCGACGCGAGGGGAGGACATGACCCATCACTGCGACGACCTGACGCGACTCGGCTTCTCGCTCGCCGAGCCCCCCGCCGCGGGACTCTCGGACACCGGGGTGCGACTGGCCCTCGCGACGCGGACCTACGAGCCGGGCGTCGCGACCTTCGTCACCTACCTGCCCGTCTACGACGCAACGGCCCGCCGCTACGTCGAGCACCCGACGTCGACGGCGCCGGGGTGCTGGCACGGCGCGGACGCGTCGCTCGACCTCACGGCGGTGCGAGAGTCGGCCCTCCGGCACGCGATCCGCGCCCTCGACGCCGACATCGACCAGTGGGAGGTTCGGGGCCAGTTCGCCTTCGCCGACCCCGACCTGACGTCGCACCGCTGGCACGCCCAGAAGAGCCGGCTGCGCCTGTCGGCCCTGCGCTACGAGGTGGGCCGGGTCGATCGCGAGTGCGAGGAGTTCCCCCGGCTCGAGCCCGACGTTCGGGCCCTGCGCCAGAGGATCTCCGACGCCTACAGCCTCCTCGCGGAGATGACGGCCTCCAGCCTCGCGGACAAGAGCGACATCGAGGAGTCCCAGCGGAGTCGGCTCAACCTCCTCCTCTCGATCATCGCGTCGCTGATCCTCGCCCCGGGGGTCGTGATCAGCTTCGCCTCGGCGACCACGGCGCACTCGGATCCCGTCACCCTGCTCCTCGCCTGCGCGTCGGCGAGCCTGGTGACCGCGGCCATCATCGTCGCCTTCTCGGGACTGCGACTCGACCGGCGCCGCCGCGGGGCCGCCGTCAGCGTCGTCGCCGGCGCGGCGGCCCTCCTCGTCGCCCTCCTCGTCGCCACCGCCGTGCCGAGCCCCCACGGTGACGCGATCGTCGTGACCGTCGTCCTGGCCATCGGGTTCCTACTGACCCTCGTCGCTCCCTGGGGGCGACGGACCGGTGCCGCGTCCGCCCCCGACCGGTGGCGGTCCACGTGGGACAGCATCCGCAACGACCGCGAGCGGTCGTGGCGCGAGCTGAACGACGGGATCTAGGCCGACCCCGGCACGGCGACGCTCGTCGGACGGTGAGGTCGCACCGGTGCCGCGGGCCGATCACGCCGGAGTCTCGGCGACTCAGATCCGGTAGGCGCAGCCGTCGAGCGAGGCGACGAGCGAGCGGCGTCGGCGGCCACGCAGCTCGATCGTGATCTCTCTCGGGAAGCGGAGCATCGGGGTGACCAGGTGGACGTCCACGCCCTCGACCCTCCACGAGCAGAGCGGCGGATGCGTGACGGGCGGGGCGGTCGCCGCGTCGAGGAAGGTCAGCGTCCCCGAGCAGCAGCGAGACTCACGTCGGCTCAGGTAGACGGCGCCGCCCCGCGCGAGGGCGTAGTCCGTGACGCCCTCGCCGAGCGTGACCCGGACCGCCCGGGCGGCCGCGAGCGTCGCCGCCACCGGGTCGCCGACCGCGGGGTCCGACCTCACGGTCGCCCCGCGGCGAGCACCACGGCGCGCAGCTGATCGAGCGTCGGTGCGCCCGCGGGCCCGGCGGGGGTGGCGTAGAGACGACAGGCCGCCGCAACGGGTTCGCGCTCGCCCGCGAAGGGGTCGCGACCCTCGACGAGGATGGTGGGCGATCCGCGGTAGGCGAGGGCGCGGGCCCCCTCGAGAGTCGCCGACTCGTGGAGTTCGAGGGTGAGGTCGAACTCGTCGCGCAGGGCCTCGAGGACCGCCGCCGCACTCCGCCCGTTCGGGCAGTCCGCCTCGTAGAGAAGGTCGACCTTCACACTGCCTCCCGCGTTCGGTGGGGTGCCACCCGTCCGACTCGTCGCACCGTACCCCCCCTCCCCACTCCGGTACGTCCTCGACGTGCTCGTCACGAGGGAACACCGATTCCGGCGTCACTATTCCGCCCCCGCCGATCGCCACCCTCGGTAGGCTTCGCCCGTGGCCTCATCCTCCGGAGACCGGACCGCCCAGTTCCCGCTCATCGAGCGGCGCTACGGCCAGCCCGTCGCCTTCTGGCTGGAGCGCCTCGGGGAGCTCGACGACACCCGCTACGCGGCCCAGATGGCCTACCTGCAGGAGGAGCACGGCTTCTCCCGGGCCCACGCCAACACCGTCGTCATGTACGCGCGAGGGTCCGAGAGCACGCGGCGCTTCGCCGACCCCGACGCCTACTTCGACGGCCTGAGTCCCGTCCAGGCGGCCACCTGCCGCAGGGTCTTCTCCGCCCTGCACGAGCGCTTCCCCGACCTCGAGCTCGTGGTCGCCTGGAACCAGCCGATGCTGCGCCGGGGCACGACCTACGTCTTCGGCATGTCGGCCGCCACCGAGCACCTACTCCTCATGCCCTGGGGCGAGGGGATCCTCGAGCACGTCGCCCCCCGCCTCACCGGGCTCACCGTGAAGAAGAAGACGGTCCAGGTCCCCTCGGACTGGACGGTCGACGTGGACCTCCTCGTCGCGATGGTCGCCGAGCGCCTCCGCCAGATGGGGTCCGCGGACTAGTCGTCGTCCCCGGCCGGACACCCGGCGGCGACGAACCGTTCGAGGCGCGCGAGGCCCTCGGCGAGGTCCTCGCGCGAGGAGGCGTAGGAGAGGCGCACGTGGGTGTCCGCGGTCGCCGGGCCGAAGTCTCGACCGGGAGTCAGCGAGACGTGGGCCGACACGAGGGCCCGCTCGCAGAACGTCCCGGCGTCGAGGCCCGTCCCCGTGACGTCGAAGTAGGCGTAGAAGGCGCCGTCGGGATCGACGCCCACCGGGAGCCCGATCCGCGCGAGACCCTCGAGGACGATCCGGCGGCGAGCCACCAACTCGAGGCGCCGGTCCTCGCACAGGGCGAGCGAGTCGGGGTGAAAGGCGGCCCGTGCCGCGATCTGGGCCGGCGCCGAGGCGCAGAGGAAGTAGTTCATCGCCAGCCGCTCGACCGGCCCGACGAGCCCCTCGGGCAGGATCGCCCACCCGAGGCGCCAGCCGGTCATCCCGAAGTACTTGGAGAAGCTGTTGATCACGATCGCGTCGGGATCGACCTCGAGCACGCTGCGGGGCGGCCGGCCGTCGACCGGCGGATCGGAGAGGTAGAGGTAGATCTCGTCGACGATCCGCCAGGCACCTCGCTCGCGCGCGAGGGAGCAGACGGCGTCGAGCTCCCCGAAGGGGAGCGACGTCCCGGTGGGGTTGGACGGCGTCGCGATCATGACCGACGTCGTGCGCTCGGTCCAGGCGCCCGCGACGAGGTCCCGGTCGAGCTGGAAGCGCGACGCCGGCGTCGTGGCGAGCGTGACGGCCCGCCCACCGACGGACTCGACGAGCTGGCGATTGCAGGGGTAGGAGGGGTCGGCCATGATCACCTCGTCGCCGACGTCGGTCGTGGCGGCGATCACGAGCACGAGGGCCGCGGAGGCGCCCGAGGTGACGACGATGCGCGCCGGGTCGACCTCGACGCCGTGACGGGCCCGGTAGAAGTCGGCGATGTCGCGACGCAGGGCCGGTGATCCCATCGCCGGCGTGTAGGCGAGGGGGCGACCGTCCATCGCCTCGCGCATCGCCTCGCGAACGAGGGGCGGGGCCCCGAAGTCGGGCTCGCCGACGCTGAGGGTGACGACGCGCTCGCCCCGGGCGATCATGTCGGCGGCCCGGCGCGTGATGTCCATCGCGTGGAAGGGCTCGATCCTCTGGGCGCGCTCGGCGAGCTTCACGGGACCTCCTTCGGATCGGTCGACCCGTCGACGGGTGACCCGGCCGACCGTACACGAGGGGGCGCCGCGGTTCGGCGGCGGATCGAGGGAGTGCCCGGCGGCGCGCCCGGGCGCCGTCCGGGGACGCCGTGACCTAGGAATCGCCGGCGGACGTCGATAGGCTGGGACTCTCTAGATCCCTCGGCGAGGAGCTCCTCCCGCCGCGGAGAGAGGGGTGGGGGTGGCCGACGAGTCCCTGGTGTCCTCGCTCCGAGGTCTGTCGGACCCGGCCAGCGTGATGCGCCGAGTCGTCACGGCCGCGCTCGAGCTCCTGCCCGCGGCGACCGGCTCGGCCGTCGAGCTCGAGGATGCGGGCGACATGGTCTACGCGTACGCGGCGGGGTCGCTCGAGCCCTTCGTGGGGCTCCGCCTGGCGGGCCGCGGGAGCCTCTCCGGTCTCACGGTGGAGCTGGGGACCACGCTCTCGTGCGCGGACACCGAGACCGACGATCGGGTCGATCGCGACGCCTGCCGCCGCGTCGGCGCGCGCTCGATGGTCTGCGTCCCCCTCCAGTCGGCGACGCGCCGCGTGGGCGTCCTCAAGGTGTCGGCCGCGCACCCGAGCGCCTTCAGCGACAGTGACGTGGTGACGCTCGCCGACCTCTCGTCCTTCATCACGACCGCCATCGCCGCGGCCGGCGACATCGGGGACTCGGCCACGGCGGTCCTCGCCACGTCACGACACCGCGACGGGCGATCGTCCGGGGCGGCGGCGGTGTCGGGGTTCATGGCGCACGTCCTCAGCTCGCCGGGCCCCCGCGACGACGCCACGGTCCGTCGCGTGCGCGACGTCATCGAGGCCGGGCACCTGCTGATCGTGCACCAGCCCATCTTCGACGTGCGTACCGGTCGGCCGGTGGCGAGCGAGGCCCTCAGCCGGGTCATCGCCGAGCCCGCCCGTCCTCCCGACCAGTGGTTCGCCGACGCGTGGCGGGTCGGTCTCGGGGCCGAGCTCGAGAGCCGGGCCGCGCGGCTCGCGCTCGCGGACCTGCCCCACCTTCCCCACGACTGTCGCCTGGCGATCAACTGCAGCCCCCAGTTCCTCGAGCACCCCCTCGCGGGCGAGATCGCCACCTGGCCCTCGCTCGACCGGATCGTCCTCGAGATCACCGAGCACGTCGACGCCGAGGACTTCGCCCGGACCCGCGACGTCCTCCAGCCCCTGCGCGAGCGGGGGCTGCGCATCGCGATGGACGACGCCGGCAACGGCTACTCGAGCCTGCGGCGCCTGATCGACCTCGCCCCGGACGTCATCAAGCTCGACGTCGCCCTGGTGCGCGGCATCGACGTCGACCCGGTTCGCCGGAGCCTCGCTCGCGCCATCGTCGACTTCGCTCACGACGTCGGAGCCGACGTCGTGGCGGAGGGGGTCGAGGTGGACGCCGAGCTCGACACCCTGGTGGGGCTGGGAATCTTCACCATCCAGGGGTTCCTCCTCGCCCGACCCGGCCCGGTCGAGCACGTGGCGCCGATCGGTGCCCCCGGCCGAGCCCCGTCCTGACGGCGGTGCCCGGGCCGGGCCCCACCGCCATTTCTGATACCTGAGTCATATGTCGGTATAAGTTGGACATGTGAGCAGTCCCCTCGGCCCCGAACCCCTGTGGTCGCCCCCCGCCGACCGCCGTCGCCGATCCCGCCTCGACGCGCTACGTCGTCGTCGCGGGGCCGCCGACTACGACGAGCTCTGGCGGTGGTCGGTCGACCCCGCGACCTCGGGCGAGTTCTGGGGCGCCGTCGCCGAGGAGTTCGCCGTCCCCGTCCTCGCCGCCGACCGCCCGGCGTGGCGGACCGACCCGAGCCGGGTCCCGGGCGTCGAGTGGTTCCCGGGGGCGACCCTCAACTACGCCGAGGTCGCCCTGCGCGGTCGCGAGGGCGACGACCGCCCGGCCCTCGTCGCCCACGACGACGCGCGCGGTCGGAGCGAGCTGAGCGGGTCCGAGCTCGTCGCGCTGGTCGGACGCCTCCAGCACGGCCTGCGCGCGCGGGGGGTCGGGGCGGGCGACGTCGTCGCCGGCTACCTGCCGAACGTCCCCGAGACGGTCGCCCTCATGCTCGCGACCGTGGCCCTCGGGGCGACCTGGACGTGCTGCGCCCCCGAGACCGGTCCCGAGGGCGTCCTCGACCGGCTCGTCCAGACCGAGCCCCGCGTCCTCGTCGCCGTCGACGGCTACCACTACGGGGAGCGCCGGCGCGACCTGCGCGAGGACGCCGACCGGGTGCGGGCGGGACTGCCCACCGTGCGCCACGCGGTCCGACTCCCGCTCGTCGGGCTGCCGGCCGACCCGGCCTGGGAGGCGTGGGACGACCTCGCGGCGACGGGCGGAGCCCCCGACTTCGTCCCCGTCCCCTTCGACCACCCGCTCTACGTCCTCTACTCCTCGGGCACGACGGGTCGACCGAAGGCCATCGTGCACGGCCACGGCGGGATCGTCCTCGAGCACGTGAAGGCCCTCGGCTACCACTTCGACGTCGGGCCCGACGACACCTTCTTCTGGTACACGACGACCGGCTGGATGATGTGGAACTTCTGCGTCTCCGGGCTCCTCCTCGGTGCGACGGTGGCCCTCGTCGACGGGCATCCCTCGAGCCCCGAGCCCGACCGGCTCTGGGCCCTCATGGCCCGCGAGGGCGTCACCGTGGGGGGCGTCGGCGCGGCCTACCTCGTCGCCTCGGCGAAGGCCGGGCTGCGGCCCGGCGCCACCCACGACCTCTCCCGACTCGTCACGCTCGGCTCGACCGGCTCCCCGCTCCCGGCCGACGCCGCGGCCTGGGTCTACCGCGAGGTGGCGAGCGACCTCCTCCTCGCCTCCTTCAGCGGCGGCACGGACGTCTGCTCGGGCTTCGTCGGGGGCAGTCCCCTCCACGACGTCGTCGCCGGCGAGATCAGCTGCCGGTGCCTCGGGGCCGACGTCGAGGTGGTCGACGACGAGGGCCGTCCGGTCGTCGACGTCGAGGGCGAGCTGACCCTCGCCCACCCCCTGCCGTCGATGCCGGTGCGATTCCTCGGCGACCCCGACGGGGCGCGCTACCGCGCCGCCTACTTCGAGCGCTTCCCCGGACGCTGGGCCCACGGCGACCGGGCGACCGTGACCTCGCGCGGGACGGTCGTCATCACCGGCCGCTCCGACGGGACCCTCAACCGGGGCGGGGTCCGCATGGGGACCGCCGAGTTCTACGCCGTGGTCGAGGCCCTCGACGGGGTCGCGGACTCCCTCGTCGTCCACCTCGAGGACCCCGACGGCGGACCCGGCGAGCTCTGGCTCTTCGTCGTCGCCCGCGAGGGCCACGACCACCCGGCCCTCGAGGCGTCGGTGCGCGACGCCCTGCGTCGGCGCCTCTCGCCCCGGCACGTCCCCGACCGGGTGATCTTCGTTCCGTCGGTCCCCCGGACGCTCTCGGGCAAGAAGATGGAGGTACCGGTCAAGCGCCTCCTCGCCGGCGCCGACCCGGCGACGGTCGTGACGGTCTCGTCGATGGCCAACCCCGAGAGCCTGGACCCGATCCTCGCGCTCGCGGCGTCTCGCTAGCGGGTCTCCCCCCGCGCGCGGCTCGCGAGGGCCGCGCGGTCGAGCTTGCCCACCGCGGTGCGCGGGAGGGACGCCACCACGCGGAAGTCGCGCGGCGCCTTGTAGGCGGCGAGCTCGCGACGGAGGTGGGCGCGCAGCTCGTCCGGTTCCGCCCGCGCCCCCGGGGCCAGCACCAGGTAGGCCACGCCCACCTCCCCCCACCGGTCGTCGGGGACCGGGACGACCGCCGCGTCGAGGACCCCGGGGTAGGCGTCGAGCACCCGCTCGACCTCGGCGGGGTAGACGTTCTCCCCGCCCGAGACGTACATCTCCTTGATGCGCCCGACGACCCGGTAGTAGCCCGCCGCGTCCCGGGACGCGACGTCGCCGCTGCGGAGCCACTCGCCGGTGAAGGCCGCCCGGGTCGACTCGGGGTCGTGCAGGTAGCCGCGCACGACGTTCGGCCCGCGCACGCAGAGCTCGCCCTCGCCCGGCCCCTCGACGAAGGCGTCGGTCGCGGGATCGTAGAGGGCCACCTCGACGAAGGGGTAGGGACGACCCACGCTCCCCGCGTGGTCCGCCATCTCCTCGGGCCGCAGACAGCACACGTTGGGCGCCGCCTCGGTGAGTCCGTACCCCTGGACGACCCGCACCCCGCGCTCGGCCCACCGGGTGGCGAGGTGCTCGGGCATCACCGCCCCACCGACGACGACCTCGCGCAGCCGGCCGAGGTCGCTCGACGCGAACCGGGGCGACTGCGCGAGCAGGAGGTAGGTCGTCGGGACCCCCATCATCGAGCGCACCCGTCCCCGGTCGATGATCGCGAGGGCCCGCTCGGCGTCGAAGTCGGCCTCCAGCACGACCCGCGCGCCGCGCCGCCACGCGAGGAGCGGCTGCACGTTCCATCCCCCCACGTGGAACTGGGGGAGGACCTGGAGGACGCCGTCGTCGGGACCGAGCGGCACCACGGCGGCGAGGCTCTCGTTGGTCCAGTGGCAGTTGGCGTGGCTCAGCGCGACGGCCTTCGGGACACCGGTCGAGCCCGACGTCGCGATCACCAGGACCGGGTCGTCGGGATCGGGGGCGCTCGCGACCCCCGTCGGCCCGTCCGCGCGGAGGTCGTCGGGACGCACGACGTCCGCGACGGCCGCGCGCACGACGTCGTCGAGCCGCGAGGACCACCGCGGCGACACGACGAGCAGGCGAGCCCGGACGAGCTCCAGCTGGGCCCGGATCTCCACGGGCGCGAGGCGCCAGTTGAGGGGGAAGAGCGCGGCGCCGAGACGGGCGCAGGCGAAGAGCAGGGCCACCGGCGCGGGGTGGTTCTCGCTGAGGCTCGCGACGACGTCGCCCCGGCGCACGCCCCGCGCGGCGAGGGCGCGCGCCATCGACGCGGCGGTCGCGTCGAGCTCGCGGTAGGTGATCCGCTCGTCCCCGTACTCGATGGCGACCGCGTCGGGACGGTCGCGCACCGTCGCGTCGAGCCACGTCCCCACGAGGACGTCCGGTCCCGCGGAGGATGCCACGCTCGCCCCTACTTCACCCCGTCGGCCGGCGGCGTCGCCACGCCCAGCAGGCGCGCGAGGATCGCCACCATCTCCTCGAAGACGGCGGGGGGCACCTCGGTCGCCTCGTCCCAGAGGATCCACCGCATCCCGACGGCCTCGCCCACCGCGATGAGCGACCAGGCGAGGACCGCGGGGTCGCCCGGGGCGATCTCGCCGCGGGCCATCGCGTCGCGCAGCGGCGGGATGTAGTGGGCGATGATGCTCTCGTAGTGCTGGCGCATCGCCCGGGGCGAGACGAACTCGGCCTGGCGGATCACGCGGTAGAGGGCCGGGTGCTCGGCGGTGAAGCGGAAGAAGCCGGCGAAGCCGAGCCGCTCGGCCTCGAGGCGGGTCGTCGCCCCGGCGGCGGCCTCCGTCATGGCGTGGCGGACGCGGCGGTTGAGGTCGGCGACCACCTCCTCGAAGACGGCCAGCTTGCTCGCGAAGTAGAGGTAGAAGGTCCCCTGGGCGACGCCGGCGACCTCGGTGATCTTCGCGACCGAGGCGTCGTGGTAGCCGTACTCGCCGAAGACCTGTTCGGCCGCCTCCAGCAGG
>DAIDKS010000026.1 GCA_027449885.1 Acidimicrobiaceae bacterium
CGACGACGAACCCGGTAGGCTGGAAACTCCTATGCGCGCAACCGCCACTTCGCTGGAAAACAACCGGGTCAAGCTGAGCGTGGAGGTCGACGAGGACGAGATGTCCACGGCGATCGACCGAGCCGCGAAGTCCCTCGCCTCCCAGATCTCCGTCAAGGGCTTCCGCAAGGGCAAGGTCCCCAAGAGCGTCCTGATCGCTCACCTCGGGGGCCCGGCCGCGCTGCGCAGTGAGGCGATCCGCGACGCCGTGCCCGACTTCTACGCCAAAGCGGTCGCCGACACCGCGATCGACCCGATCGCGGACCCCTCGATCACCGTGACCGCGGGCGAGGAGGAGGGGAACCTCCAGTTCGACGCCGAGGTCGAGGTGCGACCCGAGGTGGAGATCAGCGGCTACGGCGACCTCCGCGTGACGCTGCCGTCGCCTCAGGTGACCGACGTGGAGGTCGACGCCCAGATCGACCGCTTCCGCGAGACTGACGCGACCCTGAGCGATGTCGACCGTCCGATCGTGACCGGCGACCTGGTGACGATGGACGTGACGGTCTCGGAGGTCGGCTCGGACGCCGAACCTCTCTCGATGAGCGACTACATGTACACGGTCGGTTCGGGCACCATCATCGAGGGAGTCGACGAGCTGATCCTCGGGCTGCGTGCTGGCGAGGACCTCGTCCTGAACGGGAGCCCCGCGGCGGGACAGACCGCCACGTACCAGCTGCGGCTGAAGCAGGTGCAGGAGCGGATCCTGCCCGAGCTGACCGACGCGTGGGTGGAGGAGAGCACCGAGTGGGCCACCGTCACCGAGATGCGCGACCAGCTCATCGAGCAGATGCGATCGATGAAGGTGACCGAGGCGCAGTTCGTCCAGCGCGACGCCTCACTGGTGGCTCTCAGCGAGCTGGTCGCGGAGGACCTCGTTCCCGAGGCCCTGGTGAACAGCGAGGTCAACGAGCGACTGCACGACCTCGGTCATCGCCTGGACAACCAGAAGATGAGCCTGGAGACCTTCCTCCAGGTGACGAACCAGACCCCCGACACCCTGCTCGACTCCCTGCGCGCGGACGCCCGTCGGGCGGTTCGCGTGGACCTGGCCCTACGGGCGCTGGCTCGCGCTGAGGGCCTCCAACCGTCGGACGAGGAGATCGAGGAGGAGCTCGCACGGACCGCTGAGTCCCTGGGGGTGGCGGCCGACGTTCTGCGCCAGAACCTCCACGACACGGGTCGCAGCGTGGCCTTCGCGGCCGAGGTCGCGAAGATGAAGGCGTCGCGGTGGCTGCTCGACAACGTGACCTACGTGGACGCGTTGGGCGTCGTGATCGACCGCGAGCTGCTGCGCGCCGAGCCCCCGGCCGACGCTTAGGGTGGAGGCGTGCGCGTGACCTCGTCCCCCCAGAACTACCTCGTCCCCACCGTCGTCGAGTCGTCCAACCGCGGCGAGCGGGCCTACGACCTCTACAGCCGACTGCTGCGCGAGAGGATCATCTTCCTCGGTACTCCGATCGACGACACCGTGGCGAACCTGATCTGTGCCCAGATGCTGTTCCTGGAGTCGGAGGATCCCGACAAGGACATCAATCTGTACATCAACTCGCCCGGCGGTGACATCACCGGCCTGCTCGCCATCTACGACACGATGAAGTACATCAAGCCCGACGTGTCGACCTTCTGCTTCGGTCAGGCGGCCTCGGCGGCGGCCGTGCTGTTGGGCGCCGGGGCGCGAGGCAAGCGCTACGCGCTGCCCCACGCGCGCGTCCTGCTGCACCAGCCGTGGGGCGGCGTCGGGGGGCAGGCGTCCGACATCGAGATCCAGGCTCGTGAGATCCTGCGGATGAAGGACATGCTCAACGAGATGCTCGCCGCCGACACCGGCCAGACGGTGGAGCGAATCGCGAAGGACACCGATCGAGACTTCATCATGGAGGCTCCCGAAGCGGTGACCTACGGCCTGATCGACGAAGTCATCTCGGCGAGGGCCTAGCGTCGCGTCGCTCGCGGCGACGCACATCCTCTGACCAGGTCAGTGAGGTGAGAGTCGCTCGGTCGGCCCGGCGAGCTCGCCAACCCGGAGATTCCCGATTCACGGGCAACGGCCCCCTAGGATGGGTAGGTCCGGTGTGTCGGAGGTAGCCGTGGCCAAGTTCGGCGAGGGTAATGACCTCATCAAGTGCAGCTTCTGCGCGAAGGGTCAAAAACAAGTCAAGAAGTTGATCGCGGGACCGAGCGTCTACATCTGCGACGAGTGCATCGAGTTGTGCAACGACATCATCGCGGACGAGTTCGGAGATCGGCCAGAGTTCGTCCTGGAGGACCTCCCCACGCCTCGAGAGATCTCGTCGTTCCTGGACGACTTCGTGATCGGCCAACAGGAGGCCAAGAAGATCCTGTCGGTCGCCGTCTACAACCACTACAAGCGCATTCAGTCGGGCCCCCTGCACGACGACGACGTGGAGGTCGCGAAGTCCAACGTCCTGCTCCTCGGCCCGACCGGGTGCGGCAAGACGTTCCTCGCCCAGACGCTGGCCCGCATGCTCAACGTCCCCTTCGCCATCGCCGACGCGACGGCGCTCACGGAGGCGGGCTACGTCGGTGAGGACGTGGAGAACATCCTCCTCAAGCTGCTCGCGGCGGCCGACTTCGACGTCAAGCGCGCCGAGCGCGGCATCATCTACATCGACGAGATCGACAAGATCGCGCGCAAGGCCGACAATCCCTCGATCACGCGCGACGTGTCGGGCGAGGGAGTCCAGCAGGCCCTGCTCAAGATCCTCGAGGGAACCGTGGCGAGCGTGCCGCCACAGGGTGGGCGCAAGCACCCCCACCAGGAGTTCATCTCGATCGATACATCCAACATCCTCTTCGTGTGCGGAGGTGCCTTCGCGGGTCTCGAGGCGATCATCGAGCGCCGGCTGGGGAAGAAGTCGATCGGCTTCAACTCACCCATCGAGTCGAAGCGCGCCGGCGACATCGACGTGTTCCGTCACGTCCTGCCCGAGGACCTCATGAAGTTCGGACTCATCCCCGAGTTCATCGGGCGACTGCCGGTGGTGGGGTCCGTGCAGAACCTCGATCGCGACATGCTCATCCGGGTCCTCACCGAGCCGAAGAATTCCCTGGTTCGCCAGTTCCAGCAGGTCCTGGCGATGGACGGCACGGAACTCGTGATCGACGACGAGGCCCTCGAGGCGATCGCCGACCTCGCCCTGGAGCGAGGCACGGGAGCGCGGGGTCTCCGGTCGATCCTGGAAGCAGTGCTCCTCGACGCGATGTACGACCTTCCCGGACGCGACGACGTGGCCCGCTGCGTGGTGACGGCGGCCGCCGTGCGGGGAGACGAGGCGCCGACGTACGAGGCGCGTCGGACGTCGCGCGCCCGACGCGCCAGCTGAGGGACGTGCGCTTCTCGACCTACGCGGAGGCGCTCGCCTGGCTGGAGTCCCGGGTGGACTTCGAGCGAGAGACCCCGCACCGCCACCGGCCGCCCACCCTGGCGCCGGTGTCGTCGACGCTCGCGCTGCTCGCCGACCCCCACCGCGACTACCCCAGCGTGCACATCACCGGAACGAACGGCAAGGGCACGACGACCATGCTGACGAGTGCGCTCCTGCGGGAGGCGGGACTGCGGGTGGGGACCTATACGAGTCCCGATCTGCACGCGGTCAACGAACGCATCGCGATCAATGGAGAGCCGATCGACGACGACACATTCGTCGAGCTCTTCTCGCGCGTCGCGGACGTGGAGTCCGTGTCGGGCATTGCGCTGACTCGCTTCGAAGCGCTCACGGTTGCCGCCCTGCTGCACTTCTCGGACGAAGGCGTGGACGTGGCGGTTGTCGAGGTGGGCCTCGGCGGAACGTGGGACGCGACGAACGTCATCGATAGCGACGTCGCCGTGCTCACCAACGTCGACCTCGACCACACGGCGATCCTCGGGCCGACCGTCGAGGCCATCGCGCGTGACAAGGTCGGCATCTTTCGCGAGGACGGCATCGCGATCGTGGGGACGGGCGACGAGCGGGTGGTCGACATCGCCCGCGAGCGCGCGGAGCGCCTCGGTGCCACCCTGTGGCTGGCCGGACGCGACGTGATCGTCGAGCGCAACGACCTGGCGGTCGGGGGGCGACGACTGAGTGTGCGCACACCCTACGCGCGTCACGACGACGCCCTCCTCGGCCTTCACGGCGTTCATCAGGGACGTAACGCGGCCGTCGCGATCGCCGCGGCCGAGGCCTTCCTCGGGCGAGGGCTCGACGACGACCTGGTCGTTCGGGTCCTCGGGTCGGCGCGGATGCCCGGTCGACTCGAGGTCCTCGGTCACGACCCCATGGTCATCGTCGACGGTGCCCACAATCCCGCTGGCCTGCGCGCCCTCGTCGCGTCGCTCGCCGAGGGCTTCCACGTCGCGGGTGAACGTCGTTGCGTCATGGGCGTCCTCGAGGGTCGCGACATCGGGGAGATGATCGATCCACTCGTGGAGGCCGGCGCCACCTGGTTCTACTTCGCGGCTCCGCGGTCGCCTCGGGCGGTCGATCCCGAGGTCCTGGCGGCGGCGGCTCGGGAGCGTGGCGTCAGCGCCTCGGTGCACCCGAGTGGTGCCGCGGCCCTCGCTCACGCTCGAGAGAACGCGAGGGACGATGACGTCGTCATCGTCACCGGGAGCCTCTATCTCGTCGGTGAGGTTCGCGCCGAGCTCCTCGGCGTCGAGCACCGCCACGCGTCCTGACGCGAGACCGCTGTTAGATTGGGCGCCCGTGAACCGAACCCTGATCATCGTCAAGCCCGATGGAGTCGCCCGCGGACTCGTCGGCGAGATCGTCCACCGGATGGAGCGACGGGGACTGCGTCTGGTCGCGGCCGAGCTGCGCACCCTGGACGCCGCCACCGCGGCACGGCACTACGCGGAGCACGAGGGGCGCCCCTACTACGAGCGGCTCGTGGCCTTCATCACCAGCGGTCCGGTTCTGGTCGCCGTCGTCGAGGGGCCCGAGGACACCTGGAGGATGGTGCGCACGATGATGGGGCCGACCGATCCGGTCGACGCGCCTCCGGGAACGATCCGTGGCGATCTGGCGACCGTCATGGCGCAGAACGTGATCCACGGCTCCGACTCCGCCGACTCCGCGGCCCGCGAGATCGGGATCTTCTTCCCCCACTTGGCTTAACCCCCGGTCTGGTCGGCGCCCGTCGGCGTGCCCTAGCCTTAGGGGGAGGGTGGGCGTCGTCGGGACCCATCGTCAGAAGGTTGAGATGGTGGACAGTCGTTTCTCGTTGCTGGGTCGTGACATGGCGGTGGACCTCGGCACGGCCAACACGCTCGTCTACGTGCGCGGGCGCGGCATCATCCTCAACGAGCCCTCCGTCGTCGCCGTCGACGTGAAGGACGGCAAGCCGCTCGCCGTGGGGGCGGAGGCGAAGCGCATGATCGGTCGCACGCCGAGCAACATCCAAGCGATTCGACCGCTGAAGGATGGCGTCATCGCCGACTTCGAGATCTGCGAGAAGATGCTGCGCTACTTCATCCACCGTGTTCACCAGCGTCGCTTCGCGAAGCCCCGGATGGTGATCTGCGTTCCCTCCGGTATAACCGGCGTCGAGCAGCGGGCGGTGATGGAAGCGGCCGAGTTCGCCGGGGCCCGCAAGGCCTACATCATCGAAGAGCCGATGGCCGCCGCGATCGGTGCGGGGCTGCCCATCCACGAGCCGAGCGGCAACATGGTGGTCGACATCGGTGGGGGGACGACGGAGGTCGCGGTCATCTCCCTGGGTGGCATCGTCACGAGCCAGTCGATCCGCGTGGGTGGCGACGAGCTCGACGAGGCGATCGTGGCCTACGTGAAGAAGGAGTTCCAGCTGGCCCTCGGTGAACGGACCGCGGAGGAGATCAAGATCCAGCTCGGATCGGCCTACCCGCTGGAGCGTGAGCTCCACGCCGAGATCCGTGGTCGCGACCTGGTGACCGGTCTGCCGAAGACGGTCGTGATCTCGACCGAGCAGATCCGCCAAGCGATCGAGGAGCCCGTGCAGGCGATCGTCGACGCCGTCAAGGTGACGCTCGACCGCACACCGCCAGAACTCGCATCTGACCTGATGGAACAGGGAATCGTTCTGACCGGCGGCGGTGCGCTGCTGAACGGTCTGGCCCAGCGGCTCGAGGTCGAGACCAACATGCCGATCATCGTGGCGAACGACCCCCTGAACTGCGTCGCACTCGGCAGTGGCATGTGTCTCGAGGAACTCGAGACGTTCTCCCGCATGCTCAAGTCGAGTCCGACGCGCTAGCGCGTGGCCAACGATCGCGCGCGTCGACGGGCGTGGACCCTCGGGGTGACGACCCTGCTGTTGGTCACCGTCCTCTACTCGACGGTGGGGATCATCTCGGGACTGCGCAGTGCCGCCAACATCGTGGTGGCGCCGTTCGCGTGGACGATCGACACCGTGGCGCGCCCCATCGGACACCTCTTCGCCGGGGCCATCAACTACTCGGACGTCGTCGCCCAGAACGAGCGACTCCGCTACCAGCTCGGCCAAGCCCAGACCACGGCGCGCGAGGCGTGGGCGCTCGATCGGCAGCTGCAGCAGATCACGGCCTCGACGCACGTTCCGTTCGTGAGTGGTCTGCCGCTCGTCACCGCTCAGGTCGTCACGTTCTCGCCGACGAACTTCGCCGCGACGTTCGACATCTCGGTCGGTCGTGACCAGGGCGTGTTGACGGGCATGCCCGTCGTGGCGAACGGTGGCCTCGTGGGCTCCGTGATCTCGACGACGCCGCGCGGGGCGACCGTCCGTCTGATCACCGACGCCGCCTCCGCCGTCGGCGTGACCTACGGCAACGGGCAGGAGTCGATGGTCGTGAGCGGCCAAGGGGTCAACAACGGACTCGCGACCTCCGGGGCCGCCGTCGCGGCTCCGCCCTCCACCGGGATGCTGCTCTCCACCGACGGACTGAGCGGGGGGCTCTTCCCGGCCGGTCTGCCCGTCGCACGCGTCACCCACTCGTCGCTCTCACCCGGAGCGACCACCTACGACGTGACGGCCGTCCCGGTCGCCGACCTGCGGCACCTCTTCTACGTCGACGTGGTGCTCTGGGAGCCATCGACGTGACCCGGGCCCTCGTGCCCGTGACCCTGGTGACGCTCGTCGTCGTGGGGGTGCAGTTGGCGATCTTCTCGACGCTGCGCGTCGAGGGCGTCGTGGTCATGCTGGTCTGGCTCTGGCCGGCGGTCATGGGACTCATGGGCTTCACCTCGATCGCCGTGGTGGTCGGAATCGAGGCGGGTCTCTTCTTCGACACTCACAGCGCCGCGCCGTTCGGTCTGACGATCGTCGTCGGCGTCGCGCTGGCGTGGCTGGCGTCTCGTCTGGGGCGTGAAGGGGTCGGCGACCTCGACTCGGCGGCGTGGTGGGTCACCCCCGTGCTCGGCGCCGTCGCGGGGGCGCTCGCGCCGTTCCTCTACGTGGGACTCGGCTATCTGGAGCTGAACGGGTCACTGTGGCGCGGCAGCGTGCTCTCGAGCGCGGAGGTCAACGCCATCGCCTTCTTCCTCTTGGCGAGGCCGGTGGCGAGGCTGGCGCGGTCGGTCGGACGAGTCGGGGAGCGGGTGCGCCGGTGAAGCGATCGTGGCGCGAACGCCCGACCGCCCCGCTCTTCGCGCGGCTGTGGCGGCCCTGGGAGAGCATCAACCCGTTCCGCCGCCGCGGACGCTCGATCAACGAGCCGCGGACCCTCGGGATCCGTGACTTGGTGGCCGGACCCGAGGAGATCGAGGCGCGGCCGGAGCGCCGGTGGCGCATCATCGGGGGATTCTTCGTCGTCCTCCTGCTCCTGCTCATCTATCGACTGTTCACTCTCCAGATCCTCGACTACCGCGTCGCGGTCGCGACCGTCGACCAGAACTCGCTGCGGGTGTCGACGATCCCGGCGCCGCGGGGACTCATCCTCGACCGATCGGGTCGCCCCCTCGTCTCCAACACCACGACGACCGAGGTCCAACTGTCGCGCGCCGAGGCGGCACTGAATCCATCGATCAAGGGGGCTCTCTCCGCCCTCACCGGCGTCAGCGTGAACCAGATCAACGCCGCGCTGAACAACGTGCAGTACTCGCCGTATCAGCCGGTGCCCATCATGACGAACGCCCCGACGCGCGTCGTGGAATACCTCAAGTTGCACCCGAGCGAGTTCCCCGGCGTGACGGTGATCAACGTGGCGACCCGTCACTACCCGCTCGGGGGCAACGTCGCGACCCAGGTCCTCGGCTACGTCGGACCGATCACGGGGGCCGAGCTCGCCGCGTTGCCGAACCAGGGCTACACGACGAGTTCGCAGATCGGCAAGACCGGCCTCGAGTCCTTCTACGAGCGCTACCTACGGGGACGGCCCGGGACCCAGACGGTCGAGGTGGACGCCTTCGGGAACATCGTCGGCACCGTCACGACCGCTCCACCCGTGACGGGGGACACGGTCGTGACGAACATCGACGCGGGCCTCCAGCAGACCTTGGACGGCCTGCTCACCCAGCAGATCCTGTCCGACCGCCAGTCGATCGATCCCCGTTCGGGGAAGCACCCCCAGGCGATCAACGGCGCCGCGGTGGTGCTGGATCCCAACACCGGTGCCGTGCTCGCCATGTCCAGCTACCCGTCGTACAACCTGAACTCCTTCACCAACGGGCTGTCCCAGTCAACCTTCAACAAGTTGTTGAAGGTTGGCGCTTTCAACAACTACGCGATTCAGGGGATCTACACGCCCGGATCGGTCTTCAAGCTCATCACGGCGACGACGGAGCTGCAGACGGGCGTCATGTCACCGTGGACCCTGATCGACGACACCGGTATCTACAAGGTGCCCGGATGCCTCCAGGGGTACCACGGCTGCGTCTTCCACGACGACGAGACGTTCGGGAACGGCTGGGTGAATCTCCCGCTGGCCCTGACGGTCTCGTCCGACTACTACTTCTACAACCTCGGGTACCTCTTCTGGATCCACCAGAAGCAGTACGGGCAGACGCCGATCCAGAACGTCGCTCACCTGTACGGACTCGATCAGTACTCCAACATCGACCTGCCCAATGAGGTGGTGGGGCGCGTTGACTCTCCGGCGGTGCGCCGCGCGCTGCACGCCGCCGCGCCCCAGGCCTTCCCCAATGTGGCGTGGTATACGGGCGACAACATCGAGATGGCCTTCGGCCAGGGGACGACGGCCGTCACGCCGATCGCGTTGGCCGACGCCTACGCGACCTTCGCCAATGGGGGGACGCGCTACGCGCCCGAGGTCGCGGCCGCCATCTTGAGCCCTACCGGCAAGGTGCTCGTCCGCTACCAGCCCCGCGTGCTGGATCACGTCTACCTCCCGGCGCGCATCCGCAACCCGATGATCCAGGGCTTCCTCGGCGTGGTCAACAATCCGCGCGGCACCGGGTACTACGCATTCCACCAGTACGCCAACTTCTCGCTCACGTCGTTCCCCATCGGGGGCAAGACCGGTACCGCCACCAACGCCCCGGGTCTCGAGCCGAACTCCGTCTTCGTGGGCTTCGGTCCCGTGGGGCACCCGAAGTACGTCGTGGTCTGCGTGATCGGCGAGGGGGGCTACGGGGCCGACGCGGCGGCGCCACTCGTCGCGAAGACGTTCGACTACCTGGTCGCCCATCCGGTGGGCCCCCTATCACTCCACCCCAACCTCACCCCTGCGACCACCACGACGACCACTCCGCGGGGGAAGTCCGCGGGCAAGGCGACGGCCGGATCGACGGGAGCCACGACGACCACGACGCCCCGACGGGCATCGACGACGACCACGCAGCCCGCCGCCCCGTCGGGGACGACGACGACCCTTCGTCGCCTGACGCCCACCACCGTCCCGCGAGGGTGAGGGGGGTGGCGTGTACCATGGTCCCGTGGGATGCCGCGCAGGGTGCGCGGTGCGATAGGTCGCAAGCTCGTGACGGTGATGGCCGGCGGGTGGTGAGGACAGAGTGGACCAGGTGAGCACCGAGGTCATCGTCAGCGTGTGCGCGACGCTCGTCCTGCTCGGACTGATTCGGAATCCCGAGGTCGCGGCGCGAGACATCGCGCGACCAGGCGAGGGGCGGGCGCCGTGGCGCGCGTCCTCGCACACGAACGCAAGGAGTGTCCGTCGTGAGCGACGTGAACAATGCCCCCAGCCCGTCCACCGGTCCCCGGATTGGTGACACCCGCCCCGCACCTCAGATAGGCGACACTCGACCCGCACCGCCGAGCGGTGAGCCGCGTGCGTCGCTGGGGTCGTCGGGTCCCGCGTCGAGCGGGGGAGCGAGTGGAACCGGCGCTCGACGGCGTCGTCGGGGTGGTCGTGGTCGAGGCGGATCCGGTGGATCCGGTGGATCCGGTGCGAAGGCGCCCACGACATCGGCCGCTCCGCGCACGAGTGAGGCTCCGGTCGAGGCGTCCGCCCCGAGCGCGTCCGACGGGGCCCGCTCGAAGGCGCGCCGTCGCCGCGGCGGGGAGCGGCGTACCCGACAGGGGCGTTACCTGATGTGCGTGCACACCACGTCCGACGCCACCCACATCGCCACGCTCGAGGGCCGCTCGATGGTGGAGTATCGAGTCGCGAAGAAGGCCGACGAGGTGAGCCAGATCGACGGCAACATCTACGTCGGACGGATCCAGAACGTGCTGCCCGGCATGGAGTTGGCCTTCGTCGACATCGGCATCCCGAAGAACGCGGTGCTGTATCGCGGGGACGTCTCCTTCGACGAGGAGGACGTCGACACTCGCTCGGGGGAGCGGCGGATCGAGGAGATGATTCGGGCCGGCCAGACGATCGTCTGCCAGGTGACGAAGAACGCGATCGGGGCCAAGGGTGCGCGGCTCACGCAGGAGGTGTCCCTGCCGGGGCGTTTCGCCGTCCTCGTCCCGAACTCCGCGACGGTGGGTATCTCGAAGCGTCTCCCGGACGGGGAGCGGCGGCGCCTGCGCAAGATCATCGACGACGTCAAGCCCGAGCGCCACGGCATCATCATCCGCACGGCGGCCGAGGGCGTGTCGGCGGAGGACCTGTCGCGCGACGTGACGTCCCTCGCCGAGAAGTGGGACGCCATCGAGGCGGAGGTGAAGCGATCGAACCAGCCCCGCCTCGTGTATCGCGACCTCGACCTGGCGGTGCGGATCCTGCGCGAGGAGCTCAACGACGAGTACCGGGGCATCCTGATCGACGACCGCGACCTCTTCGACAAGGTTCGGGACTACGTGATGGCGGTGAATCCCGAGCTCGCCGACCGCATCGAGTACTACGACCGAGCGACCGAGGATCTGCCACTCTTCGAGCGCTACTTCGTTCACGAGCAACTGCACCGGGCGCTGGACCGCAAGGTCTTCCTGCCCTCCGGCGGCTCGCTCATCATCGAGAGGACCGAGGCGCTCACCGTGGTGGACGTCAACACGGGCAAGAACGTCGGGAAGACCAACCTCGAGGAGACGGTGTTCCGCAACAACCTGGAGGCGGCCGAGGAGGTCGCCCGTCAGCTGCGACTGCGCGACATCGGCGGGATCATCGTGATCGACTTCATCGACATGGAGGCCAAGGCCAACCGAGAGGCGGTCACGTCGGCCCTACGCCAGGCCCTCAGCCGGGACAAGACCCGTACCCAGGTCTTCGACATCTCCGAGCTGGGCCTCGTCGAGATGACCCGCAAGCGGGTCAATGAGGGGCTGCTCGAGTCCGTCTCGAACGTCTGCACGGTCTGCGACGGGCGGGGTTTCCTGCTCGAGACGGGTCTGTAACCGCGGGCCCGCGCCGTCGGATAGACTTTTCAACCTATGTACGCCGTCATTCGAGTAGGTACGTCCCAGGAGCGCGTCTCCGAGGGGCAGGTCGTTCGGGTCGACCGTCGTCGTGAGGCCGTGGGCGAGGACGTGAGTTTCGAGCCCGTGCT
>DAIDKS010000027.1 GCA_027449885.1 Acidimicrobiaceae bacterium
GCTCGGGGCGATCGCCGCCCTCGACCTCGTCGGCGGGAGCGCCGGGCTGACCGGGTGGCGCGCCGACCGGGCGAGCCTGGGTCGGCTCGCGACCCTGCGGGAGCGTCCCGTCCCGGTCGTCGAGCCGGAGCATCCCCGAGACACCGGGCCGGGCGACCTCGTGGCGCGCGCGGTGGGAGTCACCGGGCGGCTGGCGCCGACGGACCTCACGGCGACCGCGGGCCTCGTCGCCCTCGCCGGACCGTCGGGGTCCGGCAAGACGACCCTGGCACTGCTGCTCGCGAAGTTCCTCGACCCCGACGTCGGGCGCCTCACCCTCGCGGGAGTCGACGTCGCCGACCTCACCTCGACGTCGGTGCGCGAGGTCGTCGGCTCGGTCGGGGACGCGCCCCACGTCTTCGCGACCTCCCTCGCCGGGAACCTACGTCTCGCTCGCCCCGACGCGAGCGACGACGACCTGCGCGACGTCCTCGATCGGGTCGGGCTCGCCGACCTGCTCGAGCGACCCGGGGGCCTCGACGCACCCCTCGGGGGAGCGAGCGCGGGGCTCTCGGGAGGCGAGCGAGCGCGACTGGGCCTCGCTCGCGCCCTGCTCGGGGCGCGAGCGGCCCTGGTCGTCGACGAGCCGACCGCCTCCCTCGACGAGGCGAGCGCGGAACGCGTGCGCCGCGCCCTGGTCGCCCACGGGCGAGACCACGTCGTCGTCCTCATCTCCCACCGACCCGAGGACCTCGCGGCCGCCGACCACGTGGTGCGCCTGACGGCGCCGCCGGCCCTGGGCTAAGGTCGGATCGCCTCGGAGCAGCGAAGTCGGTGAGATTCCGACGCTGTCCCGCAACTGTAAGGGGTTCGCCCCGAGCCAGGTCGCCTGCGACGAGGTCAGTGCACCACCAGCTCTCGAGGTGAGGAGCGGTCGGATCTCGATCCGTCGACTACCGAGCTTCGACGGAAAGGAGATCCATGTATCGCTCCCTCCGTCGGGCCGCCGCCATTGTGGCGTCGGTCACGACCCTGATCGCGGTGCCCCTGGGCCACGCCGGCGCCAGCGCCGGCGCGCCCTCGTGCATCGTCTCGCTCTCGCCCACGGCGACCGACACGCTCTTCGCCATCGGCGCGGGGCGCCAGGTGGCGGCCGTCGACAAGGACGCCCAGCTGCCGAGCCGGGGCCTGCCCTCGATCCGCATCGACGCGCTCAACCCGAGCGTCGAGGCGATCCTCTCGGTCTGCCACCCGACGCCCGCGCACCCCTCGCGGCGGCCCGACCTGGTCGTCATCAGCTACGACGCCAACAAGATCAAGGAGCGCCTGAGCGCCCTCGGGGTGAAGGTCGTCGAGCAGGACGCGCCGACGAACCTGGCCGGCGCCTTCGCCCAGATGAAGGCGCTCGGCGCCCTGACGGGCCACGCCGTCGCGGCGGCCCGGCTGGCGACGTCGATCGCGACGACGATCCGTCGGGACGTCGCCTCGCTGCCGCCCCACGCCGGCAAGACGCTGCGCGTCTACTACGAGATCGATCCGACGGGGTACTCGCTGACCTCGACCACCTTCGTGGGCTCGCTGCTCAAGATGCTCGGCGTCGTCAACATCGCCGACGCCCAGTCGACGAGCGCCGACGCCGGCTACCCCCAGCTCAACCCGGAGTACGTCGTCGCGGCGAACCCGCAGCTGATCCTCCTCGACGACGGGGTGAGTCCGAGCGCGCTGGCCGCCCGTCCCGGGTTCTCCGGGGTGGCGGCGGTGACCTCGCACCACGTGGTCGAGGTGAACCAGAACATCGGCTCGGAGTGGGGCGTGCGCCTCGGGAACCTCATGAACGGCCTCACCAAGGCGGTGACGTCCGCCTACAACGACCCGAGCCTCTGGGGGTGAGCACGGCGCTGCCCCCGCGGCGCCGCGTGGCGGTCGCCGGCGTCCTCGCGACGCTGGCGGTCCTCGGCGCGGTGCTCGCGGGGCTCGCCGTCGGCCCGACGCCGATCGGGCTCGGTCGGGTCGTCGGCGACCTGCTGAGCCACCTCGGCGTCGGGCGCTCGACCCTCAGCCCGCTCCAGTCGACCATCGTGTGGCAGCTGCGGGCCCCGCGCCTCGTGATGGGCCTCCTCGCCGGCGCCATGCTGGCCGTCGCCGGGGGGACCTACCAGGGGGCCTTCCGCAACCCCCTGGCCGACCCCTACCTCCTCGGGGTGGCCTCGGGCGCCGGGCTCGGGGCGACTATCGCCCTCGTGCGGGTCCAGGGCGACGGGGTCCCGGCGATCACGCCCCTGCTGGCCTTCGCCGGCGCCATGGCGGCCGTCGGGGTCACGTGGGTGATCGGCGGGCGGGGGCTGCGCACCGCGACGGGCCGTCTCATCCTCGCCGGGGTCGCCGTCTCCTCACTGCTCACGAGCGCCCAGACCTACCTCCAGCAGTCCTCCCTCGGCTCGATGGCCAAGGTCTACATCTGGCTGCTCGGCTCACTGGCCGGCGCCAGCTGGTCGAGCGTCGCCCTGATCACCCCCTACGTCCTCGGCGCCATCGTCGTCTGCGTCCTCGCCGCCCGGGCCCTCGACGTGCTGAGCGTCGGGGACGACGAGTCGCGCTCGTTGGGCCTGCCGGTGCGGCGCGTGCGGGCGATCGTGGTGGTCGCCTCCTCGCTGGGGACGGCCGCCATCGTCTCGGCCGTCGGGCTGATCGCCTTCGTCGGCATCATCGTGCCCCACGCGGTGCGTCTCGTGGTCGGCACCTCGTATCGGCGGATCCTCCCCCTCACCGTGCTCGTGGGGGCGGCCTTCCTCGTCTTCGCCGACACCCTGGCGCGCACCGTGATGGCTCCCTCGGAGCTGCCGCTCGGGGTCGTCACCGCGCTCGTCGGGGCCCCGGTCTTCGTGGTGCTCCTCGGCTGGAACGAGCGGGGGGCCCGGTGATCGAGGTTCGCGCCCTCACGGTGCGCGCGGGGAGCCGCGTCCTCGTCGACGCCGTCGACCTCGTCGTCGAGCCCGGGACGTGGTGCACCGTCATCGGACCCAACGGCGCCGGCAAGACGACGCTCGTCGAGGCGGTCGCGGGACTGCGTCGCCCCGAGGGGGGCTCGGTCTGGGTCGGCGGCCGCGACCTCGGCCCGATGCGCGAGCGCGAGCGGGCCCGCGTCGTCGCGCTGGTGCCCCAGCACCCGGTCGTCCCGCCCGGCATGGCCGTCTACGACTACGTGGCCCTCGGGCGCACCGCCCACCACGGCCTCCTGCGCGGCGCGACCTCGGCCGATCGGCGGGCCGTCGACGAGGTGATCGGGCGACTCGCGCTCGGCGACCTCGCCGAGCGCGACGTGGCGACCCTCTCGGGCGGCGAGCGCCAGCGCACCGTCGTCGCCCGGGCCCTCGCGCAGGGGACCTCGGTCGTGGTGCTCGACGAGCCCACCACCGGCCTCGACGTGCGCCACCAGATCGAGCTGCTGGAGCTCGTGCGCAACGAGGTCGTCGACTGCGGCGTGACCGTGCTCGCCACCCTCCACGACCTCACCCTCGCCGGCCAGTTCGCCGATCGCATCGTCCTGCTCGACGGTGGCCGGGTCGTGCTCGACGGCGCCGCGCGCGAGGTCGTGCGCGACCCCGAGCTCGCCGCCCGCTACCGCACCGCGCTGCGGGTGGTGGAGGTCGAGGGGCGCGACGTGGTGGTGCCGGTGCGGACTCCGCCGACCGCGGTGACCACCGAGCGCGCGAGCACCGGGTCGGCCCGGTAGGCCGAGGTGTGCACGGCGGCCGAGAAGCGCGTCGCCGACAGCGAGGTCGCCCCGAGGGGCTCGGCGACGAGGTCCCCGGCGGCCGTCGCCGAGTAGACCGGCACCCGCAGCCGCCCGCCGAGCGCGCGGGCGCTGAGGAAGTAGCCACGCGCGAGGGCGGTCCGCAGGTCGGCCCGCCCCGGGCCGCTACGGACCAGGGAGGCGAGGGCCCGTAGCGTGCCGAGGCCCCGAGCGACCGTCGTCTGGGCCCCGCAGGTCGGCCCGACGCGACCGACGAGGGGGAGGGACCGGCACCCGAGGGCGAGGGCCCGGGTGAGGGCCGCGAGGGCGGCCGAGAGGTCGCGCAGGGCCGGGGAGCCGATGCCCGGGATCGTGCCCACGTCGGCGAGGGCCGCCTCGAGGGGGATCACGCCGTACGCCTGGGGGCCCGTCACGTTCCACGTCGCCGCGCCCCCGCGACCGAGCAGGTGGCGATCGCTCGGCTGGGCGTAGGGGTCGGCGACGAGGACGACGCCCGAGAGGCGCCCGGCGAGGGCCCGACCGGTGAGGCCGCTCGCGACGATCGAGGTCGGGTGCTGCGCCATCATCGCGAGGGCCTCGTGCAGGACGGCCGCCCCCTGGGAGTACCCGACGAGGAGCAGTCGACTCGTCGGGCAGGCCACGGCGACGCGACCGAGGGCCGCGAGGACGGTCGGTCCGGCAGACAGGACGTCGCCGACGTAGAGGGCCCAGGCGACCGATCCGGCCCCGGGGCCCGGGACGGCCGGGGCGGCGTAGGCCGGAGGCGCCCCGGCGGGGCCCGCCGCGAGGGAGAGGGCCTCGGGATGGTCGAGACGCGGGTCGGCGGCGAGGGCCGAGTAGAGGTAGTCGACCGTGGCGCCGAGCCCGTGGGTGCGCGAGGCCTGGCGGGTCGTCGCGACCTCGCCGGAGCCGGGGGCCCCGACGACGACGTGGGCGGTGCAGGGGATCGCGGGGGCGATCGTGGTGGTCGTGGTCCCCATGGTCGTGGTGGTCGTCGACGACGTCGTCGAGGCCGTGGTGGTGCTGGTGGCACCCGTCGCACCGGCCGGGCTCGACGTCGCGAGGAGACCGAGGAGGAGGGCGACGGCGGCGCGTCGGGCTCGCGGGGTCGTCACGACGTCACGCTAGGGCGACGCGGGACCGCTCGTCCGGTCGCGCCCGGCCCGTGGCGTGGCGCTCGGGGGCGCCACCGCCCCGAAAACTCTTCGCGAGCCCGTCCCCGACTCCGGGAGGAGCCCCTGGTCACTGCGGTCTCCGGCGTCGAGATCAATTCTCTCTATTTCCAATTGAGGAACTACAGATTGACAACGGCGTCACAACGACCGAGGGTGGCCGTGAAGGGGCAGAAGGTAGAGGGCCATGATGAGTGGAACCTTGTGGAAGGACTGGGTGGCACGGAGGACGAGCCGGCGGGGATCGACCGGTCCCCGCTCCCGTCGCCGCCTCGTCGGGGCCGTCGGCCTCGTGACGACGGTGGCCTCGTTCCTGCCGATGGTCGGGGTCGTGTCGAGCACGGCCCAGGCCGAGGGCGGCAAGCCCGGTGACGGCGGCTCGCTGAGCATCACGCTGGCGAAGGCGGCATCGCCGACCACGTTCAGCACCTCGGGCCAGACGATCAACTACACGTACACGGTGACGAACACGAGCAGTGTCTCCCTGAGCGATCTCGCGGTGACCGACGACCACATCGCCTCGGTCTCGTGCGCGGAGGGGCGACTCTCCGCGGGAGCCAGTGTGACCTGCACCGGTAGCTACACGACCAAGGCGAGTGACGTCGGAGCGGACATCACGAACATCGCCACGGCGACCGCCTCGTCGAAGGGACAGAAGGCCACGGCCACCGCCTCGGCGACGGTGACCTACGTCGCGCCGCTCGCCGCGGGGATCTCCCTCGCGAAGGTGGCCTCCCCGACCACCTTCACGACCTCCGGCCAAGTGATCGGCTACACCTACACGGTGACCAACACGGGCAACGTGGCCCTCACGGACGTTGCGGTGAGCGACGACCACATCGCCTCGGTCTCGTGTCCGTCGACCAGCCTGGCCGTCGGAGCCAACGAGACCTGTACGGGTAGCTACACGACGACGACGACCGACGTCGGTCAGAACCTGACCAACCACGCGACGGTGACGGCGTACTACGGCGACAAGAAGGTAACGGACTCCGCTTCGGCGACCGTGACCTACGTCGCGGTGCCGGTGCCGGGCCTGACGCTCGCCAAGGCGGCCTCGCCGACCACCTTCAGCGGGGCCGACCAGGTCATCGCCTACACCTACACGGTGACGAACTCGGGTGGCACGGACCTGACGGGTGTCGGGGTGACTGACGACCGCATCGCCGCGGTCTCCTGCCCGTCGACCACGTTGGCCGCGGGAGCGAGCGAGACCTGCACGGGTAGCTACACCACGACGGCCAGCGACGTCGGCTCGAGCGTGGTGAACAACGCGACGGCCACCGCCTACTACGTCGAGCAGAAGGTGACGGCGACGGCGACGGCCACGGTGCGCTACGCCCCGAGCCACGCGCCGGGACTCACCCTGACGAAGGTGGCCTCACCGACCGCCTTCAGCGGTTCGGGCCAGGTCATCGCCTACACCTACACGCTGACCAACACGGGCAACGTCTCGCTGACGGGCGTCGGAGTGACCGACAACCTGATCGCCTCGGTCTCGTGTCCGTCGACCACGCTGGCCGGTGGAGCTCACGAGAGCTGCACGGGCAGCTACACGACGACGACCGGTGACGTGGGCCACAGCGTGACCAACACCGCCACCGCGACCGGCGCCTACGGCGAGGAGACCCTCACCGCGACCGCGACGGCCACGGTGATCTACGTCGATCCGCAGACCGTGGGCATCACCCTGGACAAGGTCGCCTCACCGACCACGTTCACCGCGGCCGGCCAGGCCATCGCCTACACCTACACGGTGAAGAACACCAGCAGCGTCGCCCTCACGGGCGTCGGAGTGACCGACAGCCTGATCGCCTCGGTCTCGTGCCCGTCGACCACTCTGGCCGCCGGAGCGAGCGAGACCTGCACGGCCACGTACACCATCCTCGCCAGTGACATCGGCAAGAGCGTCACCAACGTGGCGCAGGCCGCCGGGTACCTCGGCCAGCAGAAGGTGACGGCCAGTGACTCGGTCACCGTGAGTTACCTGTGGCCGCAGGTGCCGACGATCCCGTCGGCCGTGACCACGGCGATCGCCACGACGCCCACCGTCAGCGGCCGTTCGGTGACCGACACCGCGACGGTGACGAGCTCGTCGGGCACGCCGACCGGGACGGTGACGTTCGCCCTGTACCGGTCGACCAACGCGACGACTCCCGTCGGCACGGATGAGAAGACCCTCGGAGCGGACGGACGCGCGACGTCGAACGCCTACGCCAACCTGCTCCCGGGCAGCTACTTCTTCGTGGCGACCTACAACGGCCAGGGCATCTTCCCGAAGGTGGTCGGCCAGCCGGAGACCTTCACGATCGCCCTGCTGAGCCCGGTCGTCGCGACGACGGCCTACGAGAGCGGGTCGACGGCGTACGACACCGTGACCGTGACCCCGCCCGCGGGCAGTCCGAACGACCCCGCACCGCAGGGAACGGTCACGTTCACCCTCTATGACGCCTCCACCAACGCGGTGGTCGGCGTGCCGGACGTCGGCGTGGCGCTTCTGAACGGTGCCGCCACGTCATCGACGTTCGGCGTCCTGGCGGAAGGTAGCTACTACTTCGTGGCCTCCTTCGTGAGCACCGACGCGGTCTACGCGTCGCTGGACGGAGCGCGCGAGCCCTTCACGGTCATCGCGACCAACGCCCCGACCCAGCCGACGACGCCGACCACGGTGCCGCCGTACCACATCCCGACCAACGCCCCGTCCACGGGCCACGGTGGTGCCGCGCAGTCGAGCGGCAACCTGGCCCTGGAGGCCCTGAGCGGCCTGTTGGCCCTCGCGGGCCTGCTCGGGCTCGTGATGGTCGCCCGACGGCGGCGTCGGGCGTAGGGATGATCCGGGGGATCGCTCGATGACGGCGTTCCGTCCGGAGTGGGGCAGGCGACCCACCACCAGGCTCTGGTGGTGGGTCGCCTCCCTCGCGCTCGTGGCCGCGGGCGTGGCGGGCGGGATCGTCGCCGCCCGCAGTGGGCCGGCGGTGGGGCCGAGTCTCGAGCGACCGCTCGGCCAGGTGTACCTCGACCCCTCCCAGCTCGGGACCCTCCCCGGGGTCGACGGTGGCGAGACCACCACCACGGACCCCGCCGCGGCGGGGCTCTCCTCGACGCGCGGCGCGGTCGGCGCGTCGCTCGCGGTCGCGACGACGGCCGCTCCCTCGGCGGCGTCGGGGGCGACCTCGATCACGCCGTCGATGACCCCGTCGGCCGCGCCGTCCTCGCGTCCCGCGTCCCAGCGCTACATCCCCCGCTCGCGTCCGGTACGCATCGAGATCCCGGCGATCGGGGTGCGGGTCCGCCTCGACAGTCTCGGACTCAATCGTGACCACTCGGTGCAGGTCCCGGCCAGCACGACGATCGCCGGCTGGTACCGCAACGGACCGGCTCCGGGCCAGCAGGGCTCGGCCGTGATCCTCGGGCACGTCGACAGCTACCGCGGTCCGGGCGTCTTCATGCGGATCCACGACCTGCGACCGGGGCAGTCCGTCGTCGTCACCCTGGCGAACGGCTACGTCGTGCGCTTCACCGTGATCGGGCTGCGCGAGTACTCGAAGAACGCCTTTCCCGACGCGGTCGTCTACGGGACGCGTCCCTACGCCGCGCTCCAGCTCGTGACGTGCGGCGGAGCGTTCGATCGCGCGACCGGCCACTACGAGTCGAACGTCGTCGTCTACACGGTGATGTCCGGCTGGACCGCCCCCCGGCGCTGAGCCCACCGCGTTCGGCGCGTTCCTCCTCGGCGGATCCCTCTCCCCGAGAGCCCCGGTTCCTCGATCGGTCACGCGGGTCGCCGTTCGCGCCAGGGATCAGGACGAGGACGCAGCGACGGCCCTCGTCAGGGGGTGACCGCGCGGGGTGACGGGCGTGTCGGCGAGGCGAGGGTTAGGCTCCCTCGACGAAGGAGGCCTCCCGGGTCTCCTCAAAAATGTCTTCGCGTTGTGCCCCGGGGACTGAGTTTTCGCACTGTTGTGAATGACGTCAGTCCCCGGTGTTTCTCGATCCCGACACTGGATGCATGCCCCACACGAGCCGAACCGACGCGGGACGTCCGTCCGCTGGCGCTGAGCAGCGTCGTCCGACGGGCGGGCCCCGTCGGGGCCCCTCCCCGTGGCGTCGACGACTCGCCGCGCTGGGCCTGCCCGTACTCGCCGCCCTGCTCGCGGGGGGCGTGGCGGCCCCGGCGAGCGCGAGTCAGCCGCGCCGCGCGGACGTCACCCCCTCGGCCCACGTCGCGCCCGGGACGCCCTCCTCGGTGCGCGTCGCGCACCGCTCGACCCCGCGCGCGTCGACGCCGTCCCCGGGTCGGCCGAGCGCCGCGGCTCGGCGCGTGATGGCACACCTCAACCCGGTCGCGAACATCGCACCGGCACCCAACTTCCTCGTCGCCGGGCCCTGCACGAACGCGAGCGGATCCTGGAGCTGCGCGAACCCGTGCCTCTCGGCCTCGCTCACCTGGCCGTCCTTCACCGACGCGCCGGCGTGCAACGACTACGTCCTGCGCGCGATCGACCACGCGCGGGCCGTCGAGGGTCTCGCACCCATGACGCTGCCGTCCACCTGGTACTCCCTGACGACGACCGAGCAGCTCTTCGTCGTGACGAACCTGGAACGAGTGGCGCGGGGCCTGCGCCCCTATCGCGGACTCAACGCCACGCTGTCCGCCGCCGCGCAGCGCGCGGCCGCCTCGCGGGCCGATCCCGCCCTCGCGCGCGGCTTCGCCGTCGCCACCACGCAGGGCGTCCCCGCCTGGGGAGCCGCCTGGAGTGGGGGTTTCTCCGTCCTCGCGGCCGACTACATGTGGATGTACGAGGACGGCTGGGGTGGATCGGTGGCGGCGACGTCCAACGTCGCCTGCACGTCGCCGTCGGCTCACGGGTGCTGGGGTCACCGCGACGAGCTGCTCGGCTACGACCCGGGCTACAACCCCGGCGTGGGCCTCGACGCGACCAACGTCGTCGTGGGCGCCGGATTCGCTCGCGTCCGCTCGTCGAGCTCCTTCACGGTGCTCCTGGAGCGCCCCGCCGGCGCCCTGCCCCCGATGACCTTCACGTGGGCGAAGAACGTCGCACCGTACCTCTAGACCGTCCGGTCCCGGGGTCGAGATAGCACCCTGGGGCCGGACGGTCTAGCGGAAGTCGCTCATCAGGTCGTCGAGGACCGCCGAGCCCGGGCAGAGCCGGTCGACGGGGATCTTCGCGAGGGCGTGGGCCGGGGTGTGGTTCACCTCGTGCATGCTGGACCCCGACTCGTCGAGGTAGAGCAGACCCGTCACGACCTCGCCGTGGCGCTGGTGGTCGCGGATGTAGGCCTCGACGGAGAGCCGGTTCGTCGGGTCGTAGCCCTCGGGGGTCGCTCGGAAGGTGAGCACACTCCCGTCGTGCATCGTCACCGTGCGCGACCCGCGGCCGCCGACGGTCGCGGTGATCTCCTCGCGCACCGGGACGTAGTCGGTGACGACCTCCTTCACCTCGTGCTCGCGGACGAACCGGTAGCTCTTGGTCGACCCCTCGTGGTCGTTGAAGGTCACGCAGGGGCTGATCACGTCGATGAGCGCGAAGCCGTTGTGGGCGACCGCGGCCTTCAGGATCGGGACGAGCTGCTCCTTGTCGCCCGAGAAGGAGCGGGCGAGGAAGGTGGCCCCCATCGAGAGTCCCAGCATGATCGGGTCGATCGGGGCGATGACGTTGGCCTCGCCCTTCTTCGGTCGCGTGCCGATGTCGGCCGAAGCCGAGAGCTGGCCCTTCGTGAGGCCGTAGACGCCGTTGTTCTCGATGACGTAGACCATCTTCACGTTGCGCCGGATCGCGTGGGCCAGGTGGCCGATCCCGATGGAGAGCGAGTCCCCGTCACCCGAGACCCCGAGCAGGGTGAGCTCGCGGTTGGCGGCGGCGGCACCCGTGGCGATCGCCGCCATGCGACCGTGGGCCGAGTTGAAGCCGTGGGCGCCCCGGATGAAGTAGGTGGGGGTCTTCGAGGAGCACCCGATGCCCGAGAGCTTGGCGATGTCGCGCGGCGGCATGGCGAGCTCCCAGAAGGCCTGGACGATGGCCGCCGTGATCGAGTCGTGCCCGCACCCCGCGCAGAGCGTCGACATGGCGCCCTCGTAGTCGCGGATCGTGAGTCCCAGGTCGTTGGTCGGCAGGGGCGCCAGGGGGATGAGGGGCTTGGTGATCGAGGGCATCAGGCCTCCAGGTTCTCGAGGACGGCGTCCACGACCTGGCCCGCCGACAGCGGGAAGCCGCCGTAGAAGAGGGCCGAGGTCATCGACGTGAGGGGCACGCCCGCCTCCAGGGCGAGCAGGGAGCGGAGCTGTCCGTCGCGGTTCTGCTCGATGACGAAGCAGTGGTCGTGGCTCTCGATGAACTCGCGGATCTCCGGGGCGAAGGGGAAGCCCCGCACGCGGAGGTAGTCGGCGGCGACGCCCCGCTCGGCGAGCAGGTCGGCCGCCTCGCGCACGGCGAGGTCGCAGCTGCCCAGCGTGACGAGGCCGACGCGGGCGCCGTCCCGGCGCAGGATCATCGGGGCCGGGACGTAGGCCGCGGCCGCCGCGTGCTTGGCCTTCAGGCGGTCGACGACCTCCTGGTACTCGTCGGGCCGCTCGGTGTAGCGCCCGAAGGCGTCGTGACCCGATCCGCGGATGAAGTAGGCGCCCTTCGAGTCCGACCCCGGCAGGGTACGGGCCGCGACGTGGTCGGCGTTGGCGTTGGCGTAGCGGAAGAACTCCTTCATGCCCGCGAGGTCCTCGTCGGTGAGGACGGGTCCGCGGTCGAAGGTGCGCGCGTCGTCCCAGCGCAGTCGCGGCACGACCCAGTCGTTCATGCCGATGTCGAGGTCCATGAGCATGAAGACGGGCGTCTGGAAGTGCTCGGCGAGGTCGAAGCTCTCCACCGCGAACTCGAAGGTCTCCTTTGGATCCGCGGGGAAGAGCAGGATGTGCTTGGTGTCGCCGTGGCTCGCGTAGGCGCAGAGCAGGATGTCGGCCTGCTGGGTCCTCGTGGGCATGCCCGTCGAGGGACCGGTCCGCTGGACGTTGAAGAGGACGACGGGGATCTCGGTGTAGTAGGCGAGCCCGAGGAGCTCGTTCATCAGCGAGATGCCCGGGCCCGAGGTCGAGGTGAAGCTCCGGGCGCCCGCCCAGCCACCGCCGAGCACGATGCCGATGGCGGCGATCTCGTCCTCGGCCTGGATGATGCAGTAGTCGTTCACGACGGTCGGGGACTCGTCGGGACCCTCCGCCGGCACCGTCCGGCGTCGGTAGGTGGCGCAGAGCTTGGTGAAGTTGTCCATCACGGCCGTCGCCGGGGTGATCGGGTACCAGCCCGCCACGGTCGCCCCGGCGTAGAGGGCGCCGAGCGCCGCGGCGGTGTTGCCGTCGATGAGGATGTGGTCGCTCGTCTTGTCCATCGGGGCCACGCGGAACGGCAGCGGGCACTCGAAGTGCTCGACGGCGTAGTCGTAGCCGAGGCGCAGGGCCTTCTGGTTCGACTCGCGCAGGGCCTCGTTGCGCGCGAAGGTCTCGGCGAGCAGTCCGGCCACCAGGTCGGCGTCGATGCCGAGCAGCGCGACGATCGTGCCCGCGTAGGCGATGTTCTTCATCAGGATGCGCTCGCGGGGCTTCGCGAAGTTCTCCAGGCACATCTTGGCGAAGGGGACCCCGAGCAGGGTGACGTCGGGCCGCAGCAGGGCGGCGTCGAGGGGCCACGAGTCGTCGTAGAGGACGTAGCCGCCGCTGCGCACCGAGCCGATGTCCTCGCCGTAGGTCTGGGCGTTCATGGCGACCATGAGGTCGTACTCCAGCGACCGAGCGGTGTGGCCGTCGCCGTTGACCCGGATCTCGTACCACGTGGGCAGGCCCTGGATGTTGGAGGGGAAGAGGTTCTTGCCCGAGACCGGGATCCCCATGCGGAAGATCGCCTGCATCAGGAGTCCGTTGGCGCTGGCCGAGCCCGTGCCGTTGACGTTCGCGAGCTTGATCGCGAAGTCGTTCACGCGCACCTCGCGCCCGGCGTCGATCGTCATCAGTGGCCTCCTTCGCTCGCGCTGGTGGCGCGCACCGGGATGTGAGTCACGCCGGGCTTGCCGGCGTACGACGTGAGCAGGGTGAACTCCTGCATGTCCCACGCCGCGGTGGGGCACCGCTCCGCGCAGAGCCCGCAGTGGACGCAGACGTTCTCGTCCTTCACCATGACCCGGCCCGTCTGGGGCAGGGGAGCGGAGACGTAGAGGGACTGGCTGGGGTTGGCTCGCGGGGTGTTGAGCCGACCCGAGAGCTCGGTCTCGTCGCCGTTCTCCGTGATCGTGAGGCAGCGCACCGGGCAGATGTCGACGCAGGCGTCGCACTCGATGCACAGGGTGGGCGAGAAGACGGTCTCCACGTCGCAGTTGAGGCAGCGCTGGGCCTCGCGCGCGTACTGCTCGGCGCTGAAGCCGAGCTCGACCTCGAGGTTGAGCGACTCGAAGCGCCGGGTGAGGTCGATGTGGGCCATCTCCTGGCGGGGCGACGGGTTGTAGTCGTTCGAGTAGCTCCACTCGTTCATGCCCATCTTCAGGCTGATGAGGTTCTGCCCGGCCGGCGGCCGGTCGGCCACGTCGTGGCCCTGGCAGTACTGGTCGATCGAGATCGCCGCCTCGTGGCCGTGGGCGACGGCCCAGATGATGTTCTTCGGGCCCCACGCGGCGTCGCCGCCGAAGAAGACACCCGGCCGGGTGCTCATCATCGTCGTCTCGTCGACGACCGGCAGGTCCCACTCGCCGAACTCGATGCCGAGGTCCCTCTCGATCCAGGGGAAGGCGTTCTCCTGGCCGATCGCGAGGATCACGTCATCGCAGGGCACGGTGATCGTCTCGACCACGCTCGAGTGGCGCGCGCCCTCGTCCCAGGTGACCACGTCGAACTCCATGCCCGTCAGCCGGCCGTCCTCGATGACGAAGCGCTTGGGCGCGTGGTTGACGACGATCTGGACGCCCTCCTCCTCGGCGTCCTCGAGCTCCCAGGGCGAGGCCTTGAAGTACTCACGGGGGCGACGCGCCATCACCCGGATGTCCTGGCCGCCGACGCGTCGCGCCGTGCGGCAGCAGTCCATGGCGGTGTTGCCGACGCCGATGATGAGCACGCGCTCGCCGATCGAGTCGATGTGCCCGAAGGCGACCGACTCGAGCCAGTCGATGCCGATGTGGATGTGGCTCTCCGCCTCGTCGTGGCGTCCGGGGAGGTCCAGCTCCTTGCCGCGCGGGGCGCCGCTGCCCACGTAGACGGCGTCGTAGCCCCGACCGAGCAGGTCGCCGAGGCTGGCGACGGGGGAGTTGTAGTGGACGCGGACCCCGCCCCGGTCGATGATGTTCGAGGTCTCCTCGTCGAGGACCTCCGCCGGGAGGCGGAAGCTCGGGATGTTCCAGCGCATGAGGCCGCCGGGCTGGTCGTTCTTCTCGAAGATGTCGATCTCGTAGCCGAGCGGCGCGAGGTCGTTCGCCACCGTCAGCGACGACGGCCCCGCTCCGATGATCGCCACGCGCTTGCCGTTCTTCTGCTCGGGAATCGGCGCCAGTCGGTCGGCGATCTCGCCCTTCAGGTCGGAGGTGACGCGCTTCAGGCGACAGATGGCCACTGGGTCGCCGTCGACGCGCCCGCGACGACAGGCCGGCTCGCACGGCCGGTCGCAGGTCCGCCCCAGGATGCCGGGGAAGACGTTCGACTGCCGATTGAGGAGGTAGGCCTCGTCGAAGCGCCCCTGGGCGATCAGGCGGATGTAGCCGGGGACGTCGGTGTGCGCCGGACAGGCGTACTGGCAGTCGACGACGCGGTGGTAGTAGGCGGGGTCTCGGACATCGGTGGGTTCCACGGTCCTCCTTCGTGCTGCTCGAGACGAACGAGCGGCTCGAAACAGGCGACGCAACTGTCCAACTAGGCCGTAGCGTACTGCGACCGTCCCCATCGTTCTCGACGCCGTCGGGGCCCGACGACGCCCTCGTAGGGCACTAAGTCACCTCACTCGAGCCGACGGGAGGCGCGGTGGGCATCCCGTAGAATCGTCGAAAGAGTCGAAGGGAAGTTCGTGCGTCGCACCCGAATTGTTGCCACCCTGGGTCCGGCGTCGGACTCCGACCAGGTCATCACGGACCTCATAGCGGCGGGCGTCGACGTCTTCCGCCTCTCCTTCGCCCACGGTGACATCGAGTCGGGGATCGCCCGACTGCGTCGGGTGCGCGCCCTGGCGCCCGACCTCGCGATCATGG
The DNA here is from genome assembly GCA_027449885.1 of Acidimicrobiaceae bacterium. Lineage (GTDB taxonomy): Bacteria > Actinomycetota > Acidimicrobiia > Acidimicrobiales > RAAP-2 > RAAP-2. The sequence goes on from DAIDKS010000027.1 coordinate 15,133, forward strand.
TCGACATCCCCGGGCCGAAGATTCGCGCCGGCTCCTTCGGCACCGCGCCGGTGCTCCTGGAGACCGGCACCTCGGTCGAGCTGGTCGAGGGCTTCGGGGAGAGCTCGACCTCGGAGCGCATCGTCGTGGAGCGCGACGACGTCCTGCACCTTCTGCACACCGGCGACCACGTCCACATCGGCGACGGCGGCGTCTCGCTCGAGATCACGCGCACCGGCGCGGCGACCCGTGCCGTGGTCGCCGCCGGGGGGTCGGTGATGGGCAAGCCGGGACTGTCGCTGCCCTCGTCGATCATGAACGACCGCCTGCCGACGGCGGAGGACCGGGCCCGACTCGAGGCCCTGAGGGACGAGTCCTTCGAGATCCTCGCCGTCTCCTTCGTGCGCTCGGCCTTCGACATCGTCTCCACGCGGACCGTCCTCGCCCGCGAGGACGTCATGGTGATGGCGAAGATCGAGACGGCCGAGGGCGTCCAGAACCTGGACGAGATCATCGCCGTCGCCGACTCGATCATGGTCGCGCGCGGCGACCTCGGGGTGCGTCTGCCCATCGAGGAGGTCCCGCACCTGCAGAAGGACATCGTGCGCCACGGCATCCGCTACGCCCGCCCGGTCGTGGTGGCGACCCAGATGCTCGAGTCGATGACCCACGCCCAGGTCCCCACGCGCGCCGAGGTCACCGACGTCGCGAACGCCGTCCTCGACGGGGCGAGCGCCGTCATGCTGTCGGCCGAGACGGCGATCGGGGACGACCCGGTGACGACGGTGCTCACGATGGACCGCATCGTGCGGCGGGCCGAGGCCTCCTTCGACTATCCGAAGTGGGGCGGCGGACTCGGCGTCCAGCAGATCGTCGGCGTCGGCACCCAGGCTACGCGGATCACCGGGGCCATCACCGGGGCGGCCTGGCGCGCGGCGATGGAGGAGCACGCCGTGGCGATCGTCGCCTGCACCCGGTCGGGCATGACGGCGCGCGCCATCTCGCGCTTCCGCCCGCCGATGCCCATCGTGGCGATCACCCCGAGCGAGGCCACGGCGCGTCAGCTGCACGTCTCCTGGGGCGTCCAGGAGACCTACCTGTCGCCGGCCACCGACATCGACGAGCTCTGCGACTTCGCGGTCGCCCAGATGAAGATCTCGGGGACGGCGAAGCCGGGCGACGCCGTCGTGGTGATGGCGGGGTCGGCCTCGGGCGGGGCCCAGATCACCGACACCGTCAGGATGATCGTCGTCAGCTAGAGGCGCACCGCGCTCAGTCGCAGCGTCTCGTAGCTCAGTTCGAAGGACCCCCCGAGCCGGTCGATGGCCGCCCCGACGCGCGCGAGCAGCTCGCCGCGCACCTCGTCGGGCAGGAGGGCGTGATCACTGTGGGTGCGCAGGAGCTCGACCCACTCGTCCCGGGCGTAGGGCTGGTGCCAGGCGTAGGTGTCGAGGGTCGGCTCGAGGAACTGGTCGCAGGCGGCGATCCCCTGGCGCTCGGTCTCGTAGCGGAAGGCCCCCAGCGCGTCGCGCCCCACCGAGGCACCGTGGATGACCGAGGACTGGTGCACGCTCGGGGCGATCTCGTCGTAGACGGGGTCGAGCAGTTCGGCGAGATCACCGGGCATCGTCCCCACGTTCCAGAAGCAGTGGAGCGACCCACCGGGCTCGAGGACGGCGGCGGCCTTCTCGGGCCCGACGAAGGGATCGACCCAGTGCCAGGCCTGGGCCGCGGTGACGCGCTCGAAGAGGCGCCCGCGGGGCTCCCACGCCTCGAAGGTCGCGACCTCGACCTCGGTGCCGCGGAGGCGGGCGACCTCGGCCATCCGCTCGTCGGCCTCCACCCCGAGGACGACGGCGCCGCTCTCGGCGAAGAGTCGCGCCGCGATCCCGGTGCCGCAGCCGACGTCGAGGAGGCGTCGGCCCGCGGGGCGGGGACCGAGGACGTCGGCGACCAGGGTGGCGGGGTAGCTCGGCCGGGCCCGGTCGTAGCGCTCGGCCTGGGAGCCGAAGGACTCGGCGCGGTGTCGATCCTCGTGGAGCATGGCTCAGTCTGTCACGGCCGACCGCGCGACCCGGTCGCGACCATCCCGTCGGACGGCCTCGTGGACCCGTCGACCCGAATCCCCATGCTTCGGCAGTATGGAGGCGTGCTCTCGCCCGTCACCGCCGAGCTCCAGCCCCTCGCGACGGGGCACGGACCGGCCGTGCTCGCCTTCGAGATCGTGAATCGCTCGTACTTCTCCGCGACCGTCTCCGATCGAGGTGACGAATACTTCGCCGCCTTCGACGACCGGCTCGAGGAGGCCCTCGCCGACCAGGCCGCGGGTCGCGGCGCCTTCTTCGTGCTCGTGGAGCCGGACGGGAGCGTCGTTGGTCGGTTCAACCTCTACGGGATCGTCGACGGCTCGGCCGAGCTCGGCTACCGCGTCGCCGAGCGCGTCGCGGGGCGGGGCGTCGCGACGGCCGCGGTGCGAGAGCTCTGTCGTTGGGCCGGTGAGGAACGGGGCCTCACC
>DAIDKS010000028.1 GCA_027449885.1 Acidimicrobiaceae bacterium
GGGCCCGACGTCGCCGATCGGGCGACCCGCGGCGGCGGCCTCGGCGAGTCGCGCCACGCCCCGGAGCTGGGCCACCAGCGGATCGGGGACCTGGACGACCTCGCGCTCGAGGGTGTCGGCGTAGATCTGGCACCAGAGGTCGGACTGAGCGCCACCGCCGAGCAGGCGGATGGGCTCGAGTCGTCGCCCCGCGAACCGCTCGACGTAGGAGAACAGCCAGGCGCTGTTGGCCGCGACCCCCTCCATCACGGCACGCACCAGGTCGGCGCGCGACGTCGTGATCGACAGGTCGCTGAAGCCGGCTCGGGCGGACTTGTCGTCGACGGGGGAGCGCTCACCGGCGAGCCAGGGGGCGAAGCGCACCCCGCGCGCGCCGGGAGGCGAGGTCGCCGCCAACGCGGTGAGGTCGTCGTAGCTCGGCGGGGGGTCGCCGCCGAGGGTGCCGCGAAGCCACTCCAGGGCCTTGGCGCCGACCTCCTGGTTGTTGATGACGAGATAGCGATCGTTCGAGAGCCCCGGGATGGCGGTGATGCCGTGAACCACGTCGGTCTTCTTCTGCGGGACGGGACAGGCGATCCACGACGTCGTCGACAGGGCGAGGTGCGTCGCGTAGGGCTCGGTCGCTCCGGCCCCGAGGGCGGCGGCGTGCAGGTCGGGGATGCCGGTCGTCACCGGGACCTCGTGGGTGACGCCCCACTCCCGGGCGAGCTCGGGGAGGAGGCCGCCGACGACGGCGCCGAAGGGGACGAGCGGGGGGAGCCGCGATCCGTCGATCCCGGTGAGACGGAGCAGGTCGTCGTCGTAGGCGAGGCGGTCCAGTCGCCGATTGTCGGTCATCCACATGGCGAGGCGCGACGCGTGCGTCGCGCTCGCGACGCCCGTCAGCCGCATCGTGAGGAAGTCGACCGGCTCGAGGAACCAGCGCGTGCGCTCGACGAGTTCGGGCTCCTCGTGGGCGAGGTAGAGGAGGTGTCCGACGGGATCGGCCCCGGCGAGGGAGGGCGCCCCCCCGGTCTTGCGGACGAAGGCGAGGACGGCGCGCGGGTTGTATCCCTGGACCGGGCCGCCGACGGCCGCCCGGCTGTGGGGGCCGCCTCGCGTGTCCATCCACGTGAGGCACGGGCCGGTGGGCTCCCCGTGCGCGTCGACGGGGACCGTCGAGGCGTACTGGCCCGTCACCGCCACGCCGCGCAGACGGCGGGCTCGATCGTCGACGGCGAGCAGGCGTCCGGCTCGGGTACGGATGAGGGTCCACCACTCGCGAGGGTCCTGGGTCGCGGCGCCGCGCTCGTCGTAGTGCGTGCCGACCGCGTCGACGCCGTACTCGACGACCTCGCCCGACTCGTCGACGACGCCGACCTTCGGCCCTCCGGTGCCGAGGTCGACGGCGAGGTAGACGCCGCTCACGGCTCGGGGACCGCCATCTGGTGGTCCATCATGTCGGCCATGAAGAAGCGGATCAGGTCGTCGGCCTCGGGAGTCGGCCCTCCGGGAACGCCGCCGTAGATCGCGCCACTCTGGGCCGGCTCGTCGCGGTGGGCGCGCGCGTAGTCGACGGCGTCGGCGAGGTCGTCCGCCCAGCGCTCGGCGACGCCCGGCTGGGTCTGGGGGCGGGTGACCGCCAGGTGCAGGGCGTTCGGGTACTGCTGGCCGTTGAGTCGCCAGCCCCGAGTGCGGAGGAAGTCGTTGACGAGGTAGACGTCGAACTCGTCGGAGGTGAAGGAGAAGAGGAAGGTCGTGCGACCGATCACGCGCAGCTCCGGGTGCGACTCGACCGCGGCGCGCATCTGGGTGGCCGTGGCGAGGATCTCGGCGGCGTAGCGCCGGTAGCCGTCGCGTCCGAGGCTGACCATGGCCGCCCAGGTGGCCGCGAGCAGCCCACCGGACCGCGAGCCGTCCATGCCCGGGGAGCAGTACTTCCCGCCCGACCAGTCGGGCTCGTAGAAGTACTGCGCGTTGCGCAGGGCCTGGTCGTTGAAGGCGAGGACGCTGGTCCCCTTCAGGGCGTAGCCGTACTTGTGGGTGTCGGCCGACATGGTGGTCACTCCCGCGACCGCGAGGTCGAACGGAGGGACGTCGTAGCCGAGCTCGCGCGCGAACGGCAGGATGAAGCCGCCGAGGCAGCCGTCGACGTGCAGGCCGATGTCGTGGCGGAGGGCGAGGGCGCCGAGCTCCTCGATCGGGTCGATCGTGCCGTAGCCGTAGTTGGTCGCCGAGCCGATCAGCGCGACGGTGTCGTCGTCGACGTGCTCGGCCACCCAGTCGAGGTCGACCTGACCCGTCTCGGGGTGCACCGGGGCGATGCGCATCTCGACCCCGAAGAGGTGGCCGGCCTTGGAGAAGGCCGGGTGCGCCGTCTCGGGCTTGATCATGTTGGGTTGCGACGTGCGCCCCTGGTTCGCTTCGCGATAGGCGAGGACGGCGTGGGCGATCGAGGCGGATCCCCCCGAGGTGATGAGGCCGGCGGGCGTCGCGTCACCACGAGGTGTGGCGTGCAACAGGTCGAGGGTCATCGCGATGATCTCGGACTCGAACTTCGTGGCCGACGGGCACATGTCGCGCTGGAGCGTGTTCACGTGGCTGAAGTGGCTGAAGGCCCGGTTGAGGAAGTCGTAGTGGTCGTGATCGCCGCAGTACATCGTGCCCGAGCACTGACCGGTCTCCCACGTCGGGTCCTCGGCGGAGGACATCGCCTCGATCTGCGTGAGGACGTCCTCGCGGGGGAGCCCCACGTCCGGCAGGGCGCGGTGGATAGCGAAGCGATCATCGTAGGGAAAGCTCATGCGGACTCCTCGGGCTCGACCTGCCGAGCGTACGCCGAGGAGTGGGGTCGGCAGGTCACGGGAGCGACGAGGTCGCGTGACCTGCGCGGCTCCCGGGAGAACTCACCCCTCCCGAAGGGCGGCCGCGATCGGTGGCGTGGCGCTGCGGCGCTCGTAGTCGGCGATCTCGCCGTCGTGGCGGAGAGTCAGCCCGATGTCGTCCCAGCCATTGAGGAGGCGTTCGCGCACGACCGGGTCGAGCTCGAAGGACCGGCGCCACCCGTGCGCCGGAACCTCGATCGCGAGGGCCGTGACGTCGACGACGACGTGGGCACCCGGGTCGTCGGTCACGAGGGTGGCGAGCTCCGCCACCGACGTCGCGTCGAGCTGCACCGTGACGAGGCCCTGTTTGGCCGCGTTGTTGCGGAAGATGTCCCCGAACGACGAGGCGACCACGGCCTCGAAGCCGTAGTCCATGAGGGCCCACACGGCGTGCTCGCGCGAGGAGCCGGTCCCGAAGCGGGCCGCTCCCACCAGGACGCTCGCCCCCTGGTACTCGGGCCGATTGAGCACGAAGGCGGGGTCGTCGCGCCACTCGCTGAAGAGGCCGCGACCGAAGCCCGTGCGCTCCACGCGCTTCAGCCACTCCGACGGGATGATCTGATCGGTGTCGACGTCGGATCGACCGAGGGGGACGCCCCGACCCTCGATGACGGTGACCGGCCTCACTGTCCCACCTCCGTCGGCGATGCGAAACGGCCCCGGATCGCGGTCGCGGCGGCGACCGCGGGTGACACGAGGTGCGTGCGACCGCCGCGGCCCTGGCGCCCCTCGAAGTTGCGGTTGGACGTGGAGGCGCTGCGCTGACCGGGGGTCAGCTGGTCGGGGTTCATCCCGAGGCACATCGAACACCCGGGCTCGCGCCACTCGAAGCCCGCGTCGACGAAGACGCGGTCGAGTCCCTCCGCCTCGGCCGCTCGCTTGACGCGATGGGATCCGGGCACGACGAGCGCGCGGACGCCGGGCGCCACGCGCTGTCCACGAGCCACTGCCGCGGCGGCGCGAAGATCCTCGATGCGCGAGTTGGTGCACGAGCCGATGAAGACGACGTCGACGGGTATGTCGCGCACGGGTGTCGCGGGCGTCAGGTCCATGTAGGCGAGCGCGCGCACGACGGCCTCGCGCTGTTCGGCGGGTACGTCGTCGGGCGAGGGGATCCGCCCGTCGAGCGCGACGACTTGGGCCGGGTTGGTGCCCCAGGTGACCATCGGGACGAGGGTGGAGGCATCGATCACCACGTCGGCGTCGAAGGTGGCGTCGGGGTCGCTCGCGTACTGGCGCCAACGATCCGCGGCCCGCTCGAACTCCTCGCCGGACGGAACGCCGGGACGTCCGCGCAGGTACTCGATCGTCGTCTCGTCGACGGCGACGAGGCCCGCCCGGGCCCCGGCCTCGATGCTCATGTTGCAGACGGTCATCCGACCTTCCATCGAGAGGGAGCGAATGGCCTCGCCCCGGTACTCGATGACGTAGCCGGCGCCGCCTCCGGTGCCGAGACGGCCGACGATGGCGAGCACGAGGTCCTTCGCGGTCACCCCGGGCGGGAGGGCCCCCTCGACGGTGACGGCCATGGTGCGGGCCCGGGACTGGGGCAGCGTCTGGGTCGCCAGGACGTGCTCGACCTCGCTCGTGCCGATGCCGAAGGCCAGCGCGCCCATCGCCCCGTGGGTCGAGGTGTGCGAGTCGCCGCAGACGATGGTCATGCCGGGCTGGGTCACTCCCAGTTCGGGACTGATCACGTGGACGATGCCCTGGTTCTCGTGCCCTCGGGGGAAGAGGGTCACTCCGAACTCGCGACAGTTCTCGTCGAGGACCTCCAGCTGACGGCGGGAGATCGGGTCCGCGACGGGGGTCGAGATCGGATCGGTCGGCACGTTGTGGTCGGCGGTGGCGAGCGTCCGGTCGGGACGGCGCACCGGACGCCCCGCCAGGCGCAGCCCGTCGAAGGCCTGGGGGCTGGTGACCTCGTGGACGAGGTGCAGGTCGATGTAGAGGAGGGGCGGCTGATCGGCCGGGGCGGCGACGAGGTGCTCCTCCCAGATCTTCTCGTAGAGGGTGCGGCCCGACATCTAGCGGATCCCCGTGATCCGTACGCGCAGGACACCCGACGGCGCCTCGTAGGCGACCGTCTCGCCCTGGGCGTGGCCGAGCAGCGCGGCGCCGAGGGGTGAGTTGGGGGAGGCGACCGGAATGCCCTCCGGCCGCTCCTCGATCGAGCCGATGAAGAACTCCTGGGCGTCGTCGTCGCCGTCACCCTCGTAGACGACCGAGACGATCGAGGCGTGCTGGACGACTTCGGCGTTCTCGTCGCGCTCGACGATCTCGTGGTTGCGGATCACCTGGTCGATCTGGCGGATCCGGGCCTCCATCTTGCCCTGTTCGTCCTTCGCGGCGTGGTAGTCGCCGTTCTCCGAGAGGTCGCCCAGCGCGCGGGCGGCCTCGATGACGCGGGCGATCTCGGAGCGCCCCACCGTCGTCAGGTGGTGGTACTCGGCACGCAGTTTGTCGAGCGTCTCGCGGGTGATCCGATGGATGTCGCCGGCCATGGGTCTCGTCTCCTCGGTAGGAAAACACTCTACCGGTGGGCCTCCGCGGCGGTGAGCCGGTTTGCCCGCGGACGCGACGGCCGAGCAGACTGACGCGAAAGGGGGTGGCGGGTGAGCGTCCATCGGGTAGCAGTGATCGGCGGCGACGGGATCGGTCCCGAGGTGACCGCCGCCGCCCTGGAGGTCGTGTCGGCGGCGGGCGTCGCGGTCGAGACGACGGACTTCGACCTCGGTGCCGCGCGCTACCTGCGCGACGGCTTCGTCCTCGACGACGCGACGCTGGAGGAGCTGCGCACCCACGACGCGATCCTGCTCGGCGCCATCGGCCCGGCGATCGGCGACACGCGGATCCCGGGGGGCGTGCTCGAGCGGGGACTGCTGCTGCGGCTGCGCTTCGGCCTCGACCTCTACATCAACTACCGACCCTTCGAGGGGGTCCCGGGGTCGCTGGCGGCGGGAACGCGCTTCGCGATCGTCCGGGAGAACACCGAGGGCCCGTACGCGGGCGAGGGTGGCACGCTGCGGCGTGGCACGCCCCACGAGATCGCCACCCAGGGTTCGGTGAACACGCGCTTCGGGGTCGAGCGCTGCGTGCGCTACGCCTTCGAGCGGGCCGTCGCCTCGTCGCGTCCCAAGGTGACGCTCGTCCACAAGACCAACGTCCTCACCTTCGCCGGCGACCTCTGGTCCCGGGTGGTCGCGGAGGTGCGCTCCGAGTACCCGCAGGTCGAGGTCGACTACAACCACGTCGACGCGGCGTGCATCTACCTCGTCGAGGACCCGGGTCGCTACTCCGTCATCGTCACGGACAACCTGTTCGGCGACATCCTCTCGGACCTCGCGGGAGCCGTGAGCGGCGGCATCGGCTACGCCGCGAGCGCGAATCTGAACCCGGCGCGTACCGGAGCCTCCCTGTTCGAGCCGGTGCACGGTGCCGCGCACGACATCGCGGGAACCGGTCGGGCGAACCCGCTCGCCGCCATCTCGTCGGCCGCCCTCATGCTCGAGCACCTGGGCGAGACCGACGCGGCTCGCCGGATCGAGCGCGCGGTGGCAGACTCTGACGCGAAGGTGATCGCGGCCGGGACGGCCGCGATCACCGCGGCCGTGATTGAGAGGTTGTGATGCCCATTACCCCGACGAAGAAGATCTGGATGGACGGCCAGATGGTCGACTGGGACCAGGCGAACGTGCACGTGCTGAGCCACGGGCTGCACTACGGCACGGGCGCCTTCGAGGGCATCCGGGCCTACCCGACCTCGTCGGGGGTGGCCGTGTTTCGCCTGCGCGAACACATGGCGCGCCTGCTGCGCAGCTGCCGCGTCCTCATGTTCGACATCCCCTACACGCTCGACGAGCTCTGCGACGCCGTCACCGAGACCGTGCGCGTCAACGACGTCCCGAACGGCTGCTACATCCGGCCCCTCGTCTACCTGGGATACGGGGAGATGGGCGTGAACCCGCTGCTCGCCCCGGTGAACGTGGCCGTGGCCGTCTGGCCCTGGGGTGCCTACCTCGGCGACGAGGGCGTGGCCAAGGGCGTGCGGATGAAGATCTCGTCGTGGCGCCGGCACGACCCCAACGCCATGCCCACCGCGGCCAAGGCGACGGGTCACTACCTGAACTCCTCGCTGGCCAAGGTCGAGGCGTTGAAGGCCGGTTACGACGAGGCGATCCTCCTCGGACCCGACGGCCGCGTCTCCGAGTGCACGGGTGAGAACCTCTTCGTCGTTCGCGACGGGGTGATCCTCACCCCGCCCCCGTCGGAGGCCGGGGCTCTCGCGGGCATCACGCTCGACTCGGTCGTGACGATCGCGCAGGATCAGGGCTACACGGTCCGCTACGAGGCCCTCGCCCGGACCGATCTCTACCTCGCCGACGAGGCCTTCCTCACCGGGACGGCGGCGGAGGTGGTTCCGATCGCGTCGGTGGACGACCGCCCGGTGGGCGACGGGACGCCCGGTCCGATCACGACGGCCATCAAGACCATCTACCACGACGCGGTACGGGGGAACGTCGAGCGGTATCGGTCCTGGCTGACGCAGGTCTGAACGCCGGGGGCCCCGTGACGGCGGGGGTAGGCTCGTAGTGTGACGCAGCCTTCGTTTGTCCCGGTCCCCGCCACCGGAGCCGTTCGACGCACTCTCGCGACGCCCGCGCCGTCGATCGGCCGTCCCCCCAAGGCGGGGCTGCAGCGCTCGCCCCATCCACCGAGCGGGACCGGCGCCGGCACTCCGGCTCCGGACGCCGGGTACGCACTGACGATCGCCCACCACGAGTTCGCGGACGCGTCGTTCGAGCACGATCACGACCGTGAGGACGTCGTCCTGGGCGTCGCCCTCGTCGCCGCCAAGCGAGCCTCCCTCGTCGGACGGGGACCGACGCGTAGCGACGTTCGCGTCGCGATGGAGGCTCTGGGGCTGACGGCCGGAGCGGCCGTGAGCCACCACGACGCCGAGCCCTTCGCCGGGCTCGCGCACAGCTACTTCCGGCAGCGGGAGTTCGTCGACGCGGTGACGCCCGAGCGTCTCCTCGCCGCGACGACCCCGCGCTAGGAGTCCACTGACGAGAGGAGTTCCATGGGTTACGTGCTCAACGACGAGCAGCGCGCCTTTCGCGACGTGATGCGCCGGTTCGTGGAGGAGAGAATCGCTCCCCACGCCGCGGACTACGACCGCGATCAGGTGTTCCCCCAGAAGAGCTTCGACGCCTGCGTCGAGATGGACCTCCCGTCCCTGAACGTGCCCGCCGCCTACGGAGGGGCCGGCGCCGACATGGTGACGCAGGCGATCATGGCGGAGGAGATCGCCCGGGCTTGCGCGTCGACGTCGGTGACGATGCTCATCTCGAAGCTCGGGATGCTGCCCATCATGAACTTCGCCTCCGAGGAGATCAAGCAGGCCTACCTCCCCCGGATCGCGCGCGGGGAGATCCAGGCCAGCTACTGCCTCTCGGAGGCCGACGCGGGCTCGGACGTCGCGGCGATGCGGACGCGGGCCGTGCGCGACGGGGATGGCTACGTCATCAACGGGTCGAAGTACTGGATCACCAACGCGGGGGTCTCGGACACCTACACCGTCTTCGCCAGCACCGACCCGGAAGCCCGGGGCCGGGGCATCACCTGCTTCCTCGTCGAGAAGGACTGGCCGGGGGTCGAGTTCCCGAAGCACGAGGACAAGATGGGGCTTCGTGCCTCTCCCACGGGCGAGGTCGTCTTCCGCGACGTGCGCGTCCCGCTCTCGCACCGAGTCGGCGAGGAGGGTCAGGGCTTTCACATCGCGATGCACACCCTCGACCGGTCCCGCCCGACGATCGGTGCTCAGGCCGTGGGGATCGCCCAGGGGTCGATCGACTACGCGGCCCAGTACATGAAGCAGCGCCAGGCCTTCGGACACCCGATCAGCGACCTGCAGGGGCTGCGCTTCATGTTGGCCGACATGGCGATCCGCACCGAGGCGGCGCGGGCGATGGTCTACCACGCGTGCGCCACGATCGACGCCGGCGACCCGGACCACAATCTGAGCTACCTCGGTGCCGCGGCGAAGGCCTTCGCCTCGGACACGGCGATGAGCGTGGCCACCGACGCGGTACAGCTGCTCGGCGGCTACGGGTTCACCAAGGACTTCCCGGTGGAGCGTTTCATGCG
>DAIDKS010000029.1 GCA_027449885.1 Acidimicrobiaceae bacterium
CGAGATGTCCGAGATCGTGGCGCGTGGTCTCGACGCCGTCCTCGACGAGGCCCTCGACCTCGCCCGCACCGACTGCGACGCGATCTGGCTCTCGGTCGACGTCGACGTGGTCGACCCGGGCCACGCGCCGGGGACCGGCACGCCCGAGCCGGGCGGCCTCTCCAGCCGCCAGCTCCTCGACGCGGTCCGCCGCATCGCGATGGAGGGGCCCCTCGGCGGCCTCGACGTGGTGGAGGTCTCACCCCCCTACGACCACGCCGAGGTCACGGCCTACCTCGGGAACCGCGTCGTGCTGGAGGCCCTCGGCGGCGTCGCGTGGTCGCGGGCCCGCGACGCGGGTCGCGCGACGCGCTGGCCCGCGGACCCCCTGCTCGACTAGCGGGGCGGCGTCTCGATCACCCGACCCGTCGCGTCCCCGTAGGCCCAGACGGACAGGTCGGGCGCCTCGAGCCCGTGGAAGGTGAGGGCCGTCAGGATCTGGGCCCGGTGCTCGGTGCCGTGCTGGAGGGCCTGCGCGCAGCGAAGCCCCACGCTCGCGTCGCGACGCCACCCGGCCTCGTCGACGTCGGTGACGACCCGGTCGGGGTCCTCCCCGAGGGTCGCGAGCACGCGCTCCCAGGCGCGGGCGTGCCGCTCGACGAGCCCGGCGAGGGCGTCGAGGCGGTCGCCTCCGTCCCCCGCGCCCCCGTCCTCCTCCTCGGGCTCCCCGAGGGTCGCCAGGTAGAAGCCGTCGCCGCTGACCAGGTGCTCGAAGGTGGCGATGACCGTGCCGTAGGTGCCGAGCAGCGTCACGTCGCGTCGCGCGGGGTCGAGGTCGGCGAGGGCGGCGAGCAGCGTGCGGTTGGCCCACGCGTGGTGGTCGAAGGCCTCGGCGAGGGCCGAGCGCGCCACGTCAGTCCCTCATCGACTCGAGGACGGTGCGGATGAGCGCCTCGTCGGTGTCGGGGTGGAGGAAGGCGAAGCGGGCGATGGTCTCGCCCTCCCACTTCGTCGGGGTGACGAAGGCGATCTGTCGACGCAGCAGGTCGTGGGTCCACTCGGTGTAGCGCTCGTCCGACCAGCCGGGGCGGCGGAACATCACGATCGACAGCCCGGCCGGGCGCACGAGCTCGAGGTGGTTGTACTCCTGGACGATCTCGGCGGTGCGCAGCGCGAGGTCGATGCCCGCCTGGATCGCCGTCCGGTAGGCGTCGACGCCGTAGGTCGCGAGCGAGAACCAGAACGGCAGGCCGCGGGCCCGGCGCGACAGGTGCAGCGCGAAGTCCGAGGGGTTCCACTCGTAGTCCGCGTCGTCGCCCTCGTGCAGGATGTCGAGGTAGCCGGCCTGCTGGGCCAGCACGTGGCGGGCGGCGGTGGGGTCTCGGTAGAGGAGGGCCGCGCAGTCGAGCGGCGCGAAGAGCCACTTGTGGGGGTCGACGACGAAGCTGTCGGCGTGACGCAGGCCCGCGAACTCCGGGGCCAGGGTGCGGCTGAGCATCGCCGCGCCGCCGTAGGCGCCGTCGACGTGGAACCAGAGGTCGTGCTCGCGGGCGAAGCTGCCGAGGCCCTCGAGGTCGTCGATGATGCCGGCGTTGGTCGTGCCGGCCGTCGCCACGATGCCGATGACGTCCTCGGGGTGGTCGTCGGCCGCGAGGGCCGCCTCGAGGGCGGTCCGGGTGAAGCGGTGGTCGTCGGGCTCGACGACGAGGGCGTCGACGCCGATGACGTGGAGGGCCTTGCCGACGCTCGAGTGGGCGTCGGCGGAGATGGCGAAGCGCACCCGGTGCGGGTCGAGGTGGGGACGGGCGGCCCGCCCGAGGTCGCGACCGACGGTGAGGCCCGACAGGTTGCCCGCCGACCCGCCCGACACGAAGACGCCGCCCGCCCCCGCGGGCAGTCCGGCCGCGCGCGCGAGGAACTCCAGCGCCTGGTTCTCCGCGACGACGACCCCGGCTGCCTCGAGCCAGCTCGTGCCGTTGAGCCCGGAACAGGCCACCACCATGTCGAAGAGCAGGGAGTTCTTGGTCGGCGCGTTGGGGATGAAGGCGAGGAAGGTCGGCGCGTCGATCGAGACCACGGCGGGCGCGAGTCGCTCGCGGAAGAAGTCGAGGACCTCCTCCACCGGGTGGCCCTCCTCGGTGATGAGGCCATCCATCTCGGCGGTGGGCAGGTCGGCGAGGCCGCCGAGGTCGAGGGGAACGGGGTCCATCGAGAGCCGATCGCGGCAGTAGTCGAAGACCGCCTCCGTCGCACGCGCGTCGTACTGGAACATCGGGTGACCCATGGCTTCTCCTCGAAACGGCCCGGACCATCGTAGAGCCCCCTCCCGGGTCGGCCCGTTCGGGCTCCTCGGTACCATGGGACATGGCGCCAACCGTCGGATTCCTCGGCCCGGCCGGCTCGTTCTCGCACGAGGCCGTCCTCACGCTCGAGGGCGTCGAGCCGGTGCCGGCGCCGACCTTCGCCGACCTGCTCGCCGACGTCGCGGCCGGCCGCGTTGACCAGGGGCTCCTGCCCCTCGAGAACGCCATCGAGGGGACGGTCTCGGCCACCATCGACGGCCTCGTCTTCGACCACGACCTGTTCATCGTTCGCGAGCTCGTCCTGCCGGTCCACCTGCACCTGCTCGCCCGTCCGGGCGTCCCGGCGGGCGACCTCACGGCCGTGCTCAGCTACGTCCACGCCCTCGCCCAGTGCCGGGCCTTCCTCTCCCAGCACCCCGGCGTCGAGGTGCGACCCACCTCGTCCACGTCGGAGGCCGCCCGACTCGTCGCCGAGAGCGTCGAGCCGTGGGCCGCGATCGGCTCGGCGACGGCCGGGTCGCTGTTCGGCCTGGCGACGCTCGAGGCCGACGTCGAGGACCACCCCGACAACGCGACGCGGTTCGTCCTCGTCGGTCGCGACGTAATCGCGGCGCCCACCGGTCACGATCGCACGTCGATCGTCTGCTTCCAGGACGCCGACCGGCCCGGCTCCCTCTACGGCATCCTGGGCCGCTTCGCGGCCCGCGACGTCAACCTCACGAAACTCGAGAGCCGTCCCACCAAACGGGGGCTCGGGGACTACTGCTTCGTGATCGAGTTCGAGGGCCACGTCGACGACGACGTGGTCGCCGACTGCCTGGCCGACCTCCAGGCTCACCTCGCCCGCGTGAAGTTCCTCGGCTCCTACCCCGTGAGCGGGCGCGAGGCCTCGACGCGGCGGGCCGAGGTCGACGCGGCGCGCCGCGCGGCCTCGACCTGGATCGCCGACCTGCGCCAGCGCGTCGCGCGCACCTAGGGCGCACCGCCCTCGACGTCGAGGCGCGGCAGGACGCGGTCGAGCCAGCGCGGGATCCACCAGTTGCGCTCGCCGAGGAGGAACATCGTCGTCGGCACGAGCAGGAGGCGCACCAGGGTCGCGTCGATCGCCACGCTGGCGGCCAGTCCGACGGCCAGCTGCTTCACGACGACGAGGTCCGAGGTGACGAAGGAGAGGAAGACGCTGATCATGATGGTGGCCGCCGCACTGATCACCCGGCCGGTGTGCGCCAACCCGTCGGTCACCGCGCGACCGGCCTCACGGTGGAGTCCCCAGGCCTCGCGGACCCGGGCGAGGAGGAAGACCTCGTAGTCCATGGACAGCCCGAAGACGATGGCGAACATCATCATGGGGACGTAGGCCTCGACGGGGACCGATTGGCTCACCCCGAGGAGGGACCGGCCCCAGCCCCACTGGAAGACCGCGACGACGACGCCGTAGGCGGCGCCGATGGAGAGGAGGTTGACGACGGCCGCCTCGAGGGCGAGCGCCAGGCTGCGAAAGGCGCTCAGGATGAGCAGGACGGCGAGCGCGATCACGATCCCCATGATGAGCGGGGTCCGCGAGGTCACCACGCCGTCGAACTGGATCTGCGAGGCCGTCGCCCCGGTGACGTAGGCCGTCGCTCCGGTCCCGGCGACCACTCGGGGCAGGACCGTCCCGGTGAGGCGGCTGACGAGGGCGGGGGTGGCCGCGTCGGCCGGCCCGGAGCGGGGGACGACCGTGAGGACCTCGAGGGCGCCGTCGGGAGAGGGTCGCGCCGGGCTCACCGACGCGACGTCCGCCGTGGCGGCGAGGTCGCGCTGCGCGACGGCGGCGAGGGACGCGACGCCGTGGGCGTGGCGCACGTCGAGCACGACGGTGAGCGGGCCGTTCGCCCCTGGTCCGAAGCCCGTCGTGATGAGGTCGTAGGCCTGCCGGTCCGAGAAGGTGGTCGGATCGGTGCCGTCGCTGACGTGACCGGTCCGCAGTGACAGCGTGGGGATCGCCAGCACCAGCAGGGCGAGGACCCCGAGGAGGAGGTAGCGCACCGGCCGGCGCTCGAGGCGCGCCGCGTAGCGGCGCCAGCCGTCGGTCTCGTCGCCGCCCTCGGCGACGGGGCGGCGCACGGCGAGCCGGTCGACGCGGGTCCCGAGCCAGCCCAGCATCGCCGGGACCAGGGTGACGGCGGCCAGCGCCGAGGTGGCCACGCCGACCACGGCCGCGAGTCCCAGCTGGCCGATGAAGGTGACGCCCGAGCCGTAGAGTCCGAGCATGGCGACCGCCACGGTCGCGGCGGCCGTCAGGACCGCGTGCCCGCTCGACGCGGTCACTCGTCCGGCTCCCTCCACGGGGTCGACGCCGTCCATCACCAGCTGGCGGAATCGCGTGGTGAGGAAGAGCGCGTAGTCGATCCCGACCCCGAGACCGATCATCGCCGCGAGGGTCGGGGCCGCCGTCCCGAAGCTGAGGGCCGCCGCGAGCAGCCCGAGGGCGCTGAGGGCGAGGAGGACGGCGACCACGGCCGTGACGAGGGGGACGAGGGCGCCGAGGACGGAGCCGAAGACGATCGCCAGCACGACCGCGGCGACGACGAGGCCGATCGCCTCGGAGCGGCGGTCCGACACCTTGGGGCGGGTGACCTGGTCGAAGCCACCACCGAAGGCCGCACGCAGGCCGTCGGCCCGGGCCGGGGCGACGGCCGTCTGGAGGGACGTGGCGAAGCCGTTCGGCAGCGATCGCGTCGAGGTCGAGAGGCTCACCGTGAGGTAGCCGATCGACCCGTCGCGCGAGAGGCTCGTCGCCCCCGGGGCGAGCGGGTCACCCACCGCCAGCACGTCGGGCAGGGCCGCGAGTCGCGATCGGGTCTGGGCGACGGCGGCCTGGTGTGCGGCGAGCGTCCCGTGGGGCGCCGCCAGGACGACGGTGCCCGAGGCGACCCCGGTCGTCGGCTCGTGGGCGGCGAGCAGGGCCGCGCCGGTCGCGGCCGGGGTGCCCGAGATCGAGACGCTGTCGTTGTAGACGTGGGAGATGACGCGCGACGCGCCGAGCACGGCGGCCAGCGCGAGGAGCCAGAGGAGGACGACGCGTCCCGGACGGCGGGCACTCCACCGGCCGAGTCGATCGAGGCGCGAGGGGGTGGGGGGTGTCGTCACGGGTCCTCCAGGGCGGTCGAGATCAGAAGTTTACACTATGTAAATATTGGTGGGCCGGGCGGCCTCGGGGAGGATGGAACCGTGGAAAGTGACGCGTCAGACGAGCGCCGATCGTACCGGCGCGCCGAGGATCGGCGTCAGGAGATCATCGACACGGTCGCGTCGATCATCGCCCGCGAGGGCTTCTCTCGCCTCACCATGGCCGCCGTCGCCGACGAGGTCGGCGTCAGCCGTCAGCTGCTCTACCGCTACTTCGGAGGGCTCGACGACCTCGTCCTCGCGACGGCCCGCTCCCGATTCGCCCCGCTGCGAACCGCGGTGGCCCGCGTCCCCCCGAACACCCCGCCGTTGGAGGTCGCGGCCCAGCAGGTGGACCTGCTCCTCGGACTGCCCGCGAGTGATCGGCGTCTCCTGCGCCACATCTTCTCCGACATCGCCCAACTCCCCGCTCCGGTGGCTCGCGTGGCCCGCCAAGTGCGCGAGACGATCGTGAACCGGTGGACGCACGTGGTGGCCCCGGCCCCGGAGCGAGAGGACCTCGTGCGGGCCGCGGTGTGGTCCGTCTTCCACGCGCTCTCGGGCGTGTGGGACTACCTCGACGACGGGCTGATCGACGACGCGCAGGCTCGCGAGGTCATCTTGGCGGTGGCGACCTCCGTGGGGGGTCTCGGCGCATCCGGGGCCCCCGACGGAGGTCGCGGTCCGATCCCGTGAGTGGCGGAGGGAGTGGGATTCGAACCCACGGTGAGCAAGCCCACGACGGTTTTCAAGACCGTTCCATTCGTCCGCTCTGGCATCCCTCCGGCGACCACGCTACCGGGGATGACGGCGGGGGAGAATCGGCGGGCTGGGGATCGTCGCGCCCGACCGAGCGGACCCCTCGCCTCCGTCGTCGCTGACGCTGATCCGCGCGAGGGAGAGGAACGAGGCCACGTAGACGTCGCGGTGTCGGCCGGGGGTCGGGAAGAGGACCGACTGCATCGAGAGCGCGCCGGCGGCCCGGCCCAACTCCCGGCCCGTCGCGACGTCGAGGACGACCACGTCGGGTCCGTCCCCGGTGACCAGCTCACCCGTCGCGGGGTAGAGCACGAGATGGCTGGCGTGGTCCTGATCCCGCCGCCAGAGTGGCGCGAGGGTGCGGTCGTCGAAGCCGGCGACGACGCCGTTGCCCGAGTCGTAGCCGACCGCGACGTGGCGAACCGGGTCGACCACGGGGGGATTGGCGACGAGGCCGCCCGGCTCCCCGCAGATCTCGACCCGGTCCACGGCCGCGGTCCTCAGGTCGACGCGCGTCAGGTGCAGGGGGGCCGACGCCACGCCCTTGCCCCGCAGGGTCCCGTCGAAGCGATGCGAGCCCTCGCCGTTGTCGAGGAGCCAGGCGTGCTCGCCCACGAGCGTGCAGTCCCACCCGTAGCCCTGGCCGGGCAGGTCGCGGTAGCGCGCGGCGAAGCCCTCGTCGAGGCGTAGGCGTCCACCCACCCAGTGGACCCGCCAGAGGGTGCTGACCCCGACGACGTAGATGACGGTGTCGCGCGCCGAGAGGCGCGCGACGCTCGCCTCGGGCAGGTCGAGGGAGTCGACGACGTCGAGGGTGATCGGATCGAGCGCGACGAGCTGAGCGGGTAGCTCGCTCATCGACTCACGCCCGGGTCGGGCGCCCCCGAAGTCCTTGGTGGCGATCGTCCCGTCGCTCAACGTGACGAAGGAGTTGTAGGGGGCGTGGCGCGGCAACTCGCGCACCGCCAGGACGTCGAGGTCGGAGCTCAGCCGATAGGCGTGGCGACCGACCACCACGTGCAGCGCCCCGTCGGCGTCGGCCGCCATCCCCCCGGGCCAGATCGGCCCGGCCTCGAGGGCCCCGGTCGTTCGCACCGGAGCCAGGGTGATCGGGTCGATCTCCTCGACGCACAGCGTCGCCTCCTCACCCCCCGTGTGGGTGAGGAGGTAGAGGCGCTCCCCGCCCCAGACGCACATCGTGGCGACGAGGGTCTCGCGCGAGGCGACCCCGAGACGGCTCGAGGGACCGAGCTCGAGTCCGCCCGTCGCCCACTGCGTCCGTTCGGGACCGCCGTCCTCGCTCGACCAGCTCATACCGGGGCGATGAGGGGGCGACGCGGCAGCTGCTCGGGGGGGCGCAACGCGCGCATCTCGTCGACGAGCTCGTCGCGGCGGGTCCGTAACGACCGGTCCTCGAAGCGGTTCTCGCGCTGGAGGGGATCGTCGCCGAGGGCGTAGAGCTCGCCCTCGGTCCCGTCGTGGACGGTGCCGGGCAGGTACGTGGTGCAGACGAGGTCGTCGTGGGTGATGGTGCGCAGGTGGACGTCCACCCCGAAGAGCTCCGAGTCCCACTCGGTGAGGACGGGGTCGCGGGGAGTCGCGGAACTCGTGGGCAGGGCCACGCCCTCGAACTCGTCGGGCGGGACGACGCCCGCGATGGCGCAGAAGGTCGGAGCGAGGTCGACCAGCCCCACCGGGCGAGTGACGACGGCGGGGGCGACGCCGGCCGAGGGAGCGGGCCGCCAGATGAGGGGGAGACGCATGAGCGCGTCCACGTGGTACGGGCCCTTGAAGAGCAGGCCGAAGTCGCCCTGGAGTTCGCCGTGGTCCGTGGTGACGACGACGTCGAGGTCGTCGTCCCAGCCGCGGGCCGAGATCGCGCGCAGGACGCGCCCGAGGGCCTCGTCGATCAGCTCGACCTCGACGGCGTTGCGAGCGTTGACCTCGCGAACCTGGTCCGCGGTGAGCGTCGCCGGGACCCAACTCGGTGGCGCCTCGTAGTTCGACACGAGGGACCCCTCGTACCAGAGTCGCCAGTGACGGGGCTTCGCGTCGAGCAGGGCCTCCCTCTCGCTCGCCCTCTCCGGGTAGCCCGCCGGTAGGTCGACGTCGCGCCAGTTGACGCGTCCCATCTCGGACTGGGGCGGGTCCCACGGGTGGTGGGGGTCGGGGAAGCTCATCCAGCAGAACCAGTCCTCGTCCACGGTGAGCGAGTCCAACCAGGCGATCGTGCGATCGGCGACCCAGTCCGTGTGGTACCACTCGCGCGGTACCTGGTTGACCTTGACCTGGGGGGCTCCGGTATCGCCACCCCCCGCGGCGTTCACCTCGAGGTCGGCGTCGATGGTGGCGAAGAACTCGCCGACCATCTCGGGGTGGTGCTGGCGGATCCAGCGCGCGTAGTGGAGGGTGCCCATCACCCCGTGAGTGGCCATCTCGAGGTGTTCGAAGCCCCGGTGGGTGCCACCCGGCGGCGTGGTGCCGTGGTCACCGAGGGTGTTCTCGAGGAATCGACCGAAGGCGTCGAAGTACGGCTCGAAGTGGGCCTTGCCGATGAGGGCCGTCCGGTAGCCGGCGTCGTGCAGCGCGGTCGCCACCGACGGCGCGTTCGCGGGCAGGGGGACGCCGTTCATCCACACGCCGTGGCTCGAGGGGTGCTGACCGGTGATCATGGTGGCGCGCGAGGGCATGCAGACGACGGACTGCGGGATGGCCCGCTCGTAGCGGATGCCCTGGGCCGCCAACCCGTCGACGACGGGCGTGCGGGACAGGAGCCCCCCGTTGCAGCCCAGCGTGTCGTAGCGCTGTTGGTCCGTGGTGACGAACAGGATCTTGCGGCCCATCAGTCCTCCTCGACGAGTCGTTGCAGGGTGCGCAGCCCGTCGAGGGCTCCGCCGGCGATCATCAGGGCGAGCGGCGCGGGGTCGGCGTCGCAGCTGTACTGCACGACCGAGGTCCCGTCGCCGAGGTCCAGCACGTCGATGGTCGAGAGGTGCTCGCGGACGAGGCCCGTCGTGATCCGGTACTGGAAGCGGTGCTCGAGGGGGTTGTTGGTGAGGAGGGTCTCGGTCATCGAGAGGCCCGCGTGCGTCGTGATCGTGCGCTGCGACCCCTCGACGCGGCACTCGACGATGCCGGGGAACCACTCGGTGAGGCGGGTGGGGTCGCCGATGAAGGGCCAGATCCTCGCGGCCGGTGCCGCGATCCGCACGAAGTGGCGCACGGAGGCCCGGGTCGACCTCACGAGCGACCCAGGAAGTCGACGATGGCGCGGGCGAACTCGGGGCCGCGATCCTCCTGGAGGAAGTGACCGCCGCCCTCGATCGTCACGTGGGGCTGACCGGCCGCGCCGGGCACGAGTTCCCGGAACGGCTGGTCCCCGCCCGCGGTGATCATGTCCCGATCCGAGAAGGCGCAGAGGAGGGGCTTGTCCCAGCGTCGCAGGACGTCCCAGGCCGCCCGGTTGTCGGCGGCCGCGGGGTCGTCGGGCGTCGTCGGCACCAGGCTCGGGAAGATGCGGGCCGCCTCCTTGTAGGAGTCGTCGGGGAACGGGGCGTCGTAGGCGGCGATCACGGCCTCCTCGAGCGGCTCGGCGCACCCGCCGGCGACGATGCGACCGATGGGAAAGGTGGGGGAGCTCGCCGCGTAGGCCTGCCAGGCGCGAAAGGCCTCGGACAGTCGCTGGTCGCCCGTCGGAAGGCCGGTGTTGGCGACGACGACGTGGGCGAACCTCTCCGGCGCCGCGGTGACGACGCGTAGGCCGACGAGCCCTCCCCAGTCCTGGCCGACGAGGGTCGCCGCGGTGAGGTCGAGGTGGTCGACCAGGAGCTCGCTCATCCACGCGACGTGACGCGCGTAGGTGCAGTCGGCCCGGTCGGCGGGCTTGTCCGATTTGCCGAAGCCGACGAGGTCGGGGGCGACGACGCGCAGTCCGGCGTCGACGAGGTGGGGGACCATCGTGCGGTAGAGGTACGACCAGGAGGGCTCGCCGTGCATCAGGACGACGACCTCACCGTTCGCGGGCCCCTCGTCGAGGTAGTGGACGCGGATCTCGCCACCCACCGTCGCGTAGTGCGGTTCGAAGTCGTAGCCGGGGAGGTCGGCGAAGCGCTCCTCGGGTGTGCGCAGCAGTCTCATCATCCCTCCCGGCTCAGCAGATCGGTCAGCGTCGCGACGAGACGGGGCTCGACGCGCTGGCGTGCCGCGGGACTCAGCCCCTGGCGCAGTTCCCAGGACTCGAACGACGTGAGGAGGTCGACCAGCTCGAGGGTGCCCTCCGGCGCCCGGGCGAGCTCGGGGGCGAAGAGGCGCGCCACCTGGTCGCGCGCGGCGCGTCGCGTCGTGGCGATGCGCTCGGCGACGAGGGTCGAGCGGTGCTGGGCGACCCGGGCCGCGTGGGCCGCCACGCCCACGACGTCGTAGAGCTCGTCGCGATTCGCGACGAGGGCCCGGACCTTGTGCGCGGTGGGGTCCGCGGGGGCGGCGCGCACCTCGCCGACCGCGCCCATGAGGGAGAGCACGTGCTCGATGGTCGCGCGCACGAGGTCGTCGAGGTCGTCGAAGTAGCGAAAGAGGGAGCGGGGTGAGAGGCCCGCCCGCTCCGCGATCTCGGCCGCGCGGGCCTCGTAGTGACCCTCGCCCCAGAGCGCGATCATCGCGTCGAGGACCGCGGCGCGGTTGGCGACGCGTCGCTGGTGGCGACCGTCGAGGGAGTCCTCGACTAGCACCACGCCGACTCGACGAGAGGTCGGGGCATCCCCGAAGGATAGGTATTGGCAATTGGTGTGTCAATACCTACACTGGGCCTCGAAAGGGGGACCATGGGCACAGCGAGCGAGCCGGAGTTCTCGGGGGTCATCGGCCCCACGTACCGGGAGTCGACGCCCTGGTGGCCGCCGCCGCCCGCGGCCCTCGGCGGCCCGAACGTCGTGCTGGTCGTCCTCGACGACACCGGCTTCGCCCACCTCGGCTGCTACGGATCGGAGATCGCGACGCCCCACATCGACCGCCTGGCGCGCGGCGGGCTCCAGTACACGGGCTTTCACACCACGGCCCTCTGCTCGCCGTCACGGGCCTGCTTCCTCACGGGTCGCAACCACCACAGCGTGGGGATGCGCGCGATCTCCAACTGGAACTCGGGCTACCCGAACATGCGCGGCGCCCTACCCGCCGCGTCGGCCACGATCGCCCAGGTCCTGCGTGATCGGGGCTACGCCACCTTCATGGTGGGGAAGTGGCACCTGGCTCCGATGGACGAGGCCTCGGCGGCCGGGCCCTTCCACAACTGGCCCCTGGCCAAGGGATTCGACCGCTTCTACGGCTTCTTGAACGGCGAGACCGACCAGTTCTACCCCGAGCTGACCGAGGACAATCACCCCGTCGACCCTCCGCGCACCCCCGAGGAGGGCTATCACCTCTCCGAGGATCTCGTCGACCGGGCGATCCAGTTCATCGCCGACTCGAAGGGCCTCCTTCCCGACCGACCCTTCTTCACCTACCTCGCCTTCGGGGCCCAGCACGCCCCCCACCACGCCCCCGACGAGTACCTCGCCGCGGCGCGGGGTCGCTTCGACGAGGGCTACGACGTCGTACGCGAGCGCGTCTACCAACGCCAACTGGCGATGGGGGTCATCCCCGAGGGGACGGCGCTCGCGCCGCGCAATCCCGGCGTGCCGCCCTGGGACGAGCTGACCGAGAGCCAGCGGCTCTTCTCCCTGCGCACCCAGGAGGCCTTCGCGGCGATGCTGGAGCACGCCGACGCCCAGATCGGGCGCCTCGTCGACTTCCTCGAGCGCTCGGGCGAGCTCGACGACACCCTCCTCATCGTCTGCTCCGACAACGGCGCCTCCCAGGAGGGCGGGCCGTACGGGGTGATGAACGAGTTCTCGTACTTCAACATGCTCACCGATGACATGGACGAACTCGTCGCCACGCGCCTGGACGAGGTCGGGACGAAGCGGGGCTACTCCAACTACCCGTGGGGCTGGGCCCAGGTGGGCAACACCCCCCTCAAGTGGTACAAGCAGAACACCTACGGCGGAGGGGTCCGTGACCCCCTGGTGTTCCACTGGCCCGCGGGGATCACCGCTCGGGGGGAGCGGCGTACCCAGTTCGTGCACGCCATCGACCTCGCTCCCACGATCCTCGACGTGGCGGGTGCCACGATGCCCGAGACCTACGGCGGCGTGCCCCAGATCCCCGTCCACGGCGTCTCGCTGCGGGCCACCTTCGACGACCCCGCGGCGCCGACCCGGACGGTCCAGTACTTCGAACAGCTCGGGCACCGGGGCATCTACCGCGACGGGTGGAAGCTCACCACCTACCACGTGGCGGGACGACCCTTCGAGGAGGACCAGTGGTCCCTCTACCGTCTCGACGACGACTTCTCCGAGTGCCACGACCTCGCGGCCGAGCACCCCGATCTCGCGCGGGAACTTCGGGACGCGTGGTGGGAGGAGGCCGATCGCTACGGGGTGCTCCCCCTCGACGACCGAGGCGTCGAACTCTTCATGGCGCCGGCCCGTCCCGGCACCGTGCACGCGCACCGCGACTACGTCTACTACCCGCCGATCGCCCGCATCCCCAGCGAGGCGGCGCCGGCCTTCGGGGGGCGCAACTGGCTCGTCGAGGCCGACGTCGTCGTGGGGTCCTCGGTCGAGGGGGTCCTCTTCGCCCGGGGCGGGGGCGACCTCGGTATCGGCTGGTTCGCCATGGACGGAGCGATCCACCTCAACTACAACGCCCTCGGGCGCGAGGGGCGCGTGAGCGCCCCGCTGGCGCTCGAGCCCGGACGCCACCGTCTCTGGGTTGGCTTCACCCGGGAGGGCCAGAGCGGACGCGTCACGCTCGGCGTGGGCGACCGCACGCTCGGCGAGGGGTCCATCCCCCAGTTCGTCCGCATCCTCGGCTCTTCGGGACTCGACATCGGGAGCGACACCCACGCCCCGATCACCTCCGACTACGCGCCGCCGTTCCCCTTCACCGGCGTCATCGAACGGATGGCCTTCCACGTCCTCGCGCGAGCGTCGGAACGGGACGCGGCGGCGACGCATCGGGCCGAGATGGGCAAGGAGTGACGATGGATCGGGTCCTCGACTCGCTGCGCCGCCGCGTGCGGGCGCTGCACTCCCTCTACGAGCAGGCGACGACGACGATGGACCTCGCTCACGTGAATCACGTGGAGCGCCCCGGGGTGTTGCCGATCGCCTTCTCGCTCTTCCACGCGACCCAGATCGAGGACGGGGCGGCGCTGATGCTGGGCGCCGGACCCCTCGTGTGGAGCGACGAGTGGTCCCGGCGCCTCGACCTCGGCGTGGCGGACCACGGCAAGCACCGCAGCGTCGACGAGATGATGGCCCAGCGGGTGGGCGACTGGGATGCCTACCTCGACTACCAGGGGGCCGTCTTCGCTCGGACCGAGTCCTGGCTCGCGACGATGGACCCCGCGTCCCTCGCCGAGGTGGTCGTCGCCCGTCCCCTGCCGGAGTCGCTCGCGTCGACCTTCTCGGCGCGGGTCGCCGGTCCCGAGGGGATCACCCGGTGGGACGGCGTCGAGTGCTGGATCTACCAGCACGGGCTGCGCCACATGGGCGAGATCGAGCACGCCCGGGCCCTCGTGGGACTCGGCGGGATGACCTCGTAGGGCTAGGCCAGCGACTCGGCGCGCTTGCGCGCGCGGGCCCGCGCGGGCTGGTCGAGGATGAGCTTGCGCAGCCGCACCGACGACGGGGTGACCTCGACGGCCTCGTCCTCGGCGATGAACTCGAGGGCCTGCTCGAGGCTGAGGATCGTCGGCGGCGTGATCTTCTCGAAGTTGTCGGCCGCCGCCGCGCGCATGTTGGTCAGCTTCTTCTCGCGGGTGGGGTTGACGTTCATCTCGTCGGCGCGGGAGTTCTCGCCCACGATCATCCCCTCGTAGACCTCGACGCCCGGCCCGACGAAGAGCTCGCCGCGCGCCTCGAGGTCGATGAGGGCGTAGGCAGTCGTGACGCCGCGCCGGTCGGCGACGAGGACGCCGGTGCGCCGGGGACGGATCTCCCCGGTCCAGGGCGCGTAGCCGTCGAAGACCGAGTGCAGGATGCCCGCGCCGCGGGTCTCGGTGAGGAACTCGGTGCGGATGCCCACGAGGCCGCGGGCCGGGACGCGCCACTCGAGGCGGACCCAGCCGGTGCCGTGGTTGACCATGTCGACCATCGAGCCCCGGCGCGTCGAGAGCAGCGAGGTCACCGCGCCGACGAACTCCTCGGGGGCGTCGACCGTCACGCGCTCCATCGGCTCGTGGATCTGGCCGTCGACGAGGCGCGTCACGACCTGGGGCTTGCCGACGGTGAGCTCGAAGCCCTCGCGACGCATCGTCTCGATGAGGACGGCGAGCTGGAGCTCGCCCCGGCCCTGCACCTCCCAGGCGTCGGGCCGCTCGGTCGGCAGGACCCGCAGCGAGACGTTGCCGACGAGCTCGCGGTCGAGGCGGTCCTTCACCATCCGGGCCGTCAGGAGCTTGCCCTCGGTGCCAGCGAGGGGCGAGGTGTTGATGCCGATCGTCATCGAGAGGCTGGGCTCGTCGACGCTGAGCGGGGTGAGCGCGACCGGGTTGTCGGGGTCCGCCAGGGTCTCGCCGATCGTGATGTCGTCGAAGCCCGCGACCGCCACGATGTCGCCCGGGCCGGCGCTCTGGGCCGGGATGCGCTCGAGGGCCTCGGTGATGAAGAGCTCGGTGATGCGCGCGTGCTCGACCGTCCCGTCGAGTCGGCACCACGCGACCCGCTGACCGCGCTCGAGCGTCCCGTTCACGACGCGGCAGAGGGCCAGGCGGCCGAGGTAGGGGGAGGCGTCGAGGTTGCACACCAGCGCCTGGAGGCCGTGGTCGGGGTCGTAGGCGGGCGCCGGCACGTACTCGGCGATGGTGGTGAAGAGGGGCGTGAGGTCGGTGCCCGGCTGATCGGGATCGGTCGAGGCCCAGCCCTGACGCGCGCTCGCGTAGAGGATGGGGAAGGAGATCTGGTGCTCGTCGGCGTCGAGGTCGAGGAAGAGGTTCTCGACCTCGTTCACGACCTCGGCCGAGCGGGCGTCGGGTCGGTCGACCTTGTTGATGAGCAGGACGACGGGCAGCCGTCGCTCGAGGGTCTTGCGCAGCACGAATCGCGTCTGGGGCAGGGGACCCTCGGCCGCGTCGACGAGGAGCACCACGCCGTCGACCATGGCGAGCCCGCGCTCGACCTCGCCGCCGAAGTCGGCGTGGCCCGGGGTGTCGATGATGTTGATCGTCAGGTCGCCCCAGCGCACCGCGGTGTTCTTCGCGAGGATGGTGATGCCCTTCTCCCGCTCGAGGTCGCCCGAGTCCATGACGCGCTCGGTGACCTCCTCGTGGGCCCCGAAGGACCCGGTCTGGCGCAGCATCGCGTCGACCAGGGTCGTCTTGCCGTGGTCGACGTGGGCGATGATCGCGATGTTGCGGAGGGAAGTGCGAAGCGACATGACCGATCCACGCTAGTGGTCGGCGGGCTCACGCCGCGAGCCGGGCCCCGCCGAGCCGTCGCGCGGCCCGCAGGAGGTCCCGCGCGCCGGCGCGCACGGCGGCCTCGTCGCCGTCGACGCTGAGGGCGAGGCCGGCCTCGGGCCAGGCCCCGATCAGGCGCGCCGGGGCTCGGCCGTCGGCTCGGGCCAGGGCCGCGACGGCGAGCTCGGCCCGCAGGCCGGGTCCCGCGCTCGGTCCCGGGTGGCCGGAACGGACCCGCACGACGACCGAGCGTCCCTCGTGGGGGATGACGAGGTCGCGCCGGGCCCGCAGGACCAGCCCCCCGGGCCGGGACCGGACGACGGCGTCGGTCGCGACCCGCCAGGACGCGCCGACGCCCCCCGCGAGGTCGTCGACCTCCGCGCACCACGCGACGGCCGCCGCCGTGACGAGGGCCGTGCCCACCTCGTCGAGGCCGTGGACCCACGCGGCGAGCGACCGCGGGTGGACCTGGCCGGTGGCGCCCCGGGCGCGCAAGTCGTCGAGCTCGTCCGCGACGCCGTCCACCGCACTCGCGACCCGGCCACCGCGCACGCGGGCGAGCGCGCCGTGTCCGACGCGACGTCGCGCCCGCCGAGCCGTCCAGGCGAAGTCCGCCCCGACGTGCCCGGCGTGCTCGATCGCCCACGCGTCGAGGGTGCCGGCACCCCTCGCGAGCTCGTCGAGCCGTCCGACGAGGCGCGCGGCGGCACCCTCGGGCAGGACGGCGCCCGGGGACGCGTCCGCGACGAGACGATCCATCGTCCCCGGGGTCAGGCGCTCCACGCGCAGGCTCATCGGGCACCTCCCTCGGCCGCGATGTCGGCGACGTGACGGGCGGCGCGGGCGAGCAAGGCGAAGTCCACGTCCGCGATCGACCACTCGGCCGTGGGGGCGGAGAGGATCGCGGTGCGGAGCGGAGCGACGCCGGTGCGCAGCGTCTCGACGAGGGCGTGGTAGTCGCGCAGGCGCGCCGTGCCCTCGCCGAGCGGCGAGGTGACGACGTCGAGCAGGACGACGTCGCGGGTGGCCACCCGCGTCGAGCCGAGGACGAGGTCGACGGCGTCGCGCAGGACGACCGTCCCGGCGCGCACCCGCACCTCCGCTCGCGCGCCGGTGCGTCGAGCCCACGAGGAGGGGAGTACGCCGATCGCGCGGGCGAGGGCGGCGAGGTCCTCGTCGACGACCTCGAGCAGGCGCTGGCGCTCCGGGCTGGGGAGGTCGACGGCGAGCGCCGCCAGGGGGGCGGGCGCCTCCGAGATCCACGACGCCCACAGGGCGCTCGCCCGTCCGGCCGGCCGCCCGCCGCCGAGGATCACCCGTAGTCCCGTCCCCACGAGGGCGCCACGGAGGCGAGCGCGGCGGCTCGCTGTGATGTCGGCCACCCCCGCGAGCCCCCTGACGCTGGCGGGGGTCACGACGAGCCGACGGGGGCTATCGCCGAGCACGGCGAAGAGCTCGTCCTCGAGCAGCGCACGCACCCCGGCGCCGAGCGCGGGGTCGGCGGCCGGTCGGCGGCCGGGGTCGCCCCGCAGGGCGGAGAGAAGCGAGGGGGGCGCGTCGATCACTCGACCAGACTGGCCGCCCGGTGTGACGGCACTAGCGTGGCGCCGTGTTCGCCATCGTCTTCGGGATCTTCGTGGTCGCCGTCGTGGTGCTGAGCGTGCTCGTGGTGCGCTGGGCGTGGCGACGCGACCGCGCGCGTCGGTCGGCTCGCTAGCCCTCGATGCGGGCCTGGAGCTCGCGTACCGCGCGGTCGAGGTCGGCGACCGCGCGCTCGATCACGGCGAGCCGGTCCCGCAGGATCTCGTCGACGCGGGCGTCCACCTGGGCCCGCAGCCGTGAGTCGAGGGTGTCGACGAGCGGCTGGGCCAACTGGCGAAGGCGCCCTCGCAGGTCGGGATTCTCTCGCTCCTCCACGGGCTCAGCCTAGGTTCCCGGGGGGCGGGCAGTACACGCCGGCGTTGAACTGCAGCGTGTTGAACTGGCCGCCCCAGGGCGAGGTGAGCAGGGTGGAGGCCTCCGACTGGAGCGTCGTCGGGGGCGAGCACGCCGCGCTGAAGGCGATGAAGCCCCGGATGTTGCTCCCGTGGGCGCCGGCGATCGGCACGGGACCGCCGCCGCTGAAGGCCAGCGCCTCGAAGACCGGGTAGGGCAGCCCGGCCAGGTGGTAGTTGCGGTACTCCGACTGGGAGGCGTAGACGCCGGGGTTGAGTGACGGGTCGACCGACGCGATCCCCTGGGCCCAGCCCCTCACCATGGCCGACCAGTAGCCGGTGTAGGTGGCCATCGTCGCGGCGGTGGCGCCCCCGGGGGCGTCGAGACCCGAGTGGGCGTCGGGGTAGCCCTCGGGGTCGAGGATCACCCAGTCGGGCTTCAGCCCGAGGCCGCTGGCCCGGTAGGCGTCGATCTGGCTCGCCACCCAGGCGCCGGCGGCGAATCCGTGGCGGTAGTAGGTGGCCGGGGCGAGCGTCTCGCCCGAGAGCGGTCCGCTGACCGTCCAGAAGGAGAGCCAGGTCACGCGCTTGTGGGCCGAGTAGATGCTCTGGCCCATCACGTAGTCGGACGACGAGGTCAGGCTCTTCGTCCCGACCCAGCCGACCCACGGGGAGGACGTGGTGCCGAGGCCCCCTGTCTCACTCAGGATCGGCCAGCCGTCGAGGGCGGCCTGGGTCCACTTGGCCGACGGGATCGCGTAGACGCCCACCCCCTGGGGAGGCGGCGCGCTGATGCCCGCCGCGAAGAGGCTGAGGACGCCACCCACGACGACGCCGGTCACGATCGGCCCCACCGTTCGGGCGCCGTTACCGGCCGTGACCGAGACGTCGGTCGCGACCCAGGAGGCGACGCCATTGGGACTCGTGAGCGTGAAGAGGTCGCCCCAGTTGGCCGCCCCACCCGCGATGGTCACCTGACCCGAGGGGGCGACCGCCATGTAGAGGGCGCCGGTGAGGGGTGGCGAGCCCGGTGCGTCACCGGTGACGTTGAGGACGGTCCACGGATAGGTGGCGCTCGGCGTCGGCAGCGTGGTGGTGGTCGTCGGGGGGACGGTGGTGGTCGTCGTGGTCGACGTGGTGGTCGTCGTGGTCGAGGCGGCGGGCGTACCCGTGTGGGCCCGACGCGCGAGCTGCCCGACGGTCGACGTGGTGGTGACGGGAGGGCCGTTCGTTACGGCGCCCACCGAGTTGAAGCTCGTCAGGGGGGCGGCGAAGAGAGTGACGTTGCCCCCCGCCGTGAGCCCCGCGACGTAGACGCTGACGCTGGACGAGCCGGTGACGAGGGGGCCGTTCACGGCCGGTCCCCGGGTGATCTGCGTGAGGTCCTGGTACACCCAGGCGCCCGTGGTCGACTGGGAGAAGACGACGAGGTGGTGGGCCGTCGTCACCGCGGCGACGGCCGGGATCGGGCCCGGGACGATGACGGGATCACTCGATACCGACGGCCCCCCGGTGAGGGCGACGAGGTCGATGGCCGGGGCGGGCACGCCGGGGATGGTCTCGCCCGCCCCCCAGGTGAGCGTGAGCAGCGCCACCGTGCCCTGGGCGGTGCGGAAGGCCACGGTCGCGACGGAGCCGTTCACCGACACGCTCGGGAGCCCGGCCGCCGCCGTGACGCCGGTGACCGCGGTGAGGTCGGTCGCGACCTCGGGGCGCCAGGCCGCCCCGGCGTGCAGGCGCAGCCACGTCGGCGTCGCGGGATCGTTCGGCGAGAGGAGGACGAGGTGGCCCGTCGCGTCCACGTAGAGGGCGTCGACGTTGCCCGAGGGGTCGATGAGGGGCACGGGATCGGCGGCCGGAGTGCTCGCCGCGATCTGGCTCGCGAAGAGGTCCTGCCAGTTCGACACTCCCGAGGTCCCGACTGTCGTCACCGCGACGTCCCCGGTCGAGGTGCGGTAGGCGAGGGCCCCGACGGTCGCGTTCTGGGTCCCGTGGGGACCTCCCACCATGAGACCCCCTCCCGTCTGGGCGGCGAGCGAGGCCGCGTTCCAGGGCAACGGGCCCGTTCCCGAATTGACGAACTGGTAGAGGGGGAGGGGAGTGGGCGCGGCCGTCACCGAGTTGGCCGGGCTCGGCGTGACGCCGACGAGCCCGGCCGCGAGAGCCGCGAGCGCCAGAACGCTGCGCCGGATGCGTGCGGAAGTCCTCATGATGGGGATGACGCGCAATGCGCGGGACCCACTCAGTCTAGGGACGGCTCGGTGGAGGGGGTGGGAGCACCTACGGGCGCACCGTGACGCGCACCGGGGCGGAGACCGCGCTCGCTCGCGAACCGACCAGGTAGCGGACGACGACGCGGTGGACGCCCGGCGCGAGGCGCGGGATCGTGAACGTCGCGGTGGCGACGCTCACCCAGCTGGCCCCGCCATTGAGCGAGTACTGGTAGCGCGTCACCGACTGACCGGCGGGCAGCCGCGGCGCTCGCACGGTGACCCGCGCCGCCCGCGTCAGCCCCGCGACGCGGGAGACGGCCGCGCGCGGCAGGGGCGTCGCGCCACTGGCGAGGACCGTGATCACCGTCGAGTAGAGGGCCTGGCCCTGGTAGCTGACGTTGACGGTGACCGGCCCGGGCACCGAGTTCGCGACGGTGACCGACCCGGTGCCCGCGGCGTTCGTCGTGACCGCGTAGTGGGCCTGGCCGCTCGCGGTGATCGAGGTGGGGTCCCCGTTCAGGATCACGCGACCGGACGCCGCGGTCGCGTCGACCGACACGAGGAGGTTCGCCATGGGCTGGGCGCTCTGGTCCTGCAGCGTGAACGAGACGGTGGAGGCGGCGTTCGTCGCGACGCGCGCGCTCGAGACCGACCCGGTCGTCTTCGAGGGGTCGAGCGCCGACGGGCACAGTCCGGCGTAGAAGGTCTGGGGGTTGGGGCTGCCGAGGCCCGAGGCCATGTCGTAGCCCGGTCCGGCGCTGTAGACGCCGACGCCGTAGAGGTCGTTGTTGCCCGTCGTCACGTCGACGTACCCGGTGGTCGCCATCCGGTAGAGGGACGGGTTCACGAATCCGAGTCGTGCCGTCCCGCAGGACTGCGCTCCGACCGCCAGCATGGAGGCGACGATGGGCGAGCCGATCGAGGTCCCGCCGATGCTGCCCCAGCTCGGTGACCCGTTCGACGGGAAGTACTCGATGAACCCCGTCGCGGGGTCACCCATGACCGATAGGTCGGGCACCAGGCGCATCGTCTCGTTCGGGGTGATGCCGGGGGCGCTCTGCCACGAGGGCCGCGACCAGATCTGGGAGATGCCGCCACCGCCGCTGCCCGACCCGGCCGATCCAGCCCCGTCGTTCCAGACGGTCTGGGTGAGCGGCGCGATGTTGGTGACCGTCAGGCCGCCGACCCCGGTCACGAAGGGCTGGGAGGCCGGGTCGTCGACGGCCGGCTGGTTGTTCACGATGCCGTTGCAGTCCGAGGAGCCGTTGTCGCCGGCGGCGGCGACGACGGTCTGGCCCTGCGCGGCCATCTGCTCGAAGATCGCCTGCTCGGCGGCCGGGGCCCCGTTGGGGTCGGCCTCGCACGTCCCCCACGACGTGGTGACGATCGACGCGGTGTTGGCGTCGGCGATCTGCTGGTAGATGTCGGTCGGCCCCGTGCTGTTGTTCGGGCCCGTGTAGACGGCGATCGACGCGCCCGGGGCGAGGCCCAGCGCCTCTTCGACGTCGAGGGTCGCCTCGTTGCCGTTGCCCGCGGACGACGCCCCGTCGACGCTCACGTTGGTGATGCTGGGCGAGAGCCCGTAGCACGACGCGTAGGTGGCGACGTCACTCGCGTTGTAGCCCTCCAGCTCGTAGACGGCGATCGTCTGACCGGTGCCGTCGTAGCCCTTCGCGTAGGCGTTCGACAGCCCGTAGAGCTGGGCCTGCTGCTGGAGCGTGTAGCCCCCGAGGCTGTTGGGCGTGGTACTGGTGGGCGCGGCCCCACCGGTCGCCGGGCCGCAGGCGGTGGGGGTCGTCACGTGCGCTCCCGCGCTGTAGTGGCGCAGGCTCTGCGCGTGGGGGGTGACGACCGTGTCGAGCCCCGCGACGGCGCTGACGTCGTGGGCGATCGACGACGGCAGGGTCGCCGGCCCGCCGAACTGGCTGGCGACCGAGTGATCGGCGCGCCGCACGCCGATCAGCGAGGTGGCGAAGGCGTGGGCGATCTCGCTCGAGGGGCCCGCGACGTGCAGCAGGATGTGGCCGCGGCTCAGGGGGCCGACCCGGAGTCCGAAGGAGGCGAAGTACCGGCGCACCGCCGTCGCCTCGCCCGTCGGGGCGCCGAAGCGCCGGGCGAACTGGGCGGTCGTGAGGAAGTGCCGGTACTCGGGCGATCCGGGGGTGGTCAGGGCCGTGAGGAAGGACCGGAGGGCCGCCGCGTTCGGCTGGCGCAGGGCCACGTCGAAGGATCCCGTCGCCGGGGCCGTCACGACGGCGTCGCCGGCGGGGACGGGGGCGGGGGTCGAGACCACGAGGCGGGGCTCGGCGGCGCGAGCGACCAGGGGGGTCGCCGTCCCGGCGAGCGCGAGGACGGCGGGGACGATCAGGCGGGACCAGCGGCGGGGGGCGACCATGGGCTCAGCCTAGGGAACCGCGGCACCGGTGCGGCTTCACACCTCGGGCGGCGGGAACCCGGCGGCGGCGAAGCGTTGGCGCAGGTCGCCGCACTCGGCGCAGACGCTCTCGGGGATGAGGCCGCGTCGGATCAGGCCCCCGAAGAGGGCGCACCCCACGCAGTAGCCGACGAAGCCCTCGAGCGAGGCGGCGACGACGAGGGGCACGAGGATCCACCGCGCGACACCCCAGCCGGCCGTCATCCACGTCACCGCGCAGGCGAGCGTGAGCACGGTGCCGATGGCCTGGGCGAAGCGCTTGGGCGGACCCGCGACCTCGCGACGCCAGCGGCCGAGACGCGGTGCCGCGAACCGGGTGGCGAACTGGCCGAGCGGCGAGAGGGTCGGTCCGGTCGCCACGCGGGCGGCGAAGCCGTAGGCGAGGGGCACCAGTGCCCAGCGCGTCACGGTGAGGGCGAGCAGCGACATCACGACCACCCCGAGGGCCACCGTGCGGGCGGCGGCGTCGTTGACCGGGTTGGGGAAGGAGAAGAGGCGCCTCATGGAGTAAGTCTATCGGAATAGTTGGAAATACGGTCCGGCCCTACCGGTAGCTGAGGGCCAGGTGCACGGTCGTGGCGACGCCGATGGCGACGATGACGAGGCGCACCATCACCGGCCGCATCCGCTGGATGGCGATGGTCCCGAGCCATCCGCCGATCAGCGTGCCCGCCAGCAGGGGGTAGACGGCCGCCTGGGCCAGGTGGCCGCGCGCCAGGAAGACGATGGCCGCGACGACGTTGATCACGAGGGAGAGGACGTTGCGGATCCCCTGGAGGGCGCCGATCTCCAGGGGGAGGGCCACGGCGAGGATCGCCAGCAGCACGATGCCGAGACCCGCCCCGAAGTAGCCGCCGTAGATCGAGGCGAGGAAGACCCCGCCGACGACGACGCGTTGGCGGGCGGGGTGCTGGTGATCGAGGTGCGCGAGGCGACGCGTGATCACCGGGCTCAACCCGTAGACGATCGTGGCGACCCCGATGAGCCAGGGGATGACGTGCTCGAAGGTGTGCGACGAGCCTCCGAGGAGGAGGGCCGTTCCCACGAGCGTGCCGGTGAGGCAGGCGGGGAGCAGCGAGCGCACCAGCGGACCGTGGCGAGCGATCTCCTGGCGGAAGCCGCGGATCCCCCCGAGGTAGCTCGGCAGGACCCCCACCGTCGACGACACGTTGGCCTGCAGGGCCGGGACCCCGAGCGCGAGCATCGTCGGGAAGGTGATGAAGGTGCCGCCGCCGGCGACGCCGTTCGCCACGCCGGCGGCGACGCCGGCCAGGCCGTAGAGGGCGAGGCGCTCGGCGAGGGGGACGGAGACGGCGAGCATTTTCACTACTCTACGGAGGTGCTTCTCGCGCCCCTTCGCGATGCTGGCGCTGACGCGACGCGCGGCCTACGGTCACGGATGTGCATCTCGTGACCGGTGAGCTCATCGTCCCGCGCGACGCACCGGACGACCTGATCCGGGCGGCGGGGGGAGTGGTCATCCGATTCGTGTCGGCGGGTCACGTCGAGGTCGCCTGCATCTACCGCGAGTCACGCGGCGACTGGACCTTCCCCAAGGGCAAGCTCGACCGGGGCGAGACCTTCGAGCAGGCCGCGGTGCGCGAGGTCTTCGAGGAGACGGGCATGCAGTGCCGCGTCGTGCGCTTCGTGGGCACGACCAACTACACGCACCGCAAGGGCAAGCCGAAGATCGTCGCCTACTACCTCATGGAGGTGAGCGACGGCGAGTTCGCCCCGAACGACGAGGTCGACGAGCTCGTGTGGCTCCCCTTCGACCAGGTTCGCCACCACCTCACCTGGGACCGCGACCGCGAGCTCTTCGATCTCGTCGAGCGGCTGCCGGAGGTCCGCGCCCGCGCGTCCTGAGCGGCCGCCCGCGCCGCATCGCCCCGGCGGCCCGTCGGGAGTCCCCCCGGGCGTCGCGAGCCACTAGAGTCGGTGGCGCTGGGAGAGGTGGGTGAGTCAGGTTTAAACCACATTCCTGCTAAGAATGCGGCCCGTTAACGCGGGCCCGAGGGTTCGAATCCCTCCCTCTCCGCCACCGACACCGAGCGCCCCGCGCTCGGTGTCGTCACGTTCGGAGGCGTCGTGCGCTACTACATCGAGACCCTGGGGTGTCCGAAGAACCACGTCGACTCCGAGAAGCTGGCCGGACGCCTCGCGAGCCAGGGCTACGAGCCCGCGTCGCGGCCCGAGGAGGCCGACCTCGTCGTCGCGAACACCTGCGCCTTCATCGAGGCGGCGCGCGAGGAGTCCATCGAGACCGTCCTCGACCTCGTCGACCGCCGGCGCGGCGGCGCGCGCGTGGTCGTCACGGGCTGCATGGCCGAGCGCTACGGCGACGAGCTGGCGGAGGCCCTGCCCGAGGTCGACCTGGTCGCCGGCTTCGGCGTCGACCTCGTCCCCGAGGCCACCCCGGTCACGCTGCGGCGCCGTCCCGTCCCGTCGTTCGACCTCCTGAACCTGCCCCGCCCGGCGCGCGCGACGCCCTGGGCCTACCTCAAGGTGGCCGAGGGCTGCGACCGGCGCTGCGGGTTCTGCGCGATCCCCTCCTTTCGGGGCGACCAGCGCTCGCGACGCGTCGAGGACGTGCTCGAGGAGGCCCGCGCACTCGCCGCGAGCGGCGCCCGCGAGATCGTCCTCGTGGCCCAGGACCTGGCCAGCTACGGACTCGACCGTCGAGAGCGCGGCGGCCCGGGGGCGCTCGAGGCGCTGGAGGCGGGATCGCGCCAGCCCCTGGTCGACCTGGTGGCCCGACTGCGCGAGGAGGTCGAGTGGGTCCGGCTCCTGTACCTCTACCCCTCGGGCCTCACCTCCGATCTCATCGACGCCGTGCTCGCGACGGGCGTGCCCTACTTCGACCTGTCCCTCCAGCACGTCGCGCGCCCCCTCCTGCGACGTATGCGGCGCTGGGGTGACGGCGAGCGATTCCTCGAGCGCATCGCCGCGATCCGCGAGCGCGACCCGCAGGCCACCTTCCGCTCCAGCTTCATCCTGGGATACCCCGGGGAGACCGAGGAGGACCACGCCCGTCTCCTCGACTTCCTGGAGGAGGCCCAGCTCGACTGGGCCGGCTTCTTCACCTACTCGGCCGAAGACGGCACCTACGCCGCCGGACTCGGCGACGCGATCGACCACGAGCTCGCGCTCGTTCGCCTGCGCGAGGCGAGCGAGGTGCAGGACGCCATCACCGCTCGTCGTCGGGACGCGCTGGTGGGCACCCGGACCCGCCTCCTCGTCGACGCTCCGGGCGTGGCGCGTAGCGTGAGGGAGTGTCCCGAGATCGACGGCGTCGTCTACCTGGATTCGACGGTCCCGGTCGGGAGCATCGTCGAGGCGACCATCGTGGCGAGCCGCGGAACTGACCTCGAGGCGGTCGTCGCGTGACCACAAAGCCGCGCTACGGGGAGACGGCCCTGCTCACGCCCGCCAACCTCATGACGGGATTCCGGATACTCGTCTCCCCGCTCTTCGTCTACCTCATCGTGGTGCACCGCGTCTCGTGGTGGACCTCGCTCGTGGGGTTCCTCGCCGCGGCCTCGGACTACTTCGACGGCATCGTGGCGCGTCGCCACGGCACGACGACCTCGGGGGCCTTCCTCGACCCCCTCGCCGACAAGGTCCTCGTCCTCGGATCGCTCTACGCGATCGTCATCTCGCGCCCGCACGGGCTGACCTCGTTCCTCGCCCCGGCCCTCATCATCACGGCTCGGGAGGTGTGGATGAGCGTCTACCGCTCGCGCGCCGCCCAGCGGGGCCTCTCGATCCCGGCGAGCCGGCTCGCCAAGTGGAAGACCTTCGTCCAGGACTGGGCCATCGCCTTCTGCGTCCTGCCGATCTTCGCGCACCACGTGTGGCTCGGTGAGGTGACGATCTGGGTCGCCGTCGCGATGACCGTCGTCACCGGGTGGCAGTACTACCGCGACGGGAGGAGGATCGGCCGTGCGCGTTGAGGTGGTCGCCGTCGGCACCGAGCTGCTCCTGGGGCAGATCGCCGACACGAACTCGCAGTGGATCGGCGAGCAGCTCGCGGCGCACGGTATCCCGTCCTACTTCCACCAGCACGTGGGGGACAACCACGAGCGGATCGTCCTCGCGCTGCGCACCGCGCTGGCCCGCGGTGACGCGGTGATCGTCTGCGGCGGCCTCGGGCCGACCCAGGACGACATCACGCGGGCGGCGATCGCCGAGGTCATGAACGTCCCCCTCGAGCGCCACGACGACCTGGTCGAGTCGATTCGCGCGGCCTTCGCGAGCCGGGGGCGGACGATGCCCGAGAACAACCTGCTGCAGGCCGACGTGCCGCGCGGGGCGACCATCATCCCCCAGGTCCGCGGCACCGCGCCGGGGCTGATCTGCCCGCTGGGCGAGAAGGTCGTCTACGCCGTCCCGGGCGTCCCGTACGAGATGACCGAGATGTTCGAGCGGGCCATCCTGCCCGACCTGGTGGAGCGCGAGCGACGGGCCGGACGTCGGGCCGTCATCCGCAGCCGGGTCGTGCGCACGTGGGGCGCGTCGGAGTCGGCGCTCGCCGAGGCGCTGAGCGGGCGCATCGAGGAGTTGGGGGGCGACGAGCGGGTGACGCTCGCGTTCCTCGCCTCGGGCATCGAGGGCATCAAGGTTCGAGTGACGGCGCGCGGCGACGACGCGGCGCACGCCGAGCGCCTGCTCGCCGAGGAGGAGGCGCAGGTGCGTCGCGTCCTCGACGCGACGCTGGGCGACATCGTCTTCGGCGTCGACGACGAGACGATGGAGGACGCGATCGCCACTCGGCTGCGCGCTCGCGGGTGGACGCTCGCGGTGGCCGAGTCGGTGACCGGGGGCCTCATCGCCAGTCGGCTGGTCAACGTGGCC
The DNA here is from genome assembly GCA_027449885.1 of Acidimicrobiaceae bacterium. Classification (GTDB taxonomy): domain Bacteria; phylum Actinomycetota; class Acidimicrobiia; order Acidimicrobiales; family RAAP-2; genus RAAP-2. The sequence goes on from DAIDKS010000029.1 coordinate 27,123, forward strand.
GGGGCCTCCTCGTGGTTCCGCGGCGGCGTGGTCAGCTACGCCAGCGAGGTGAAGTTCGACCTGCTCGACGTGCCCCGCGGGCCGGTCGTGAGCGCCGAGGCCGCCGAGGCGATGGCCCGGGGCGTGCGCCGAGTGATCGGGGCCGACATCGGCCTCGCCGTCACCGGCGTCGCCGGCCCCGACGAGCAGGACGGCCAGCGTCCCGGGACGGTCTTCGTCGGCGTCGACCTGCGCGGCGCGACGAGTCACGTGGCGTTGCGCCTCCCCGGGGACCGCCCCCGGGTGCGGGCCTACGGGGCGATCAGCGCGCTCGACGCGCTCCGCCGCGCCATCGACGCGACCGAGCCCAACACGTAGCGAGACGAGGGGGACCATGACACTGGAGATCAACGCCGAGGCCGGTGCGCTCGGCTTCGACCGGCAGCGCCTCGAGCGCATCGCCACGCACTTCGACCGGTACGTCGCCGACGGCCGCCTGACGGGGTGGCTCGCGACGGTCGCCCGCGAGGGGGAGCTGGCGTGGGTCGGGCGCGGGGGCTGGCGCGACCGCGAGCGGGACCTCGCGGTGAGCGACGACACGGTCTGGCGCATCTACTCGATGACCAAGCCCATCACGACGGTCACCGCGATGACCTTCTACGAGGAGGGGGTCTTCGACCTCACCGACGAGGTGAGTCGCTGGATCCCGTCGCTGCGCGAGCCGAGGGTCTACGTCGCCGGTCCGGCGAGCGCCCCACAGACGGTGCCGGCCACCGAGCCGGTGCGCGTGCACCACCTGCTGACGCACATGAGCGGCCTGACCTACGGCTTCAACTACCTCCACCCGGTGGACGCCATCTACCGCGACCGCGGCTACGACTTCGGGTGGCCCCCCGAGGCCGACCTCGCGCGCGCCGTCGACGACTGGGCCGGGACGCCGCTGCTCTTCCAGCCGGGGGCGCGGTGGAACTACTCGATCGCGACCGACGTCCTCGGTCGCCTGATCGAGATCTGGAGCGGGCGCCCGCTCGACGAGGTGGTTCGCGAGCGGGTCCTCGACCCCCTCGGCATGACCGACACGGACTGGCACTGGCCCGCCGAACGGGGTGATCGCCTCGCGGCCCTCTACGGCGCCTTCCAGGGGACGGCCGTCCCGCTCGAGGACCTCGGTCGCTACGCGACGCACCCACCCCGCCTGCTGAGCGGCGGTGGGGGGCTGGTCTCGACCGCGGGCGACTACCACCGCTTCGCCTCGATGCTGCTGCGCGGCGGCGAACTCGACGGGGTGAGGATCCTGTCGGACCGCACGCTCGAGCTCATGACCGAGAACCACCTGCCGGGTGACGTGGACCTCACCGCGATCGCCACCGACTCCTTCTCCGAGACCGAGTTCGCCGGCGTGGGCTTCGGCCTCGGCTTCTCGGTGGTGATCGACCGCCGCCGGCTGAAGGGGCTCGCGACCGAAGGTACCTTCGGGTGGGGTGGAGCGGCCTCGACGGTCTTCTGGGTCGACCCGGCCGAGGGCGTGACGGCCTCGTTCTTCACCCAGCTGCTGCCGAGCGGCACGTACCCGCTGCGCCGCGAGTTCCAGCAGCTGGTGTACTCGTCCCTGGTGGACTGATCCCTAGCGGCGAACAGGTGTTCGCTATAGTCTCGACGTGGGCCCCCGACCGTTGTCACGGGTGGGGCCTAGAGTGCCCGAGCAACGAGGACAAGGAGTTCCGATGGCAACCGACGACCGCGCGAAGGCTCTCGAGGCCGCACTCGGGCAGATCGAGAAGCAGTTCGGGAAGGGCTCGATCATGC
>DAIDKS010000030.1 GCA_027449885.1 Acidimicrobiaceae bacterium
GCCCTCCCCGGGGTGCGGCGCGAGCAGATCAAGCCCCAGGTCGACAAGTGGATCCTGCCGAACGGGCGCGCGATCATCGTCCTCTCCGAGGGACGTCTCCTCAACCTCGGCAACGCGACCGGTCACCCGAGCTTCGTGATGAGCAACTCCTTCACCAACCAGGTGATGGCCCAGATCGAGCTCTACACCCGCCACGACAGCTACGAGCGCCAGGTGTACACGCTGCCCAAGCACCTCGACGAGAAGGTGGCCCGCCTCCACCTCGACGCCCTCGGGGTCCGGCTCACGGAGCTCACGAAGCGCCAGGCGGAGTATCTCGGGATCGACGTCGCGGGCCCCTACAAGCCCGACACCTACCGCTACTAGGCGAGCGGGAAGCGGGCCAGGCGCTCGCGCAGGACGCCGACGAAGCGGTCGTTGTCGATGCGCGTCCCGACCCGCGTGCTCGAGTGGGCGAACCCGCGGCGGCGATCGATGACCGTCTCGCCGCGGGTGAGCCGGCCCGACGTCTCCACCTCGACGTGGGCGCCGACCGTCTCGATCGCCCCCGGGGCGAGGAGCTCGTAGACGGCCGTGGCGTCGTGCATGATCACGTCGCGGTTCCCGTACCACTGGTCGTGGAAGGCCGCGTAGGGCTCGAGCATCCCCGCGAGGCGCTCGCCCACCGTGGTGCCGAGCCCGCGCAGGTAGTCGAGGTCGGCGTCGTTGAGGACGGCCTGGTGGGTGAGGTCGAGCGGCATCAGGGTGATCGGCCAGGCGCCGGACATGACCCGCGCGGCCGCCTCGGGGTCGGCCCAGACGTTGAACTCGGCGGCGGCCGTCACGTTGCCGTGGAAGGACGCGCCGCCCATGACGACGAGGCGCTCGACGCGCGACTCGATCCCGGGGTGGCGCGCCTGCAGCAGGGCGAGGTTGGTGAGCGGCCCGATCGCGACGATGGTGAGGGGCGCCTCCTCGGCGAGCCGCGCCAGCACCTCGACGGCGTGCTCGTCCGCCTCCGGCACCGCGGGCTCGTCCCACTCCAGGTCGCCGAGCCCGTCGAGCCCGTGGACCTCGCCCGCCTCGTCCAGCTCACCCACGAGGGGCCCGGCGGCCCCCCGCGCGACGGTGAGGTCGGGCCGTCCGGCGAGCTCCACGAGACGGCGGGCGTTGAGGGTCGTCTTGTCGATCCCCACGTTGCCCGCCACCGTCGTGATGGCGCGCACGTCGATCTCCTCGCTCGCGAGCGCGAGGAGGATGGCGACGGCGTCGTCGACGCCGGGATCGGTATCTATGACGACGCGCGGGCGAGCCACGTGGTGACCTCCTGATCGGTGGGGAGCGCCCCCTGGGCGCCGAGGGCGAGCGTAGCGAGGGCGCCGGCGTGCGTGGCGTAGGCGAGGGCCTCGTCGGGCGACCACGCCCGCGCGAGCGCCACGGTGTAGGCGGCGCAGAAGACGTCGCCCGCCCCGACGGTGTCGACCGGGGTCACCGGCGGCGCCGCGACGCGCTGCGCGACCCGTCCCCGCTCCCGGCGCTCGGCCCCGTCCGCGCCGAGCGTGACGACCACGTGGTCCAGCCGGGCGAGGTCGAGCGCCTCGGCCTCGGTCTCGTTGACGATCACGACGTCGGCCCGGGCGAGGACCGCGGGGTCGAGGGCCACGGCCGGTGCGGCGTTGAGCACGACCCGGGGTGCCCGCGCGACGACGTCCGCGACGACCTCGGGGGCGATCTCCAGCTGGGTCAGCACGATCGCGTAGTCGTGGAGGTCGACGTTCGCGAGGTCGAGGGAGCCGTTCGCCCCGGGCGCCACCACGATCTGGTTCTCCCCGGCGGCGTCGAGGGTGATGAAGGCCGTGCCGGTCGGCCGCGCGACGCGCGCGACGCGCGCGACGTCGACGCCGTAGGACCGCAGGCTCTCGAGGAGCCACCGCCCGGCCTCGTCGTCGCCGACGGCGCCGTGGAACGTCACCGCCGCCCCGAGCCGCGCCGCCGCGGCCGCCTGGTTGGCCCCCTTGCCCCCCGCGAGCCGACTGACGTCACCGGCCAGGACCGTCTCGCCGGGTCGGGGCAGCGCCGGACACCGGACCACGAGGTCCACGTTGGCGCTGCCCACGACCCCCACGCGGGGGGCGGCGTCCACTACGGCAGGAACTTGTTCGTGTAGTAGGTCGACGGCTTCGGCACCGAGGAGATCAGCTTGATGCTCTTCAGGGCCTTCGCGAGCGTCGTCCACTGGGCGTTCGACTGCGTGAAGTACTGGTGTTGCGCGTTCGTGAGGAACGGGATGGTCAGCTTCCAGCCCAGCGCGTTGTAGGCGTTCGTGTAGCCGCTCTTCGGGTAGGCCGCCGAGAACTTGGCCGCCGCGGCCGCCGGGTGCGCGACCGCCCAGACCGTCGCCTTCTTCACCGCCGAGAGGAAGGCCTTCACGGTCGCCCCGTGGGCTGCCGCGTAGCTGCGCGTGACCGCGTAGACCCAGATGGGGATGTCGGGTGCGCCGACCTTGGTCCCGAGGAGCTGGACCTCGGTCCCCTTGGTGCCCGACCCGACGAAGCCCGGGATCTCGTAGTTCGTCGTCGACGTCGAGATGTCCACCTTCCCGGCCAGCAGGTCGGTGAGGTCGTTGCCCGAGGGGTTGGTGATGATCTTCACCTGGCTCGTGGAGAGCTTGGCGTAGCGCAGGACGAAGGGCAGCATGGCCTCGGTCCAGGTGTCGCCGTAGGAGAAGATGCGCTTGCCCTTGAGGGCCGCCGTGAGGTTCTGCGGCGTGAGCTTGGTGCCGGGCTTCGCGAAGAGGGCCCAGTTGTTGCGCATCGAGTAGTTGGCGACCGAGAGCACCGGGGCACCCGCGTTGACCGCGACGCCCATGTCGGTCGTCGTGAGGAAGCCGATGTTGGCTCCCCCGGTCGTCAGCATCTTGGTCGTGGTGGAGGTGTCCGGCGGGAAGACCACGTTCACCTTGAGACCGGCCGCCTTGAAGTAGCCCAGGTCCTGGGCGACGACGACGGGCGTGAGCTCGAAGTCGGGACCCGGGAAGTCGTAGGCGAAGGTGACCGAGGTCGTCGACGCGGCGCCCGCGCTCGAGCCCAGGGCCAGTCCGGTCGTGCTCAGGCTCAGCGCGGCCGCACCGGCCCACGCGAGGAGACGAGTGTGCTTCACGATGCTCCCTTCATCGACGTGGGACCGATACTACGGCAGGGCGACTGAGTGCCGCTCAGCGCCGGCGCCAGCGGCGGGCGACCGTGCGGCGCTGCCAGGGCGTGGCGAAGACCTCGACCCCCACCACGAGGAGGAACCAGGTGATCCCGATCGCCGTCATGACCATCGTCGTGCCGTAGACGGCGGCGGTGTTGAGGTTGGCGTTGGCGTGCTCCTGGTAGAGGGCCAGGGAGGCCCCGTCGGAGGCGGCGAGCTCGCCGATGATCGCGCCGGTGACGGCGTAGGTGGCGCCGATCTTGAGCCCCGAGAAGAGGGGGGTGGCCGTCGCGGGGATCTCGATGTGGATGAAGGTCCGCCAGCGCGACGCCCCGTAGACCCGGGCCAGGTTGAGCAGGTCCTTGTCGACGTGGGTGAGGCCGTCGAGGACGTTGACGGTCACCGGGAAGAAGACGATCCAGGCGACGATGACGACCTTGGGGGTGACGGAGAAGCCGAGGATCAGCACGAGCGGCGCGGCCAGGGCGATGATCGGCACGGCCTGGGAGAGCACCAGGACCGGGTAGACGATCCGCTGGAGGACCGGGACCTTCGCCATGATCACCCCGAGGCCGAGGCCGAGGGCCGCCCCGACGAAGAACCCGTAGACGGTCTCGCGGATCGTGCCGAGGATGAGGGGCCAGAGGGCCGACCAGTTCTGGGTCACCGCGAGGAAGGCCTGACGCGGGCGCGGGGCGATGTAGGAGGCGACGTGGAAGCCCACGACGACCCACTGCCACACGAGGAGCAGCAGGACGAATGAGAGGATCGGGACGCCCACGTTGCGCAGGATCTTGCGGGTCACGCGTCCTCCCGGTGCAGCAGTCGCATGACCTTCGTCTTCAGGTCGATGAAGGCCGGCTCGATGAGGGTGTCGACGGTGCGGGGCCGCGGGAGGGGGTTCGCGAAGTCCGCGACCACCCGGCCCGGCCGGGGGCTCATCACGATGACGCGATCCGAGAGGAAGATCGACTCGTCGACGTCGTGGGTGATGAAGAGCACCGTCCGTCCCGTGTCGCGCCAGACCTGGAGGAGCCACTGCTGCATCTCGAGTCGCGTCTGGGCGTCGAGGGCCCCGAAGGGTTCGTCGAGCAGCAGCAGGGTCTGGTGGGTGACGAGGGTGCGCATGAAGGCGACGCGCTGGCGCATCCCCCCCGAGAGCGCCGTCGGGTAGTGGCGCAGGAAGTCGCCCAGCCCGTACTGACGGGCGACGGCGCGCGCCTCCTCGCGATCAGCGGCGCTGACGCGTCCCGTGAGGCGCTTGGCCATCGTGATGTTGTCCTCGACGGTGCGCCAGGGGACGAGGAGGTCCTTCTGGAGCATGTAGCCGACGTGACCGGTGGTGCCGTTCACGCGCTCGCCCTTCACCAGGACGTCGCCGCCGTCGGGCGTGAGGAGCCCGGCGATGACGTTGAACATGGTCGACTTCCCGCAGCCCGACGGGCCGACGATGGCGACGAAGGACCCCTCCGCGATGGCGAGCGAGGTCGGCGAGAGGGCGATCGTGTCACCGAAGGTCTTCGCGACGTCGCGCAGCTCGAGGAGCGTCACCGCATCAATGTAGCGAAGTCGCTCGCGGCGACTCAGCGGTAGCCGGCGAAGAGGTCGCTCACCCGGCCCTCGAGCCCGCGCGGGTTCGTCGCGCGCACGAACCACTCGGTCGTCATCGTGGCGACGAAGCGGTCCCGGCCCATCGTCATCCAGAACGAGTCGGCCAGCTGGCTGGCGTGCGCCGCGAGGGCGTCGAACTTCGCGCCCGCGACCGCCGCCACGTCGATCGCGGCGTCGACGAGGTCGTCGGGGGTCCCGAGGTCGTACTCCGCGGGCTCGGGCCGGAACTCCTCGCCCTTCGCCTCGGCCGCGGCCCGGTCCTCCTCGAGCCAGCGGGCCCGGTACGCGACCATGACGCTCTCGGGGATCGCGTTGTAGTACAGGGTCGGGGGATCGTCGAGGGTCGCGAGCGCCGCGAGGGTGATCCGGTTCGCTTGGATGTGGTCGGGGTGACCGTAGAAGCCGTTCTCGTTGTAGGTGACGACGACCTGGGGGCGCTCCTCGGCGACCACTCGCGCGAGGCGGTCCGCGGCCGTCGCGACGTCGGTGCGCCAGAAGCAGCGCGGGTCGTCGTTCTGCGCCCAGCCCATCATCCCCGAGTCGCGGTAGCCCAGCCGCACCAGTCGGTCGACCCGGAGGTGGCGGGCCGCCTGGTCGAGCTCCTCGGCGCGCAGCGCGGCGACGGCCTCGGGGTCGTGGGCCGCGTCGCTCGGGTGCACCCCACCGGGGGCGTCGCCGAACTCGCCGTTGGTGCAGGTGACGAGGACGGTCCGGATCCCCTCGTCCGCGTAGCGCCGCAGCACGCCGCCGGTGAAGCTCGCCTCGTCGTCGGGGTGCGCGTGCACGCAGAGCAGGGTCAGTCCCACGAGAGCCCTCCGAAGAGATCGGTCGCGTCGCCCTCGGCCGGGTGTCGGCTCCAGGCCCGCTGGTAGTACTCGGTGCCGAAGAGGGCGTCGAACATCGCCGGATCCATCGCGACGAGGTCCGCGTTGTCGATCTGGGTCGCGTGGGTGGTGATCGCCGCGCGCTTGCGTTCCACGTAGGCGCGCACGTCGACGCGGCTGGCGACCCGGTCGTCCGGCACGCCGATGCCGGCGTCGAGCACCCAGGCCGGCAGGAAGATCTCGAGCGCCGTCGCGTCGGGCACGAACCGGGTGAGGACGCTCTCGGGCACGACCGGGTAGTAGAGGCGCGCGACGCTCGACGAGCGCGCGACGGCGGCCCGGGTGACCTGGTTCGCGCGGATGTGGTCCGGGTGACCGTAGAAGCCGTTCTCGTCGTAGGTCACCACGACGTCGGCCGCGACCTCGTCGAAGAGGGCGGCGAGCGTGGTGGCGACGCGCTCGACGTCGGAGCCGACGAAAGCGCCGGGGTCGTCGTTCTGGGGCCAGCCGTCCATCCCCGAGTCGTGGAAGCCGAGGGTGAGCGCGCGCTCGAATCCCACGAGGCTCGCCGCGCGCACCAGCTCCTGCGCGCGCACCGCGCGCGTCGCCGCCGCGTCGTGGGCGGGGTCGTCACCGGGACGACCCGCGGGGTCGATCCCGTACTGCCCGTCGGTGCAGGTCACGAGGACGCAGCGATACCCGCGCGCCGCGTAGAGCGAGGAGATCCCCCCGGTGAAGAGGGCCTCGTCGTCGGGGTGGGCGTGGACGCAGACGAGCGTGGGACGGTGCGGCACGGCAGCAGCCTAGAGGGACCTCTGCTACCTGCGTCCGCTAGTGGTGGTGATGCAGACCCAGTTGGATCGCCTTAACGACGAGCATGACCACGGCGACCACTAGGTAGCCGCGGAGCACCACCATGCTCGCCAGCGTTCCTCGCGACCACGTCGGCCGATTGAGGAGGTTGATGGGTGGCATCCGCCACGTCGTGCGATCGCCGAGCGGCTCGTCGACGACCCATTCGCGACGGCGACGAGTCACCACGATCCCGACGGCGACGCCGAGGAAGGTGACGACGAACACGATCCCAAGGATGACGGCAACCAGGCGGACGTCGATGGTCGAGAACATTGTCGTCACCATCAAGATGAGGGAGAGGAGGAGAAGGATCCCGACGATCGCGCCACTCACGAGGTTGAGCCAGAGGCGATTGACCCACGGACCGAGAACCTCGCGGTCGTTGCAGAGCAGGAGAAGGAAGACCGTGGCGCTCGGGAGGAGGACGCCGGCGAGCGCCTGCACCGCCGTCGTGATGAGGCCAAGGGGCGCGCCGGGGATGATGACAATCCCCCCCGCCAGGAGGACCATGCCAGCGTAGACACCGTAGAAGAGCTTCGCTTCGCGCCAGCTGCGGTGCAGCGAGTGCCGGGCCCCGAAGACGTCGCCGAAGGCGTACGAGGTGGCGAGCGTGACCGAGGCAGCGCCGATGATCGACGCGTTGAGGAGGATGAGGGCGAAGATTGCGCCCGCGACGGGTGACACGTAGTGCCGCAGCCCGTTCGCGACGGTGGCCGCGCTCTGGAACTGGCCTCGCAGTGGCGTCCCACCGAAGGCCGCCGCGACGACGGCGATCATGATCGATGCCGCCACCACGGTGATGATCGAACCGATCACGGTGTCGGCCCGCTCGTAGTTGATCCACCGCGGGGTGATGCGCTTGTCCACAATGTTCGACTGCTGGAAGAAGAGTTGCCAGGGAGCAACCGTCGTACCGACGATGGCCACGATGAGTAGGACCGACGTCGAGTTGAATCCACCCGTCACCCCCGGCGAGACGAATCCGTGGAGGAGGGCTCCCGCGTGCGGGTGGCGCAGGATGATAAGCGGGATCACGAGGAAGTTCGCGACCACGAAGACGAACATGAAGCGCTCCCAGCGTCGAAAACTGCCGGTCGCGGTCATCGCGATCAGTGCCACCGCGGCGAGAGGGACCGAGACGTATCGACTAACTCCGAAGTACCCCAGCGCGAGGCTCACTCCAATGAACTCCGTCGCGATGGTGAGGAAGTTCAGTATGAAGAGGTCCCCGACCGAGAAGGCTCCCCAGAAACGTCCGAACCGCTCGTTGATGAGCCGAGCGTGGCCGACGCCGGTCACTGCACCGAGACGGACCACCATCTCCTGGTTGACGATGAGGACCGGGATGAGCAGGGGCAGTGTCCATAGGAGACTGAGCCCAAAGTTCTGTCCGGCCTGGGCGTAGGTGGAGACCCCGCCAGCGTCGTTGTCGCCGATCATGACGATGAGACCCGGCCCCATGATCGCGAGGAGGGTCAGGAGGCGGGAGCGCCACGACGTGCGGCGACCGGTGTCGTGCTGGGCAATGGTGCCGAGGGCGCCACGAATGTCGCCGACGTGAGCCTCGTCCAGGACCGCGGAAGGCTGGACGGGGGTGGGGCGTCGTTCGTCGCGTCCTCGGCCGTCGCGGCCGGGTGGCGCGTCGGGCCGCCGGGTTCGCTCGTTCGGGCTCATGGTCTCGTCTCCTCGGGTCGGTCGTCGTGGGCTCGCCCCACCACGGCCGGGCCGTTACCGGCCAGAGCGTTCGAGTGGCGTGACGAGTGAGGTCAGGGGCAGTCGGGGGCAACTAGGGGGTTTCAGTGACGCCCCCTTAGAACGGTTCGGACTTTGAGCGGCGACATCATTCCTCGACCGCCGTCATACCGAACTCCTTGCGCCATCCCTGAGGTAGGAGTTCCTCTAGGAGGTCGTCGACGGTCACGACGCCGACCATGGCGCCGTGGTCGTCCGCGACGACCGGCAGAATGGTGAGGTTGAAGTCGCTCATCTTGCGGGCGACCTGCCACACGTCCCACTGGGGATGGACGTGAGTAACGGGCGACTGCGCGACGGCCGCGGCCCGCTCGTCACTGCTGGCACGCACCAGCTGGACCACTGTCGCGGCCCCTACCGGGCGGCCATCCCCGTCCAGGACGAAGACCGCGGCCTGCGCGGGCGCGGGCGCCCGCGACGCGCGCAGCGCATCAAGAGCCACGCGCACCGTGGCCGCCTCGTCGACGGCCACGAAGTCGGGACTCATCAATCCACCGGCGCTGTCCGCGCTGTAGCTGAGGAGATTGCGCACCTTGGCCCGCTGGGTTGCGGGCAGGTTCTCAAGAATCGGCAGTCGACGCTCCTGATCGATTTCCGTGATGAGGTCGGCGGCACTATCCGGCTCCATCCGGGCAATCAGGCGCGCCGCGTCCTCGTCGGAGCGGTCTTCGAGGAACTCGAGCTGGTGCGTCGTGTCGAGCTCCTCGAAGACGTCGGCCTCGAGCTCTCGGTCGAGCTTCACCGCCTCGATGATCTCCTCGCCCTCCTCGTGGCTGGCCTGCTCGACGAGGTCGGCGATCTGGGCCGGGTGGAGCTTCGCTAGCTTGCGGTACGGGATCTTCAGTCGGGCCGTCGGCACGTGCGCGACGAAGGGCTCGATCGAAGCGAAGTCGACGATGTGATCGTTCCCGCCCGGGGGCCGGAGAAATCGGCGCGGCCGTGGGTCGACGCCGACGACCTCCCACCGGCCGTCGATCGGTGCGAGCTCGATCTCGTGCGCGCTGATCAGCCGACCCCGGACGAGGTTGATGAGGTGGCGGGCGAGGAGGTCCTGAGCGAGCAGGATCTCCCCCGGGCGTCGCTCGAAGCGTCGCAGGTCGACCCGTCGTCCCTGGAACGTGACGCGCCCCTCGGCGAGGCCCCCGATCTTGCGGATCGGGACGAAGAGGTCGCGCTTCTCGATGCGGATGACGGCCCCCACGATGGGGGGATGCGGGTCGTCACCCATCCTCGCGACCAGGTCCTGGACGCGTCCGATCCGCTCTCCGGCCTGATCGAACATGGGCCGGCGCAGGAAGGTCGAGAGGTGAAGGAGTTCCATGGGATTTCTGCCGTCCCAGGTTACCCCCGACCCCGCGCCGGGACGAGGGACGCCGGTTAACTCTGGGTGACGTGACGCGCGGCGACGCGCGCGATCGCGCGCAGCGTTCGCTCGAGGTCCTCGTCGTCGACGTCGCAGTGGGTCACCAGGCGTAGGCGATCCGGCGCCAGCGTGCCGGCGAGGACGCCCTCGCGCTCGAGGTCCTCCACGAGCTCGCGCGCCCGGGGGTGGGTGATCACGACGATGTTCGTGCGACAGGTTGCGGGGTCGTAGCCGGACGCCGGGAAGGCTTCGGCCAGGGCCTCGGCCAGTCGCCGGGCCCGCCGGTGGTCCTCGTCGAGCCGCTCGACCATGGTGTCGAGGGCGACGATCCCGGCCGCGGCGATGACGCCGGCCTGGCGCATCGCTCCCCCGAGGCGCTTGCGCTCGATCCGCGCCTCGGCCACGAGATCCGCCGGCCCGGCGAGGAGTGAGCCGACGGGGGCGGCGAGGCCCTTCGAGAGGCAGAACATCACCGTCGTCGCCGGGGCCGCGAGGGTGGCCACCTCCGCCCCGACGGCTCGGGCGGCGTTGAAGAGGCGCGCGCCGTCGAGGTGGACCGGTCGCCCGACCGCCTCGGCGAAGCGGGCGAAGCGGGTCGGGTCCCACGGGGTGCCCCCCGAGGGCATGTGACTGTTCTCGACGAAGACGGCGGCGACGTGGGGCCGGTGGTCGACCTCGGCCTCGACGTGGGCCCGCACCGCGTCCGGGTCGAGCTCGCCCCGGGCGTCGTCGACGAGGGCGAACTGGATCCCCGAGTTGCGCGCGGCCGCGCCGAGCTCGAAGGCGACCACGTGCTGGTCCGCTCCCGCGACGACGAGGTCGCCGGGCCGGGCGAGGACGCGCAGGGCCATCTGGTTGGCCATCACCCCGGAGGGGACGACGACGGCCGCCTCCTTCCCGAGCGCGGCGGCGGCGCGCTCCTCGAGGGCGCGCACGGTGGGGTCCTCGCCGTAGCCGTCGTCGCCGACCTCGGCGGCGGCCATCGCCGCGCGCATGGCGGGCGTCGGACGGGTCACGGTGTCACTGCGCAGGTCAACGGGTCGTTCCACGCTGCGAGGCTACCGAGCGGACGTAGGATGAGCCGGTGCCGACCCCCGACGAGATCATCTCCCGCCCGACCGTCCACGACGTCCTGGGCGTCGAGGTCGTCGAGGCGAGCGGGGACCGGGTCGTCCTGCGGGTTCCCGTCGGGCCGCGCGTCCACCAGCCCTACGGCATCCTCCACGGTGGCGTCTCGGCGCTCCTCGCCGAGGGCGCGGCCTCGATCGGCGGAGCCCTCGCCGTCGCCCCGGACCGGATCGTCGTGGGCACCGAGCTCAACATCTCGCACCTGCGCGCCGTCACCGACGGCGTCGTGACCGCGACGGCGACCCCCATTCGCAAGGGCCGCCAGGTCCACGTGTGGGCCATTGAACTGTCTGACCAGGAGGGACGGACCATCAGCGTGGCCCGCTGCTCCCTCCAGGTCCTGCCCAAGGTCCCGGGGGGCACCCCGTCCTGAGGAGCCGGCTCCCCTAGACTGGTCCGGTCAGAGGGGAGGCCTGCCGATGGGTGTTCGTTTCCGGGGATGGGGAATAGCCGTTCCCGACAAGGTCGTCACGAACGACGACCTGTCGAAGACCCTCGACACCTCCGACGAGTGGATCCGCGAGCGCACCGGCATCCGCGAGCGGCGCATCGGCGGCTCGGCGATGACCCTCGGCGTCGCGGCGGCCGAGAAGGCGATGGCGGCGAGCGGCGTCGGCCCCGCGGACATCGACTTCCTGGTCATGGCGACGACCACCCCGGACCGGCTCACCCCGGCCACGGCCCCGATGGTCGCGACGCGCCTCGGCCTCACCTGCCCGGCCATGGACCTCAACGCCGCCTGCAGCGGCTTCATGTACGCGGTGCGCACCGCCCAGGGCCTGCTCGAGACGGGCAACCGCCGGATCCTCGTGATCGGCGCGGAGAACCTCTCGCGCTGGACCGACTGGAACGACCGCAACATGGCCGTCCTCCTCGCCGACGGGGGTGGGGCGACCGTGCTCGAGTACGACGAGTCGGGCACCGACATCCTCTCCTTCGTCCTCGGCGCCGACGGGGCCGCGGCCGACCTGCTCACCTGCGAGCACGGTGGGTTCATCGAGATGAACGGCAAGGAGGTCTTCCGCCGCGCGGTGCGCGTCGTGGTCGAGTCCGCGGAGGAGGCGATGGCGATCGCCGGCGTCACGGCGAGCGACATCAGCCTCGTCGTCCCCCACCAGGCGAACGTCCGCATCATCCAGGCGGCCACCCAGCGCCTCGGCATCGACATGGACCGGGCCGTCGTCGTCCTCGACCGCTACGGCAACACCTCGTCGGCCTCGATCCCCCTCGCGATGGACGACGCGATCGTGAACGGCCGCGTACGCGCGGGCGAGTTGGCCCTGCTCACCGGCTTCGGGGCGGGCATGACCTGGGCGAGCTCGGTGGTGCGCTGGTCGTGAGCGCCCTGACCCTCATCGTGCTGGCCGCGGGCCGGGCCCGTCGCTACGGCGGGCTGAAGCAGCTGGCCCCGATCGGCGTGCACGGCGAGGGCGTGATCGACCTACTGACCGACGACGCGATCGCCGCCGGCTTCGAGCGGATCGTGCTCGTCGTCAACCCCGAGACCGGCCCCGAGATCCGGGCCCACGTCGAGGCCACCTGGCCGACCGAGATCGACGTCGCCTTCGCCGTCCAGGAGGTCCCCGGTGGCACCGTCCCCGCCACGCTGACGGCGCGTCCGCTGGTCGACGACGGCGCCCCGTTCGCCGTCTGCAACGCCGACGACCTCTACGGCCGCGACGCCCTGGCGCTGCTCGCCGAGCACCTGCGCACCAAGTCGACCTCGTGCCTCATCGGCTTTCGACTCGACCGGGCCCTCGTGGGCGACCTGCCGGTCTCGCGCGGAGTCTGCAACGTCGTGAACGGGCACCTCACCGACATCACCGAGCGGCGCTACGTCCACGACTCCCCCGACGGCTTCCTCTCCGACGACGGGCTCTCCCCCGTCTTCCTCGACGCCGAGACGATCGTCTCGATGAACCTCTGGGGCTTCCAGCCGGCCCTCTGGCCTCTGCTCGCCCACTTCATGGACCGTCACGACGACCAGGACGCCGAGGCCCTGCTGCCGGTCTTCGTCGGCTCGATCCTCCACCACTACCCCCTGCGCTTCGACGTCCTCGAGACGGTCTCGCGCTGCGTCGGGGTGACCCACCCGAGTGACCTGCCCCTCGTCCAGATGGACGTGCGCCTCCAGGTGGAGCTCGGCGAGCGCCCCGAGTTCGCCTTCGACTTCTAGTCGTCCGTCACCGAAGGGCGTCAGCCCGTCATCGGAGACCCCTCGTCGAGCACGATGAGCAGCACCACTTCCTCACACGAACGACTCGCTATACTGCCGTCGATTTACACATAAAATTTATTGCCAGCACTGAACTGAGGTTCTTTTGATGCGTCCACGCCTGTCGTCGCGACTGACCGTTGCCGTCGCCACTGTTGCTGCCATCGCCCTGGGGGGAACGTGGGCGGGCGCCTCACTCCACCACCGAGCCACGAAGGTTCGTGAGTTCCACGGGTGCCTCGATTTCAGGACGGGCGCACTGACCGACGTCTTCCTCACCGCCGGACACCGCTGTGCCGCGGGATTCAACCCGGTGACCTGGAGCCAGACCGGACCTCAGGGTCTACCGGGCGTCAACGGCTCGAACGGGACGAGCATCCTCACGAGCACGGGGGTCCCGACGGGGACCTGCTCGACGGGCGACACGGACCTCGACCTTCAGTCCGACGAGGTCTACTCCTGCGTCAACGCCGTCTGGTCGGACTCCCACACGTCGCTGAGGGGCGCGTCAGGGCCCTCGGGTCGACCGGGACTTACGGGTCCGCAGGGTCCTGCCGGTGCGACGGGTGCGCAAGGTCCTGCCGGTGCGACGGGTCCGCAAGGTCCTGCCGGTGCAACGGGTGCGCAAGGTCCTGCCGGTGCGACGGGTCCGCAAGGTCCTGCCGGTGCGACGGGCGCGACGGGTCCCGCAGGACCCGGTGCAGTGGCCTACTCGACCCCCGGAGCCTTCACGTACACGGCCCCTGCCGGTGTGACCACCATCGAGGTCGTCGCCATCGGTGCGGGTGGTGGCGGTGGCACGTCGGGAGCGTTCAACAGTGGTGGCGGGGGTGGTGGCGGGGCGACGATCACCGGCCTCCTGACGGTGACGTCACCCTGCACGGTCGCGGTGGGACTGGGCGGTGCAGCGGGCGGCGGAACGGGCGGGTCCTCCTCGGTGACCTGCGGCTCGAACGAGGTGAGCGCCGGTGGTGGTGGTGGAGGTAGCGCCAGTACGTCATCGAACGTCACACCGGGCGGGGGCGGCGTCGGTGTCTTCACTGGCCCCACCGTCGTCGGTCTGTCCAACCTCCCGGGTTACAAGGGGGGATCAGCGTTCACGTGTGATGGCGATCAGGCCAGTTCCGGTGGTAACAGCGGTGGCGGAACCGGAGGAGACACCGGTGCGGGTGGCATTAATGGAAGCTGCTCCGGCACGAGTGGAGGTGTCGGAGGCGGGGGATTCAGCTCTGGCTTGACACCGAGTGGTGGCGGGACCCCGGGCGGGAACGGCTACGTGGAGATCATCCCGATCGAGGGGTAGATCCCGAGCGAGCCGTCCTCTACGCGTCACTCGGGCGACGAACCCTTCGATCGGGTCCGCGGGCCGCTAGGAGCGACGTCGACGGCTCGTGTGACCGGCCTCTCGTCTCCGTCGTGAGGGCGCCCGTCGCCGAGGGGATGGATCGTTCGGCGACCGTGGACGCGGAGGCTCATCGCCCCGTGCGGGCGCGACGGGACCTCGGCGTTCTCCGTGCGAACATCCCTGGGTTCGCCGGCTCATCGCCGTGACGAGGCGTCAGTGCCAGTCGCGCGCCGCCGGCGCGACGAGCTCGAGCGCCTCGACGGTCTCGGCCGCGAGCGCGAGCGTCCCCTGACCGCGCTCGAGCGTCCCCCCGATCACGAGGGCGCTCGAGCGTCCCGCGACGGCCGACCACCGGGCCCACGCCCCGCGCGAGAAGATCACGTTCACGTGGCCCGTCTCGTCCTCGAGGTTGAGGAAGACCGCCCCGCGCGCCGTCTCGGGGTGCTGGCGGTGGGTCACCGCCCCGGCCACCCGCACCCGGCGCTGCTCGGCGCCCCCGAGGGCGGCCGCCGTCACCACGCCCCGCGCGGCGAGGTCGGCGCGCACCAGGGCCATCGCCGTCGCCTCGGGGGTGAGCCCCATCGACCAGAGGTCGTCGGCGACCCGCTCCATCGCCGTCGGGTCGGCGAGGGGCGGCGCGACGAGCCCGGTCGCCACCCCGGGGAGCCGGTCGGGTCGCACCTGGGCGGCCGCCCCGGCCGCCCAGGTGAGGGCGCGGCGCGAGGACCCGAAGACGTCGAGGGCCCCGGCCGCGGCGAGGCTCTCCAGCTGGGCCGCGTCACACCCGGCCCGGTGCGCCAGGTCCTCCGGCCCCGACCAGGGAGCCCCCGCGACGAGACGCCGGGCGAGCTCCTCGCCGATCCCGCGCAGGGGGGCGAGCCCCAGGCGGACGGCCGGGGAGGCCGGGTCGCCCTCCAGGCGGGCCCCGGCGCCCGAGCGGTTGACGTCGGGGCGGCGAACCTCGACCCCGTGGCGACGGGCGTCGGCCACCAGGCTCTGGGGCGACCAGAACCCCAGGGGCTGGGCGTTGAGCAGCGAGGCGAGGAAGGCCGCCGGGTAGTGGTGCTTGATCCAGGCCGAGCAGTAGACGAGGTGGGCGAAGGAGACCGCGTGGGACTCCGGGAAGCCGAAGTTGGCGAAGGCCGCCAGGGCGTCGTAGACCTGGTCGGCCGCCTCGGCGACGATCCCCCGCTCGGCCATGCCGGCGTAGAGGCGCCCGCGCAGACGCTCCATCCGCGCCGCCGAGCGCTTGGCGGCCATCGCCTGGCGCAGCTCGTCGGCCTCGGCCGGCGAGAAGCCGGCCACCGCGACGGCCATCTCCATCAGCTGCTCCTGGAAGAGGGGCACGCCCAGGGTGCGCCCGAGGATCGGCTCGAGGAGCGGGTGGAGGTACGTGACGGGCTCCTCGCCCCGGCGCCGGCGCAGGTAGGGGTTGACCGCCCGGCCCTGGATGGGGCCGGGGCGGATCAGGGCCACCTCGATCACCAGGTCGTAGAAGCAGCGCGGGCGCATCCGGGGCAGGGTCGCCATCTGGGCCCGCGACTCGACCTGGAAGACCCCGACGGTGTCGGCCGCGCTCAGCCCGGCGTAGACGGCCTCCTCCTGGGGGAGCGTCGCGAGGTCGAGCTCGACGCCGTGGAACTCCTGTACCGCGTCGACGGCCCGGTGGAGGGCCTCGAGCATCCCGAGCCCCAACAGGTCGAACTTCACCAGCCCGAAGGCCGCGCAGTCGTCCTTGTCCCACTGCAGGACGGTGCGGCCCTCGTGGCGGGCCCATTCGACGGGGCAGACCTCGGTGACCGGCCGGTCGCAGAGCACCATGCCCGCCGAGTGCAGGCCGAGGTGGCGGGGCCGGTCGCGCAGCTGCTCGACGAGGCCGCGCATCGTCGCGGCGAGCTCCGGGGGGGCGCCCGAGAGGTCGGCGCTGACGGCGCTGACCGCGGCCTCGTCGAGGCCGAGGGCCCGGGCGACGTCGCGACGCGCCGAGCGGCCGCGGTAGGTGATGACCGCGGCGACCTGGGCCGCGTGGCGGCGGCCGTAGCGCTCGTAGACGTACTGGGTGACCTCCTCGCGCCGACCCGACTCGATGTCGACGTCGATGTCGGGCGGGCCGTCGCGCGCCGGGGAGAGGAATCGCTCGAAGAAGAGGTTGAGCGCCACCGCGTCGGCGTTGGTGATGCCGAGGGAGAAGCAGACCGCCGAGTTGGCGGCCGACCCCCGGCCCTGGCAGTAGATGCCCTCGCGCCGACAGAACTCGGTGATGTCCCACACGGTGAGGAAGTAGCCGGCGAAGCCCAGCGCCCCGATGACCGAGAGCTCGTGATCGATCTGGCGCCAGGCCCCGGGGACCCGCTCGGCGTCGCGCGGGCCGTAGCGCTGCGTCGCGCCCCGGGCGACGAGCTCCGCGAGGTACCCCTGCTCGTCGAGGCCCGCGGGAGTCGGGAAGGTCGGCAGTCGGGGGGCGACGAGGCGCAGGTCGAAGGCGAGCGCCCGACCGATCTCCCCCGCCCGCTCGACTGTCCCGGGCCAGCGCGCGAAGCGCCGTCGCTGCTCGGCCGCGCTGCGCAGATGGGCGACCGGAGCGGCCGACATCCACCCCTCCATCGCCTCGAGCGGGCGGCCGGCGCGGATCGCCGCGAGGACCTGGGAGCGCGCGAAGGCGTCGGGCGTCGCGTAGTGGACGTTGCCGGTGGCCACGATGTCGACCCCGGCCGCCAGGGCGACCTCGACGAGCGCGTCGTTGCGCACCGCGTCGTCGTCCCCGCCGTGGTCCCAGATCTCGACGGCGACCCGGTCCCGCCCGAGGGCCGCGACGAGCTCGTCGAGCGCGCGGCGCGCGGCGCGCGGACCCTCGTCGACGAGGGCTCGGGTGAGGGGGCCCTTGCGGCACCCGGTGAGCACCAGCCAGTCGGCCGACGGCCCGGCGAGGTCCTCGAGGGCGATCCGGGGGGCGCCCTTCTCGCCCCGGGCGAGGTGGGCCTCGCCGAGGGCGACCGAGAGGTCGCGGTACCCGGCCGGGGAGCGGGCCAGCACCACCAGGTGGCTCCCCGAGGGATCCGGCACCCCGGTGCGGTCGTCGGTCCCGCCGAGGGTGAGCTCGGCCCCGAAGACCGTCGCCACCCCGAGGGCCCGGGCCGCCTCGGCGAAGCGCACCGCCCCGTAGAGGCCGTGGTGATCGGTCAGCGCGAGCCCGTCGAGGCCCAGGCGGGCCGCCTCGGCGACCAGCTCCTCGGGGTCGCTCGCCCCGTCGAGGAAGCTGAAGCCCGAGTGGGCGTGGAGCTCCGCGTAGCCCGACATCAGTCGTAGACCCCCACCAGCCACCACCGGCCCGACTCGACCCGCACGAGCAGCGCCTCCCCGCCCTCGAGGACCAGCTGGACGTGGGCCCGACGGCGCGGCGCGACCCACCAGCGCTCGACGCTCGGCCAGGGGCCGGCGTGCCAGACGACGCGGCGCGTGATCCCGCCCGTGACGATCGTCGCCGGGGCGGCGCTCAGGAGGCCGCGACGGACCTCGAGGGAGCCCCCCTCGCCGTCGCGCAGCTCGATCGGGGCGGGACGCCCCAGCACCGTGACCGGCGTGGGGGGCCGCAGCTGCCCGGGCCAGGGGGCCCCGGGGTCGCGGGGCGGCGGGGGCGCGTCCCAGGGACGTAGGGATCCGCGGTCCTCCGGAGTCCTCCCCCCCACCACCGCGGCGACCACCACTCCCTCGGGTCCGAGCCGCCGACGCAGCGCCAGCGCCGCCGCGCGGGCGCGCGCCTCGCCCGCGGCGCGCTGGCCGAAGAAGCCCCGCTGCTCGTCGGGGCGATCGACCTCGCGCAGTCGGGCGAGCCGGCGGGCGAGGGACGCGTCGCGCTGGCCCGGGAGCTCGCCGAGCTCGCCCCGGGCGACGCGGTGCACGACGCCGACGGCGCGGCTGAAGCGCTCGGCGACCCGACCCGGCGCCAGGTCGGCGAAGGCTCCGACGGTGCGCACCCCGAGCCGGTGGGCGGTGGCCGTGAGGTCCGCGCGGCCGAGGGCCGTGAGGGGCAGCGCCCGACGGAAGTCGTCGCTGCCGCCGGGGGCGACGACCCGTCCGGCGTGGGCCGCGGCCTCGGCGGCGAAGAGGCCGTCGGCCACCCCGATCCGGGCCTCGAGACCCACCGTCTCGCGCACCGTGGCCGCCAGGGCCTCGAGGACCGCGGACTCCCCGCCGAAGACCCGACGCGGCGCGCGCGCCGGCAGGGCGTAGAGGCCGAGGCGCACGATCTCGGTGAAGGGGCACAGGACGCCGAGCGCGTCGAGCAGCTCCAGCGAGCGTCGCAGCGTCGCCCCGTCGGGCGTCTCGACCGTCAGGTCCGGCACGAGGATCGCGACGAGCCGCTCCATCACGACGCCGCGGCCCGCCCCCGCCGGTCGGGCAGGGTGACCTCCCGCTCCACCGGGCGAACGCCGCCCCGCCCGGTGATCCGCACCCGCAGCGTGCGCCCCTCGAGCCGGGACCCCGCGTGCCAGCGCGACGCCACGACCTCGAGCGAGAGGTCCGTCGGCGACGGCCAGGGTGTGCGGGGCGCGCCCAGCACGATCATCGCGGCCCCGCGCTCGCGGACCCGGTCCCCGAGCGCGCGGGCGGACCGGGTCGACACCCGGGTCGGCGGTCGGACGAGGACCAGGTCGACCCCCTCGAGGAGGTCGGCCGTGGCCTCGGCCCACGCCCCCCCGGGGCGGGGCACGAAGAGGGTCCGGCGCAGGTCGAGCCCGAGGTCGGCGATGGCCACGACGCCCGGGTCGTCGACCCCCACGACGGCGGCCCAGTGGGACTCGGCGCTCGCGGCGCTGAGCAGGCCGAGGGAGAGGCTGAGCCCCCCGGACCCGGGCGGCGCGACGACCGCGACGGTCCCCCCGCGACGCAGCGATCCACCGGGGATCAGGTCGTTCCACGGTTCGACCAGGGAGAACGTACGAGTCTGGGCCAGGGCGACCGGTCGAACGGCCGCGGCCAGCGCCTCGGGGAGACGGGGACGGGGAGAGGAAGCGAACATATGTTCGCTTACCCTAGCGAGTCGCCGTCACGTCCGCCAGAGCCGTAACGTCACGGGGGAAGGGAGGTCCCGTGTGCGGCCGCGTCGCCCTCTATAGCCCGCCGAGCCGGCTGGCCCGATTCCTCGAGGCCCACCTCGCGGCCGGCGTCGACCCGGCGAGCCCGCCCCACTGGAACGTGGGCCCCCAGCGGAGCCTCTTCGCCGTGACCGGCGCCGCCCCGCGGGTCCTCGACCGCTACCGGTGGGGCCTCGTCCCCGGCTGGGCCCGCGAGGCGAGCGTCGGCCAGCGCCTCTTCAACGCCCGCGGCGAGACCGTCGCGACCAAGCCCAGCTTCCGCAGCGCCTTCGCCCGGCGGCCCTGCGCCATCCCGGTCGACGGCTTCTACGAGTGGGACCACCGACCCGGGGCCGGACGGGTCCCCCACTACTTCTCCCGCGCCGACGGCCACCCGCTCGTCCTCGCGGGCCTCTACGAGCACTGGCGGGACCCCGCCGACGACGCGGCCCCGATCCTCGCGACCTGCACCGTCATCACCACGACCCCGAGCGCGGACCTCGAGGGGATCCACGACCGCATGCCGGTCGTGCTCGACCCCGAGGACGTGACCCAGTGGCTCGACCCCGCCGACTACGGCCCCGACGAGCGGGCGCTGCTGCTGGTCCCCGCGCCGCGGGGGACCCTCGTCCACCACCCCGTCGGCGCCGCGGTGGGCGACGTGCGCCACGACGGCCCCGAGCTCATCGAGCCCGTGGAGCAGCGGCGTCTCTTCTCGCCGTAGAAAGGCGAGGACCCCGAGTGACCAGGGAGCCGAAGCTCGCCAGCCCCTCGGGGTCCCCGAAGGCGCATCACCCGGCGGCCCGTGTCGGACAGGCCACCGGCTGACGGCGGGTACTCCACGCCCTTCGTCGTCCGAGAGGCGGGCCGAACCCCGCCACCCGGTGAGCGACTCCGTCCCCCTCGCGGGGTCCCTCGCCGCTCCGTCGGTGTCCCCTCGCGGTTCCACCGATCGTCGACCGGTACTGCGTGAACTACGAGGATGACTATGGCGCGGGAACGAGCGGCGCGCAAGCGCCACGCGAGCGGGTGGGGGAAATCCCCGACTTTTGCCCAGCCCCCGGAGGAATTTCCACCCCCCGAGAGCGGATAGGCACCGGGTGAGGGCCCGATACCCCCACCTTTTGCACAGTCGGCCCCGGTCCCCTCACTCCCCCTCGTCGGTCCAGCGGAAGGCGAAGCGGGCGAGGACGACCCCGATGGCGATCCAGGCCACGAGGACGAGGGCCGCACGGGAGAGCTCGAAGGACCCGGCCGCCTCGAAGTGCCCGAAGGCGGCCGGCAGGAAGACCGAGCGCATCGCCTGGGCCATCCACTTGAGCGGGAAGAAGGCCGCCAGGCGCTGCATCCACTGGGGCAGGCTCGTGTAGACGAAGTAGACGCCCGAGGTGAACTGGAAGAAGATCACCATCGGGGCGGCGATCGCCGAGGCCGACTTGCCGTCCCGGGCGGCCGCCGAGAGGGCGATCCCCAGCAGCGAGCTCGCGACGAGTCCGAGCACGCTGACCCACGCGAAGGTGAACCACCCGGCGCGCGTCGGCAGGGTGATGTCGAACGTGTAGTGGCCGATCGAGAGGAGCAGGGCCGACTGGGCGGCGTAGACGACGACCGAGGTCGCGAACTTGCCGACGAAGTAGGCGCTGCGCGGCAGGGGCGCGCCACGCAGCCGCTTCAGCGCGCCGGTGGCGCGCTCCTCGGGGATGGCGATCGCGAGCAGCTGGAAGGAGCTGTAGAGGAGGCCCGAGGCGAGCAGCCCGGCCACCAGGTACTGGGAGACGCGCACTCCGGTGTGGGCGATCGTCTGGTGCCCGAAGACCGAGCCGAAGATGACGAGGAGGAAGACCGGCAGGAGCATCGAGAAGACGACGGCCGAGCGGTCGCGCATCATGACCTTCACCTCGAACCAGGAACGTCCCAGGTAGAGGCGCAGGAGGCTCACGTCGCGGTCCCCTCGACCAGGGCGAGGTAGGCCTCCTCGAGCGTCGGGCGCACTACCTCGAGCCCGGGCACCTCCCCGCCGAAGTGCTCGGCCAGCCGGGCGACCGTCGCGGTCGGGCTCGCCGTGCGCTCCTCGCGCAGCTCTCCGTCCCACCAGCGAACCACGACGACGTCGCGGTCGCGACCCTTCAGCTCGTCGGGCGTCGTGTCGGCGACCTTGCGGCCCCGCGCCACCACGACGACCCGGTCGGCCAGCGCGTCGGCCTCCTCCAGGTAGTGCGTGGTGAGCAGGATGGTCGTCCCCTCCGCGCGCAGGGTCGCGATCAGGTCCCAGAAGGCCCGGCGGGCCTCGGGGTCGAAGCCGGTCGTGGGCTCGTCGAGGAAGAGGAGCTCGGGCCGCCCGATGACGCCGAGGGCGACGTCGAGTCGACGGCGCTGGCCCCCCGAGAGCGACCCGATGCGCGCACCGACCTTGGCCTCGAGCCCGACGAGGGCGACGACCTCCTCCACCGGGCGGGGGGCCGGGTAGAAGGAGGCGAAGTGGGCGAGGGCCTCCCCGACGTGCACCGCGGCGAGGTCGTTGACGCTCTGCAGCACGATCCCCAGTCGGGCCCGCCAGGCCCGGTCCCCGCGGGCCGGGTCGACGCCGAGGACGCGAACCTCGCCGGCGTCACGGCGACGGTACCCCTCGAGGATCTCGACGGTGGTCGACTTTCCGGCCCCGTTGGGCCCCAGCATCGCCACGCACTCGCCGGCCCCGACGTTCAGGTCGAGGCCGTCGACGGCCACCAGGTCGCCGTAGCGGCGAACCAGCCCCCGGACCGCGACGACGTCCACCCCGTCACGTTACGGGGTGGACGTCGTCGCGTCGGGGATGAGGGCCTAGTGCAGCCAGGCCGGAACGGTCATCGACAGCTTCGTCACCTTCGTGAGCGTGGTGGCGGCCGTCGGGCTCGTGGTGTAGACGGTCGGGTCGACCACCGTCGCGCTCGTGGCGCTCGCCACCTTCACGATGTAGCCGGCCGTAAGCCCCTGGTGATTCGTCTGGCTGTAGCGCAGCGGCTGCAGCGCCGGGGTCATGAGCGTCGTCGAGTTCATGACCTTGAGGAAGCTCGCCCGGGTGAAGTTGCGACCGGCGGCCTTCAGGTAGCCCGCGAAGGCGACGCCCCAGCCCTCGCCGTAGGCCATGTTCCCGTCAATCGGCGTCGAGGCCGTGAAGGTCGGGAAGTCCGCCTTGTCGGCCAGGAGGACCTTGCGCATCCAGGCGTTCCACGGGTTCGTCGCGGTCGAGGTGGGCAGGTAGGTGAAGGTCAGCGCGCCGATCTCGGGGTCCGGGAAGGGAGCCTTCGCGAACGGGGCGGCCACGGTCACCGGGTCCGAGCCCACGCTCGAGATGATCCACTGCGGGTGGTAGCCGAGCTGGAGCGCCGACGCGAGGGCCGCGTCGGTCGCGCCGGGGATCGTGTCGAGGTAGACGATCTGGCAGCTGTCACTCAGGAACTTCTTGATGAACGGCGCGAAGTAGCCGGCCCCACCGGTCACCAGCCCCGCCGGGTCGTACATGATCGTGTCGACCGGATTGATGCGCATGTCCTTCAGCCCGAGCAGGCCGTTGGCGCCGAAGTCGTCGTTCTGGCCGAGGAAGCAGAGCCGCTGGTTCGCCAGGTGACGGTTGATGTACCAGCCGAGGATCTTGCTCTCGACCGTGTAGCTCGGCTGCCAGCCGTAGAGCGTCGGGTAGACGCGCGCGTTGTTCCAGTCCTTCGAGCCCGAGTTCACGAAGAGCTGGGGCACGTGGGCGCTGTTGAGCAGCGAGCGCACCGAGTCCTGCGTCGGGGTCCCGAGGGAGCCGACCGTCGCGAAGACCGGCGTGCTGATGAGCTCCTTCGTGAGCTGGACCGTGTTGGGATTGCCCGTGCACCCGAAGCCCGGCGTGCCGTAGCAGTCGTCCTTCAGGATGAAGTTGATCTTGCGCCCGTTGATGCCCCCGTGGGAGTTCACCCACTTGAAGACGGCGTTGGCGGCCTTCGCGACCTCGCTGTAGCCCTGTGAGGCGATGCCGGTGAGCGGCACCGTCGCCCCGATCGTCACCTGCGTCGCGGTGACGCCCGGCGTGGCCGGCGCGGCCCCGCTCGGCGCGGCCGTCACGACGACCCCCATGAGCAGCGCCCCCGCCGACGCGAGCGCCGCGGCACGACGGCGAACCGTTCCTTGCATGTGTTTCCCCCTTTGGTGGTTACTACGAAGTAGGCCCCGGCGCGAGCGTAGGTCGGCGTCAGTTCGCCCGCAAGTGATGCCGCTCGCGCCAGCGTCGCGCCAGCTGTCGACCCGCGCCGGCGATGCCCATCGGGGCGGCGACGATGGCCCCGACGAGGAGCACCCCGAAGATGATCCCGTTCAGCTGGCTGGCGAGGTTGCCCTGCGGGTTGAGGCCGAGGCGTGCCGTGATCCACGAGATGGACGAGGTCGAGTAGGCGAAGATGAGCCCCCCGATCATCGCGCCCGGGATCGTCCCGATCCCACCGATGACCATCAGCGCGAGGATCGTGATGGAGAGGGCGAAGCCGTAGGTGGCGGGCGACACCGAGTTGTTCACGAGGGTGCTGAGGGCGCCGCCGAGAGCGGCGTAGGCGGCCGAGATCACGAAGGCGACGACGCGGGCCCGGGGCAGGGAGACGCCGGCGAGCTCGGCGGCGACGTCGTGGTCGCGCACGAGCCGCATGGAGCGCCCCACCCGACTGGCGAAGAGGTTCGACATCGCGAAGAGGGCCACCCCCGCCACCACGAGCGAGATCTGGGAGAGCCAGACCGTCGCCGCGGCGAGCGGCGAGTCGCTCGGGGGCAGGAGGTCGACCAGCCAGCGCGGCGCGCTCACCGCGGTCGGCAGCTGGAGGCCGGAGTCGCCACCGGTCCAGGAGCTGAAGGCGTTGAGGATCGACCCGAAGGCGACGGCGAAGGCCAGGGTCATCCCCGCGAGGTAGGGGCCGCGCAGGCGCGTCGCCGGGAGGCCGAGGAGGAAGCCGACGGCCGCGCCGGCGACGACGGCCGCCAGCAGGGCGATCACGATGGGGCTGTGGGCGTGGTGGTTGGCCCAGATGGCCGCGGCGAAGGCGCCCACCCCCATGAAGGCGCCGTGGCCGAGCGAGATCTGACCCGAGGAGCCGGTGAGGAAGGAGAGGCCCAACAGGACGATGGTCATGGAGACCCCGGCCTCCAGGTTCCCGTTGACCGACGTGGAGACGAAGGCGCTGACGACGCCCAGCGCGTCGACCGTCATCACCGTCTGGGCCAGTCGCGTGGCGACGGGGTGGGCGGCCCGCCAGGTCGGCGAGACCCAGAGCGCGGCCAGCGCGGCGAAGAGGGCCTCGCAGACGACGAGCACGATCGCGACCCGGGCGCGCGCGAGCAGGGCCGTGGCGACGACGCCGGCGACGAAGGCGACGGCGACGGCGAGGCGGGCGCGCATCACACCCTCCTCTGGGCGTCGCGGGTGAAGACCCCGTTGGGGCGCACCATCAGCGACACGATGAGCAGGCCGAGGGCCACCAGGATGACGTCGTTCGCGTTCACGTAGTCGCTCACGAACTGCAGCACGATCCCGAGCGTCACGCCCGAGGCGAGGGCGCCGCCCGGGCTGTCGAGGCCCCCGATGGCGGCCGCGATGAAGCCGAAGGCGAAGACCCCGTCCATCGCCGTCGGCGTGAGCCCCGTGAAGTAGTTGGACGCCACGAGCACCGCGGTGACGGCCCCCACGCCCGAGGAGAGGACCCAACCGATGGTGAGCATCCGGTTCACGCGCACCCCGAGCAGCCGCGAGACCTCGGGGGCGAGAGCGGCCGCTCGCAGGCGCAGCCCGAGCTTCGTGAAGCGGAAGAGCCCGGCGATGAAGCCCATGACGAGGAGCGCCGTGACGATCTCGTAGGCGGCGAACGGCGACAGGGCGAGCGGTCGACCGCCCAGCTGCCAGTCGATCGGCGAGAAGGACGAGGGCAGCCCGCGAGAGGAGGTCGACCAGATGGCCGCGGCGACCGACTCCAGGACGAGCAGGAACCCCACCATCGCCACGACGGGGTTGAGCTCCGGCTTGCCGTAGAGCCAGCGCACCAGACCGCGTTCGGTGAGCGCTCCGATGAGGCAGCCCGCGACGATCGAGACGACCATCGCGACCCAGTAGTTCGCGTGGGGCGCGATGGCCACGAACCCGACGTAGGTCGCGATCATCGCCATGGCGCCCTGGGCGAAGTTGAGGAGGCGCGCGGAGCGCCAGATCAGGACGAGGCTGAGGGCCACCAGGGCGTAGACGACGCCGTTCGTGACGCCGGTGAGGATGTCCGAGACGGGTCGGGACGTGAGGAAGGCGTTCACGACTCCACCATCCCGAGGTAGTACTGGCGCAGCCGCTCGTCGCGAGCGACCTCCTCGGCCGGGGCGTTCGCCACCACCCGCCCGAGGTAGAGCACGACGGCGGTGTCGGCGATGCGCAGCGCCGACTTGGCGTTCTGCTCGACCAGGATCACCGTCAGCTCCCGACTCGCGCAGAGGTCCCGGATCGAGTGCATCAGCTGCGCGGTGACCATCGGGGCGAGGCCCAGCGAGGGCTCGTCGAGCAGCAGGACCCGGGGACGGGCGATGAGGGCGCGGGCCATCGCGAGCATCTGGCGCTCGCCGCCCGACAGGGTCACCGCCCCCTGGCGGCGTCGCTCCCCGAGGACGGGGAAGAGCGCGTACTGCTCCTCGAGCAGCGGGCCGGCGGGCTCGCGGCGGATCATCGCCCCGAGCCGCAGGTTCTCCTCGACCGTGAACTCCCCGATCACCCCGCGCCCCTCGGGCACGTGGGCGACGCCGAGGCGCACGATCTCCTCGGGGGCCCGTCCGGTCAACGTCGCACCCCCGAGGTGGATGCGACCCTCCTTCGGGCTGACGAGGCCGCTGATGGTGCGCAGCAGGGTCGTCTTGCCCGCGCCGTTCGCGCCGAGCACCGCGGTGATCCGACCCGGCGGCGCCTCGAAGGTGACCTCCCGCAGGGCCTGGACGGCGCCGTAGGCGACGGAGAGGGACTCGACGCCGATCACTCGTCGACCCCCAGGTAGGCGGCGACGACGGCCTCGTGATGGCGGACGTCGTTCGGCGCGCCGTGGGCGATCACCTCGCCGAAGTTGAGCACCACGAGCCGGTCGACGAGGGGCATCACGAACTCCATGTCGTGCTCGACGAGGAGCACCCCCATGTCCTGGCGCAGGCCGGCGATGAGGGCGGCGAACTCGTCGAGCTCCGCCTCGTCGAGACCGGACGCCGGCTCGTCGAGGAGCAGGAGTCGCGGCTCGCACATGAGCGCCCGCGCGACGGCCACCTTCTTCGCCACGCCGTAGGGGATCGCCGAGGGCAGCCGCATCGCGAACCCGTCCACGCCGAGACGCGCGAGCATCGCGTGCGCCCGCTCGCGCAGGTGACGCTCGGACCGCACCGACGAAGGCAGCCCGAGGAAGCCCGACCAGAATCCGCCACCCGGGGCCGTCTGGGCCCCGGCCATCACGTTCTCGAGGACGCTGAGGCGCGGGAAGAGTCCCACGCCCTGCAGCGTGCGCGCGACGCCGTGGGCCGCGAGCTGCGCGGGCCGCAGCCCGTCGCGGTCGATGAGGGGGAATCGCACCCGTCCCTCGGTCGGGCGCACGAAGCCGCACACCACGTTGAACGCGGTCGTCTTGCCGGCGCCGTTCGGACCGATGAGCCCGACGATCTCGCCGGGACGCACGTCGAAGCTGACGTCACGCAGCGCGGTGAGTCCTCCGAAGCGAACCGTCACGTTCTCGACCGCGAGAATCGACGTCCCGCTCGCATCCCCCATGACGCCCTAAGTTATCGCCGGCTGAGCCCCCCGCCGGGATGCCCGGGGGGTCTACCTCGTGGTGGAGGTGATGGGATTCGAACCCACTGCCTCTACATTGCGAACGTAGCGCTCTACCAATTGAGCTACACCCCCGAGGGACTTCCAGTTTAGCCCAAGGCGTATCGCGCGTCGCGCCCCCACCCGTCGTCGTCGTCCTCGGCGGCCCACTCCTCCCAGCTGACGGCCGAGGCGGCC
>DAIDKS010000031.1 GCA_027449885.1 Acidimicrobiaceae bacterium
GACGGGCGGCGACCGGACGGGCGGCGACCGGGCGGGTCGTGGTCGGCCGGGTCGCGACCGGACGGGCGACCGTGACGCGCGGGCGACGGGCGACGGCGGAGGTAGCCGGACGGACGGCGACCCGGGAGGCCGGGCGGGCGGCGACCGGAGTGGCCGGGCGGCTCTCGAGGCGCGGCGCCGGGGCGGCGACGCGGGCGACGGGCGCGGACGCCGCGACCCGGCCGTTCGAGGCGATCGCGGCCACCGTGGTGGCCGTCGCGAGCACCGTGGCCGCGGCGACCACGCTCACGAAGAGGGCTCCCGGGACCCGCCGCCGCCAGAAGGTGGGGGTGCTCTGACTGCCTCGACGCTCGCTCGTTTCACGCATGAGGCCATGGTCGCGACCCCAGATAACCGGGCTCCCCCGAGCCCGACAACTCACTCACAATTCACGCGATGAAACACAACGCGGCCGCGACGGCGACGGCGCGACCACCTCAGAGAGCCGGTCTCCCACGGCGATGCGCCGTGGCCGCCCCGTCACAACGATCAACGGACGTCACGTCGAGGTGGGCTCACGTTGTGAGAGCGGCGCACCGTCGCGACACGGTGGCGCGCGAGGAGCCGGGGCGAACGGTGGCACGCCGTCGCGACACGGTGGCGCGCGAGGAGCCGGGGCGAACGGTGTCGCGCCGTCGCCGGGACGTCCGAGGAGGTTCGTGCCGGCACCGCGCCGGCGTCGGGGTCTCCGATCGGGACGCCCTCGCCGACTACCGGCGTTGATCAGGAAATTGGCAGTCCCAACGGGATTCGAACCCGTGCCTCCACCTTGAGAGGGTGATGTCCTAGGCCACTAGACGATGGGACCATGAAACGCTCGCGCGATTCGCTCGGGGGCAAGGACTCGAACCCTGAATAACTGGACCAGAACCAGTTGTGTTGCCA
Source organism: Acidimicrobiaceae bacterium (assembly GCA_027449885.1). Lineage (GTDB taxonomy): Bacteria > Actinomycetota > Acidimicrobiia > Acidimicrobiales > RAAP-2 > RAAP-2. Next base: position 925 of record DAIDKS010000031.1, read on the forward strand.
ATTACACCACCCCCGAAGGGCTCGGCAATCTTATACGGCGCGCCTCAGATCCCGCCAGCCGCGAAGGGCAGGTGGAGCGAGCGGGACCAGGTCGAGAGGAGCCCGTAGCCGACGACGCGCCCGACGGAGACCGCGATCGTCTCCTTCAGGTAGTAGCGCCAGAGCCCCGGACCGCTCGAGGGCGCGTGAGCCACCGGGTCGGGGTAGGGGGTGAGGCCCTGGGACGCGGCGTTGGCCATGGCCCGATCCTCGTGGAAGGGGTCGGTCACCGTGAGGACGGTGGTGAGGTGCCGGGCCCGCAGGCGCGGGGCGACCGAGCTCACGTTCTGCCAGGTGTCGTCGCCCCCGCCCACGATGATGTGGCTCGCGGGGACTCCCCGGGCCTCGAGCCAGGTGGCCGAGACCCCGGCCTCGGTGTAGACGTCGCCGGGCCGGTTCCCCCCGGTCACCGCGATCCACGGGGCCCGGTGGGCGTCGTAGAGGGTGAGGGCCTCGCCGAGGCGGGCGGCGAGCTCGGCCGAGGGGCGCCCGTTGAGCTCGGCCGTGCCGAAGACGAGGATCGCGTCGGCCCGACGGGTCGAGTGGACCCGGCCGGTGAGCCAGATCTGGACGAAGGTGATCCCGACGTAGGCGACGAGGAGCAGGACGAGGGCGAGGACCGTCCGGATCGCCCAGCGCAGGGGCCCGAAGATCACGCGCGCGCGAGGGCCGCGTCGAGGCGCGCGAGGACCCGCTCGCGTCCGAGCAGCTCGAGCGACTCGAAGAGGGGCAGGCCGACCCGGGTCCCGGTGACGGCGACCCGCAGCGGCGCCTGGGCCTGGCGGAGCTTCCAGCCGACGGCCTCGCCGAGCTCGAGGACGGCCGCGTGCAGGGTCGGCGCGTCGAAGTCGATCTCGGCCAGGCGCTCGCGCGCCGCGGCGAGCAGGACCGTCGCGAGCGGGTCGGCGTCGATGACGCTGGCGACGGCCGCCTCGTCGAGGACGGGCTCGGTGAAGAGGAAGGCGACGAGACCGGGCACCTCGCCGAGGGTCGTGACCCGCTCCTGGACGAGGGGGGCGACACGGGCGAAGAGGGCCTCGTCGAACTCGTCCTCGCGGTAGGGGGGCGGGGTCTCGGGCCGCCAGGCGCTCGACCAGGGCGCGACCCAGGGCCGGGCCCGCTCGACGAAGTCGGCCGGGTCGAGCTGGCGGAGGTAGACGCCGTTCAGGTGCGTGAGCTTCTTCACGTCGAAGAAGGCCGGCGAGTGCGAGACGTCCTCCAGGCGGAAGGTGGCGAGCAGGGTCGCCCGGTCGATGAGCTCCTCGCCGCTCGGCGGGCTCCACCCGAGCAGGGCCAGGTAGTTGATGAGGGCCTCGGGCAGGTACCCCTGGTCGCGGTAGGACTCGACGGCGACCGGGTCGCGGCGCTTCGAGAGCTTCTTGCGCTGCTCGTTGACGAGCATCGGCAGGTGGGCGTAGGTGGGGAGCGCCACCACCGTCCCCGAGCAGGCGTTGAGGGCCTCCCACATGAGGACCTGCTTCGGCGTCGTCGGCAGGAGGTCCTCGCCACGGATGACGTGGGTGATCCCCATCTGGCGGTCGTCGACCAGGTTGGCGAGGGGGTAGAGGGCGGCCCCGCTCGGCTTCACGACGACGAAGTCCTCGTAGCTGGCGTGGGGGAAGGCGATCTCCCCGCGGATGATGTCGCGGATCACGGTCGCCCCTTCGTCGGGGACGCGAAAGCGCAGCGCCGTGCGCTCGCTGCGGGCGAGGCCCCGCTCCCGGCAGTGGCCGTCGTAGCCGGGGGTGGCGTTGCCGACGGTGCGGGCGTCGATCTCCTCGCGCGTGCAGTCGCAGGCGTAGAGGTAGCCGCCGTCCCACAGGGCCTCCGCGGCGGCGCGGTGGTCGTCGGCGAGCGCGCTCTGGAGGAAGGGCCCCTCGTCGACGTCGAGGTCGAGCCACGCGAGGGCGCGCACGATGCCCTCCTTCCACTCCTCCCGGTTGCGCTCGACGTCGGTGTCCTCGATGCGCAGCACGAAGGTCCCGCCGTGGGCGCGGGCGTAGAGCCAGTTGACGAGGCTGGTGCGGGCCGAGCCCACGTGGAAGTAGCCGGTCGGAGAGGGCGCGAAGCGCACCCGGGGTCCCACCCGGCTACTCCTCGATCGAGAGCGCCCCGTTCGGGCACCCGGCGACGGCGGCGCGGACCTTCTCCGCGAGCTCGGCTCCGGGGGTCTCGTTCAGCACGTACATGTAGCCGTCGTCGCGGACCTCGAAGACCTCGGGGGCGAGCCCCATGCACACGGCGTTCGAGGTGCACAGGTCGTAGTTGACGATGACGCGCACGGGTTCTCCTCTCGTCGCGACGAGCCTACCCGTCGAGTCCCCCGCGACTCACCTGCCTACACTGCGTGCGGGGGTGGAGATGGAACGTCGTCGCATCGGCTCGCTCGAGGTCTCGGTCGTGGGCCTCGGCTGCAACAACTTCGGGTCGCGCCTCGACGCCCGCCAGAGCGCCGCGGTGGTCCACGCGGCCCTCGACGCCGGGGTCACCTTCTTCGACACGGCCGACGTCTACGGCGGGACCGAGTCGGAGGTCTTCCTCGGCCGGGCCCTCCAGGGACGCCGCGACGGGGCCGTCGTCGCGACGAAGTTCGGCATGCCCCTCGACGACGTCCGCTACGGGGCGAGCCCGGCCTACGTGCGGGCCGCCTGCGCCGCCTCGCTCGAGCGGCTCGGCACCGACCACATCGACCTCTACCAGCTCCACTACCCCGACGAGGCGACCCCGCTCGCCGACACCCTCGGCGCCCTCGCGGAGCTCGTCGCCGAGGGGAAGGTCCGCGAGATCGGCTGCTCCAACCTCACGGCCGCCCAGCTGCGCGAGGCGGCGGCCCTCGCCGGCGACCTCCCGGGCTTCGCCTCCATCCAGAACCAGTACTCCCTCCTCGCCCGGGACCCCGAGCGCGACGGGGTCCTCGAGGCCTGCCGGGAGCTCGGCGTGGCCCTCCTCCCCTACTACCCGCTCGCGAACGGGCTCCTCACCGGCAAGGTTCGGCCCGGGGCACCGGTCCCCGAGGGGACCCGGCTCGCCACCATGAGCGCCGAGCGCCAGGTCCACTGGCTCTCGGAGTCGATGCGCGCGGCCGTCGACCGCCTGATCGCCTTCGCCGAGATGGAGCGGGTCCCGCTCCTCACGCTCGCCTTCTCCTGGCTGATCGACCACCCCGAGGTCGCCTCGGTCATCGCCGGGGCCTCGAGCGCCGCCCAGATCCAGGCGAACGCCGCCGCCGCCGTGGCGCTCGCCCCCGAGGTGCGCACAGCCCTCGACGAGATCACCGCCCGTATCTGAGACACCGACGCGCTCGGCGTCGGCCCGCGGGTCACGTCGCGTCCGCCCGTCGCTAGGTTCGACGGTGTTCATCGAAGGGGGGTCTCGTGAACCACACCACGCACCACGCCCGGACGCTCGGCGTCGCCGTCCTCACCGCGGGGACGCTCCTCCTACCGCTCGCCGGTCCCGCCGGGGCGGCGAAGGCCCCGCGAGCCCGCGTCGACCGGGTGGCCCATCCGGCAAAGGTCGCCGGGGTCGGCCGGATCCTCGTCGACGCCCGGGGCTACGCCCTCTACACCTACGGTCCCGACGGCCGGGACCGCTCGACGTGCACCGGCTCCTGCCTCGCCGCCTGGCCGGCCCTCACGGTCCCGGCCCGCGAGCGACCGACCGGCGTGCCCGGGCTCGGGGCCTTCGCCCGCGCGAAGGACGTCCGCCAGGTGGCCTGGCGGGGCCACCCGCTCTACACCTACGTCGGGGACACGCGCCCCGACGAGGTGACCGGCAACGGCGTCGCGGGCTTCCACGTCGTCGTGCTCTCGGCTCCCCGGCACGCGACCACGACGACGACCCACCCGACCGCGGGCTACTAGATCACCCCGCGGCAGTAGCCGGCGCTGAGGAGGAAGTGGCGCAGCGTCGGCACGTAGGAGCCCTTCGTCACGAAGGCCGCCTGGTGGTAGGCGGCGTCGCGGAGGAGTCCGCGACGCTCGAGGGTCGCCACCTCGCGCCAGGCGCTCGCGCCCGAGCCTAGCGTGCAGGACTGGGCGACGTAGGCCGCCACGACGCCGAAGAGCGAGTCGGCGTTCGCGGGCGACTCCGCCTGGCGCAGGGCGACCCCGAGCGAGGCGAGGTAGGCGCGGGCGAAGGCCGGGTAACGCGAGGTCACGTCGACGAGTCGCGCGCCGCGCAGCTGGTAGAGGGCGAGCGGCGAGGGGGTGCAGGCGTAGCAGCCGAACTGGTAGGGGAACCGTCCGTCCTCGCTCTTCAGCACCAGGTGGCCCCCCGTCACCGCCGGGGCGAGCCCCCCGTTCGGGTCGTAGCGGATCACCGGGTCGACCCTCTGGAGGTTCGCGTCGAGGGCGAGGGCGTAGCGCGCCCCGCGCGGCGCGAAGAGGGCACTCTCGAAGCAGCAGTGGGCCCCGCCCGAGTAGGCGCCGAAGAGGACGGCGGGACGGGAGCCGTCGGCGAGGAGGCAGAGCTGGACGACGGCCGAGCCGGCGAAGCCGGAGGGTGAGGGGAGGGCGAACGAGGTCGCGCCGTCCGTGACCCGCAGCTCCCCCGGGAAGGGCAGGCCCATCCCCGGGGTGGGCACCGTCGTCGCGGTCGTCGTCGTCACGCGGTAGCTGACGCGGGCCCGTCCGAGCGAGGTCGACGCGGTCACGGTCGTCCCGGCCCGGGGCGCCGTCGCGGGCAGGGTCGCGCAGTGGTAGAGGGCCGGCGCCGTCGCGGCGACGGCCGGGCTGGCGATCGGGACGGCGAGGCCGAGCGCGCCCGCGAGGACGCCGAGCGCGGCGAGGGTGACGCGGGTCGTCGCGCGACGCGCGATGCGGGAACGGGACACGGGACCTCCTACACGGACACTCCCTCGTGTCCGCCGCCACCCCCTTCTTACGCGACGCGGCCCCGCCCGGTGGGGGCGGGGCCGCGTCGCGCGAGCGAGCGAGCGAGCGAGCGAGCGAGGTCAGCCGGCCTTGACGGCGGCCACCATCTTCGTGAGCGTGTCCTTCGCGTCGCCGAAGACGAGCATCGTCTTCGGGTTGTAGAGCAGCTCGTTCTCGATCCCGGCGAATCCCGGGCGCATCGAGCGCTTGAGGAAGATGACGTTCTCGGCGAGGTCGGCGTGGATGATCGGCATCCCGTAGATCGGCGAGGCCTTGTCGTCGACGGCGGCCGGGTTGACGGTGTCGTTGGCCCCGACCACGAGGGCGAGGTCGGCCGTCTGGAGCTCGGAGTTCGCCTCGTCCATCTCCTTCAGCTGCTCGTAGGGGACGTTCGCCTCGGCGAGCAGCACGTTCATGTGGCCCGGCATGCGGCCGGCCACCGGGTGGATGGCGTAGAAGACCTCGACGCCCTTGCCCTCGAGGAGGTCGGCCAGCTCGCGCAGCACGTGCTGGGCCTGGGCGACGGCGAGGCCGTAGCCCGGGATGATGACGACCCGGCTCGAGAAGCCCATGAGGACCGCCACGTCCTCGGGCGAGCCCGAGCGCACGCTGCGGCCGTCGGCCCGGTTGGCGTCGCCGCTCGCGGTGACGACCGACCCGAAGGCGCTGAAGAGGATGTTCGGCAGGCTGCGGCCCATCGCGGCCGACATCATGCGGGTGAGCAGGATACCGGAGGCGCCGACCAGGGTTCCCGCGACGATCAGCACGTTCGATCCCAGGGTGAAGCCCGAGGCGGCGACGGCGAGACCGGTGAAGGAGTTGAGCAGCGAGATGAGGACCGGCACGTCCGCGCCCCCGATCGGCAGCACGAAGGCGATGCCGAGGAGGAAGGAGAGGCCGAGCACCACCCAGAGGAGGGCCGTCGAGCCGTTCACCAGGATGGTGACGATGAGACCCACCGTCACCACGCCGATCACGCCGTTCAGGAGCTGCTGTCCGGGGTAGGTGACCGGGCGGCCCGTCATGAGCTCCTGGAGCTTGAGGAACGAGACGGCCGACCCCGAGAAGGACATGGTCCCGATGAGGACGCCGAGCATCACCTCGAGGGCGACGTAGGTCGCCGGGCGAGTCGAGTGGATGTGGACGAACTCGGTGATCGAGACGAGCGCCGCCGCGCCGCCGCCGACGCCGTTGAAGATGGCGACCAGCTGGGGCATGGCCGTCATCTTCACGAAGCGCGCCACCGGCACGGCCACGATGAGGCCGATCGCCATGCCGAGCAGCATGAGGGGCACGTGGTAGAGGGCGTGGCCGTCGATGTGCTGGAAGAAGGTCGCGACGATCGCGATGAGCATCCCGACGGCCGCCGTGAGGTTGCCCACCCGGGCCCGCTTGGGGCTCGAGAGGCCCTTCAGGGCCAGCAGGAAGGTCGTCGCGGCGACCAGGTAGAGGAGGTCGATCAGGGTCCCGCGACTCACTTGGCCACCTCGTCCTTCTTCACCGGCTTCTTCGCCTTGAACATCTCGAGCATGCGGTCGGTGACCACGAAGCCGCCGACCACGTTCAGGGTCGCCAGAATGACCGCGAGGAAGCCCAGGATCTCCTCGGGGTGCGTCGTCGCCGAGCCGAGGATCAGCATCGAGCCCACCAGGATGACGCCGTGGATGGCGTTCGATCCCGACATCAGCGGCGTGTGCAGGATGCTCGGCACCCGCGCGATGATCTCGATGCCCGCGAAGATGCTCAGCACGAGCACCGTCGCGTACTGCAACAGGGCGTTACCCATCACTCACTCTCTTTCACATCGTTCGCCGGGGCCACGATCGGCGTGACCGCCACCCCCAGGGCCTCCGCGGTCGGCGCGTGGGCGATGCCGCCCTCGCGCGCCACGGTGACCCCCACCACGACCTCGTCGGACCAGTCGGGGGCCAGCTCGCCCTTCGCCCCGAAGAGGGCGAGGAGCTTCAGCACGTTGTTCGCGAACATGAAGCTCGCGTGGGCCCCCATCTGCGCCGGCGGGTTGGAGAGTCCGACGACGCGGACCCCGCCGTGCTCGATCACCTCACCGGCGCGGGTCAGCTCGCAGTTGCCGCCCCCGTCGGCCGCCATGTCGATGACGATCGAGCCCTCGCCCATCGCCTCGACCATCTCGCGGGTGAGCAGGATCGGCGCCTTGCGGCCGGGGACGGCCGCCGTCGTGATGACGATGTCGGCGTTCGCGACCTCGCCGAGCAGGGCCGCCTGCTGCTGGGCCCGCTCCTCGGCGGTGAGCTCGCGGGCGTACCCGCCGGCGGCGTCGGCGGTCACGCCGAGCTGCACGAAGGTCGCTCCGGCCGACTCGGCCTCCTCCTTCGCCGCAGTGCGCACGTCGTAGGCGCGCACCTTGGCGCCGAGGCGCTTCGCCGTGGCGATGGCCTGGAGGCCGGCGACGCCCACCCCCATGATGAGGACCTTCGCCGGGCGGATGGTGCCGGCCGCCGTGGTGAGCAGGGGGAAGAAGCGGTCGAAGTAGGTCGCCCCGGCGAGCGCCGCCCGGTACCCCGACACCGTCGCCTGGGAGGAGAGGGCGTCCATGTACTGGGCCCGCGAGATGCGCGGGAGGAGGTCGAAGGAGAGGATCGTGATCCGCCGCTCGTTCATCGCCGCCACCACGTCGGTGGCGAGCAGGGGCGACAGGAAGGAGAGGTGGAGCGAGCCCTCGGGCAGCCGGGCCACCTCCTCCAGGGTCGGCGGGTTGACCCGCAGGGTGATGTCGCCGGTCGCCTGGTCGGCGATGGTGGCACCGACGGCGACGTAGGCGTCGTCGGTGAAGTGCGACGCCGCACCGGCGCCGCGCTCGACCACCACCTCCCACCCGTCGCGCGTCAGCGCCTTCACGGCGTCGGGGGTGAGCGCGACTCGGGTCTCGCCCGGGCGCGACTCTCTACAGAGCGCAATCTTGGTCACCCCGTTTTTCTACCACCGGGGTTCCCGGCCTCCGCCCTGATTACCGGGACAAAGGTCGGAACGAGGTAAGGACTTTGGTCACTTCGTCGGGCGCCTCGAGCGGGATCCAGTGCCCGAGGCCCTCGAGGCGCACGTAGGTGAAGCCCTCCCCGCAGTAGCGGGCCGACTCGATCATCTGCTCCTCGGTGAGGGCCCGGTCGCCGCTCGACCAGATCCCGAGGGCCGGCACCGAGAGGGGCGGGAGGACGGGTGGCGGGGAGAGGAAGGCGTCGGGCGGCAGGTTCGCCCGGTACCAGTTGAGGTGGCTCGAGAGCTGCCCGTCGCGCTCGAGCTCGGCGATGACCTCGTTCGCGCGCGGGTGGGCGAACCACCGCCGCAGCACCTCGTGGTCGTTGAAGCGAAGGAACCGCTCCCCCACGCCCTCGTAGCCGAAGAGCAGCGTGTACCAGCTGCGCATCTGCTGAGCGATCCCCCCGGCGCGAAAGGCCGTGGGGTGACCGACCGAGATCGCGACGAGGGCGCGCACCCGCTCCGGGGCGGAGGTCGCGAGGGCCCACGCGAGGGCCGCCCCCCAGTCGTGACCGACGACGGCGGCCCGCGTCGAGCCGGCGGCGTCGAGGACGCCGAGCGCGTCGCCCACGAGCAGGTGCATCTGGTAGTCCTCGACGGCCGTCGGCTTGTCCGACCGCCCGCAGCCCCGCAGGTCCGGGACGATGACCCGGTGCCCGGCGGCGACGAGGCCCGTCGCCACCTCGTCCCAGAGGGACCCGGTGTCGGGCCAGCCGTGGAGCAGGAGGACGTCGGGGCCCTCCCCCTCGACGCGCGCGACGATCGACACCCCGTCGTGACGCGCCGTGATTTCCCCCACGGGCCCGAAACTACCCGGACCACCCCGGGGGTGAGCACCACGCGGTGCTCACCCCCGGGACGTCACGGGAGGTAGAAGGTCACCTCGACGCGCCGGTTGCCGGCGGCCGCGGCGATCGAGGAGTTCGGCACCACGGGGTGCGACTTCCCGAAGGCCCGGTAGACGATCGCCGGAACCTTCAGCTTCAGGTGCGTCAGCGCCGCCACCACGGCCGCGCCGACCTCGTGCGAGCGCTGGTTCGACAGCGTCGCGTTGAGCGCCACCGAGCCGTAGGCGTCGGTGTAGCCCGCGAGGACGACCGAGGTCGGGTGGTACTGGCGGATCAGCGCGACCAGCGACGCCACCTGGGCGGGCAGCGGTCCGGTGATCGAGTACGAGCCCTCGGCGAAGGGCACGATCTCGATGGCCGCCATCACGCGGTAGCGGTAGTGCACGCGGGGGTTGAGCCCGCTGAAGTGGCACGACGTCTGACGGGTGACGCAGTGACGCCCACCCGGGAGCAGCGTGACGTCGTAGGTCACCGGGATGGTGACGCCACTGATGCGAGCGACGGGCCAGTGGGCGACGAGGCTGGTCGGGCCCGAGGGAGCACCGCCACCGCCGGACGTGCCACCGCCGGTCGTTCCACCGCCGGACGTGCCACCACCGCTCGTACCACCGCCGGTCGTTCCACCGCCCGACGTGCCACCGCCCGAGGTGCCACCACCGCCGCTCGTGCCACCACCGCTCGTGCCACCACCACTACTCGACGAGGCCTGTCCGCTCGCCGCGGGACCCTGTCCCGCGGCGTTGTAGGCGAGGACGGAGATCGTGTAGGTGCCGGGGGCGCCCACCCCAGAGAAGCTGCACGTGCTCGAGGTGGTCTGCTCGTAGACCGGCGCGGCGCTGCCCTGGATGAGGGCGCACTCGTAGCCCTGGACGGGAGATCCCCCGTCACTCGCGGGAGCACCCCAGCTCGCGCTCGCCGTCGAGCCACTCTGGGTCACGCTGAGGTTCTGAGGTGCCGAGGGCACCGTGATCGCCTGAAGCGTCGTGAAGGACTGCACCCCGCCGTAGAGGTGGGCGGGGGCACCGGCCGCGTTGGGAGTAACGACCAGCTCGAAGTAGTAGGTCGTCAGGGGACTGAGCGATCCGACCGTGGCGCTCTCGGCGCTCGCCCCACTGCCGGTCGCGGTGACGAACGTCCCCGTGCACGCGCCCGAGGCGAAGGTGCTCGCCTGGACGCAGAACTGCACCGCGCTGAGGGACATCGCGTTGGGGTTCGCCACGAGGCCGTTCAGGTGCGCGCCGTAGGCGCTGACCAGGGTCGCGGGCGACGTCGTCGCCGACGGTCCGGGAACGAAGCTCACGACGCCACCGTGGAGCGTCGTGCTCGTCGCGCCGTCGACGGCTACCAACTCGTAGTAGTAGGTCGTCCCGGCACTCAGACCCGTGACGGCCAGGGTGTACGGGGTGGAACCGTTCGTCGTCGTTCCGGCGGTCGCCGTGGCGACGGTGCCCGTCGTGTTCGAGCACGAGCCCGTGGCGAACGTCGTCGACTGGTAGCAGAAGCTCACCGAGGTAAAGCCGTCGCCAGCCGGGTTGTAGAGCGAGCCCACCAGCGTCGCCGAACTCGGCAGCACGTTGAGCGCACTATCGGTCGTCGCGATCGGACCCGTCGTGAAGCTACGGACGCCGCCGTAGGTGGTCGCGTTCGGGGTCTGAGTAGTGTCGACGAGCTTCAGCTCGTAGTAGTAGGTCGTCGCCGGGGCGAGTCCACTCAACGCGGCCGACTCGGCCGCGATCGAGTTGTTGGGAGTCCCCGACGTCGCCGCCGTCGTCGTGCCGGTGCAGGACCCCGAGGCGAACGAGGTGGTCTGGTAGCAGAAGCTCGCCGTCACGGCGTCCGCGGTCGGATTGAAGTCGGTGCCGTTGAGCGTGGCCACCTGGTCGCCGACGCCCGTGGCCGCACTTGTCGTCGCGACGGGTGCCGTCGAGAAGCTCTTCACGCCGCCGTACAGCGGAGTCCCGCCCGTCGCGATGAACTCGTAGTAGTAGGTCGTGCCGGCGGCCAGGCTCGAGAGCGCGAGGTCGTACGTGCTCGTCGTTGCCGTTGAGACCAGTGTCGCGGCCGTCGTCGTGCCGGTGCAGGCCCCCGAGGCGAACGAGGTCGTCTGGTAGCAGAAGGACTTGCCGGAGAACGTGTCACCACCCGGGTTGTAGAGCGTCGCGTTGAGCGTTCCCGCCGTGGTCGAGACGGCGGACGCCGCCCCGGTCGTCGCTACGGGCCCCGTCGTGAACGACTGAACCCCGCCGTAGAGGGGTGAGCCCGTCGTCGCGTCGGTCGCGACCAACTCGTAGTAGTACGTCGTTCCCGGCGTGAGTCCCGTCGCCGAGTAGGTGTAGGGGGTGATCGAGTTGCTCGTCGTCCCCGCCGTCGCGGTCGCTGTCGCGCCGTTGCAGGTGCTCGACGCGAACGAGGTCGTCTGATAGCAGAAGGCGACCGGGGTGACCGAGTCCGATCCGGTGTTCGTGACCGAGCCGTTGAAGGTCGCCGTGGTGTCCGCGATGCCCGTGGCCGACGAGGTGCTCGGGGCCGGCCCCGCGTAGCCCGGGGTGCACTGCGAGAGGCTCGAGCCCGACCACGAGACGGTCACCGTCACGGTCCCGAGGCTCCCGCTCGAGCCCGGAGTGAGGTTGAGGACGAACTGGGGGAGGGCGCTCTGGGTCGAGAGGTCGATCGGTGTCGTATAGGTGAGGGTCGCGAGGTCGATCGTGGGTGACGCGCCCGCGACGTTGAACGGGTACGGCCCGTCGATGACAACGCCGTTCGAGTTGGTGAACGAGAGCGTCGGGGCGGGGCTGGTCACGAGGGACCCCGTCGTCGAGAGACTCAGCGAGGTGAAGGCCGTCGGCGTGCAGGCCTGGTAGGGCTCGACGAAGGACGAGGCGTAGACGCGCACCGGCGCGCTCGCGCACGACCCGCCGGTGAGGGCGTCGAAGTTCTGGATCTGGGCACTGCCACCGTTCGCGTTGATCCAGATGCAGGTCGGACGCTGCGGGTCGGCGTTGACCGTATAGGGGAGACCGAGGTAGTTACCGTTCAACTGAAGCGGGAACGATCCCGTGGTCGAGTACGAGGTCGCGCTCGTCGAGGTTGGGGCACCGGGCGCGGTGCAGGCCGCGTTGGTGGCGAAGTCGTAGCAGTAGACGGATCCGGCCCCGTTGATCACGAGGTCCCGAGTCCCCACGGTCACCGGCGGACCGCTCCACGTTGTCGTCCCCACGTCCAGCGTGGTCGTGGTCAATCCGCTCGGCGTCGGCTGGACGGTCCCGTCGAGTCCGTAGCAGGCCCAGCTGGTCAGCTGGGCGCAGACGCCCGTGACGGCACCCGCGGCGTCGAGGGACGGGACCACCATGAACGAATACGCGCTCGTGGCCATCGGCCACGCCCCGACGCAGCTCCCCGGAGTCGGCTGGGTGAGGTCGACACACGCGATCATGGCCCCGCCCGTGCTCCACTGGGTCGGGATGAAGTAGTGACCGCTCACGAGAGTGTCCGCGGGGGCGGGCGAGTTGTCACTGTTGGTGCCCGCCGCCGAGCCGACGTTCACGGCGAAGGGCTCGCCCGCACACGCGCTCTGGGTAGCGACGTCGTAGCAGAGAAGGGCGTTCTTGCCACTCGCGCTCGTTCCGCCCGGCGAGGCGGCGACTCCGGGATACGGGTTCCACGCGTAGAGCTTCCCGTTGTAGAACGTGGGGTCGACCGTCCCCGCCGTCGAGTTGGTCGTCTGGTACGAGTCAGTGGACCCGGCCAGCGGCGTCCACGCGGGTGGCTGACCGCTGGTTCCGGTGCACGTCGGAGCCGGCGTCGCCGTCGACGCCGTCGTCACGTTCAGGTTGATGCAGACAACTCCGGGTTGCGCATAGCCGGAGTCGTTCCGCACGGCGTAGACGTAGAGGTAGCCCGTTGACTGGTCGGCGTACAGGCCCACCTTGCCCGGAGTGCCGAACGACGCCGTGGTGCCACCCACTGACGCCGTGATCGTCTCGGGACCCGTCCAGCACGCGGCCGCCGTGCTCTCCACGTGGCAGTTCAACTGCAGGATCGAGTTGTGGTGGAAGACGTTGTAGATGTTGCCGCCGAAAGCGGCGATCGCCCATCCATCCCCCCCGCCGCTCGCCCCCGCGAAACTCGAGGAGGGCGGGGTAAAGGACTGGCTCGCGCTGTAGCTGACCGTCGAGGCCCCGGCCGGGTGAGCGATGGACAGGATCGGCGAGGCCACGCTCACGAACGCGACGAGCGCGGCAGCACTGCGAAAGAGCCGTCGAAACAAGGGATCCTCCCGGTGAGATTCTCTGCGAGCGCAGAGGAAAGACCCAATATGTTATCCAGAACTCCGGATCTGCTCGTCCATTTGACCGATTTGTTTTCACTAAGTGGACGACTTCTTCGTCGGGACGACGGATGCCGCTGATGATCTGAGTCTCGTTACGCGTTGATCTCTCGGCGCTCACCGCAGCGGTCCGTCGAACTCTGACGGCGTACGCGAGGACCGCGACATGGGAGAAGAGAGAGGACGCCGCCGAGACGAGACGATCACTACCGACCGACCGGTCCCCACTCGCGCGTCGGGGAATCGATGGCGGCCCGACGGGCGACTCTATAACGATCCACTCGTCGCGGCCCGAGGGAGCGTCCCTCCCAGTCACTCACTCCTTCGCGCGAAGAAGTAGGCACGCCGGGGCCACGTCGCGTCTCGACGTCGACGGAGGAGCGTTACGTAGATCGCAGGACCCGCTGATCACGCACCCGCGGGTCCGCGCGAGAGAGGCGTGCCGGTCCGACTTCCGCCCCCCACGGGATGGGATACCTCGGCTAGAACGTCGTCATGACCGTCACCGTCGTCGTGCCCTCCCCCGTCGGACCCTGGGGCGTCGTCGGCGACGACGCCGTCATCTCGCGCATCCTCATGCCGAACGAGCGGCCCCGCGCCTCGAGGGCGGCGACCGTGCCCGCGGCCGTCGCCCGCGGGGCGTCGCAGCTCGGGGAGTACTTCGCCGGGCGCCGGCGCACCTTCGACCTCCCCCTCGACGAGACGGTCGGCACGGCGTTCCAGCGGGCCGTCTGGGCCGCCCTCACGGCGATCCCCTACGGCGCGACCGCGACCTACGCCGACGTCGCCCGGGACGTCGGCCGACCCCGGGCCGCGCGGGCCGTCGGCGGGGCCAACCACGCGAACCCCTGGCCGATCGTCGTCCCCTGCCACCGGGTCGTCGCGACGACGGGCCTCGGTGGCTACGGCGGGGGCCTCGACGCGAAGCGCTTCCTCCTCGGCCTCGAGCGTGCCTAGCGGGACCGCTCCCGGCGCGGGTCGATCGGGCCGATCGGCAGCTGGCGCACCGAGTGGATCCCGAGCTCGCCCATGCGCGGGGCGTTGATCGCCCGGATGGTGCGGTGGGTCACCCAGTAGAGGGCGAGGGCCGAGGGGATCTCGAGGAAGACGGCGAAGAGGAGGCTCTGGAGCTGGTCGCCGCGACGGGCCGTCGTGAGGTCGAACCAGGCGTCGATGAGGAGCATGGTCCCGGCCGAGCTCGTGAAGAGGGCGAGCACCGCCCGGCGCCGCCACGCGGCCCAGGCGCTCAGCAGGAGGGCCGCCACCTGGCCGACGTCGAGGCCGACCCAGGCGGCCTTCCAGTGGATGGCGACGTAGTGGTGGGGCAGGTAGAGGGCGAGGTAGACGATCCAGGCCGTCTCGAGCAGTGCCGCGAGCACCAGGGTGACGAGCAGGGCGTCACCCGGCCCCCGTCGCACCACCCAGCCGCGCAGCCCGCGCACGTGACCTGCCACCGAGACCGATGGTAACGGGACGGCGCGAGGAGCTCAGCGCGGCGCGTCGAGCAGGTCGGCCATCGCCGTGACGCCGGCGAGCAGGTCGGCCGCCGGGTCGTCGGCGAGCACGCCGAGGCGCTCCGCCACGAGCTCACTGGTGCGGTCCTCGGCCCGCTCGTAGGCGCGGCGGTCCTCGTCGGTGACGGCGGGGGCCTCCTCCTCGCGGTACCCGTGGAGGGCGAAGCCCGCGGGACTGTCGAGGTAGCAGGCGACGAGGGGCGCGACCCCGACCTCGGCGAGCGCCTCGGCGTGCAGGGCCCCGCGCAGCTCGCGCAGGCGGATGACCCCGCGGTAGGCGTCGGCGACCGGGTCGCCCGCCCGCCCGAGGCGGGCGTAGCCGTCGGCGAGGAGGTGGGTCCCGGGGGCGTCGGCGTCGGCCGCCGCGTGGGCGGCCGCGGCCAGCCGGCGGGCGAGGCCGGCGTCGAGGGTCGCGAAGGCCCGTCGGGCGTAGTCGTCGGCCGCGACGAGGTAGCTCGCGGCCGTCGTCGCCGGGTCGTGGGTGGCCCGCGGGCGCGACCAGATCCGCTCGATGGCGCGGGGGGCGAAGAAGACGAAGACCCGCTCGACCTCCTCGGCCGTCACGTCGCCGAGCACGCCCCCGCGACCGAGGCCGTAGAAGGCGACGGCGTCGAGGCCGAGGGCCTCCCCGGCGGCGACGGTGCCGGGGTCGAAGTAGAAGGCGGCCCCCAGGCGTCCGACGGGGGCGGCGAGCTGATCGGCGAGCTGACGGGCGTTCATCGGGCCGACTCTAGGCGGCCGACGCCGTCGCGCCGCACCCGCAGCTCGAGGCAGCTGCCCGCGGGGACCGGCACGAAGCGGGCCCGCCCACCGTGGCGGACCGCGATGTCGGCGACGATCGCGAGCCCGAGGCCCGTGCCGCCCGAGGTGCGCGCGCGGGCCGGGTCCGAGCGCACGAAGCGCTGGAAGTAGCGGGCGGCCGTCGTCACGTCGATGCCCTCGCCGTCGTCGGCGATGCGCACCACCGCCTCGTCCTCCTCGTAGCGGGCGCTGAAGCGCAGCTCCCGGCGGGCGTAGCGGGCCGCGTTGTCGACGACGTTGCGGACCATGCGGCGCAGGGTCGCCGGGTCGCCCACCACGCGCGTCGGCGTCACCTCCGAGGTGTCGACGGTGAGCTCGGTGATCGCCCGGATGCGGCTCGCCTCCTCGTAGAGCAGGTCGTCGAGGTCGACGTCGACGCGCCGGAACTCGATGCGGTGCTCGTCGTTGCGGGCCAGCCAGAAGAGGTCCTCGATGAGGGCGTCGAGGCGGCGGCCCTCCCGTTCGACGCGGTCGAGGACGGCCGGCACGTCGGCGGCCGACGGGTCGGTGCGGGCCCGCTCGACCGTCGCGAGGAGGGTGGTGAGCGGGCTGCGCAGCTCGTGGCTCGCGTTCGAGACGAACTCCTGCTGGAAGCGGCTCGAGGACTCCAGCCGGTCGAGCATTTCGTTCACGGTGCGCGAGAGGCGGGCGATCTCGTCGTCGCCCCCGGTCACCGGGACCCGCTCGGCGAGGTCGCGGGCGGCGATGCGTTCGACCCGCCGGCGGATCGACTCGACCGGGGCGAGGGCGAGCCCGATGCCGAACCAGATGAGGGTCCCGGCGATCACGAGCAGGAGAGGGAAGGAGACGGCGACGCTCGCGAGCAGCACGGTCACCGAGTGGGTGATGGCCGTGCCGTAGACGAAGCCGAAGGCGAGGGCCGAGCCGCGCGAGGTGGTGATCGACTCGACGGCCCCCTGGCTCAGCTGGTCGCGCAGCGACGCCGTCGCGGGGGAGGCGACGAGGACGGCGTCGAGCCCGGAGACGGCGGCGTTGTCGGGCACCGCGCGCGCGAGGGGCGGCGTCCCGCCGAGGGCCGTCGAGGCGGCCCACACGTGGCGCCCGGTGGCGTCGGTCACCTGGACGACGACGTCGTTCGTCGTGGGCAGGGTGAGGACGCCGGTGCTCGGCAGCGGGGTCGTCGCGAGGCGGGTCTCCACCTGGGCGAGGGCGTCGGAGACCCGGTTGGTGGCCCCGTTGACGAGGGAGCGGTGCACCAGGGCGACGAGGGCGAGGGCCGTGAAGAGCAGGACGGCCGCGATCGAGAGGACGAAGAACAGGGTCAGGCGCGCCCGGATCGAGAGGTCGGCGACGCGCCGGGGCATCAGTCCTCGCGCACGCGGTACCCGACGCCCCGCACCGTGCGGATGACCGAGGGCTCCCCCTCGAGGTCGATCTTGCGACGCAGGTAGCCGATGTAGACCTCGACGATGTTGGGGTCGCCGTCGAAGTCCGCGCCCCAGACCGCCGCGAGGATCTCGCCCTTCGCGATGGTGCTCTCGGCGTGGGTCAGGAGGTACTCGAGCAGGGCGAACTCGCGCGGGGTGAGGGCGACCTCGCGACCGCGGGCGCTCACCCGGCGCGAGGTCGGGTCGAGGGTGATCACGCCGACCGAGATCGGCTGGGGCCGCTCGCGGTCGTGGCGCCGCAGGAGGGCGTTCACGCGGGCGAGCAGGATCGAGCGCTCGAAGGGCTTGCGCAGGAAATCGTCGGCCCCGACCTCGAGGCCCTCGACCTCGTCGAGCTCGCCGTCCTTCGCCGTGAGCATGAGCAGGGGCGTGTGGACCCCGGCGTTGCGCAGGTCGAGGCAGACGGAGAAGCCGTTGCGACGCGGCAGCATCAGGTCGAGGATGATCACGTCGTAGGCGCCGTCGCGACCCTCGACGACGCCCGACTCGCCGTCGTGGCGCTGGGTCACGTCGAAGCCGGCGTCGGTCAGCAGGTCGGCCACCGCCTGGGCGAGGTCGAGGTCGTCCTCGACCACGAGGACCCGCCGGCGTTCATCGCTCATTTGAGATAGAGGTTACCGTCGGACCCCTCGACGACGTTGAGCTTGAGGAGCCCGTGGGGCGCCGGGCCGGAGATCACCTGACCGGTCGAGAGCGCGAACTGCGAGCCGTGGCAGGGGCAGGCGAGCACCTGGTTCTGGGCGTAGTAGCCGACGGTGCACCCGGCGTGGGGACAGACGGCGTCGTAGGCGTCGAAGACGCCCGAGCTCGGCTGGACGACGATGCCGGGATCGCCCGACGAGGGGATCGTGAAGGAGGCGGCCTGGCCGACCGGGACCTGGCTCGCCTTGCCGAGGAGCGTCCCGCCGGGGACGCCGCCCCCCGACGAGCCGGCCGTCGTGGTCGTGGTCGTGGGGCTCGCGCTCCCGCCGCTCGGCGGCGTCCCGGCGCCCAGCTGGGTCGGCGGCGTCGGCGCGGTCGTGCCGTGGATCACCCGTCCCGCCACGGCGTCGACGCCGCCGAGGACGACGGCCGCCCCCGCGACGAGGGTCGCCGTCGCCCCGCCGAGCACCAGGGCCCGTCGGTCGACCGAGTCGATCGTGACCCGCGTGGCGTAGGGGGCGCGCGGTCCGAGCAGGACCGGGCAGGCCCCGGGCTCGCAGAGCAGTCCCTCGCGCGCGTTGCACCGCCCCCGGTTGAACTGGCCGCAGAAGCGCTGGACCTGCGCGAAGGGCAGGGTCACGATGTCGGGCGGCGGGGCCCCCTCCATCGCGGCCGCCCGGCGCGCCAGGGCCCCGTCGAGCGAGAAGCGGCTCCCGGCGCCGGCGGCGATGAAGGGCAGCCAGGCGAAGAAGAAGACGATGTCGGCCCCCGTGTAGTAGGGGGCGGCGTGGAAGCTCACCGTGAGGAAGAGCATCAGGGAGAGCAGGGCGCCCCCGATCGCCGCGACGCGCATCCAGAGCCCGAGGAGGGCCCCGAGGCCGATCGCGACCTCGCCGAGGGCGATGACGACGCCGATCGGCGTCGCGAGGGGGAGCAGGTGGCTGAGCAGCGCGTGGATCGGGCTGAGACGGACCGCGGCGATCAGCTGGGACTTGATCGAGATGGGACTGAGCCCGTTGAAGAAGTTCGGGTTGGCGAGCTTCTGGAGCCCCGCGAAGAGGAAGGTCACCCCGAGGAAGGCCCGCAGCGGCAGCAGGGCCCAGCCGGCGAGGACCCAGGCGCGCGGCGGGGCGCCGAGCGGCAGGCGTCGTTCGGGTCGGCGGGCGTGGCTGACGGAGCGGGGCGCGGGCACAACGACCAGTAAACCAGTCGAACGTCGTCGTCCGGGCCGCGGGCCCGCCGTCGCGGCGCGAGCGACCACAATGGGGGGATGCTCGTCGCCTCCATCACGTCCTTCGTGCTGACGAAGATCCAGCACCTGCCCGGCGGGCTCGTCTACACCCTCGTCGCCCTGCTCGTCTTCGGCGAGGCGGCCCTCTTCATCGGCTTCGTCCTGCCCGGCGAGACCTCGGTCCTCGTGGCCGGCGTCGTCGCGAGCCAGCACCACGTGCGCCTCACCGCCCTCATCCCGCTCGTGATCGTGGCGGCCGTCGTCGGCGACTCGGTCGGCTACGAGGTCGGCCGCCACTTCGGCCACCGCCTGATGGACCTGCCGGTCCTGCGACGACGGCAGGCGGCCCTGCACCGGGCCCTTACCGGTCTGCGCACCAAGGGGGCGCGCTACGTGGTGCTCGGGCGCTTCACCGCCTTCCTGCGCGCCGTGATGCCGGGCCTCGCGGGCATGTCCGGCATGGCCTACCGCCGCTTCCTCGCGGCGAACGCCCTCGGGGGCGTCATCTGGGGCGTCTCCTACACCCTGCTCGGCTTCTACGCCGGGTCGGCCCTCAGCAAGGTCGAGACCTACTCCTCGTGGGCCGGGATCGGCCTCCTCGTCCTCGTCCTCGGCGGGGCGCTCGCCCTGCACCTCCTGCGGCGCCGCCGCGACCTCGCCGTCGAGGCCGCCTACGAGGCCGAGCACCCCGAGGGCTCAGCGCAGGGCGGCGAGTAGGGCGGCGGCCGGGCCGGGGACCCAGGCGTCGGCCCGGCGCACCAGCAGCCCGGTGCGCGACCCGGTGGGCCCGGACCCGGCGACCAGGCTGCGCAGGTAGAGGTCCCCGCCCTCGCGCGCCAGATCGGCGAGCTCGCGCGGCGGGGTCTCGAGCGAGACGGCCCGGCCGCTCGCCCGGCGGGGGGCGATCGCCGGATCCGACTCGAGGGCCTCGACGACCCCGCGGACCTGGTCGTGGGCGTCGCGGGCGTCGGCGCGGGCCTCGCGCCGCCACGGCGGCGCCGCGCCGGTGACGAACCCCCGGTCGACGAGGCCGCGGGGGTCGCTCGCCACCACGATCCCGGTCGCCGCGTCGATCCGCTCAGCGACCCGGCGCCCGTGGGCGAGGGCGTAGGGCGCGACCCAGGGCAGCAGCCAGGCCTCGAGGCCGGCCCAGAGGGGCCAGACCTCGTCGAAGAGGAGGACCGTCACGGCCAGCCCGGCCGCCCGGGCCGCCCCGGCGACGCGGGCGTAGCGCTCGAGTGCGGCCCCGTCGACCTCGTCCCGGCGCGGCTCGACCCGGGCCCACTCGACGCCGAGGCGGATCCCGTCGAGGCCCAGCTCGGCCGCCCGCTCGACGACCTCCTCGTAGTCGTCCCAGAGGCCCGCCGCGAGTCCCGGGGCCGTCGTGCGGCGCAGGGCGTGGGTCGGGGCGTAGCAGGTCGTCGGGCCGCCCTCGACGTCGTAGCCACCCTCGACGGCGTAGCCGTCCAGGGTGGCGAAGAGACGGGCGCTCACGGGCCCGAGTCTCCCACGCGGGGGCGCGGTAGCGTGACGACGAGCGAAACGGAGGTGCCATGGCGGACGAGGTACTGAGCGAGCGGGTGGGCCACGTCGCCCTCCTGACCATCAACCGGCCGGAGGCCCGCAACGCCATCAACCAGGCGACGGCCCTCGCCCTCGAGGCCGCCCTCACCGCGACCGAGGCCGACGACGACGTCTGGGTCGTCGTCCTCACCGGGTCGGGCGACAAGGCCTTCTCGGCCGGCATGGACCTGAAGGCCTTCGCCGCCGGCGAGGTCCCCTTCACCCCGTCGGGCTTCGGCGGGATCACCACCCGCACCCTGACGAAGCCCCTCATCGCGGCGGTGAACGGTGCGGCCCTCGCCGGGGGCTTCGAGATCGCCCTCAGCTGCGACCTGGTCGTCGCGGCCGAGCACGCGATCTTCGGCATCCCCGAGGCGAGCCGCGGCCTGATCGCCGGGGCCGGCGGGCTGATCCGCCTGGCGAAGCGCACCTCCCGAGCCGTCGCCCTGGAGATGGCCCTCACCGCCGAGCCGGTCTCGGCCGCCCGCGCCCTCGAGCTCGGCCTGGTCAACCGGGTCGTCCCCGCCGAGAGCCTGCGCGACAGCGCGATCGCCCTCGCCGAGCGCATCGCCGCGAACGCCCCCCTCGCCGTGCGCGAGTCGAAGCGCGTCATGCTCGCCTCCCTCGAGATGACCGAGGCCGAGGCCTGGAAGGTGAACGACGCGGCCTTCGGCGCCATCGGCCGCAGCGCCGACGCCCTCGAGGGGGCCGTCGCCTTCGCCGAGAAGCGCCCGCCGCACTGGACGGGGAAGTAAGTGCTCGCGAGCGTCAACCAGCTGGCCGACTCGCTCACCTGGATCCGCCTCGGCCTGCACGTGACCGCGGCGACCGTCTGGGTCGGCGGGCAGCTCGTCATGGCGGGCCTCGTCCCCGCGGCCCGCAAGATCTCCCCCGAGGCGCCGCGCGCCCTCGCCGCCACCTTCGGGCGCATCTCCTGGCCCGCCTACTGGCTCCTCGTCGCGACGGGGCTCTGGAACTGGGCCGCCGTCACCGGCGGCTCGACCTCGGGTGCCTGGATGGCCGTCTTCGTGGTGAAGCTCGTCGCGGTCGTCGCGGCCGGCGTCTTCGCCTGGCGCCACACGCGCGCCACCTCGGCGGCCGCCCGCGGGGCCTTCGCCGGCACGGCGGCCCTCGCGTCGCTCCTCGCCCTCGCCCTCGGCGTGGGCCTCGGGGGCTAGCCGCCGAGCCGCACCACCAGGGCCGACGTGACCGCGGCGGCCAGCACCACGACCGGGAAGGGCGCCCGCCGCCACAGCGCGACGAGGGCCGCGGCGAGCCCGGCCACCCGGTGGTCGAGGACCACGTGGGTCCGCGTGGCGAGCCCCTGGGCGACGACGAGGGCGCTCAGCAGCACGACCGGCACCAGCTCGTTGATCCGGCGCAGCCGGGGGTGGGCGAACCAGCGCGAGGGCGCGAGGTGCCCGAGGAGCTTCAGGGCGTAGGCGAGGACCCCCGTGAGCACGACCACCGCCCACGCGGCCGACGGGCTCACTCGCGCCACCCGGCGCCGACGGCCACGAGGACCGCGGCGACGATCGGGAGCCCCGCCGGCAGCAGCGGCGTCAGCGCCAGCGTGAGGAGGGCCGCCAGGGCCGCCGCCGCGCGTGAGCGCGCGGCGGTGAGGCGGGGCCCGACGAGGGCGAGGAAGGCCGCGGGCACGGCCGCGTCGAGCCCCCAGGCGGCGGGGTCCCCGAGGACCCGGGCACCGGTCGCCCCGGCGAGGGTGAAGACGTTCCAGAGGACGTAGACGGCCCCGCCCGTCCACCAGAAGGCCCGGCGCATGGCCGCGCGCCCGCGGCCCTGCTGTCCGAGGGCGACCCCCGTCGACTCGTCGATCGTCACCTGGGCGGCGAGGAGGCGCCGCCACCCCCGCGCCTCGACCACCGGCGAGAGGGCGACGCCGTAGAGGGCGTTGCGCACCCCGAGGAGGGTCGCCGCCCCCACGGCGCTCGCGACCGGGCCCCCGGCCGCCACCACCCCGACGGCCGCGAACTGGCTGGCCCCGGTGAAGGCGACGAGCGAGAGCAGGCAGGTCTGGAGCACGCTGAAGCCCGCCGCCACCCCCGCCGCCCCGAAGGCGAGGCCGTAGAGGCCCACGGGGACGGCGACCGCGAGCGCGTCCCGCACCACCGCCCGCGACCCGTCCACGCCCCATTCTCTCCCGGCCTGTCGCCGGCGCGCCGTGGGCGGTAGGGTACGGACGGAAAAGGAGTACACGTGTTCCTCGCTGAGATCTTCGGGCCGGACCTGCTGATCGTCGTGATCGTGGTGGCCGTCCTGGTCTTCGGCGGTTCGGCCATCCCCAAGCTGGCCCGCAACCTGGGCGCGGCGAAGACCGAGTTCGAGAAGGGCCTCAAGGCCTCGAAGTCGACCGACGTCACCGCCGAGAAGCCCGAGTCGAACGACACCACCACCCCGTAGCGCGCCTCGCGTGGACCTCGCGACGCTGACCGAGGCCTGGTGGCGCGGGGAGGCTCGCGGCCCCCTCACGCTCGCCCCGGACGACGCCGTCCTCGGGGAGGTCGCCCCCGGCGTCGCCTTCGTCACCGGGTTCGGCAACGTCACGGCCCTCGCGACGGGCGAGGGACTCGTCCTCGTCGACAGCGGCTCGACCTACGGGGCGCCGCCCATCCTCGCCGCGCTGCGCGAGTGGAGCGACGAGCCCGTCCACACCCTCGTCTACTCCCACGGCCACGTCGACCACGTCTTCGGCGCACACCTCCTCGACGCCGAGGCCGAGGCCGCCGGACGGGCCCGTCCGCGCGTCGTCGCCCACGAGAACGTCCTCGCGCGCTTCGCCCGCTACACGACCAGCGCCGGCTACAACGAGATCGTCAACCAGCGCCAGTTCTCCCTGCCCGAGCTGCGCTGGCGCACCGACTTCCGCCTCCCCGACCTCACCTACCGCGAGGCCCTCGACCTCGAGGTCGGCGGGGCGCGCCTCGCGCTGCGCCACGCCCGCGGCGAGACCGACGACGCGACGATCACCTGGCTGCCCGACCACCGCGTCCTCGCCGCCGGCGACCTCTTCGTCTGGTCGAGCCCCAACGCGGGGAACCCCCAGAAGGCCCTGCGCGACCCCGGGGCCTGGGCCCGGGCGCTGCGCGAGATGAGCGCCCTCGACGCCGAGGTCCTCCTGCCGGGCCACGGGGTGCCGATCCTCGGCGCCGACCGGGTCGCGCGGGCCCTCGACGAGACGGCCGAGTACCTCGAGCACCTCGTCACGGCGACCCTCGCGCTCATGAACGAGGGGGCGACCTTCGCCGACGTCCTCGCGACCGTGCGCCCCCCGGACCACCTCGCGGACCGGCCCTACCTGCAGCCCGTCTACGACGAGCCGGAGTTCGTGCTGCACAACGTCTGGCGCCTCTACGGGGGCTGGTGGGACGGCGACCCGGCGAGCCTGCACCCGGCCCCACCGCGCGAGCGGGCCCGCGACCTCCTCGATCTCGCGGGGGGCGTCGCCCCGATCCTCGAGCGGGTCAACGACCTGATCGAGCGGGGCGACGACGCGGCCCTGCGCCGCGCCGGGCACCTCGTCGAGGCGCTGTGGGCCGACGACCCGGGCGGACCTGGCGTCGCCGCGGCCCGCGAGCGCCTCTACCGGGCCCGCGCCCGGGCCGCGACCTCGACGATGGCGAAGGGCGTGTACCGCGCCGCGGCCCGCGAGAGCAGGGACCTCGGCTAAGGGGGTTCACAGTTTTCGCCCGGGCCGCCGGAGGGGGGCCTGAGTAGTGTCGACGCGTGGATTCACCCGCCCTGTCCCCCCAGGGTGCACCGACCCGCTCGCGTCGCTGGCGGCGACTCCGTCGGGCCGCCGTGCTCCCCGTCGCCGCGCTCGCCCTCTCCGGCTGCACCGTCCCCAGCTTCGGCGCCCACCCGGCCGACACCACGACCGGCCAGTCCTCCTACCACCTGTGGCAGGGCTTCTCCATCGGGGCCGCCATCATCGGCACCCTGGTGATCCTGCTGCTCGCCTGGGCCATCCTGCGCTACCGGCGCCGCAGCGCCGACGCCATCCCGGCCCAGGTCCAGTACCACATCCCGCTCGAGATCACCTACACGGTCATCCCGATCCTCATCGTCATCGGCCTCTTCGCCGCGACCCTGGTGGTCGAGAACAAGGTCGTCGCCAACCCCAAGACCGACGTCACGATCAACGTGAACGCCTTCCAGTGGGGCTGGAAGTTCTCCTACCCGGGGAGCTCGGCCGTCGTCGTGGGCCAGACGACCCAGGACCCGACGATGGTCATGCCGGTCGGCACCGACGTCCACATCAACCTGACCTCGACCGACGTCGTCCACGGCTTCTACGTGCGGGCCTTCAACTTCTCCCGCTACGCCCTGCCCGGGGTCGTCAACCAGTTCACCCTCCACGCCGTGAACACCGGGACCTTCTTCGGCCAGTGCACCCAGCTCTGCGGCCTCTACCACTCGCTGATGTTCTTCAACGTGAAGGTCGTCACCATGAGCCAGTACCGGTCGTGGCTCAACTCCTTCAGCGGCTCCTCGGCGGCCACCGCGGCCTCGGCGGCCAACACCGCCCAGTCGCAGCAGACGTCCTCGATCGTCCCCTCTAAGCCCACCGCCAGTCACGGAGCGAACTGATGACCGACGTCCTCGAGCACCCCGTCGCCGTGGGTGACCACGGACACCACGAGGACCACGGCCCCCGCGGCGTCCTCAAGTGGCTCACCACGACCGACCACAAGGTCATCGGCCTCTCCTACACCGTCACCGCGGTGATCATGCTGGTGATCGGCGGCCTCTTCGCCGAGATCATCCGCGCCCAGCTGGCGAGCCCCAACGGGACCCTCGTCTCGCTGGCCCAGTACAACGAGCTCTTCACCATGCACGGCTCGGTGATGATCTACCTCTTCGCCGGACCCTTCGCCTTCGGGGCGCTCGCCAACATCGTGGTGCCGATCCAGATCGGCGCCCCCGACATGGCCTTCCCGCGCCTCAACGCCCTCTCCTACTGGCTGTACCTGACGGGCTCGATCACCATGCTCTCGGGCTTCTTCACCGCCGGTGGCGCCGCGAACTTCGGCTGGGTCGGCTACGCGCCCCTCTCCAACTCGATCAACACCCCCGGCGCCGGCGCCGACCTCTGGATCGGTGGGCTGCTGCTGACGGGCTTCTCGGCGATCTTCACCGGCGTCAACCTGGTCGCGACGATCTTCTACCTGCGGGCCCCGGGCATGACGATGTTCCGCATGCCGATCTTCACCTGGAACCTGCTGGTGACGGCGCTGCTCATCCTGCTCGCCTTCCCGGTCCTCACGGCCGGTCTGATCATGCTCTACGCCGACCGCCACTTCGGGACCCACATCTTCTCGGTCGCCGGCGGCGGGGTGCCGGTGCTGTGGCAGCACATCTTCTGGTTCTGGGGCCACCCGGAGGTCTACATCCTGGCCCTGCCGTTCTTCGGCATGGTCACCGAGATCATCGCCGTCTTCTCGCGCAAGCCGGTCTTCGGCTACAAGGGCATGGTCTTCGCGACCCTCACCATCGCGGCCCTCTCGCTCGGCGTGTGGGCCCACCACATGTTCACCACCGGCGTCGTCCTGCTCCCCTTCTTCTCGATCATGAGCCTGCTCATCGCCGTGCCGACGGGGATCAAGATATTCAACTGGATCGGGACGATGTGGCGAGGGGAGATATGGTTCTCGACCGCCATGCTGATGGCGATCGGGTTCCTCGTGACCTTCCTCATCGGCGGCCTCACCGGCATCTACCTCGCCAGCCCGCCGCTCGACTTCTTCACCCACGACACCTACTTCGTGGTGGCCCACTTCCACTCGGTGGTGATGGCCCTGGTGCTCGCGGGCATGGCCGGCCTCTACTACTGGGGCCCGAAGATCACCGGCTACCTGCTGAACGAGACGATCGGCAAGATCCAGTTCTGGTTCCTCTTCGTGGGGACCCAGGTCTTCACCTTCCCGATCTACCTGCTGGGACTGCGCGGCATGCCGCGGCGCATGGCGATCTACCCCCACGACCCGCAGTGGAAGTTCCTCAACGACGTCGCGACGGTCGGCGCGATCCTCATCGGCGTCTCGACGATCCTCTTCGTCGTCAACATCATCGTGAGCTGGAAGAAGTACCCGGCCGGTGACAACCCGTGGGACGGCCACACGCTCGAGTGGTTCACCACCTCGCCGCCGCCCCACCACAACTTCTACCGTCTGCCCCCGATCCGCTCGGAGCGCCCGACGTGGGACTACAACCACCCGGAGCACACGGCCCTCGGACACGGCGACCACGCGAAGGACGCGGCGCGATGAAGGTCGAAGCGAAGATCCTCCTCATCCTCGGCCTCTTCTTCGGGATCGTCGCGGCCGTCTACTGGCGCTGGTCGGTGGAGAACGCCGGCGGCGTGATGCTGGTCGCCGCCATGCTGCTCGGCTTCCTGCCCGGTGGCTACTACTGGTGGTGGAGTCGTCGCATGCGCGCCCGCCCCGAGGACGACCCCACCGCGACCCCGGCCCAGTCGGCCGGCGTCGTCGGCGCCTTCCCGGGCACCTCGATCTGGCCCTTCACGATGGGCATGGGCGCCTTCTTCGTGGTGCTGGCCCTCGTCTTCGGGATCTGGCTGCTGGTGCCGGGCATCGCCCTCGTCACCTGGGCCCTCCTCGGCGGCATCGCCGAGGGGCGCCGCGGCGGCCGCGTCTGATCGCTCGCCCCGCGCGCGCCGGGCGGCGCGTTACCCTTCTGGGGTGCTCGAACGCTGGACCCGCGCGGTGGTGCGCGTCCGCGCGCTCGTCCTCGCCCTCTGGGTCCTCGCGGCCCTCGCCGGACTGCTCGGCTACGCCCAGCTCGGCTCGCGCCTGACGACCTCGCTGGCCGTCCCGGGGACGCAGTCGGCCCGGGCCGACCAGCTCCTCACCGCCTTCCACGAGAACATCGAGGGAGCCGTCACGATCGTCGTCCCCCACGTGAGCGACCGCACGGCCCCGGGGGACGAGCGCCGCCTCCGAGAGGCCCTCGCGCGCGTCCCGGCCCTCCACGTCGTCGCCGACCAGCGCGTCGCGGGGATCCAGCTGGTCGACCTCGAGTCGCCCCTCTCGCTCAACGCCGCGGCGGCCCTCACCGGCCCGCTGCGGGCGGCCCTCGCCCGGGAGGGGGTCGCCGGGGCCCTCGTCACCGGCCCGGCCGCCCTCCAGTACGACGTGACCCCGGTGCTGCGCCACGACCTCGTCGTCGGGGAGATCGCGGCCGGGGCCGCCACCGTCCTCCTGCTCGTCGCCCTCCTCGGCGTGGGCTGGGCCGTCCTCGTGCCCCTCGTCGTCGCGGCCCTCACCACGGCGACGGCGCTCGGCGTGGTCGACCTGCTCGCCGGCCACGTCCTCATGGTCCTCTACGTCCCCAACGTGGTCGCCCTCGTGGGACTGGGCCTCGCCGTCGACTACGCCCTGCTCGTGGTGCACCGGATGCGCCGCGAGCTCGCCCGGTCGGCGCCCGCGACGGCCGTGCTCGCCACCATGGCGACCGCCGGGCGGACCGTCCTGCTCTCGGGGTCGGTCGTCGCGATCGGGCTCGCCACCCTCCTCGCCGTGCCGGTGCCCCTGGTCCGCTCGCTCGGGGTGGCGGGACTGGTCGTCCCGGTCGTCGCCCTCGCCTCGGCCCTCACCCTCCTGCCGGCCCTCCTCTCCCTCCTCGGCGCCCGTCTCGCCGGGCGGGGCCTGCTCGGTGGCGACCCGGCGACCGGGCGGTGGGCCCGGATCACCCGGCGGGTCGTCGCGCACCCGGTGCGCGTCCTGCTCGCGAGCCTCGTCGCCCTGGGCGCCCTCGGCGCGGGGGCCGCCCAGCTCCACCTGACGCCGGGTTCGCTCACGGCGATCCCCTCCGAGATGCCCTCGGCCCGGGCGATCTCCCTCGTCGGCTCGACGATCGGCCCCGGATTCCTCACCCCCCTCGAGGTCCTCATCGACACCGGGCGGCCCGGCGGGGCGAACGCCCCCGCCGAGGTCGCGGCCCGCCAGAGCCTCGCGACGACCCTCCTCACGACCCCGGGGGTGAGCCTCGTCGCCCTCGACACCCGGCCGCCCTACGTCGACGCGACGCACCGGATCGCCCGGGTCCTCGTCATCGGGCCCGACGAGTTCGGGGCCCCCGCGAGTCAGGCGCTCGTCGGCGTCGTGCGCCGCGACGTCGCCGCGACGTCGTGGCCGACCGGGACGACCTGGGCCGTGGGCGGGGCCCCGGCGCAGGGCGTCGACTTCCTCCACGCCATCTACGGCCCCCTCCCCTTCCTCGTCGCCGGCGCACTGGCGATCGCCCTCGCCGCCCTGTCGGCCGCCTTCTCGTCCTTCCTGCTCGCCCTCCTCGCCGTCCTCCTCGACCTCGTGACGGTCGCCGTCAGCTACGGGGCCCTCGTCGTGGTCTTCCGCGAGGGCGCGGGGCGCCTCCTCGGCACCTACCACGTCGGCCAGATCGAGGGCTGGGTGCCCGTCTTCGTCTTCGCGGTGCTCTTCGGGCTCTCGATGGACTACGAGGTCTTCATCGTCGCCCGGGTGCGCGAGGCCCACGACCGGGGGCTCTCGACCCGCGAGGCCCTCGTCGAGGGACTCGCCGAGACCGGCGGCGTCGTCACCAGCGCCGCCGCGATCATGGTCGCCGCCCTCGCCGGCTTCGTCATCGGTCGGGTCGCCGGACTGCAGGAGCTCGGAGTGGGACTCGGGGTCGGAGTCGCCCTCGACGCCACCATCGTGCGGGGCCTCGTCCTGCCCGCCCTGGTCACCCTGCTCGGGGACCGCGTCTGGGGCCGGCGCGCCGCGCGCGCCGGGCGCGACCCCGTCCCGGGCTGACCGGGTCTCGCTCGGCCGCACCGGCACCCGACGACAGGCCCGCCGCCGTCGACCCGGTCGAGCCCGCCGGGACCTCCGTCAGCCGACCGACGCGGGGCCGGACACCACGAGTCCCCGTCGCGACGACGGGGACTCGTGGTTCGCAGTTGGGAGGCTAGCGAGCTACTTCACGATGGTGATCGCGAAGTGGAGCGACGGCACGTGGTACCCGAGCGCGAGCGCCGGGTCGTCGTTCGAGTAGGTGAGGATCGGGGTCATGCCGTAGGGCGTGTTCGCGAAGGACGGCTGCTGTGTGTAGAACATCGGGTACAGGTCGATCAGGTGCACGCCCGGGCCGCCCGTGGCGCGCAGGTGGATCACCGTGTAGCCGTTCGAGTTGAAGCCGCACCCGTAGCCGATGTAGCTGTTGTCGTAGTCGACGCCCAGCACGTTGTCGAACTGGGTCCAGCCGACGCCCTTCAGGCTGATGGTGATCTCCTGGCCCTGCTTGAAGGTGTAGGTGCCGGTGCCCGACTGCCCGTTGGCGAGGGCCGTGGGCGTCGAGGAGTCATCGGCCGTGGCGACGCCCATCGACAGCAGCTTGCCGCTCGAGGAGTAGAAGGGGACGATCGACTCCATGACGTAGAAGGGGACCTGCGCCTCGACCGTCGAGCCCGAGAGGACGAGGATGACGTGCCAGCCGCCCAGGCCGTCGGGGATGGTGACGCTGGTCGAGAGGCTGCCGTTGGTCGCCGAGGCGGTGCCCAGGGGAACCGAGGTGTAGGCCCAGCAGGAGGACGTCGGGCAGTTCACCCGGCTGCCCACGACCGAGGACCAGGCCAGCTGGTAGGGGCCCGAGCCGGGCAGCCCGCTCACCGAGACGGTGGCCTTGGTGGTGACGGCGCCCTGCTTCGGCGAGACGGTCGCCACGGCGTTGCCGTCCGCCGAGAGCCCGGCGTTGTTGAGCGTCGTGACCTCGTTGATCGTGGGGGTCACGGTGGCCGGCCAGGTGATGTACGGGGTCAGGCTGGTGTGGCCGGGGGTGACGGTGAAGGTCGCGACGCCGCCGCCGTCCTGCGGGTAGACGTCGGCGTAGGGGACCGGCGACTGGATGATGTTCATGTACATGTAGCTGATGGCGTCAGCGACCTGGATGAGGTGGGCTCCCGTCGCGCCGGTCGCGCGAATGGTGACGCTCGCCGTCCCGCGGGTCCAGTTGGCCATCAGCTCGCCCGCGAACTTGTTGTCGTAGAGCAGGGCCGCGCCGCCCGTGTAGAGGGAGGCCCCGATGCCGGTGTAGGTGATGTGGATCGGGGTCCCGATCGGTCCTCGCGTCGGGGTGACCGTCAGGGTGCGCAGGAGGTAGAAGGCGCCGTAGGCGACGGCCGTGTTGTTCACGACCGCGTAGATCTGGTGCTGTCCGCCGAAGTCGGCCGGGGCCTTCGTCGAGTAGGTGAAGCTACCCGACGAGCTGGTCGTCACCGTGGCGAGGGTCACGTTGAGCGTCGACTGCGCGCGACCGAGGTAGTTGACGGTGTCCGGCTGGGGGCTCGCCACCCAGGTGACGTTGGCGGTCTGCCAGACGATGGCGACGCTCGTCGAGGCCGGCAGTCCGGTGCCCGAGATCGTGATCGGCTTGCCCTGGGTCGCCTGGACGGGCGAGATGGTGAGGGGGTTGGAGATCGTCGCCGGCACCGTGAAGGCGGGGGTGACCGGACCGGGGAGGGCCGGGACGCCGGGCAGGTTCGACGGGGCGACGAGGTTGGTGGGGTTGAGCGTCGACGTGGTGTCGGCCGCTCCCCCGGGGGCCGCGGCGGCGAGAGGCAGCAGAGCCGCCACCGCAGCCAGGACCATCACGCGGTGCGCGACGTGACGGGTCATCTTCATGGGGGATCCTTTCGGAGGGTTAGGGTGAGGCCGCCAGCGTGGGAACGGTGGCTCGGACCGGGCCGGCCCCTTCGAGGGCCGGCCCGTCCGTCACTGCGGCGTCAGATCAACCGGCGGGTACCGGGTTGATGGTGAGCTGGGAGTTCGCGGACGTCCCGGCCTGGGTGTAGGTGAACGTCTGGGCCTTGATCGCCTTCTTCACGACGACGCGCTTCTGGACCCACTTGCCCTTGATCTTCTGGCGGACGACCTTCGTCACCGCCGGGACGGACTTGGTCGTCACGGTCAGCTTGAAGGGCACGACGCCCATCGTCGCGTACCCGGTGGTGTTCCAGCCGTAGGACCAGAAGGCCGCCGTGCCGTGGTTGCCGTAGTTCATGGTGAAGGGCGTCGCAATGCCCGGCACCGTAATGGTCGCACTCGCCACGTTGGATCCCGTGAGCGGGGTGCCGCCGGTAGCGACGTTCACCCCGGACATCCGGAAGACCACGGTCTGGCCAACGTAGAACTCGTTGGTCATTGCGCACCCGATCGGAGCCTTAAGAACGCCAGTCCCGCCGCTACCGACGACGGTGTCGACGTTGAGGTACAGCGGCAGGTTCGCCGCGCCCTGGAC
The DNA here is from genome assembly GCA_027449885.1 of Acidimicrobiaceae bacterium. Classification (GTDB taxonomy): domain Bacteria; phylum Actinomycetota; class Acidimicrobiia; order Acidimicrobiales; family RAAP-2; genus RAAP-2. The sequence continues at coordinate 32,480 of DAIDKS010000031.1, forward strand.
CGGAGGGGCCAACGTCGTAGTGGTGGGTGCCGTCGTGCTGGTCGTGGGCGGCGCCGTCGTCGTGGTCGTCGAGCTAGCCCCGACGGCCCCCGTGACGAGCGTCGTCCCGCTCAGGGCCAGGGCCCCGACGGCGACGGACGCGAGTACTTTCCTCATTTCTTTCTTTCCTCCCTTAGTCGCGATCGCGAACTACTTGCGGATGACCAGGACGCCCGTCAGGGTCGTGGAGAACGTGTCCGTCTCCGTGCTGCCCGCGGTCGTGTCCTTGATGGAGAAGGAGCCGGTGAACTTGAGGTTCCCCGTGGCGCCCTTCCACTTGCCGATACCCGAGGTGACCTTGGCGAGGCCCTTCACGCTGACCGAGGTCGGAGCGCTCTGGCCGGCCGCGCAGGCCTGCGACGAGTTCGTGATGATGGTGAGCATGAGCTTCGAGCCGCCACCGAGGAGGTACCCCGTGCCCGTCATCGGGTCACAGGTGTTCGACGCGGGGGCCGACCCGCTCAGGCCGACGAGCTTGCTCGCCCCGAGGTAGGTGCCGGTGCCGGTGCCGTTCACCGCGGTGGCCTTGCCGCCCGCCGCGGACCACTCGAGGGCGATCGTGCCCTTGTAGACGCCCCGGAAGGCGACCTTCACCACCTTGGGCGGCGCCTTCTTCGTGGCGTGGGCCGCGGCGGTCGAGCTGGGCTGGTGGACGGTGGTGGCCCCGGCGGCGCCGACGCCGGCGGCCGAGACCACCAGCAGGGAGGCGAACAGGGGGGCTGGAATCTTCTTGTATGTGCGCATGCCACCAATGTAAAGTTGGTGACTATAGATTTCCAATCAATCTATTCTCTCTCTACGATTGGAATAGCCTATGTTCAGCCCTCGTGATCTCACGGTCCAGCAGCTGCGGTGCTTCGTCACGGTGGCCGACGAAGGGCAGTTCACCGCCGCGGCCGACGAGCTCCAGATGGCCCAGCCCTCCATCAGCGCCCAGATCGCCCGGCTGGAGACCGTCCTCGGCGTCTCCCTCTTCGTGAGGGGCCGTCGTCCCATCTCACTCACCGAGGCCGGTCGCGAGCTCCTGCCGATCGCCCGGCGCGCCCTCACGACGGTGGAGGACGTCTTCCACGCCGTCGACGAGCTCGAGGGTCTGCGCCGGGGCCACGTCACCATCGGCGCCACGCCGAGCATCGGCGCGACCCTCGTGCCCCGGGCCCTCGCCACGTTCCGTGCCGCCCACCCCGAGGTCTCCCTCGCCCTCGTCGAGCGCGACACCGACACCCTGGCGAGCGACCTCGTCGCCGGGCGCCTCGACCTCGCCCTCGTCGTCGGACCCTTCGTGCGCACCCACGCCGACGTGACGACCCTCGCCACCGAGCGCCTCGCGGTGCTCATGCGGGCCGACCACCCCCTGGCGCACCGGGCCGAGGTGAGCATCGGCGACCTGCGCGACGTGCCGCTCATCATGTTCCACGAGGGCTACGAGCTGCGCACCGCCACCCTCCAGGCCTTCGCCGACGCCGGCTTCGAGCCGCTCGTGGCGATGGACGGGGCCGAGGTGGCGACGGTCCACGCCTTCGTCGCCGCCGGGCTGGGCGCGGCGATCGTGCCGAGCATCCTCGCCACCATGGACGACTCGCTCACCCTCGTGCACTTCGCCGAGCCCGTGATCGAGCGCACCATCTGCCTCGTGCGCGACTCGCGCCACCCCCTCACCCGGGCGGCCCGGGCGCTGCGCGAGGTCATCGAGTCCGAGATCACGACCGCCTGGCCCCCCGCGGCCGGCGTCGTGCTCGCCTCCGCGCCCACCCCACCCCTCGCCCCGGCGACGCGGGGCCGAAAGTCCTCCCAGGTCACGGCCTGAGCCCTCCTCGAGCGGTGCCTAGTATGGGCCTGTCGCGGGAGTTGGGGGGCTCCCGCGCGTCGGGACGATCGAACGAGGTGATGCGTGGCGACCATTGAGAGCGCGACCAGAGTTGTCCTTGGAGGAAAGCGTGGTGGGCCCGACGTGGCGACGCTGCGCACGGACCGCTGGTGGCTGCAGCCGGTCGTCACCGCGTCGATCCTGACGGCCTTCGTCGTCTACTCGACGTGGGCCGCCTTCCAGAACGCGAACTACTACGTGGGGGCCGCCGCCCACCGCGACCTGATCAGCCCCTTCTACTCCCCCTGTCTCGCCGGCGATTGCGTCCCCGGCGCCGGGCACGGCTTCGCGATCAGCGCCTGGACGCTCTCGCCGGCCCTGATCATCCTGATCTTCCCCCTCGGGTTCCGCCTCACCTGCTACTACTACCGCCGCTCGTACTACCGGGCCTTCTGGTGGTCGCCGCCGGCCTGCTCGGTCGCCGACGCCCACGGCTCCTACTCGGGTGAGTCGCGCTTCCCCCTCTTCTTCCAGAACGCCCACCGCTACTTCTGGTACTTCGGGCTCGTGCTGAACGTCATCCTCACCTACGACGCGATCCGCGCCTTCCACCAGCCGGGGATCGGCTGGGGCGTGACGGTGGGGACGATCGTGCTCACGGTGAACGCCGCGCTGCTCTGGGGCTACTCGCTCGGCTGCCACGCCGGGCGCCACATCTGCGGCGGGTCGGTGAAGAGCTTCCACCAGTCGCCCCTGCGCTACAAGCTCTGGAAGTTCCTGACCCCCTTCAACGTCAAGCACATGAACTTCGCCTGGACCTCGCTCATCTTCGTGGCCTTCACCGACATCTACGTCCGGCTGGTCGCCTCGGGCGCCATCACCGACTACCGCCTCTTCTAAAGGACCTCCCGTGACCGACTACGAACACCACGACTACGACGTCCTGATCATCGGCGCCGGCGGCGCCGGGCTGCGCGCGGCCATCGAGGCCAAGCAGCGCGGCCTCTCGGTGGGCATCGTGACCAAGTCCCTGCTGGGCAAGGCCCACACCGTGATGGCCGAGGGCGGCATGGCCGCGGCCATGGGCAACGTCTACCCCGAGGACAACTGGCAGGTCCACTTCCGCGACACCATGCGCGGGGGCAAGTTCCTCAACAACTACCGCATGGCCGAGCTCCACGCGAAGGAGGCCCCGGCGCGCGTCATGGAGCTCGAGCAGTGGGGCGCGCTCTTCGACCGCACGAAGGACGGCAAGATCCTCCAGCGCGACTTCGGCGGGCACCGCTACGCCCGCCTCGCCCACGTCGGCGACCGCACGGGCCTCGAGCTCATCCGCACCCTCCAGCAGAAGGTCGTCTCCATGGGGACCGACGTCTTCATGGAGTGCAAGGTCCTGCGCCTCGTGCACGACGAGCACGGCGCCATCGCCGGGGCCGTCGCCTACTGGCGCCCGACGGGCCAGTTCGTCACCTTCGGGGCGAAGTCGATCATCCTCGCGACCGGGGGCGTCGGCAAGTCCTGGAAGTTCACCTCCAACTCGTGGGAGAGCACCGGCGACGGCCACGCGATGGCCCTGTGGGCCGGTGCCGAGCTGATCGACATGGAGGCCATCCAGTTCCACCCGACCGGCATGGTCTGGCCGCTCAGCGTGCGCGGCCTGCTCGTCACCGAGGGCGTGCGCGGCGACGGTGGGGTGCTGCGCAACTCGAACGGCGAGCGCTTCATGTTCAACTACGTGGCCGACATGTTCCGCGCCGAGACGGCCGAGTCCGAGGAGGAGGCCGACCGCTGGTACGAGGACCACAGCGCCGGGCGTCGCCCGCCCGAGCTGCTGCCGCGCGACGAGGTGGCCCGCGCCATTAACGCCGAGGTGAAGAACGGCCGGGGCAGCCCCCACGGCGGGGTCTTCCTCGACATCGGCTCGCGCCGCTCGGCCGAGTTCATCCGTCGTCGCCTGCCCTCGATGTACCACCAGTTCATGGAGCTCGCGGGCGTCGACATCACCCGCGAGTCCATGGAGATCGGCCCGACCTGCCACTACATCATGGGGGGCGTGAAGGTCGACGCCGACACCGCCGCCACCCGCGTGCCGGGACTCTTCGCCGCCGGCGAGGTGGCCGGGGGCATGCACGGGGCGAACCGCCTCGGCGGCAACTCCCTCTCCGACCTCGTCGTCTTCGGCCAGCGCGCCGGGCTCGGCGCCGCCGCGTACCTCGAGGGCGGCTCGGGCCCGCGCGGCTTCGACCGCGGCGAGGTCGAGGCGGCCATCGCCCAGGCGACCGCGCCCTTCGAGCGCGAGTCCGGGGAGAACCCCTACGACATCCAGCGCGACCTCCAGGAGATGATGCAGGCGAACGTCGGCATCATCCGCAACGGGCCGGAGATCGAGGAGGCCCTCGTCGCCCTCGAGGCCCTCTCGGAGCGGGTGCGCCACGTCGCCGTCACCGGCGGGCGGGCCTACAACCCGGGCTGGAACCTGGCGACCGACCTGCCCAGCATGATCACGGTCTCCAAGTGCACCGCCCGCGGCGCGCTCGAGCGCCGCGAGTCGCGCGGCGGCCACACCCGTGAGGACTTCCCGAAGGCCGATCCCGAGTTCGGGACCTTCAACCTCGCCCACTCGGTGGCCGACGGCCGCTGGGACGGCGAGTTCACGACCGTACGCTCACCGCTGTTGGTGATGCCCGACGAACTCAAGGCACTGCTCGAGGAGGCCCACTGATGTCCCAGGTGACCATGCGCGTCTGGCGCGGTGACGCCAACGGCGGCGACTTCCAGGAGTTCGCCCTCGAGCGTCAGGAGGGGGAGGTCGTCCTCGACGTCATCCACCGCATCCAGGCGACCGAGGCCCCGGACCTCGCGTGCCGGTGGAACTGCAAGGCCGGCAAGTGCGGCTCGTGCGCCGCCGAGATCAACGGCAAGCCCCGGCTCATGTGCATGACCCGGATGGACCAGCTGCCCGAGGGACCGGTGACGGTGACCCCGATGAGGACCTTCCCGATCATCCGCGACCTCGTGACCGACGTCTCGTTCAACTTCGCGATGGCCGAGCGGGTCCCCGCCCTCCTGCCGCCCCCGATGCCCGAGGACGGGTACCGGATGTACCAGGAGGACGTCGAGCGCGGTCAGGAGTTCCGCAAGTGCATCGAGTGCTTCATGTGCCAGGACGTCTGCCACGTGATCCGCGACCACGAGGAGAACAAGCAGCACTACGCCGGGCCGCGATTCTTCATCCGCTACGCCGAGCTCGAGATGCACCCCCTCGACACCAACGACCGCCGCGACTACGTGCGCGAGGAGATGGGCCTCGGCTACTGCAACATCACCAAGTGCTGCACCGAGGTCTGCCCCGAGCACATCAAGATCACGGACAACGCGATCATCCCGATGAAGGAGCGCGTCGTCGACGCCCACTACGACCCCGTGGCGTGGCTCGGCCGCAAGATCCGTCGGCGCACCAAGCGCACGGCGTCCGAGGCCTCCGTCCAGCCCCAGCCGTAGTGGCGACCTGGGCCGACCGCCTGGCGGCGACGCTCGCGGGCGCCGGTCCGGCGCCGACCCCCGAGGGCCGCGAGATCCGCATCACCCTCCAGGTGGAGGGGGCGACGCCCGCAGCCGCGACCCTCGTGCTCTCGCCCGCGGGGTCGCGCGTCGAGCCCCCGGTCGAGCGGCCCGACGCCACGGTGCGCCTCGACGCCGCCGGCGCGGGGGAGCTGGCGAGCGGGTCCACGGTCATGGCCGTGCTGCGCGAGGGCCGCGTGCGCGTGAGCGGCGACGTGAGCGTCGTGGTGGCCCTCGCCGACTGGCTGGCGGGACACCGGCCCGCGTGAGCGACCTGCCCCTCACCGAGGACGACCTCGCCGAGCCGGGGGTCCTCGAGGCCTCCCTGCTCCACCGCCGCCCCCGGGTCCACCCCGCGGTCGCCCTGTGCTTCTTCAACGACCTCCTCGCCGAGCTCAGCGCGCGCGGCGAGATCACTCCCCTCTACACCCTGCGCAGCGAGGTCGGGACGAACCCCGTCTACGAGGCGTCGACGCCGTCGGGACCCGTCACCGTCGTCCACCCCGGGATGGGAGCCCCCTTCGCCGCGATCGTGATGGACGAGCTGGTCGCCCTCGGGGCCCGGGCCTTCGTCGCGGCCGGCGGGGCCGGAGCCCTCACCGACGAACTCGGGCTCGGGGCCGTCATGGTCGTCGACTCGGCCCTGCGCGACGAGGGCACCAGCTTCCACTACGCCCCGCCCGGGCGCGTCATCGAGGCCGACCCGCGGGGCGTCGCGGTCCTGCGCTCGATCCTCGACGAGAGCGCTCTCCCCTACCGCGTGGGGCGGGCCTGGACGACCGACGCGATCTTCCGCGAGACCCGCAGCCGCGTGAACCGGCGCGTCGCCGAGGGCTGCTCGATGGTCGACATGGAGTCCTCGGCGATGATCGCCGTCGCCCGCTACCGCGGGACGCCCTTCGCCCAACTCCTCTACGCCGGCGACTCGCTGGCCGGGACCGAGTGGGACCACCGGGGCTGGATGCGCGCCGGCGACGTGCGCGAGAGCCTCCTCGGCCTCGCCATCCGCGCCGCCGGCGTCCTCGCTAGTGCCTGACCCGCCCGTGCCGCGCTGAGCCCCCGCGGCCCCGGACCCGCTCGTGGTTGAGCACGAGCGCGAGCGCCACGAAGAGGGCCCCGGTGATGAGCGTCACCAGCGGGGCGCGGACCTCGCCCGGGAAGAACCGCACGATGAGCCAGGGGACGTTGACGAGCAACCCCAGGGCGCCGATCACCGACTCCCCGAGGCCCCCCGGCCGGGTGCCGAGGACCAGCAGCCCCACCGCGGTGAGGGCCCCGATGATCGGCGCGTGGCTCGGGTACTGGCCCGCGACGAGTGCCGCGCCCCCGAGGGTCGCGACGGCCCCGGCCCACTGGGTGACGCGCGGGGCCCGCATCGGCATCGTCGCTCCGAGCAGGATCGCGCTCGCGCCGACGAGCCACACCAGTCCCCCGGTCGCGAGACCGGCCCGCTCGTCGAAGTAGAAGAGGGTCGGCGCCAGGGCCTGGGCGAGGACCACGGCCCCGGTCGCGGTGAGGAGGGCGAGCTCCGCGCGTCCCGGGTGGACCCGGGGACTGGCGACGACCCCGAGGAGGACGAGGGACCCCGCGACGCTGAGGAGTCCGCCCGCGCCGGGGCTGACGTTGAGCAACATCACGGTCCCCACGTAGAGGGAGATCGCCCCGACCACCTCGGCCACCGGTCGGGCCGGCACGCGCCGCGCGATCCCGAGGGCGAGCAGGGCGAGTGCCCCCAGCCACACCCCGACGGCCATGGCGGTCGGGGTGCCCACCAGGCGCGAGAGCGCGCCGAGGGCGGTGACGAGGGCGCCGAGGGTGGTCGCCGCCTGGACCGGGCGACCGCGGCCACGCCAGAGCAGACCGCTCGCGAGCCCGACGGCGAGCGCCGTCACCAGGACGACGGTCTCGGGTCGCGGCGCAGCGAGGGCCGCCCGCACGGCGACCACCGTGACGAGCCCGACCGCCGCGGTGGCCGCCAGCCAGAGGGACCAGCGCAGGCGTCGCCGGGCCGGAGCGTCCTCGGGGACGAGGGCCCCGGCGACGACGAGTCCGAGGGCGACCAGGGCGCCCCCCGCGAGGCGGACCGGCGTGTGCAGGTCCGACCAGTAGCGCGCGACGATGAGCCCGAGCCCCACCACGGCGAGGATCGCCCCCACGTAGCCGACGGCCTCGGCGATGACGCCCGATCGCGACGCACGCGTCGCCGAGCGGGGCACGGGGACCTCGACGGCGAGGATCGCGCGGACCTGGTCGTCGGTGACGAGACCGGCCGCGCGCCAGCGCTCGAGGTCACCCGCGAGATCCCCGTGACGGTGTCGGACGCCCCGATCGGGACCCGGGGTCCCCGGCGCTCCGGCGTCCGGGGGCGGGACCGCCGACCCGAACGAGGTCGGACGGGCTCCCCGCCACGATCCGCGGATCGCCGCCGTCGTCACGACGAGGGCGATCACCACCAGCAGGAACAGGCTGACCATCATCGCCGCCCCCCCTTCTCTCGGGGTGATGAGCGCAGCGTATCCCCGTCGCCGAGAGGGCTCCGACGGCCGTCGGGTTCCCCGGCGCGACGAGGGACGACCACGACGAACGGCCGCCCCGCGGCGACGTGCGTCGCGGGGCGGCCGTTCGTCGTGTCGGACTAGATGAGACCGAGGGCGCGGACCTCGTCGCGCTCGGCGAGGAGCTCGTCGGTCGTGATCTTGATGCGCTCGGCCGCGAACTCGTCGACGGCGAAGCCCTCCTTCACGCGCCAGCCGCCCTGGCCGTCGGCGGTGATCGGGAAGCCGAAGGTCAGACCCTCGGGCACCCCGTACTCGCCGTGGCTGGTGACCGAGACCGAGACGCAGTCGTCGGCCGGCGTCGCGGTGCGCAGGCTCACGACGGTGTCGATGGCCGCGTTCGCCGCCGAGGCCGCCGAGCTGGCTCCGCGGGCCTCGATGATGGCCGCGCCACGCTTCTGGACCGTGGTGATGAAGCTCGTCCTCAGCCACTCGTCGTCCGCGACGGCCGCCGGGACGGGACGGCCGTCGACGGTGGCGTTCGCGAAGTCGGGGAACTGGGTCGCCGAGTGGTTGCCCCAGATGGCGAGGTTCTTCACGCCCGCCACCCCGGTCCCCACCTTCTTCGCGATCTGGGTCTCCGCCCGGTTCTGGTCGAGACGGGTCATCGCGAACCAGCGGTCGGCCGGGACTTCGGGGGCGTGCGAGCGGGCGATGAGGCAGTTGGTGTTGCACGGGTTGCCCACCACGAGCACCCGCACGTCGCTCGCGGCGTTCTCCGCGATCGCCCGGCCCTGGGGCTGGAAGATCCCGCCGTTGACGCTGAGCAGGTCCCCGCGCTCCATGCCCGCCTTGCGGGGGATCGAGCCGACGAGGAGGGACCACGAGGTGCCGGAGAAGGCCGTCGCGAGGTCGCTCGTGTACTCGATCCCGCTGAGGAGCGGGAAGGCGCAGTCGTCGAGCTCCATGACGACACCCTCCAGGGCCTTCATGGCCGGTTCGATCTCGAGGAGTCGCAGCACGACGGGGGTGTCGGGTCCGAGCAGCTGGCCCGAGGCGATGCGAAAGAGCAGCTGATAGCCGATCTGCCCGGCGGCGCCGGTCACGGTGACGTGGACGGGGGTGGTCATGGTTCCTCCTTGGGGGATGCGACGCGGGGCGCGGGGACGACGGAGCCCGGACGGACGCCGTCGGCGATCACCCGGGTCGACCTCACCATCGCCTCATCCTACGACGGCCCTCCGGGGCCCTTCGCGGGCCCAAAGTCCCCCGGCGTACGGGGACTCGAGCTCGGCCGTCCCCGCTGCGGACGCTCCGACGCGCCGGGCCCGCGGCGACCCGGCGTGCGGGCCCCTACTCGACCGCCTGACTCTTGGCGGCTCCGTCGGCGATGTTCTTCGAGTCCTGGATCCCGAGCGAGGGATCTCCGAGGCCCCGGTGCGCACCAACCGAGTAGGTGAGCTCGAGGGTGCGCGTCGCCACCCCCGGCCCCCCGAGGTCGAAGGTCCAGACGATGCGCTGGTAGGAGACGGGCCCCGTCACGGTGACCGGTCCCGGGCCCCCCGATCCACTCAACCCTGAGCCACTCGATCCTGATCCACTCGACCCGACCGACGGCGTGAGGGGACCCTGCTGGGTGATCGTGCCCCCGACGACGGCGACCCCGAACCCGTGGGTGCCGCCCCCGGCCGTCATCCCGCCGTGCGGGCGGATGGCGTAGGCGAGCGGCGGACAGGCTGGCGGGAGCGCCGACGACGTCGGACACCCGCCCGTCACCACGACGGCGACCAGCGGGCTCGCCGAGCCGGTGCACGTCACCACGACGCCCCCGACGTCGATCCCCTTGGACGTGCCGCAGGCCACGGTCGCCGCAGGCGTCGCGGTCGCCGCTCGAGCCCTCGCCCCGGACGAAACGGTGATGACGCCGACGGTGACGGCAACGGCGACGAACGCCACTCGAGCGCCCCGGTGGGCCGGCGGGCGCCCCCGACGGGCGACCTCCTCGATGAATCGCCCCATGGCTCCCCCTCTCGCGCGGCGTCGCCGCGCCTCACGACGTCGCGGCTCGCCGAGGTTCGTCCACGGCGCAGCGGGGGGTGTCGCCGCTCGCGCTCGGCTGGGCCGGCGTCGCCTTCGGTCTACACCCCCCGCGACCCTCCCGGCGGATCGGGTGGCCCGGTCGTCGCCGCCACCGCGTCCGCCCGGCTCAGCCCGAGGTGGTGGGCGGGGGCGCAGACGTGGTCGTAGTCGAGGTCGGTCGGCCGTAGCAGCTGGCGACCGTGGGGTGGTACCCCGTACGCGTCACTCGCAGGGTCACCACGTCGACGGTTCCCGCGGGCGACGTCCCCGTGAACTCGAACCACGGAGTCGTCGGGCCACACCGGTAGTTCGCGCGCGGGCCCCGATATCCACCCTGGTGCAGGACGCGGATGTTCGGCCCGCTCACGGTCATGTCGAGCGCGTAGAGGAGCTGTCCGCTCGACGAGGCGAAGTAGACGTCGTACTGCATCCAGGGGAATCGTGCGCCCGGAGGCGGCGTCACGGCGAGATCGAGCGGCGCCCCGGCCCTGGCGGCGACGAGTCGCGGCGCCCCGTCGTACATCACGATCGGCCAGCGCGCGTAGGCCACCGGCACCACCCGGACGACGACCCGTTGGAGGGCCGAGGGTCCCGCCACCGCGGGCGTCGCGACGAGCGGCGCACTCACGAGGGCCAGCGCGCTGGCGAGAGGGGCAAGGAATCTTCGCATCGCATCACCTCCCGGGTCCGAGGGTCCTGCCCGCAGGATAGGACCCCCTCGGCCGCCGTGCACCGGGCGGCCGGAGGTTCCTAGGGGCCGAAGAGGGCGGCGTGGATCTCGCGGGTCGCGCTCGAGCGGTTCAGGGTGTAGAAGTGCAGGCCCGGGGCGCCGCGAGCGAGCAGCTCGGCCGAGAGCTCGGTGGCGGCGGCGATCCCCTCGGCCCGGACCGCAGCCGGACCCCCCCGCTCGCTCGCCCGCTCGAGGCGCGCGACGAGCTCGGCCGGCACGGCCGCGCCCATCTCCCCCATCCGCGGGATCGAGCGCAGGGACGTCACGGGCATGATCCCGGGCAGGACGGGCTTCGCGACCCCGAGTTCGGCGAGCTCGGCGACGAGGTCGCTCCACTCGTCGGGGCGGAAGAAGAACTGGGTGATGGCGAAGTCGGCCCGGGCGAGCTTCTCCGCCAGGTGACGCCGGTCGCTCGCCCGATCCGGGGAGCGGGGGTGTCCCGCCGGGTGGGCGGCCACCCCCACGCTGAACTCCCCCACCCCGCGGGCGAGCTCCACGAGCTCGAGGGCGTAGGTGAGCTCGGTCGGCCCCTCGCCGGGGACGTGATCGCCGCCCAGGGCCATGATGTTCTCGATCCCGGCGTCGCGGTAGCGCTCGAGGACCTCGGCGAGCTCACGACGGCGGTGACCCGCGAGGACGACGTGGGCGACGGCGGTCAGCCGCCCCTCGCGCTGGACCCGGGTCACCAGGTCGAAGGTGCGCTGGCGCGAGGCCCCGCCCCCGCGGTAGGTGACCGAGACGAAGGAGGGCGCCAGGGGGACGAGGTCCTCGAGGGCGGTCCCGAGCGTCGCCGACTCCTCGTCGGTCTTCGGCGGGAAGAACTCGAACGAGCGGGTCACCCCCGCCCGCAGCAGGGCGTCGACGCGCACGGCCCTAGGCGCGCCCGTAGTCGTCCGACAGCCGCTCGATGTCGTCCTCGCCGAAGTACGTCCCGGTCTGGACCTCGATGAACACGACGGGCTCGACCCCCCGGTTCTCGCAGCGGTGCGCCTGGGTGCGGGCGACGTCGACGCTCTCGCCGGGCCCGACCTCACGCTCGACGCCGTCGAGGGTCACGATCGCCCGTCCGGCGACGACGAACCAGTGCTCGGCGCGGTGCTGGTGGCGCTGGTAGCTGAGTCGCCCCCCCGGGGCCACGACGATGCGCTTCACCTTGTGGTCGGTGGCCTCGTCGTCGAGCACCACGTAGGTGCCCCAGGGCCGCTCGTCGAACTCGCGTCCGCGGTCGTCTCTCATCGCGTCCTCTCCGCGGCGAGGACCGCGTTCCTCACCAGCATCGCACGGGTCATCGGGCCGACGCCACCGAGGCGGGGCGTCACCCACCCGGCGACCTCGGCGACGTCGTCGGCGAGGTCGGAGAGGAGGCGGCGCCCCTCGAAGCTGGTGCCGGCCCCGACGACGGCCGCCCCCGGGCGGACCATGTCGGCGCGGACGAGACCGGCCGACCCCGCGGCGGCCACCACGACGTCGCCGAGCCGGGTGAGGGCGCCGAGGTCCGCGACCCCGGTGTGGGCGATGGTGACGGCCGCGTTGCAGCCGGGCCGCTTCGAGCTGAGGAGCAGGGCGAGGGGCCGGCCGATGGTGAGCCCGCGGCCCACGATCACGACGTGGCGGCCCTCGACGGGCACGTCGTAGGCGGCGAGCAGCTCGACGATGCCGGCCGGGGTGCAGGGCAGGGGCCCCGGGGCGCCCATCACCAGGCGGCCGAGGTTGGTCGGGTGCAGGCCGTCGACGTCCTTCGCCGGGTCGACGCGCAGGAGGGCGCGCTCCTCGTCGAGCCCACCGGGCAGGGGCAGCTGGACGAGGATCGACTGGACCTCGGGGTCGGCGTTCATCTCGTCGATCACCCCCTCGACGTCGGCCTGGGTGGCCGAGGAGGGCAGGTGGCGGTGGACCGAGGTGACCCCGACCTCGGCGCAGTCGGCGTGCTTCATCTCCACGTAGCGGGCGCTCGAGTGGTCGTCGCCGACGAGGATCGTCCCGAGGCCGACGCCGCGCCCCTGGGCCCTCAGCCGGGCGACGCGGTCGGCCAGCTCCATCTTCATCCGGGCGGCGACGCGCTCGCCGTCGAGCAGGGTGGCGGTCATGGCTCTCCTAGTGTCGGAAGTGGCGCTCGCCAGTCATCACCATGGCGATCCCGGCCGCCTCGGCGGCGGCCACGACCTCGGCGTCGCGGACCGAGCCCCCGGGCTGGGCGACGGCGCTGACCCCGGCGCTCGCCAGGCTCTCGAGCCCGTCGGCGAAGGGGAAGAAGGCGTCGGAGGCGGCGGCGGCCCCGCGGGCTCGCTCACCGGCCTTGTCGAGGGCGATGCGCGCGGCGACCACGCGGGACTGCTGGCCCGCGCCGACTCCCACGGTGACCCCGTCCCTCACCACGACGATGGCGTTCGAGGTCGTGCGGGCGCAGACGCGCCAGGCGAGGACGAGGTCCCGCATCTCCGACGCGCTCGGCGTCCGGGTCGTCGCCCGCGACCACCCGGCCGGGTCGGCGAGCAGCTCGTCGGGCGACTGGACGAGCGCGGTGTCGCCGACGGTGCGGATGGCGCGTCCGAGGGGCTCGGGCGCCGGGGCGGCGAGCAGGCGGGTGGCCTTGCGGCGGGCCCGCAGCGTCTCGATCGCGCCGGGGCTGAAGGAGCGGGCGATGATGACGTCGGCCTGGGGGCCGGTCGCGACCCGGGCCGCGAGGTCGTCGTCGACGTCACCCGCGAGGGCGACGACGCCCCCGAAGGCCGACAGCGGGTCGGCGGCGAGGGCCGCGTCGTAGGCGGCGCCGAGGTCGTCGCCGTAGGCGGCCCCCGCGGCGTTCGCGTGCTTGATGATGGCGACGCTCGCCCGGTCGGGGACGTCGCCCGCCATCTCGTGGACCAGCCGCCAGGCGGCGTCGGCGTCGAAGAGGTTGAGGTAGGAGAGGGCGGTCCCCGCGTGCTGGGTGACGCCGTCCCACCACGGGTGGGTCCCCGCCACCCGGTAGCGCGCGCCGACCTGGTGGGGGTTCTCGCCGTAGCGGGTCACCTCGGCCCGCTCGAGGGTGAGGTGGATCGTCGGAGGGAGCACGCGCTCGGCCTCGTCGGGGGTGGGCCCGAGCACGCCCCCACCGTCGAGCCAGGCGACGATCTCGGCGTCGTAGGCGGCCGTGTGGGCGAAGGCCGCACGGGCCAGGCGGTGGCGCGTCGCGTCGCTGAGCGACCCCGACGCCGCGAGCTCGGCGAGGACCTCCCCGTACTGGGCCGGGCTGGTGAGGACCCCCACGTGGGCGTGGTTCTTCGCCGCGGCGCGCACCATCGTGGGGCCGCCCACGTCGATGAGCTCGATCGAGGGGTTCGCGCGGAAGGGGTAGAGGTTGCAGACCACGAGGTCGATCGGGGTGATCCCGTGCTCGGCGAGGGTCGCGAGGTGCTCGGGTCGGGAGCGGTCCGCGAGGATCGCCCCGTGGATCGCCGGGTGCAGCGTCTTCACCCGGCCGTCCAGCATCTCGGGGAATCCCGTCACCTCGGCGACGTCGCGGTGCGCGATCCCGGCCGCCGCGAGGGCGCTCGCCGTGCCGCCGGAGGCGACGAGCTCGACGCCGAGCCCCGCGAGCCCGCGGGCCAGGTCCTCGAGTCCCGTCTTGTCCCAGACGCTGAGCAGCGCGCGCATCAGATCTCTCCCGCCACGTCGGCCGGCGCCCCTCCTCGGGCGACGGCCGCCATCACCCTAGCCACGACCCGGGGGTAGAGGACTCGCTCGACGGCCTTGATCCGCTCGTGCAGGACGGCCTCGGTGTCGCCGGGCTCGACCGGCACCCGGGCCCGGGCGAGGATCGGCCCGTCGTCGAGGGCCTCGGTCGCCACGTGGACCGTGCATCCGGTCTCGGGGACCCCGGCCGCGAGGGCGGCCGCGACCGCGTGCCAGCCCCGGAACTCCGGCAGCAGGCTCGGGTGCGTGTTGAGCACCCGCCCGGGGAAGGCGGCGTGGAAGGGGGCGGCGAGCACCGTGCCGAAGCCGGCCATCGCCACGAGGTCGATCCCCGACTCCGCGAGCGCCGCGGCGAGGGCCGCGCTGTAGGCCGCGCGGTCGAAGCCCGGTCCGAAGCCCCCGAAGTCGGCCCGGTCGACGAGGCGGGTCGGGATCCCCGACCGCGCCGCGACCTCCAGTCCGCGGCAGGGTCGGTCGGCCGCCACCAGGGCGACCTCGAGGTCGGCCTCGACCATCGCCTCGAGGATGGTGCCCGATCCGGACACCAGCACGGCGAGCCGGACGCTCAACCGGCGAGCGTCCGGACGATCTCGACCATCTTTTCGCCGGCCTCGGTCGGGTTCTGGCAGACGTGGACGCCGGCCTCGGCGAGGGCGGCCATCTTCGCCTGGGCCGTGCCCTTCGAGCCCGAGATGATCGCCCCGGCGTGGCCCATCTTGCGGCCGGCCGGCGCGGTCACGCCCGCGATGTAGGCGACGACCGGCTTGGTCATGTGGGCCTTGATCCACTCGGCCGCCCGCTCCTCCTCCGAACCGCCGATCTCGCCGATCATCATGACCGCGCGCGTCTCGGGGTCGGCCTCGAAGGCCGCCAGGCAGTCGATGAAGTTGGTGCCCGGCACCGGGTCGCCCCCGATGCCCACGCAGGTCGTCTGGCCGATGCCCTGCTGGCTGAGCTCGTGGAGGGCCTGGTAGGTGAGGGTCCCCGAGCGCGACACGATGCCCACCGGCCCACCGGGCAGGGCGATGTCCCCCGAGGTGATGCCGATGTTGCACTTGCCGGGGCTGATGATGCCCGGGCAGTTCGGGCCGAGGAGGCGCACCCCCGGGAACTCGGCCACCAGGCGGTTGTAGGTGCGGGCCTCGTCGTGGGCCGGGATGCCCTCGGTGATGCACACGATGAAGGTGATGCCGCCCTGGGCCGCCTCGATGATGGCGTCGGCCGCGAAGCGCGGGGGCACCACGACGAAGGAGGCCGTCGCCCCGGTCGCCGCGACGGCCTCGCCGACCGTGTCGTAGACGGGGATGCCGTCCACGTCGGTGCCGCCCTTGCCCGGGGTCACGCCCGCGACGACCCGGGTGCCGTAGTCGCGGTTGCGCAGGCCGTGGAAGCGTCCCTGGCCCCCGGTGAGGCCCTGGACGATGACCTTGGTGTTCTCGTCTACGAAGATGCTCATGGTGTTCCTCAGGCGTTCGCCAGCGCGACCGCCCGGCGGGCGGCGTCCAGCATGGTGGGCTCGGTCATCAGTCGGTCGTTGAGGTGCGGCGCGAGGATCGCGCGGCCCTCGGTGGCGTTGGTGCCGTCGAGGCGCAGGACGATCGGCGAGGCGATCTCGACGCGCGAGAGCGCCTCGAGGACGCCCTTCGCGACCTCGTCGACCCGGGTGATCCCGCCGAAGATGTTGACGAAGATCGCCCGCACCTTGGGGTCGGCGTTGATCACCTCGAGGGCGGCGGCCATCACGTCGGCGTTGGCGCCGCCGCCGATGTCGAGGAAGTTCGCCGCGGTGCCACCGACCTGGTTCACCACGTCGAGGGTCGACATGGCGAGGCCGGCGCCGTTGGCGATGATGCCGACGGTCCCGTCGAGGCCGATGTAGTTGAGGCCCTTCTCCTTCGCCATCTTCTCGCGCGGGTCCTCGGTCTCGGTCGCCCGGTACTCGTCCCACTCGGGGTGGCGGAACGAGGCGTTCTCGTCGAGGCTCACCTTGGCGTCGAGCGCGTGGACCCGGCCGTCCGGCGTGAAGACCAGCGGGTTGACCTCGGCGAGGTCGCAGTCGCCGTCCTCGTAGCAGCGGTAGAGGTGGACGAGGAGCTCGGCGGCCTGCTCGCGCGCGGCCATGGTCAGTCCGGCCTCGGCGACCCAGCGGCGGGCCGTCGCTAGGTCGAGCCCGAGGCGCGGGTCGATCGAGAGCATCGCGATGGCGTCGGGGTTCTCCGCCGCCACGACCTCGATCTCGACGCCGCCCTGGGCCGAGAGCATCCCCAGGTGGACCTTGTTGGGTCGGTCCAGGGTGAACGAGGCGTAGTACTCCTCGGCGATGTCGGTGGCGTGCTCGACCCAGAGCCGACGCACCACGTGGCCCTTGATGTCGAGCCCGAGGATGTTGCCGGCGTGGGTGCGGACCTCGTCGACGTTGTCGGCCAGCTTGACGCCGCCGGCCTTGCCGCGCCCGCCCACCTTCACCTGGGCCTTCACGACGACGGGGTAGCCGACGCGCTCGGCGACCGCCACGGCCTCCTCCACGGTGTCGGCGACGCCGCCCGGCGACACCGCGATCCCGTAGCGCGCGAAGTACTGCTTGCCCTGGTACTCGAAGAGATCCATGTCCCGCCTTCTTGTTGTGATCAGCCCGACGTCGCGCGATCACGCGCGTCGAGGGTCTCCTCCAGCCACGTCCCGATCGCCTCGAGGGACGATCCCGGGGTGAAGACCCGCGCCACCCCGGCCGCCTCGAGCGGCGCCACGTCGGCCTCGGGGATGATGCCCCCGACCACGACGACGACGTCCTCCCGACCGGCCGCGCGCAGCAGGTCCACGACCCGCGGCACGAGCACGAGGTGGGCGCCCGAGAGCAGGGAGAGTCCGAGGGCGTCGGCGTCCTCCTGGACGACCGCCTGGACGACCTGCTCGGGCGTCTGGTGCAGACCGGTGTAGACGACCTCGAAGCCCGCGTCGCGCAACGCTCGCGCGATGACCTTGGCGCCGCGATCGTGCCCGTCGAGGCCGGGTTTGGCCACGACGACACGGTAGGTACGCTGCATCGGTCCTTCAGCATAGAGCGCGGGGGCGGGGACGCCCCGACGAGGCGCCCCGGGAGCGTTCCGTAGTGGGGGGTAGCGTAGGTGGAATGGCCGACGCCCCCGTCACTCGCGGACCGGTGCGGGCGCTGGCCTCGGCCCTGCGGCCCGTCCAGTGGCTGAAGAACGGGCTCATCGTGGTCGCCCCGGTGGCCGCCGGCATGGCGACCGACGCCGACGTGGTGCGCCACACCGGGGCCGCCTTCCTCTGCTTCTGCGCCGCGGCCTCGGCCATCTACCTCATCAACGACGTCCGCGACGCCCCGGCCGACCGCGTCCACCCCACCAAGCGCTACCGGGCGATCGCCGCCGGCCAGCTCTCCCCCGCGGCCGCCGTCGCGGCCGCCGTCGTCCTGCTGGTCGTCGCCTTCACGCTGCCCCTCGCCCTCTGGCAGCCCGAGGGCCTCTACCTCGTCCTCGCCCTCTACGTGGCGATCCACCTCGCCTACAACTTCGGGCTGAAGGAGGTCCCGGTCCTCGAGCTCGCCGCCGTCGCGAGCGGCTTCTTCCTGCGCGCCTACGCCGGCGCCGTCGCCAGCCACATCGGGGTCTCCATCTGGTTCCTCTCGGTCATCAGCTTCGGGGCCCTCTTCCTCGTGGTGGGCAAGCGCTCGAGCGAGCTGACCCACGTCGGCCGGGGGGCGACCCGCAAGGTCCTCGCCGAGTACAGCCCCGACTTCCTCCACTCGGCCCTCACCATGTCGGCGACCGTCGTCGTGACGACCTATCTCCTGTGGGCCTTCGAGACGACGCCGGGCGGGCTCTCCACGCTGCGCCACCACATCGTCCCGATCCGGCTCTCGATCGTCCCCGTGGTGCTGGCGATCCTCTACGTGATGCGGGCGGCCGAGACGACCGAGGGCCAGTCGCCCGAGGACCTCCTCTACCGCAACCGGGTCGTCCAGTCCCTCGGCCTGCTCTGGGCCGCGCTCCTCTACATCGGGATCTACCGGTGAGGACGCTCGTCGGCTGGGGCCGGACCGCGCCGAGCCACGCCGAGGTCTTCACGGTGACGACCGAGGAGCAGGTGCTCGCGGCCTTCGCGACCGGGCGTCCGGTCATCGCCCGCGGGCTCGGCCGTAGCTACGGCGACGCCGCCCAGTCGGGCGGGGGGCTCGTCCTCGACAACCGGGGACTCGACCACGTCGGCGACATCGGCCCCGACGGCGTGGTGCGCCTGGGCGCCGGCGTCTCCATCGACGACCTGCTCGCGCGGTCGATCCCCGAGGGCTGGTTCGTCCCCGTCACCCCGGGCACGCGCCAGGTGACGATCGGCGGGGCCCTCGCCGCGGACGTCCACGGCAAGAACCACCACGTCGAGGGATCCTTCGCGAGCCACGTCCGCTCGGTGCGCCTCGTCACCCCGACCGGCGGGCGCACCGTGGGCCCCGACCGGGACCCCGACCTCTTCTGGGCCACGGCCGGCGCCATGGGGCTGACCGGGGTGGCGACCGAGGTCGAGCTCGCCCTCATGCCCATCGAGACCGACCAGGTCCTCGTTGACACCGACCGCTACGACGACCTCGACGCGGTGATGGCGGCGATGCGCGAGGGCGACGCCCGCTACCGCTACTCGGTCGCCTGGGTCGACTGCATGAGCCGGGGCCGACACCTCGGTCGCGCGATCCTCACCCGGGGCGACCACGCCCGCGCCGAGGACCTCGATCGCCCCCGTCGCGCCGCCCCCGGGCCGGCCCGGCTCGGCGTGCCCTTCGCGGCGCCCCCGGGCCTGCTCAACCCCTGGTCGATCACGGCCTTCAACGAGGCCTGGTTCCGGATGGCCCCGCGCCACCGCGAACGCGAGCCCCAGCCGATCGGTCGCTTCTTCCACCCCCTCGACGGCGTGCGCGACTGGAACCGCCTCTACGGGCCGCGCGGCTTCGTGCAGTACCAGTTCGTCGTGCCCGACGAGCGCGACGGCGTGGTGCGAGCGGCCGTCGAGCGCCTGGCGGGAGCCCGCGTGCCGAGCTTCCTCGCCGTGCTCAAGCGCTTCGGCCCGGCCGACCCCGCCCCCCTCTCCTTCCCCCAGCCCGGCTGGACCCTGGCCCTCGACCTGCCGGTCGGGCCCGCGTCGCTGCCGGGCATCCTCGACGAGCTGGACGAGTTGGTCGCCGAGGCCGGGGGCCGGGTCTACCTCGCGAAGGACGCGCGCCTGCGGCCCGAGCTCGCCCGGGTCATGTACCCGCGGCTCGCCGAGTTCGCCGCCCTCGCCGATACCATCGACCCGGAGCGGCGCCTGGTGAGCGACCTGGCGCGGCGCCTTCGACTGCGGGAGGGATAGGCCCATGGAGAACGCCTTCGGACAGCCCCAGAGCCTCGTCGTGCTCGGCGGGAGCTCGGACATCGCCCGGGCCGTCGTGCGCAAGCTCTGCGCCGCGCGCACCGAGACCGTCGTGCTGGCCGGCCGCGACGCCGGACGGCTCGAGGAGGCCGCGGCCGAGGCCCGCGACTACGGCGCCTCCTCGACGGCGACCGTCCTCTTCGACGCGACCGACCCCACCGACGCCGGTCGGGCCGTCGGTGAGGCCTTCGACGCGGCCGGCGGGCCCGTCGACCTGGTGATCGTGGCGGTGGGGCTGCTCGGGCGTCAGCGCGAGTGGGAGGACGACGCGGCCCGGGCCGCCGAGATGGCCCTCGTCAACTACGCCTGGCCCGTCGCGGCCCTCGCCGAGGTGCGCCGACGCCTGGTCGCCCAGGGCCACGGCCGGATCCTCGTGATGAGCTCGGTGGCCGCGGTCCGCGTGCGGCGCGTCTCCTACCTCTACTCCGGCGCGAAGGCCGGCCTCGACCGGCTCTGCGTGGGCCTCGCCGACTCGCTCGAGGGCACCGGCGTCCGCCTGCAGATCCTGCGCCCGGGCTTCGTGCGCTCGAAGATGACGACCGGCGAGCCGGAGATCCCCTTCACCACCGGCGTCAACGAGGTCGCCGAGACGGTGATGGCCGGGCTGGCGAGCGGGGCCCGGTTCATCTGGAGCCCGCCGATCCTGCGCTACGTCTTCTTCGTCCTGCGCCACCTGCCGGCGCGGGTCTGGCGACTGGTCGCCGACCGCTAGGTCAACCCTTCGGGGACGAGGACGCCGTGCCCGACGTGACCGGCGGCAGCGAGGTCGACGTCACCTTCTGGCGCAGCGACATGGTGTAGAAGTCGCGCGTCCACCAGCTGGCGAAGTAGCGGCCCGGGGGGCCAATCATCGAGCTGAGCAGGCTCGTCCCGTTGTTGCCGTTGACCGGCGCGTTGGGCGCTCCGGTGAAGGTCGAGTACTGGACCCAGTCGGTGTTGATGTCGAGCTGCATCCCCGTCACGACGCCGGCCCGGGCCAGCACGTTGGCGAGGTCGCTGATCGACATCGCGGGGCCGCCGACGTAGACGAGGGCTCCGTCCTTCGTGACCCCGAGGCCGGAGCGCCACACGTTGAAGGTGCCCCCGAGGGTCTTGCCCCACGCCAGCGAGTTCGCGCTGTTGAGGCCGGGGACCGGCTTGCCGTTCTTCACCAGCAGCACCAGGTTCTGGCGGACCGAGGCGATCTGGTTGTTCATCGTGAAGCCCGGCGTGCCCCAGGCGCCCACGGTCATCGTCCCGTCCTTGAAGACGACGACCGAGGCCCCACCCTTGCGCAGCGGGATGATCATGTGGCCCTGGGTGTAGTAGCCGCCCTCGGCGTCGGTCATGCGAAAGCCCGCGTTGAAGGCGGCGACGAGGGTGCGACTGGCCAGGGTCGTGATCGGCGCGGTGTAGATCCAGGGCATCTGGGTGCCGGGGATCGTCGAGCCCGAGTAGAGCTGGGCCTTCAGGAGGGTCGGGTCCATCCAGGCGACGCCCACCACGTAGCTCGTGTGGATGGGATCGGGCCGGACGTAGGCCTCGTAGATCGTGGGGATGCCGTTCGACGTGCGCCCGGCGACGTGCCACACGCCCTCGCCGGGCAGCGGCGTCCCGGCCGGCGACGGGATCGGCGGCGGGGCCGGCAGGTGCCCGCTCGCCGGGACGGCGACGGCCGTCGGGCCCGAGCCGAAGCTGCCCGCCGGCGGCTTGCCGCCGACCTTCGCCGGGTTGATCTTGTAGTACTCGGTCTCGATCCAGGTGATGACCGTGCCCAGCCCGTGCTGACGACCCCACTCGGCGGCCCGGGCCATGTAGCTGACGCCGTAGGAGGGGTTGCGCAGGGCCATCGCCAGGGTCGCGCCGAAGTAGCCGACGACGACGACGGTGACGGCCGCCAGCAGCGCGAGCGCGCGGCGACGCCAGTAGACGCGGGCCGGGAGTCGGTGGCTGCGGGGCGCCGTGGGGGGCCGATAGGCGGGACGGGCGCTATCCATGACGAACCATTCTTCCATCCCGCCCCGACGACCCTGTCGGCGCGTCGCCGATTCTTAGCGGCCTCTTACGCCCGTCCACCACGACCAGGGCCTACGCGCGCCGCAGCGGGGTGAGGGCGAGGACGAGCTGCTTCTCGCCGTGGGCGTCGAAGGCGACCGTGGCGCGGGCCCGGGAGCCCTCGCCGGCGACCGCGCGGACCGTGCCCGCGCCGTAGCGGTCGTGGACGACGCGGTCGCCCGCGACGAGCCCCAGGGTCTCCGCGCCGGTCGAGCGCGCGACGGGCGCCGGGCCCGAGCCGAAGACCCGCCCCTCGGCCGGCGGGGCCCAGCGCAGGTTCTCCTCGAGTTCGGGCTCGACCTCGGGACGGCTCGAGCGTCGCGTCGGCGGGGTGCGCGAGAGGTCCTCGACCAGCGGGGCGGGGATCTCGGCGAGGAAGCGACTCGGCAGGGCGTCGAGGCGCGAGCCCCACTGGTGGCGGCTCCAGGCGTGGGAGAGCAGGAGGTGGCGGCGCGCGCGGGTGAGGCCCACGTAGCAGAGGCGCCGCTCCTCCTCGAGCTCCTCGGCGTCGGCGAGGGCGCGGCGGTGCGGGAAGACGGCCTCCTCCAGCCCGGTGATGGCGACGACGGCGAACTCGAGGCCCTTCGCCACGTGGAGCGTCATCAGCGAGACGGCTCCCGCGCCGGTGTCGACCTGGTCGGAGTCGGCGACCAGGGCCACCCGCTCGACGAAGTCGAGCAGGCCCTCGTAGTTAGAGGCCGCCGAGGCGAGCTCGCCGAGGTTCTCGAGGCGGGTGACGCCCTCCTCGCCCTCGGCGCGCAGGGCGGCGCCGAGTCCCGACTCGGCGACGATCGCGTCGATCGTCTCGCGGGCGGTCCGCTCGGTCGCGTGGTGGCGCAGCTCGTCGAGGAGGGTCGCGAACTGGGTCGCCCCGGTGAGGGCCCGCCCGGTGAGGCCGGCCTCCTTCGCGAACCACGGGCTCTCGGCGAAGCTGAGCCCGTTCGCCGCGGCGAAGGCGCCGAGCTTCCCGAGGGCCGCCTCGCCGAGGCCCCGGCGGGGCTCGTTGATCACCCGGCGGGCCGAGGCCTCGTCGCGGGGGTTCACCACCAGCCGGGCGTAGGCCATCGCCGTCTTCACCTCGCGCCGGTCGTAGAAGCGCAGGCCCGCGACCACGCGGTAGGGCAGGCCGGCGTGGAGGAACTCCTCCTCGAGCACGCGGCTCTGGGCGTTGGTGCGGTAGAAGACCGCCATCTCCCCCCAGGGGATGTCGTGGGTCGCGCGCAGCCGGCGCAGCTCGGCCGCGAGCCAGCGCGCCTCGTCGTACTCGTCGCCGCCGCGGTAGAGCCGGATCGGCCCCCCGGGCTCGCCCTCGGTGAAGAGGCGCTTCGCCCGTCGACCGGGGTTCTTCGCGATGACCGCGTTCGCCGCGTCGAGGATCGTCTGGGTCGAGCGGAAGTTCTGCTCGAGGACGATCACCTCGGCGTCCGGGAAGCGCTGCTCGAAGTGGAGGATGTTGCGCACGTCGGCCGCGCGGAAGCGGTAGATCGACTGGTCGGCGTCGCCCACCACGCAGAGGTTGCGGTGGCGCTCGGCGAGGGTGAGGACGAGCTCGTTCTGCACGGCGTTGGTGTCCTGGAACTCGTCGACCAGGATGTGACGGAAGCGCTCCTGGTACTGCGCGCGCAGCCCCTCGTCGGCCCGCAGCACGGCCAGCGCGTTCGCCAGCAGGTCGTCGAAGTCCATGGCGTTCGCCCGACGGAGCCGCTCCTCGTAGAGCTCGTAGACCTGGCCGACGCGACGGTGGAAGGGGTCGTCGCCGAAGCGGTCGCGGTAGCGGGCCGCGCCGACCATCTCGTTCTTCGCCGCCGAGATCGCCGCGGCGACCGAGCGGGGGGTGAGGCGCTTCACGTCGAGGCCGAGCTCCTGCTCGATCCGCTCGATGGCGCTCTGGGCGTCGCCGGCGTCGTAGATGGTGAAGCCCCGGTCGTAGCCGAGGACGTCGGCGTGGGACCGCAGGATGCGCAGGCAGGCCGAGTGGAAGGTCGAGACCCACATCGAGCGCACGTCGGCGCCCACCAGGTCGATGACGCGTCGGCGCATCTCGTCGGCCGCCTTGTTGGTGAAGGTGATCGCCATCACCTCCCAGGGCTTCGCGTCCCCGGTGGCGAGCAGGTGGGCGATGCGGCGCGTGAGGACGCGGGTCTTGCCCGAGCCGGCCCCCGCCACCACCAGCAGCGGGCCCCCGCGGTAGGTGACGGCGGCGCGCTGGGGCGCGGTCAGGCCCTCGAGGAGGGCCGCGGCGTCCGGCGACGGCGGGCCGTCGTCGAACAGCGAGGCGTCGGAGAAGCCCCTCACTCCCACTCGATGGTGCCCGGCGGCTTGCTGGTGACGTCGAGGGCGACGCGGTTGACGCCCTCGACCTCGCGGATCAGCCGGTTGGCGATCCGCTCCACCAGGTCGTAGGGCAGGCGGGCCCAGTCGGCCGTCATGGCGTCGTCGCTCGTGACCGCGCGGATCACGATGGGGTAGGCGTAGGTCCGCCCGTCGCCCATCACCCCGACCGTGCGGACCGCGGGCAGTACCGCGAAGCTCTGCCAGAGCTCCCGGTAGAGGCCGGCGCGACGGATCTCGTCGACGACGACGGCGTCGGCCCGGCGCAGGATCTCGGCGCGCTCCGGGGTGACCTCCCCGATGATCCGCACCCCGAGGCCGGGACCGGGGAAGGGCTGGCGCCAGACGATCTCCTCGGGCAGGCCGAGCTCGGTGCCGACGGTGCGCACCTCGTCCTTGAAGAGTCGCCGCAGGGGCTCGACCAGCTCGAAGTCGAGGTCCTCGGGCAGGCCACCGACGTTGTGGTGGCTCTTGATGGTGGCGGCGTGGCCCGAGCCCGACTCGATCACGTCCGGGTAGAGGGTCCCCTGGACGAGGAAGCGTGGGCCCGACCCACCCGCGCCGAGCTCGCGGGCGACGGCCTCGAACTCGCGGATGAAGCGCTCGCCGATGATCTTGCGCTTGGCCTCGGGGTCCTCGACGCCCGCGAGGGCCGCGAAGAAGCGCTCGGCGGCGCGCACGTGGACGAAGTCGACGCCGAACTGGCGGGTGAAGGTCGCCTCGATCTGCTCGCCCTCGTTCTCGCGCATGAGGCCGGTGTCGACGAAGACGCACGTGCGCTGGCGCCCGACGGCCCGGATCACGAGGGCCGCGGCGACCGCCGAGTCGACCCCGCCCGACAGGGCGCAGAGCACTCGCTCGCCGCCGACCTGGGCCCGCACGCTCTCGACGGCCTCGTCGATGATCGAGGTGTTGGTCCACGTGGGGGCGATCCCCGCCAGGTGGTGCAGGAAGCGGGCCAGCAACTCCTGGCCGAACTCGCTGTGGACGACCTCGGGGTGGAACTGGACGGCGTAGCGCCGGCGCGCGTCGTCCTCCATCACGGCGACCGGGGCACCGGGCGTCGCGCCCGTCACCACGAAGCCCTCGGGAGCCCGCGCGATCGCGTCGCCGTGGCTCATCCAGCACGTGGTGCGCTCCGGCTGGTCGGCGAGGAGGGACGAGGGGCCGCGACGCTCGAGCTCGGTGCGGCCGTACTCCCCCGCCCCGGTGCGGGCGACCTCGCCCCCCAGCTGCTGGGCCATGAGCTGGGCCCCGTAGCAGATCCCGAGCGTCGGGATGCCGAGCTCGTAGATCGCCGGGTCGAGCGAGGGCGCGGGCGTCTCGTAGACCGAGCGCGGTCCGCCCGAGAGGATGAGGGCCGCCGGGGCGCGTCGGGCCACCTCGGCGGCCGTGATGGTCGCCGGCACGATCTCGGAGTAGACGTGGGCCTCGCGGACCCGTCGCGCGATCAGCTGCGCGTACTGCGCACCGAAGTCGACGACGAGGACCGTCGCGGTCAATGCCCCATGCCCACGCCCTGCGCGCGCTGGAGGGCCTTGCCCTCGGTCTGCAGCGCGGGGGCGAGCATCACCTCGGCCTTCTGGAACTCCTTCAGCGTCTCGTAGCCGCAGGTGGCCATCGAGGTGCGCAGGGCTCCGAAGAGGTTAAGGCGTCCGTCGTTCTCGTGGGCCGGGCCGACGAGGATCTCCTCGAGGGTCCCGCGCACCTGGGTGCGCACCCGGGTGCCGCGCGGCAGCGTCGGGTGGAAGGTCGCCATACCCCAGTGGAACCCGCGGGCCGGGGCCTCGACGGCGCTCGACAGGGGCGATCCGATCATCACGGCGTCGGCGCCGCAGGCGATGGCCTTGGCGATGTCGCCACCCTTGCTCATGCCGCCGTCGGCGATGACGTGGACGTAGACGCCGGTCTCGTCGAGGTGGCGCATCCGCGCCCCCGCGACGTCGGCGATCGCCGTCGCCTGGGGCACGCCGATGCCGAGCACGGCGCGCGAGGTGCAGGCGTTGCCCGGGCCCACGCCCACCAGCACGCCGGCCGCGCCGGTGCGCATCAGGTGGAGGGCCGCCTGGTAGCTGGCGCAGCCGCCGACGATCACGGGGATCTCGAACTCGCGGATGAACTTCTTCAGGTTGAGCGGCTCGACCGTCTTCGAGACGTGCTCGGCCGAGACGACCGTCCCCTGGATGACGAGGATGTGCAGGCCGCTCTTCACGATCGTGTCGGACATCCACGCGGCGCGCTGGGGCGTCACCGAGGCGGCCGTCGTGATCCCGGCCTCGCGCATCTGACGGATGCGCTCTTCGACGAGCTCGAGCTTGATGGGCTCGAGGTACATCTGCTGCATGCGCGCGGTGGCCTTGTCGTCGTCGAGCTCGCGGATCTCCTCGAAGAGGGGCATGGGGTCCTCGTAGCGGGTCCACAGGCCCTCGAGGTTGAGGACGCCGAGCCCGCCGAGCCGACCGATCTCGATCGCCGTGTCGGGCGAGACGGCCCCGTCCATCGCCGAGCCGAGCATGGGCAGCTCGAACTTGTAGGCGTCGATCTGCCAGGTGATGTCGACGTCCTCGGGGTCGCGGGTGCGCCGCGAGGGCACGATGGCGATGTCGTCAAACCCGTAGGCCTGACGCGCCGACTTGAAGATGCCGATTTCGACTTCCGCCATGGTCTCCTCCACTGCCCGGGCCCGGACGACGAGACCAATCTACCCGGCCGCCCGACCCCCGACCCGGGGCTCGCCGGGCCACGGGACGCCCGTCGCGACGCAGAGCAGCTCGGTGAGCACCCGCGCCGTCGCCCCCCAGACGAGCTCGCCGGGAACGCGGTAGAAGAACATCGGCACGAAGCCCTCGGCGTCGGCGCCGGGGCGACGCGGGTCACGCCGCCAGTGCTCGACGACGGCGGCCCCGGGCTCGAGCAGGTCGGCCAGGCTGACGGTGAGGATCCGCTCGACCTCGCCGGTCGTCGCGACGAGGGCGGGCCGGCTCGCGAGGCGCCCGACGACCGGCCAGATCGCGGAGCCCGAGACGAAGGTCACGAGCGGGCTCAGGCGCGCGACGGGCTCGACGAGCGAGCGGTCGAGCCCCACCTCCTCCTCGGCCTCGCGCAGGGCCGTCGCGACGTCGTCCTCGCCCTCCTCCGCCCGCCCGCCCGGCAGGGCGACCTCGCCCCGGTGGTGGCGCAGCTCGCTCGAGCGGCGGGTGAGGACGACCCGGGCCACGCCGTCCTCGTCGTAGAGGGCGACGAGGACGGCCGAGCGGCGGGGTGCGAGGCCTCCGCGGGCGTCGAGCTCGGCCGGCACGGGGGCGTCGGGGGCGGCGTCGAGCGTTCGGCCCGCCGCGACGAGCCTCTCGACGACGCGCGCGACGCTCGGGCGCCGCTCCGTCGGGGCGAGGTCGGCCCACGGGACGGGCCCGCCCGGGCGGAGCTCGTCGGGCTCGGGGACGACTTGGGGGAACTGGTGTCCGGGGAAGCGCTCGGCGCGACGCACGTGGGACCGACCTCTCTATACGCCTCCTATAGTACGGAGGCCCCCTCCGGTACTGGCAGGTCACCATGAAATCCCTCGCCCGCTTCTCCGTCCGTCGACGCTGGCTCGTCCTCATCCTCTGGATCGTCGCCTTCGTCGGCATGAACGGCCTCTCGATCCACCTCGGCTCGGCCTACGCCAACGCCTTCAGCCTGCCGAACACCAACTCGAGCCGGGCCATGGACCTGCTCGCGCGCATCCCCACCGCGAAGGGTGACAGCGACCAGATCGTCTTCCAGTCCCGCGCGGGCAGCGTCGAGAGCCACGCCGCCGCGATCGACGCCATGCTCCGCGCCGTCGCGAAGCTGCCCCAGGTCTCGGGGGTCGTCTCGCCCTTCTGCCCGACCGGCGTCACCGTCTGTCCCGGAGCCCACCAGGTGAGCGCCGACCACACCATCGCCTACGCGATCGTCGACTTCGCCCAGCCGGGCTTCAAGATCCCCCGCGCCCAGGTCCAGCAGGTGGAGACCGTCGGCGCGACCGCGCGATCGGCCACCCTCAACGTCCAGTTCGGCGGCAACGCCTTCGGCGCCCTCGACGCCCCGACCGGGAGCCCCGGCGAGATCTTCGGGCTCCTCGCGACCGGCGTCATCCTGCTGCTCGCCTTCGGGAGCCTGCTCGCGATGCTGCTGCCCCTCGGCGTCGCCCTCTTCGCGATCGGCATCGCCTCGGCGGCGACCGTCCTGCTCAGCCACGCGATGAACATCGCCGACTTCGCCCCGATCCTCGGGTCGCTGATCGGACTGGGCGTCGGGATCGACTACGCCCTCTTCATCGTGACCCGGGCGCGCCAGGGCCTGAAGCGCGGGCTCGGCGTCGAGGAGTCCATCGTCACGGCGATCAACACCTCGGGCCGCGCCGTCCTCTTCGCCGGCTCGACGGTCGTCATCGCCCTCGCCGGCATGCTGGTGCTGCGCCTCTCGTTCCTGAACGGCGTCGCGGTGTCGGCCTCGGTGACCGTCGCCATCACGATGCTCGCCTCGCTCACGCTGCTGCCCGCGCTGCTCGGCTTCTTGAAGACGCGCGTGCTCGGCCGGCGCGAGCGGCGCGCCCTCGCCGAGCACGGGCCCGAGCCCGTCGTCCCGGCCGGCTTCTGGCAGCGCTGGAGCCACTTCGTCGCCCGGCGGCCGCGCCTGCTGTCCCTGCTCGCGCTCGCCGTCGTCGTGCTCGCCGCCGTGCCCTTCTTCTCCCTCCGCCTCGGCAGCTCGGACCAGGGGACGAACCCGCCCTCGACGACCACCCGCCAGGCCTACGACCTGCTGGCGAAGGGCTTCGGACCGGGCTTCAACGGACCGCTCGCGGTGGTCGGCGAGGTGCACGGCCCCGCCGACGTCGCGGCCCTCACCTCCCTCGACCACACGCTCGCCCACGTGCCCGGGGTCGTCGCGGTGAGCCCCCTCGCCGTCCTCGCCCACGGCACCGTCGGGGTGATCTCGGTCGTGCCGTCCACCAGCCCCTCGGCCGCGGCGACGACCGACCTCATCAACCACCTGCGCAACGACGTGATCCCGCGGGCCACCTTCTCGAGCCACACCGCCGTCTACGTCGGCGGCCTCACGGCGATCTTCGCCGACTTCGCGACGGTCCTCGGCGCGAAGATCCCGCTCTTCCTCGCCGTGATCGTGACGCTGGGGTGCCTCCTGCTGATGGTGGCCTTCCGCAGCGTGGTGGTGCCCCTGGTCGCCGCGGCGATGAACCTCCTCGCCGCGGGGGCCTCGTTCGGGCTCGTCGTCGCCGTCTTCCAGTGGGGCTGGGGCAGCCGACTCCTCAACGCGGGCACCGGACCCGTCGAGTCCTTCCTCCCGATCATCATGATCGCGATCCTCTTCGGGCTCTCGATGGACTACCAGGTCTTCCTCGTCTCGCGCATGCACGAGGAGTGGCTCAACACGGGGGACAACGAGGAGGCGATCATCCGGGGCCAGGCCAACACCGGCCGGGTCATCACGGCGGCGGCCCTCATCATGATCTCGGTCTTCCTCTCGTTCGCCTTCGGCGGCCAGCGCATCATCGCCGAGTTCGGCATCGGCCTCGGGGGCGCCGTCCTGATCGACGCCTTCGTGCTGCGCACCGTGCTGGTGCCCTCGCTGATGCACTTCATCGGGCGGGCCAACTGGTGGATGCCGCGGTGGCTCGACCGGGTGGTGCCCCACGTGGCGGTCGAGGCGACCGAGGAGGAGCTGGCGATCGACCCGTCGGTCGGCTGAGGGCGCCCCGAGGACGGAGCCGTCCCCCGCTAGTCCATGAAGGCTCCGCCGTTCACCGCGATCGACTCCCCGGTGACGAAGGCGGCGTCCTCGGACACGAGGAAGGCAACTACGCGCGCGACGTCCTCGGGTGACTCCAGGCGGCGGAGTGGAGTGTCGTCGATCCAGAGTTGGCGCACCGCCTCCGGCTCAATCCCGCGGAGTCCCGCCTCCCACGCCAACTCACGATCCTGCATTGCGGTGGTGACGTAGCCCGGGCAGACGCTGTTCACGCGAATCCCGTGGGCCGCGAGCTCGAAGGCCATGGCCTGCGTAAGTCCCAGCACGGCGAACTTGCTCGCCACGTAGTCCGAGAGAAAGGGGATGCGGCCCTGCTTAGCGGCCATCGAGGCGGTGTTCACGATCACTCCCCGGATGCCGTGCGACACCATAGCCCGGGCGGCCGCCTGGCTGGCGAAGAAGACTCCGTAGGTGTTCACTTCGAACGTGCGGCGCAGATCGCTCGGGGAGACGTCGAGAAACCGCTGCATCTTCGAGATCCCCGCGTTGGAGACCCACACGTCCAGCCCCCCCTCGTGATCGACCACGGCGTCGACAACGGCGGCGCACGCCTCGGGGTCGGTGACGTCAAGAGTCATCGAAGATCCCCCGACCTCCTCGGCGACGCGCGCCGCCGCGATCGGATCGACGTCGGTAACGACAACCCGCATCCCGCGGTTCGCGAGTTCGCGGGCGATGGCTGCACCGATACCTGATCCGGCTCCGGTGATCACGGCGATGGATGTCATGGGTTGCTCCTCGCTAGAGCGTGGGACAGGGACGTCGTCACGCGGGTGAACTCCTTGAACTGCGCGTAGCGCTCGTCGTAGAGGGCGGTGCGCTCGGGATGGGGCGCAATGACCTCGTCGGGCGGCAACGCTCCCTTGACGTAGTCGCCATCGGGAATCAGCCCGACACCCACTCCGGCGAGTACGGCCGCCCCAAAGGAGGCCCCCGGATGCTCGACGATGGAGGCCAGTTCTCGACCCAGGACATCCGCCAGAATCTCGCGCCAGAGTCGAGAGCGCGAACCGCCATTCGTGACCCACGTCCGTTCGACGGCGAGACCCCGCTCGGCGAACACCTCGATGTGGGCACGAAATCCGTAGGCGATGGCCTCGAGGTAGGCCCGATGCAGATCGCCCCGGGTCGTTCCCAGGTGCAGGCCGATGACGGCCCCACGAAGATCCGGATCGTGGAGCGGGGTCTTCTCGCCAAGGAAGTAGGGCAGCGCGATGAGGGCACCGGGGGTCGCCCGGAAGGCCTCAGCGTCGAGGACGTCGAGGCCCACTCCTCCGAGCAGGGCCTGTTCCCAGCGCAGCAGCGACCCGCTGGTGGCCATGCAGCCGTTGGGCAGCCACTTTCCCGCCAGTGGATGCTTGTCGAGGTAGAGGCGCGTGTCGACCAGCGGAGTCGGGCTGACCGCGAGGATGTCACCGGCTCCGCCCAACTTCACGAGGCAGTCACCCGGCTCTACCAGACCGGCGCCGTAGGCGGAGAGGACATGATCGGCGCCGCCGACGACCACGGGGGTTCCGACCGCCAGCCCCGTCGCGGCCGCGGCCGCCGACGAGACGGATCCGACAACCTCGCCAGGACAGTGGACGGGTCCGATCAGGGGAGAGTGATCGGGCAGTCGCGCCCACACGGCGTCCAGGGGCTGGCGGTCGAGGGTGAACAGTCCACTCTCGAGCGCCCAGTTCTCCTCGACGTGGACGTCGGCGCCCAGTCGGCGCGCGAGCCAGTCGTAGGAGCCCTGAACGACCCGGGTGGCGGCCCAC
The DNA here is from genome assembly GCA_027449885.1 of Acidimicrobiaceae bacterium. GTDB lineage: Bacteria > Actinomycetota > Acidimicrobiia > Acidimicrobiales > RAAP-2 > RAAP-2. Next base: position 64,205 of record DAIDKS010000031.1, read on the forward strand.
ACGTCGGGCTCGTGACGCGCTACCCACCGGAGCGTTGGCGCCACGGACTGCTGCGAGAGGACAGACCCCGTCAGGTGCAGGAGGTCCACATCGATCAACTCGGCGCGAAGCTCGCGGAGTTCCTCAACGGCCCGAGCGTCGTTCTGCAAGATCGCGCGACGCAGCGGGAGCCCCTCCACGTCAGTGAGGACGACCGCCGGCACCATCCCGCTCACGGCAACGGCGGCGATATCGCCCGCGTCGACGCCGAGAGAGCCGAGCAGGTTAGGTACCAGGGTGCAGACGCCGTCCCACCACTCGGCGGGATCGGCTTCGGCCCAGCCGACCTGATCGCTGTGGAGCGCCACGGGGCGCGACGCGGATCGCAAGATACCGCGGGCGGGATCGAGGATGACCGCCTTGACTCCGGACGACCCGAGATCGATCCCGAGGAGGAGGGTTCCCCTAGGCACTTCGCGCGGCGTCGACGAAGCGCTTCACGCGTTCGGGATCGACCTCGTTCCACGTGTAGCCGTCACGCTTGAGATCGCTGCCAACGATGCACCCGTCGGCGTACTTGAGGTAGCTCTGGATCGTCTCGGCCTTCGCTCCCGTGTTGAGTAGGACAGGAACCTCCGGGTCGAGGGCCTCGCGAACGTCGGCGACCGTGCTCACTTCGGGCTCACTGCCCGCCATCGGACCGGAGACGAGGATGACGTCGGCCAGACTGGAGACCACCGTCGAGCGAGCCATCGCGGCGGGTGAGCGGCCGCCGACGCTGGAGGCGAACTCGGGCGTGACGTTCGCGAAAACGGCGAGGTCGTCGCGACCGAATGCTCGGCGATTCCGCAACAGCGTCGCCGCGTCGGGAGCCCACAGCCCCATGTCGGACTCCCACAGGCCGGTCACGACCTCGCGCAAGAAGACCGCGTCGGTGGCCACCGCGATGGCCAGGGCGCACTGGGCATCCCACAGGAAGTCCACCCCGTAGGGGCGGTCGTCGGGACGGCACTCGGTCACCACGCGCGACATGACGGCGGATGCTTCGAGTCCCGCGTGGAGCTGGTACGGGCGGTCGCCCTCGTTGCAGAAGAGGATGGCGTCGAATCCCCCCTCCCGTAAGACCTCGACGTCGCGCTTCACGTGATCGATGAGTCCCGTGACTCCGGCGGCGGAGTCGAAGAGGGGGGTTCCCGGCAGAGGCGGCACGTGCGCCATAGCGATGAGGGGCTTCGCCGCCTTCGGGAAGATGCTGCGGAAACGGGACATCAGGGAGATTCCTCCTCTACTGGTTCAACGTGAATGACCTCAACGTCCAGTTCTCGAAGGCGCTGGATCGTCTCGTTGCTGGGAGCGGCATTCGTGATCAGGACGTCGATGACGTTGGCAGGAGCGACGCTGACGAGCGCCACGCGTCCAATCTTGCTGGCGTCCGCAAGGACGATGCGGCGTCGACCCGAGGCGATGGCCGCCCGCTTCACTTCGGCGTCGTCCAGGTTGTACTCGGTAAGACCCGCCTCGACGCTGATGCCGGCGACGCCGAGGAAGACAGCGTCGCAGTGCAGGTCCACGAACGAATCCACGGCGCGTGCGCCAACCAGACTCATCTCCCCCTGACGGACCACCCCACCCGTCACGATGGTGCGTACGAGGGGCTTCGTGGCGAGTTCGGTGGCGATGAGCAACGAGCTCGTGAGGGCGGTGATCGCCAGGTCGTCGGGAATGGCCCGCGCCAACTGGTGGGCCGTGGAGCCGACGTCCAGGATGATCGTCTCGTTGGGTCGCAGCGCGGCGGCTGCGGCGGCGCCGATCCGGCGCTTCGCCTCCGCCTGCTCGGCGGATCGCTGGAGGACCGGGGGCTCGAAGCCACGCGCCTGGATGGAGATTGCCCCACCTCGGACACGACGAGCCAGACCCTCTAGCTCGAGCAGTTCGAGGTCACGACGGATGGTCATCTCACTGGTGCCGTAGTCGGCGGCCATCTCGGCGATCGTCGCCTCACCCTCGTGGCGCAGGCGCTCCACAATGATGGTGCGGCGCGCCTTAGAGTCCATGGCTCCACACTATGTGAGTTTTTAACATTCATCAACCCCCTTTTGAGTAAATCTCACATTAATAACGACTACTTGTCACACCCACGACGGTCTACTCTGTCGACTCCCAACTCATCCACCCGGTACGTGTGCTCCAATGTCTGCCCGAGTCGAGGAGTCGGATGACCGACTCCTGCAGCCTCGTCGGGCCACCGGCGTGCGGCCGCAAGACGAACTCTCTCACGTCGTGGTCCCCGACGACCTCCCCAGGGACCAGTGTGAAGCGCCGGGCGAAGCGCAAGAGACGACTCTCGGACCCGAGGATGTCGGCAAGGTGCGGGTCGAATATCCAGGACTGACACGTCACCAAACGTCGATGCGGAGCCGGCCACGTTCGCTGGAGCAAGTCGCGCGCCTGCCCCAGCGATTGGTCAACAGCTCCTTCCGAGAGATCGGCACCGTCGGGGATGTGGAGCCCGACCACCGGATCACCCCATCGAAAGCCGACACCCCGAACGTCAGCCTCCTCGGGCGGGTACCAGGGCGAGGGGGACAGCGTCCCGATCCCCAACCTCAGACGGTGGTACTGGAGAGATCCGATGTTGACCAGGTCGCCCCGCAGCGCCAGCATGATCCACCACCCGGCACTGAGTCCCGAGGTGCCGAACTGACGCCGATGCACCGCCGCGTGTCGCGCCACGGTCGCGAGGGTGTCCACGATGACGTCGGACGGGAAGCCCTCGGAGATCAGGAAGTCGCGCGTGCCAGACGCCGCGAGGCCCGCCAGGTAGAGGAACAGGAGCCGTCCGACCACCCCCGTCTCGTCGAGATCCCGGACGATCAGGACGGGGTCGTCTGGCCGTCCCCGCTGCTCCTCGACGACGGCCCAAAGCCCCGCGAGCAGGCGCACCCACGCGTCGCTCGCGAGCACATCGCCCCAACGGGTGACGAGCTCGTCACGGTCGCTCAGCGCAAGACCCATCGCCGCTAACTCCGACGAGAGACGTGAGGGCGAGACCGAGCGCACGCGGTCCACATCGATCCGCGGTGCCGCGCGAACGTGCTCCCAGAGCACTTCCGGAATCGGACGGGACGGATTCACAGATCGAGTGGGCGGAATCGGACGCCCATCGCGCTCAGTCGCCCGAGATGATCCTCCAGGCGAGGTCGGAAGTCAGCGAGGTCGGCGACGGTGCCCCACACCACCTCGGCGAACGCGCTGAGGCGAGGGAAGGCCATGTAGTCGAGGTGATCCCGTGTTGCGATGTACTCCGTCCACAGTTGAGCCTGGGCACCTCGAACGCGCGCGGCCATCGCGGCGTCGAAGTCGTCGGGCACGACGCGAAAGGCGTACACCCGCTCCCAGGTGGTCACGCGCGGCGGCGATCCTATGGCGACCGGCTCGCCAGGGGCGTCACTGTTCAGCCAGTCAAAGTAGACCCACTGCATGGGAGCCATGATCACGTCGAGTCCACGTCGTGCCGCTCGCCGACCCTCTTCCACGTTGCGCCACGCAACGATGACCGTCCCATCGGGCACCACGGCGTCGAGCACCTCGTCCCAAGCGAGGACCTCGTGACGCCCCGCTCGAAGTGCGTGGGCCATGACGGCGGTGAAGAGTCCTTGGAGTCCCCGTTCGTCGGCCAGGTGGTGTTCTGCCATGAGAGTCACTCGGCGAGGGTCGACCTCCCACTCACGAGTCGGGCACTCGTCGCCCCCAATGTGGAAGGGAGCCCCGGGGAAGAGCTCGGCAACCGAGCGTACGACGTCGCGTGCGAAGCGGCGCGTGATCGGCTCCAGGTTGAGCACGTGCTCGGAAATGCCCCAACGGGTCCAGACTCCCGTGCCCGGAGGTGCCGAACCCAGCTCGGGGTAGGCGGCGATCGCCGCCTGGGCGTGCCCGGGGAGGTCAATCTCCGGGACGATCACGACGTGTCGACGCGCGGCATAGTGCCGCAATTCCACCAACTCGCGTCGCGTGAAGAACCCACCGTGCGGCTGCCCATCGTCGCGCCCCTCGGACTCGTGGCCCGCCGGAGACGACGGACGCCACGCACCCACCTCGGTCAAGCGGGGCCACGCCGGCACCTCGACGCGCCACCCTTGATCATCGTTGAGATGCAGGTGGAGCCGGTTCAGCCGATGCGCGGCTACTTGGTCGATGAACCGCCGGACCACGGCGCCGTCGAAGAAGTGGCGAGCGACGTCGAGATGGGCCCCGCGCCAGGCGAACTGCGGCGCGTCGTTGATCTCGACGTGCGGCACCGGCCACTCCGTGAGCGTTCCTTCATGACCCCACAGTTCATGGGGACCGAGTTGACGCAGAGCGCCCAGAGCGTAGAAGGCTCCCGCCCCGTCCGCCGCGCTGACGACCACCCGGCTGGACACTCGCATCCGGTACGCCTCCGCCCCAAGTGTGGGGTCCCAGCGGACGTCGAGATCGGGCTCCTCCGTCACCCGCTCCACGCGCCACCCCACGGCCGCATCCAGGTCGTCGGCGAAGAGTTCAACCACGTCGTCAAACCGCACATCGGATCGGACGCGCAACGGAGATCGCCAGACGAGCGTGCCCTCACCCCGACGAAGTTCTCGAGGTCGCGGAAGCGGCGTCCTCACTCGCCCGTGACCGCGAAGCACGCGACGTCCTGATCCGTCGAGACGGCCCTCAATCGCGGTGTCGCCACGCGGCACGCGTCGGTAGCGAGCGGGCATCGTGGCGCGAAGCGGCAACCGGGACCGGGGTTGATGACCTTGGGCGGTTCACCGAGATCCGTTAGCGATGCGTCATCCGAGAGCGGTAGGCGGGGGTCGGGCGCGGTCGACATGAGGAGTCGCGTGTAGGGGTGCTGCGGATGGCTGATCACGTCCTCGGTGCGTCCCGTCTCGACGATGCGGCCGGCGTAGAGCACGATCATCCGATCCGCGACGTACCTGGCGCTCGCCAGGTCGTGGGTGATGTACAGAATCGACACGCCTTCGCGATCGCGCAGGTCCCGCATCACGTTTAGGAGGCCGATGCGAATCGAGACGTCCAGCATCGAGACGGGCTCATCGGCCAGGATGAGCGACGGACGTGACGCCAGGGCTTGTGCGAAACCCAGGCGCTGACGCTGGCCGCCCGAGAGTTCGTGCGGGAAGCGGCGCAGGACCTCGGCGCCGGGAAGGAGCCCCACCCTCTCCAGGAGTGAGACGGCCGCATCGTGACGCTGCTCGCCCGACAGCTCCGGTCGGTGCAGTTTGAGGGCTCGCTCGATCCCGTGACCCACCCGGAGAACTGGATTGATGGAACCGAACGGATCCTGAAAGACCATAGGCATACGTCCGCGCACGCGACGGCTCGGCCGTCGTCCGACCGACTGGCCCTCAAAGAGGATCCGCCCCTCGGACGGTGGATAGAGCCCCGCGAGGACACGCGCAATGGTGGACTTGCCCGAGCCCGACTCGCCCACGAGTGCCACGATCTCCGAGGCACCCACCTCGAAGGTCACGTCATCGATCGCGTGCAGAGTCCCCCGCGTGCGCAATCCACCGACGCGGAACAATCGGGTGATGCTTTCGACGGAGAGGACGGCGTTGCTCACGGCACCTCCAGCGGGTGAACCAGGTGGCAACGAACTGAACGACTGTCGTCGCTCAGGAGTTCGGGCCGCGTCGTGCGGCAGGCGTCTGTAGCGTTCGGGCACCGCGGAGCGAAGAGACAGCCCGGGGGCGGCTCAACAAGTGACGGCGGATTGCCCGGGATGCCCGTCAATGGCTTCAGGTCTCCGAGCAGCGACGGGAAAGCGTCCATCAGTCCGACCGAGTACGGATGCTGCGGGTCGTCGAAGACGGCCCTCGTCGAGCCGAGCTCGACGACCTCCCCGGCGTACATGACGGCCAGGCGATCGGAGAAGTGCGACACCACGCTCATGTCGTGGGTCACGAACAGGACGGAGAAGCCGAGCCGTTCCCGGAGCGCGTGAATCTGTCGCATCAGCGATCGCTGCGCCACGACGTCCAGAGCGGATGTGGGCTCGTCCATGATCACGAGCTTCGGTTCGAGCAGGAGGGCCATGGCGATCATGGCGCGCTGGCGCATTCCCCCGGACAACTGGAAGGGGTAGCTCTTGAGGTGCGCTGGGTCAATCGACACCATGGATAAGACTTCGGCACTGCGGTCAGCAATCTGACGATCGTCCCACTCGGTGTGCGCGCGGCAGACGTCGGCTAGCTGCGCACCGATAGAGAGGGTCGGATTGAGCGCGTTCATCGCGCTCTGCATCACGACCGAGACGTCGCGCCATCGGTGGCGGCGCAACTCTTCAGGCTTGAGTGCGGTCAAATCCAGCCCATCGAACTGGACCACGCCCCCGGTCATCCGAGCCGGATAGCTCAGCAACTGTGCGATTGCGAAGAGCAGGGTCGACTTCCCGCAGCCGGACTCCCCCACGATGGCGAGGAACTCACCCCGGTCGAGGTCGAGAGAGACGCCGTTGACCGCGCGAGCCGGTCCGGCAGGAGTTTCGTACTCCACGTAGAGATCGTGAACGTGCAGGAGACTCACGCGCGGACCGCCCTTCGCGCGCGCCGTCGCGACACGGGCCGCAGCGCAGGATTGGCCACCTCGTCAAAGGCGTAGTTGAGGAGGGCCAGCGCACTCCCGAGGACGGCGATCGCGATGCCGGGTGCCAGAGCCCACAGTGGCAGTCCCGTCGCGAGGGCCTCGTTGTTCTGCGCCCAGTAGAGCATGGTGCCCCACGACTGCGAGTTGATGTTGCCTAGTCCCACGAACTGGAGTCCCGAGGCGGCCAAGACGGCGTAGAGGGCGGCACCGAGGAAGTTCGCCACGATCAACGACGTCATCGGTGGGAGCAATTCGACGAAGATCACGTATAGGGGCGATTCCCCCCGCGCTCGCGCCGCAAGGAGGTAGTCCCGATTGCGAAGCGAGAGCGCCTGGACCCTTAGTTGACGGGCCCCGTACGACCACCCCGTGACGACGAGGACGAAGACCATGAGCCAGAAGCTCGCGCTCTTCAAGTAGGCGGTTATCACGATGATCAGCGGGAAAGTCGGGATCACGAGCACGACGTCGGTGAACATCGAGAGCAGGTCGTCGATCCAGCCGCCGAAGTACGCAGCGCTCACGCCGATGACAACGGACAGCACCGTCGAGAGAAGCCCCACAATCAACGCAATGAACACGCTCTGGCGGGTGCCCGCCATCACCTGACTGAAAACGTCTTGACCGAAGGACGTGGTGCCGAGTGGATGTGACCACGACAGGCCCACCCCTGGCGTGTAGGCCTCGGCCGACGGGTTGTCGGGGGTGAACCACTGCGGGACGACCGCGATGACGAGAAGGATGAAGAGTATGACGGCCCCGACGAGGGCCTTCTTGTCGCGCCGTAGGAACCGGCCCACGGATCCGAGCCGACGCCCCAAAGTACGTAGCGCGATCACCGGCTGCTCCTGGTACGCGGGTCGAGGATCGCCGTCGCCACGTCCGAGATGAAGATGGCGAGGAGCACGGCGATGGTGATGAGGAGGAACAGCGACTGCATCAGCGGGTAGTCCTCATTTTGCACGGCCTGCAACAGCATGAAACCGAGACCGGGATAGTTGAAGACGTACTCCACCAGGATGGCTCCGGAGATGACAAAGCCCAGCGACATAGCGAATCCGGTGAGGTTCGGCAGCAGAGCGTTTCGGCCCGCGTACTGCCACAGGATCCGGCGAGGCTTCAACCCCTTCGCCCGCGCCATCTTCACGTAGTCCTCGGCGACGACCGTGATCATGTTGTTGCGCATGGTCAATATCCACCCGCCGATGGAGGTGATGATGATCGTGAAGGCGGGCAGTATCGCGTGGACCAGGACGTCCCCCACGAAGGACCACGTCATCGCCGGCGTCGCCGTTTCCGAGTAGCCGCCGAGAAGTGGGAACCAGTTCAGCGTGAGGGCGAAGAGCCAGATGGAAAGAAGCCCGACCCAGAAGTAGGGGAAGGCGGAGATTACGACGAACGTTGGTGGGAGGACGGAGTCCACCAGCCCTCCGCGACGCCACGCGGCGACTGCTCCGATCGCGGTACCGACGATGAAGGCAACGACCGTGCTCAGGCCGACCAGTCCGAGCGACCAGGGCAGAGCGCGCATGATGACTGTCGAGACGGGGATCGGGAAGTAACTCGTTGAGATCCCGAGGTTCCCGCGAAAGGTATTGCCGACGTACTGCACGTATGCCGAGATCAGACTCTCGTGGGAGTTGACCCCGAACGCAACCTCTAGTGCGTGGAGGGCGGCGGGGTTCACGTGCCCGTGGAACTTGGCCATCATGGCGACGGCTGGATTGCCGGGCATGAGCCGGGGGATGAAGAAGTTCACCGTGAGGGCAACCCACAGGGCAACCAGTAGGAAGCCCACTCGGCGAATGAGAAACTTCATCTCCCCGGCTCAGCTCAGCACTCGGTCGTCGCGTCGACTAGTTGATCGGCTTCAGATTGTCGAGTATGTAGCCCCAGTCCGGCATGTTGTACAAGGCTGGCTGCGCGTACGGGTTGGACGCCGTCGGGAAGCCCGAGAACTGCTTGTAGTTGTACTGGAACCAGTCGACTTCCTCGAGGACCGGGATAACCGGGGCCTGCTGCACCATGACCATCTGGAGCTTGTTCACGATGGCGTGCTGGAGCGTCGCGTTCGTCGTCGTCCCGTACTGGTTGAGCAGCGCGTCCACCGTCTTGTTGGAGAAGCGCTCCCAGTTGGAGGCGGCGGCAGTGCCGATCGGTGCCGAGTTCTTCGAGAACAGCCACTGACGCAGTTCGTAGAACGGGGTCGGGCCACCGGTCTCCACGTTGTAGGCCAACTGGAACTTCCCGGCGTAGACGTCGGAGTAGAAGTTAGTCGACGCAATCGGGTTGACGGTCGCGGCGATGCCCACCTTGTTGAGCTCCTGCGCGATCACCTGCACAGTCGCAACCCAGTCGGAGTAGCCACCGTTGGTGATGATCGAAAGGCTCAACTTCTTGCCGTTCTTGGCGAAGATGCCGTCGCTGCCCTTCTTGTACCCGGCAGACTTCAGCAGACTGACGGCCTTCGCCGGGTCATAACTGGAGCCCTGAGCCTTGACGGCCGCCGATGACGACCACGCCGAGAAGGTCGGAGCCACGATGCCCGTCTGACTCGCCGGCGGCTCGTAGCCGTACTCACCGATCTTGGACACGGTTGGACGATCAATCGCGTAACTGATCGCTTGGCGTACCTTGACGTTGTTCAGTGGCGCCTGAGTGAGGTTCGGGAACAGCGACACGTTCGCGACCGGCGGGAACCAATAGGCGTTTCCCGGCTTCTTCGCAACGTAGTAGCTCTTGATGTTCGGGATGAACTGAGCGCCCCACTGCGACTGGCCCGTGGCGAGGTACTCGTTACAGGTGTTGTTCGAGAGGAAGGCGGGCATGTTGACCGTCTTCACCACGGCCTTGCCGGCCTGCCAGTAGTGGGGGTTGGCCGTCCACTGAATGTTCTGCGGCGTGCACTTGTTCATCAGGTATCCACCCGTCCCGATGGGGTGTGAGACCGGGTTGGACACCGGGTTGGAGATCTTGCTCCAAATGTGCTCGGGAACGATCGGCACCTGTCCGGCGACGTAGTAGAAGTACGGAACTGCCGGCGCCGAGAAGTCGAAAACGACCTTGTTCGCCCCCGCTTGAGTGACGCTCGAGAGCACCGACCACACCGCGTTGGCGTCGAGGGCCGGGTACTTCTTCAGCAGGTTGAACGTGTAGACGACGTCCGCCGCGCTGAAGGGCTGCCCGTCCGACCACTTCACACCGCTGCGAATCGTGAAGGTCAGCGTCTTGTTCCCATTGCTCCACGCCGACCCGGTGGCCAACCACGGCGTCACCTTGCCGCTCTGCAGCGAGTTGACGAACTCGAGCGTCTCGTACGTCACGCCCACCGAATAGGGTGACGACGACGCCAAGAACGGGTTGAACGAGCAGGGCCACAGCATCCCCTGTTCGTTCGCCAGGTTCAGTGGGACTTGCGGGGCCGCTGCGGCCACGCTCGTTCCCAATAGCCCCGGGGTCACCGAGAACAACAGCCCGGCGATCATCGCAAAGGACGAGCCGATCAGGCCCAACCTTGACTTCCTTCTCACAGTGAGACTCCTCCCTCCGGACCCCCTCGGTCCCGGATTCCCCAACGTGACCGCCGAACCTGCGGAGTCCGGGACTCTCGTCCCACCCCCCCACCTGGTGACCACACCGTCACACTATGTGAAGAGTTAACACTCAGCAAGCCAGCCCTGATCAATATTCACATTGATTGTGAAGAACGTACGACTTTCTCGTTCATTACTGCCATCATGCGCTCGTAGTCACCTTAGACAGCACCGGCGACGAATCGATTGAACGCCCCCGACGCTCGCCGAGGCGCAGGGTCAACACCTGTCCGACGACGACTTCGAGAAGGCCCGTAAGCCAGTTCGGCGTCCCGAACGGCAACTCGAGGTCAACGTCGGCCCCGAGCGGGTGGCGGCCGCGAGGACGGATGACGAGAGTCCTCGCACCGAGCGCGCGACCCGTCGCGAGGAGCTCCTCGGCCACCGCGTCGCTCAACTCGTCAGTCAGGATGAGAGTGAGTGCGGTGTCGGTAGCGTCCGCGCCGATGGGTCCATGGAGGTAGTCGGGTGCGGCGAACGCTTCGGCGCGTAGTCCGGAGACCTCGCGAACCTTGAGTGCGATCTCGCACGCGGTGGCGTAGCCCACCCCCCGGCCCACCATCGTGAGTCCGCGCGGCGCATCGATCAGTTCGACTGGCATCTCCGCGCCGAGGGCCCATTCGATGACCTCGCCCACGGCGTCGGCGGTCGCATCCAGACCGTCGAGTGGCTCCGAGCCGAGTGCCGAAACGATCTGGCCCAGGGCGTGCCAGGTGGCGGTAAAGGTCTTCGTCGAGGCAATGGCGAGTTCGGGGCCCACCCCGAGGTCGATCACCACGTCGGACTCGAGAGCGAGCGGCGAGTCGAGCGAGTTCGTGATCGCGCCGGTCGGTCGCCCTTGTTCCCTCCCAGCACGGATCACGTCGATCATGCCGGGTGAACGGCCCGACTGCGAGATGGCTAGGACTCCCGCACCGCGCAGCCCCGGGACGCGCACCCCCTCGAACAGTGATGGCGCAGCGAGCGCCACCACTAGACCGGCACGTTGCCCAGCCAGGTACTGGAAGAACCGCGCGGCGTTGTCCGATGATCCCCGGGCCGCCACCAGGGCGTAGTCCAGTCCTCGCCAAGCCTCGGCAATCCGCGCCGCCGCCTCGGCTCCGCCGTCAGCCCTGGCCCGCAACAGTTCGCCCTGACTACGGATCTCGGATTCGAAGTTCGTCGTCACCGTCCCCCTATCGCGAGCACGTAGCGTAGCCCGCACGCCGGGTATCGATCACGCTCGGTCGCGAGCGAAGAGTCGACGAGCACCCCGCAGGGTAACCACGGCGTCATTGATCACAACGTGTGACGCGAGGTCGGCCACATCACTGGGCTCAAGGTGCCGCGCATTCCCTCCCCCGAAGTGGACGATGTCAGCGTCGAACTCCGCGACGAACCCTCGCGCGGCCCGGCGCAAGTTGGCCATCCACGCCCGTGGATCGCGCGCCCGAGCCGGTTCGCCGAGGGACTCATCGTAGGTCTCTCCGTCAACGAAGTCCTCGGCGCCCACATCGCGAACCCGCACCCTATCGCCATCGACGACGAGAGCAATCCCGAAACCCGTGCCCAAGGTGAACACGAGCTCCCGCCCCTCACCGAGAGTGGCACCCAGGGCCGCGAGAGTTGCGTCGTTCACCACACGCACATCACGACCGGTTGCCTCTCGCAAACGGGCCTGCAGGTCGAATCCCCTCCACTGAACATCGATCTCCGCATCGACCGCGGTGTCGATCCCCCCGATTCGCGAGAGGTTCCCGGGCTCGAGGACGCACCCATCCTCCATGTCGCCTGGGAAGCCCACCCCCACGTGCTCGCACGGCGCTTCGTCGATCATCGCGGCCAGCGTCGCCACCATGCGTTCGGGAGGACAGGGGTAGGGCGTGGCGACTCGCTGGAGAGGGCCGATCAGGGCCCCCTCCGCATCGAGGCGCCCCACCTTGATCGACGTCGCTCCAACGTCGACGCTCAGTATGCACGAATCAAAGGAAGCACTCGGCATCACGTGGCAGTGTAGATAACTCTGCCGCTCATCTCACCTCCGTAGACTCGCGATCGGCCGTGACATCCCCCCACTCCAACTCCTCCGATCCACCGACGATGGTGCACCTGACGAGGATGGGCTTCGTGGTGCTCACTGCCGCTTTCGTGCTTGGTGGAGCCACCACCTCACTCTTCGGACCTCTCCTAGTGACTTTCTCGGAACGCTTCCACCTCTCGACTGCGGGCGCCGGCCGGATTCTCGCGGTTTACTTCGGCGGCGGTGTCCTGGGCGTTCTGCCGGGCTGGGTAGGAGTCCGACGTTTCAGCGGCCGCGCGGTCCTCAACGCCGCCCTCATGACGATGGCCTTCGGGGCTGCGCTGGTGTCCCTCGCTTCGCACTGGATCCTCGCGGAGGTCGGGGCGGGGGTGCTCGGAGTCGGCTTCGGCGCCTCGGGCATTACCTTGAACACGCTGTTGACTCGTACCGCCGTCGAAGTGCGAGCTCACATGCTCAGCGTTGGCAACGCAGGCTTTGGAGTCGGTGCCGTCGTCACCCCCCTCGCCCTGATCGGCGTCCACCCGATCCACTACGCCCTACTCGTCAGCATCCTCGGCATCGCCTCGCTCGCCCTCGCCCTGACAACTCGTGGCGTCGTCGCACCACCCCACCGCGACGAGACCCGGGGTACGACGCACCTCGACACCGGCCGACGTCGCAGGCTGATCGGTCTCTTCATCGGCGGCTACGTCCTCTACGAGTCTGTCGAGTCCGGGGCCTCGGGATGGATGGCCAGCCAGCTCCACGGCACCGGTTACGGCGACCGAACGGCGATTCTCGTGACGGCCGGTTTCTGGGCCGGGCTCGCCCTGGCTCGCGCCTTTGGTGGAGCACTCCACCGCCGCTTCCAGGCGCCGGCACTCGTGATCGGCAGCCTCGTGCTGGCCACCGTCGGTGCGCTCGGCGTTCGAGTCCACGTTCTCGCGCCGGTGGCCTACCCATTCCTGGGACTGGTGATTGCCTCGATCTACCCCATGGGGCTGATGTGGTTCTCGACATTGTCGCCGCACGACAGCGATGCCACGTCAGCGATCATCCTCTCGGCCATGGCCGGGAGCGTCATCGGTCCCGCCCTCATCGACCTCCTGGTCGCCCGCTGGGGCGTCGGGGTGGTTCCTCTCAGTGTCGCGCTCTTCGCGGCGCTCGACGGGGCCGTCTTCTCGATTGCCCTCGTGAAGGGCTCTGCCCGTACGTCGCCGTAGCGCTCGGCGTCATTACGTCCTCCCGTGGCGGTGCGGCGCGCCGCGTGCTCGTCACCACTTCCAGCTCGGCGAGGCGTCGCGATCGCCCCGCGAGGGGATCACGCCCCCGGAGTGGTGACGATCGGGCTCGAGTCCTGGCGCTGGCGTCGTCCGACTGATCGTCCCCGAGCGTCGCCCCGCGACGACGCTCGGATCGTGCGTCACGCATCGTCCTACGAGTCCGAGCCCGCCGACTGGTCCATCGGCCGCGAGCGCAGCACGCCGAGGCAGAAGTCGGCGACGCGCGTCGCCGTCACGTCCAGGCCGTCACGCCGCGGTATGACGAGCTGACCGACCGAGGCCGCCCAGAAGATCGCGACCAGCATCCCCACGTCGGTCTGGTTGGTGACCCAGCCGCGACGCTGGGCGTCGTCGAGCAGCGACATCCAGCGCGCGTACTGACCCTCGAGCATCTGCTGGAAGCGGCGGCGCGTGGCCGCGTCGGAGTGGATGTCGATCAGGGTCGTCACGATGGCGATCTGGTCGGCCTCGGCGAAGGACCACGACTCCTCGAGGTCGTTGCGCACCGCGGCGAGGAAGCCCTCGCGGTCGTCGCGCCCGAGCGCCGCGACGGCCGCCTCGACGTGGTCGTGGAGCGGCTCGGCGAGCCGCAGGTAGTTCGCCAGCTGGGCCTCGGCCACGACCTGGTCGCGGGACTCGAAGTGGTAGTAGACGGTGGGGACCCCGATGCCCGCCCGCTCGGCGAGGTCGAGGATCCGGAAGTTCCCGCTGCCCGACTCGGCGACCATCGCGGCCGCGATATCGATGATGCGTTGGCGCGTCAGCGACTCTCTGCGCTCCACGTCCCCTCCCCGAACAACCTGCCACTGAGGGTACGCACTCCCGTGACGAGGGAAATCGAAGGGACTGTTCTAAAAGGGACTATCGAGAGGAGGTCACCGCCGTCGCCGCCCGACGGCCGCTGACCAGGGCTCCCTGGATGGAGGGCGTCTGGAGGTGGTCGCCCGCGACCACGAACTCCCCGACGCGCGCCGGGCGCGAGAGGGCGAGGGGGACGGACGTCACGGGCAGGGCGCGCGCGACGGTCGTCGTCGTGACGAGGTCGAGGTCGCTCGTCGCGAGCCCGTAGGCGCGGGCCACCACCTCGCGCGCTCGCGGCTCGCTCGCCGCGGCGGCGACCCCGTTCGCGCTGGCCGCGAGGAGGGAGCGGCCCGCGGGGGCGCGCTCGGGCGCGGGGCCCGCGAGGTCGAGGACGCTCGTGACGAGCGACTGCGTGGCGTCGAGGCGCAGGCGGCCGCCGTACGCCACGCGGGGCGCGGCGAACCACCAGGCGGTCTGGGATCGCCACCCGAGGTCGGGGGTGCCCACCCACTCCCGGGCCCGGGAGGCGTCGACCGCCACGACGACGTGACGCGCCCGATACTCGGCCCGCTCGGTGACGACGCGCGTCGGCGCGACCGAGGTCGCCGCCTCGCCGCGGTGGACCTCGGTGCGCCGCAGCCGTCCCGCGAGGGCCCGCGGCAGGGCCGCGACGCCCGTCGGGAAGGTGACCGGGATCCCGCGCGCGAAGGACCGCAGGAGCAGCTGCACGTACCGCCACGAGGAGGCGAGGTCGTCCTCGAGCAGCGTGCCGCGCAGGAAGGGCTGGAGCACGCCCTCGACGAGGGCCGGGCCGACCCCGAGGGCCCGGAGGGCCGCCGCCGTCGAGCGGTCGGCCCGGCGTCGGATGGCGCCCACCGGCTCGAGGGCCGCCCGCGCGGCGACCGCGCCGACGCGGACGAGGTCCGAGAGGGGGGCGAGCTCGCGCAGCGCCGCGAGGGCCCGTCCGGGCGAGCGTCGCGGGTCGACCAGGTCGACCACGCCGCCCGACGTCGTGACGCGGAGCGAGCGCTCGAAGGGCCGAGCGTCGAGGTCCGAGAGGACACCGCTCGCCACCAGCTCGGGGTAGGCGGGGTTCACCAACTGGAATCCCTCGTCGATCACGTAGCCGTCGACGACGCGGCTGGCGAGGCGCCCTCCGACGTCGCTCGAGCGCTCGAGCACCACGACCTCGCGGCCCCGCTCCTCGAGCACCTGGGCGCAGCGCAGCCCGGCGAGTCCCGCCCCGACGATCACCACCTCGACGTCCATCGTGTCCACCGCTCCACGCTAGAACGCACGACGGCCGGGCCCTCACGGGCCCGGCCGTCGGTGGCGCGATGGGTCGCTCGGCTGCTCAGCCCAGGGTGGCGAGCAGCCCGTTGAACGTCGCCGAGGGCCGCATCACCGCCGTCGCCTTCTCGGCCGAGGGGTTGAAGTAGCCGCCGAGGTCGACGGGCTGGCCCTGCACCGCGGCCAACTCGGCCACGATCGCCTCCTCGTGGGCCGCCAGGCCCTCGGCCAGCGGTCCGAAGGCCGCGGCGAGAGGAGCGTCCTCGCCCTGGGCGGCCAACTCCTGGGCCCAGTAGAGGGCGAGGTAGAAGTGACTGCCCCGATTGTCGAGGGTTCCCAGCCGGCGCCCCGGCGAGCGGTCCTCGTCGAGGAAGCGGCCGGTGGCCCGGTCGAGGGTGTCGGCGAGGACCTGGGCGCGAGCGTTGCCGGTGCGACGGGCCAGGTGCTCGAAGCTGGCGCCCAACGCGAGGAACTCGCCGAGGCTGTCCCAGCGCAGGTAGTTCTCGCGCTCCAACTGCTGGACGTGCTTGGGGGCCGAGCCCCCGGCCCCGGTCTCGAAGAGTCCGCCCCCGTTGATGAGGGGCACGACGGAGAGCATCTTGGCGCTCGTCCCGAGCTCCATGATCGGGAAGAGGTCCGTCAGGTAGTCGCGCAGCACGTTGCCGGTGACCGAGATCGTGTTGAGTCCCCGCCGGATTCGCTCGAGCGAGAGGGCGATGGCCTCCTCGGGCGGCAGGATCCTGAGGTCGAGGCCCTCGAGGTCGTGCTCGGGCAGGTACTCGTTGACCTTGGCGATGATGTTGGCGTCGTGGGCGCGCCGGGGGTCGAGCCAGAAGACGGCGGGGTCCCCGGTGACCCGTGCGCGGGTCACGGCCAGCTTCACCCAGTCGCGGATCGGCACGTCCTTCGTCTGGCACATGCGGAAGATGTCCCCCGCCGCCACCGGCACCTCGAAGACGACCGCGCCGGTGTCGTCGCTCACTCGGACCACCCCGTCGGAGGGGATCTCGAAGGTCTTGTCGTGGCTGCCGTACTCCTCGGCCGAGCCGGCCATCAGGCCGACGTTGGGCACCGAGCCCAGGGTGGCCGGGTCGAAGGCGCCGTGGGCCCGACAGTCGTCGATGACGACCTGGTAGATGCCGGCGTAGCTCTGGTCGGGGATGACGGCCAGGGTGTCGGCCTCGGCCCCGTCGGCATCCCACATGTGGCCCGAGGTGCGGATCATGGCCGGCATCGACGCGTCGACGATGACGTCGTTGGGCGCGTGCAGGTTCGTGACGCCCCGCGCCGAGTCGACCATCGCCAGACGGGGGCCCCGGGCCATCTCGTCGGCGAAGGAGGCGGCGATCGCCGCCCCGTCGGCGAGGCCCTCCAGCCCGCCGAGGATGACCGCCAGGCCGTCGTGGGCGTTGAGGCCGGCGGCGGCGAGTGACTCGCCGTAGCGGGCGAAGGTCTCGGGGAAGAAGGCCCGCACGACGTGGCCGAAGATGATCGGGTCCGAGACCTTCATCATGGTCGCCTTGAGGTGCACGCTGAAGAGGACGCCCTCGGCCCGGGCCCGCTCCACCTGGGCGCTCAGGAAGGTGCGCAGCGCCGCCACGTCCATACGCGTCGCGTCGACGACCTCGCCCTCTTGCACGGCGATCGGGGCGCGCAGCGCCGTCGTGGACCCGTCGGCGCCCACCAGCTCGACGCGCAGCGAGCCGGCCCGCGACATCACGGCCGAGCGCTCGTTGGAGAAGAAGTCGCCCTCCTCCATGTGCGCGACGTTGGTTCGCGACTCACTTGACCAGGCGCCCATGCTGTGCGGGTGGGTCTGGGCGTAGCGCTTCACCGAGGCCGGCGCGTGACGGTCCGAGTTGCCCTGACGCAGCACGGGGTTGACGCAGCTGCCCAGCACGCTGCGGTAGCGCGCGAGGAGGGCGCGCTCGGCGTCGGTGCTCGGCTCGTCGGGCACGTCAGGGAGGTCGTAGCCCTGGGACTGCAGTTCGGCCACGGCGGCTTTCAGCTGGGGCATCGAGGCCGAGATGTTCGGCAGCTTGATGACGTTGGCCCCGGGCTCGTTCACCGCCGCCCCGAGCTCACCCAGGTCGTCGCTGCGCCGCTGGTCCTCGCGCAGGGACTCGGGGAAGGTCGCGATGATGCGTCCGGCGAGCGAGATGTCCTTCAGCTCGAGGATCACGCCGGCCTGAGCGGCGTAGGCCGTGATGATCGGGTACAGGGAGTACGTCGCCAGCGCCGGCGCCTCGTCCGTGTACGTGTACGTGATCGTTGACTCGGAGTGTGCCATACCGCCCTCTTCGCTCGGGGACCCATCTCACGATAGAACGTCGCCCCCGTGGCGACCCTCGCCCGATACGGGGCAAAGGGCCCTAGCGGACGCCCCGAGACGACGAACGGCCGGGCCCGAGGGCCCGGCCGTCGCGCACTCGCTCGCGAGCGAGCTACATCATCCCGCCCATGTCGGGGGCCGGGGCCGCCGACGGCGGCTCGGGCTTGTCGGCGACGATCGCCTCGGTCGTGAGCAGCAGGGCCGCGATCGAGGCCGCGTTCTGCAGCGCCGAGCGGGTCACCTTGGCCGGGTCGATGACGCCCGCCGCGACGAGGTCGGTGAGCTCACCGGTCGCCGCGTTGAGGCCCATCGAGCCGGTGGCGTCGGCCACCTCGCGCACCTTGACGGCGCCCTCGAAGCCCGCGTTCTGCGCGATGTGGCGCAGCGGGGCCGACAGCGAGTGGGCCACGATCCGGGCCCCCGTCGCCTCGTCGCCGCTCAGCGTGGCGATGAGCGCCTCGACGTCGGCGCGGGCCCGCACCAGCGCGGTGCCGCCTCCGGCGACGATGCCCTCGTCGATCGCCGCGCGGGTCGCCGAGAGGGCGTCCTCGATGCGGTGCTTCTTCTCCTTGAGCTCGACCTCGGTCGCGGCGCCCACCTTGACGACGGCGACGCCGCCGGCCAACTTGGCCAGGCGCTCCTGGAGCTTCTCGCGGTCCCAGTCGGAGTCGGTCTCCTCGATCTCGCGCTTGATCTGCGCGACCCGGCCCGCGACGTCCGCCTCGGCCCCGTGTCCGTCGACGATCGTGGTCGCGTCCTTCGTCACCACGACGCGCCGGGCGCGGCCCAGCAGGTCGATCGAGGCGCCGTCGAGCTTGAGCCCGATCTCCTCGCTGATGACGGTCGCGCCGGTGAGCACGGCCATGTCCTGGAGCATCGCCTTGCGCCGCTCGCCGAAGCCCGGGGCCTTGACGGCGACCGAGGTGAAGGTGCCGCGGATCTTGTTGACGACGAGGGTCGCCAGGGCCTCGCCGTCGACGTCCTCGGCGACGATGAGCAGGGCCCGGCCGGTCTGCATGACCTTCTCGAGCACCGGCACGAGGTCGTGGACGGCGCTGATCTTGCCCGACGTGAACAGGATGTAGGGCTCGTCGAGGACGGCCTCCTGGCGGTCGGGGTCGGTCACGAAGTAGGGCGAGAGGTAGCCCTTGTCGAACTGCATGCCCTCGGTGAGCTCGAGCTCGATGCCGAAGGTGTTCGACTCCTCGACGGTCACCGTGCCGTCCTTGCCGACCTTGTCGATGGCCTCGGCGATGACCTCGCCGATGGAGGCGTCGGCCGCCGAGATGGTCGCCACCTGGGCGATCTGGGACTTGCCCTCGACCGGCTGGCTCTGGGCCGCGACGGCGCCGACGGCGCGGGCGACGGCCTTCTCGATCCCGCGCTTCAGCCCGGCCGGGTTGGCGCCGGCCGCGACGTTGCGCAGGCCCTCCTTGATGAGGGCCTGGGCGAGGACGGTCGCCGTCGTCGTGCCGTCACCGGCCACGTCGTTGGTCTTCGTGGCGACTTCCTTCACCAGCTGGGCGCCCATGTTCTCGAAGGGGTCCTCGAGCTCCACCTCGCGAGCGATCGACACGCCGTCGTTGGTGATGGTCGGCGGACCGAACTTCTTGCCGATGACCACGTTGCGGCCCTTCGGCCCGAGCGTGACCTTGACGGCGTCGGCCAGCTTGTCTACGCCGGCCTCGAGGCCGCGACGGGCCTCCTCGTCGAACTTCAGCAGCTTCGACATGTCGGCTACTTCGAGATCGTCGCGAGCACGTCGCGGCTCGAGAGGATGAGGAGCTCCTCGCCGTCGACCGTGATCTCGGTCCCGCCGTACTTCGAGTAGACGACGGTGTCGCCCACCGCGACGCCCGTCGGGATCAACTCACCGCTCTGCTCCGCACGACGCCCCGGGCCGACGGCCAGGACCTCGCCCTGCTGGGGCTTCTCCTTCGCGGTGTCGGGGATGACGAGGCCCGACGCGGTGGTGGCCTCGGCGCTGTTCGGCCGGACGACGATCCGGTCCTCGAGGGGGTTGAGCTTCATGTGGTGTGCCTCCTGTGCACCTAGCACTCAGACTGAGCGACTGCCAATTTAGCAGCCCCGGAATCGGAGTGCCAACGCCCCGCGGGACCCCTTCGTAGACTGCGCCGGAGGAGGACCCGTGTCCGACGAGGAGGCCCCGCGGGGCTACAGCCCGACCCAGCGCCGCGACGTGACGCTGCTCGCGGTCTTCCGCGGCACCTCCTTCCTGGGCGACGGCCTCGCGATGGTCGCCCTCTACCTGCGCGTCGCCGTCCACGGCCACGCCTGGGCCGTGGCCGGCCTGGGGCTCGCCGCGATGGTCCCCTTCGGGGTGCTGGCCCCGGTCGCCGGCGTCGTCGTCGACCGGGTGCGGGCGAAGCCCTTCCTCGTCTCCCTCGGCGTCGTCGAGGCCGTCGTGAGCGCGGCGTTGGGCCGGTACCACGGGCTGAGCGCGACCATCGTGCTGGTCGTCGTCCTCAACGCGAGCGTCGCCTTCTCGATGCCCGGCTACAGCGCCCTCCTGCCGGCGATCGCCGGCGAGGCCAACATCGGCACCGCCCAGGGCGTCTTCCAGGCGGTCCAGGGGCTCGCCTCGGTCGCCGGACCGGTCCTCGGCGGGCTGCTCGTCGGCACGACGGGCCAGAGCCTCCCCCTCTACCTCGACGGCCTCTCCTTCCTCCTCGGCAGCCTCGGGACGCTCCTCCTGCGCGCCGAGCGCCGGCCGGCCGGGGCCCACCTGGGCGACACCCGCGCCTCGGCCGGGCTGCGCCACATCGTCGCCAACCCGGTCCTGCGCGACCTCAGCGTGCTGATCTTCGCCTTCATGCTGACGATCGGGGTCATCAACGTCGCCGAGGTCTTCTTCGTCACCCAGACCCTCCACGGCTCGGCCCTCGCCTACGGGCTGCTCGGCGCCTCCTTCGGGGCGGGGATGATCGGCGGCTCGCTCGTCGGGGGGCGGGGCGCCCTCGACGCGCGCGTCTTCGCCCGGCGGGCCGTGGTCGCGGTGATCGTCGTCGGGGTCGCCGTCACCGCCGTCGGGGCGGTGAGCGCCGTGTGGCAGATCTACCCGCTGATGGTCCTCGCCGGCGCGGCCGTCGGGATCGCCAACGTCGCGGCCACGACGCTCTTCACGGTCCGCTCCCCCGACCACCTGCGGGGCCGCGTCTTCGCCGCCCTCGTCGCCGTCAACCAGGTGGCCCAGGTCGCCGCCACGGTCGCCGGGGGCGCGATCCTCAGCCTGATCGCGCCGCGCACCGTCTACTGGTGGGGTGGCGGCCTCGCGACGGCCGTGGCCCTCGGGGTCGGCGGGGCGATGCTGCGCCCGGGTCGGCTCGCCGACGCCGTCGACTAGGAACGACGACTAGGGGGCCCAGCGCTCCCGGCGCCAGCCCTCCCCCTCGCGCAGGTAGACGACCCGGTCGTGGAGCCGGTCGGGACGCTGCTGGAAGAACTCGACGAGGGTGGGCGCCAGTCGGTAGCCGCCCCAGTGCGTGGGCCGCGGCACCGGGCCGTCCGCGAAGCGAGCCTCGAGCTCCTCGGCCCGTCGCTCGAGCCAGGCCCGGTCGGGGATCGGCCGACTCTGGGGGCTCGCGTGGGCGCCGACCTGGTGCCCTCGGGGACGTCCCGCGAAGTAGGCGTCGGACGCCGCGGCGCTCGCGGGCGCGACCGGCCCCTCGAAGCGCACCTGGCGCCCGCGCGGCTCGCAGTACCAGAGCAGGGCGGCCGTCGGGTTGGCCGCGAGGTCGAGGCCCTTGTGGGACTCGTAGTTCGTGTACCAGCCCACCGAGGTGGCGTCCACGTGGCGCAGGAGGACCATGCGCACGCTGGGCCGTCCCGCCGCGTCGGCCGTCGCGAGGGCGACGGCGTCACGCTCCGGCATCTCCCCGCCCTCGTCGAACCAGGCGCGGAACTGGACCATCGGGTCGGGGTCGCACGCCGCGAGGTCGAGGGGCTCCCAGCGGGCCATCAGCGGACCGCCTCGAGGGACCACCCGGGATCGGCCGACAGGTCGAGGGGGGCGTAGTCGCCGCGGGCCGCGTGCGCCAGCCCGGCCGCGGCGATCATCGCCGCGTTGTCGGTGCACATCTCCCGGCTCGGCAGGTGGGCCTCGAGACCCCGGTCGGCGGCGAGCGCCACCACGGCCCCGCGCAGCTGGCCGTTCGCCGCGACGCCCCCAGCGAGGGCGAGGCCGGCGACCTCGTGGCGCTCGAGGGCGCCGGCGAGCTTGCGGATGAGCTGCTCGACGACGGCCGCCTGGAAGGAGGCCGCCACGTCGGCGACGCCGAGGTCCGGTCGCGCGCCCACCTGGCGCACCACGGCCGTCTTCAGCCCGGAGAACGAGAAGTCGAGGCCCGGCCCCGGCATCGAGGCGGGCAGGCGCAGCGCGCCGGCGTCGCCCTCGCGGGCCAGCCGGTCGATGGGCGGTCCCCCCGGGTACCCGAGGCCCAGCCAGCGGGCGATCTTGTCGTAGGCCTCGCCGGCCGCGTCGTCGATCGTCTCGCCGAGCACCTGGTGCTCGCCGGGCGCGCGCTGCAGGACGAGCATCGTGTGGCCCCCCGAGGCGAGCAGCGTGAGCAGGGGGAAGCGCAATGCGGGCGTCTCGAGCAGCGGGGCGAAGAGGTGGCCCTCGAGGTGGTTGACGGCGACGAGCGGTCGCTCCCAGGCGAGGGCGTAGGCCTTCGCGGCCGAGAGGCCGACCAGCAGCGAGCCGATGAGGCCCGGCCCGCTGGTGACGGCGACCGCGTCGATCGCGGGGTCGTGGGGGTCGAGCCCGGCGCCCTCGAGGGCCCGGCGCACGACCGGCCCGATCGTCGTCAGGTGGGCCCGGCCGGCCAGCTCGGGGACGACGCCGCCGTAGTCGCGGTGGATCTCGAGCGAGGACTCGACGACCGAGCTCGCGACGCGCCACCCGCTCTCGACGACGGCGGCGGCCGTCTCGTCGCAGCTGGTCTCGATCCCGAGGACTCTCACGCGACCAGCGTAGGGCTCGCCCTCAGGGCTGGCGGGGCTCGACGCGACGCGCCGGCAGGTCGGCCCACATGACGAGGGCGTCCTCGCGGGTGCGGGCGTAGTAGTTCTTGCGCACCCCGACGGGGGCGAAGCCGAAGCGCTGGTAGAGGGCCTGGGCCCGCACGTTGGAGACGGCGACCTCGAGGGTCGCCCGCACCAGCCCGCGGGCCGCCGCGTCGTCGAGCGCGTCGGCGAGGAGCCGCGTGGCGACGCCCCGGCCCTCCTCGCCGGGCGCGGCGGCGATGGTGTTGACGTGGAGCTCGTCGACGACCGTCATGACCCCGCAGTAGCCGACGATGCGACCGTCCTCGACGGCGACCACGTAGCGGCGCGTCGCGACCTGGCTCAGCTCGTCGAGGAGCATGCCGCGGCTCCAGGGCTCGGGGAACTGGGACTGCTCGATCACGAGCAGCTCGGGCACGTCGCGCCGCTCGGCGGGTCGCAGGATCAGGCTCACGACCGCTCGCGCGTGGCGAAGTTGACGACGGCGTCGGCCTCGCGCAGGTAGAGGGGCGCGACGGCGCCGGGCTCGCGGTCGCGGCCGATCGCGAGGGCCGCCGCGACCGGCGGGACCGCGAGGTCGAGGAGGCGGGCGCCGGGGAGGTCGGCGAGGAGGTCTCGGTAGCGGCGGGCGCCGTCGCCCGCGAGGGTGCAGGAGGCGAGGGACCGGACCCGCCTCGCGACCTCCTCGGGACGGGCCACGCGCGGCTCGTCGAGGGGCGTCGTCGTCGCGAGGTCGTAGCCCTGCACGAAGACCTCGCCGCGGCGGGCGTCGACGAGCGCGAGCAGGGTCCCGGTGGCGCCGGCGTCCCGGGCGCCCTCCGCGAGGAGCTCGAGCGAGCTCACCCCGACGAGCGCGGCCCCGGTGGCGTCGGCCAGGGCCTGGGCGGTCGCCAGGCCGACGCGCAGCCCGGTGAAGAGCCCCGGTCCGCGATCGACCACGACGCGCTCGAGGTCGCGCGGGCGCTGGCCGGCCCGATCGAGCAGGGACGCGATGGCCGGGGCCAGGGTCTCGGTGTGGCGCCGCTCCCCCTCGACCACCTCGACGGTGACGACCCCGTCGACCTCGAGGGCCGCCGCGCAGGCGCTCGTCGAGGTCTCGATCGCGAGGATCCTCATCGCCACGCCGCCAGTCCCGCGCGGTCCCGGGCCGCCGCGCCGCCGACCCGCAGGGTGCGGGCGTCGCCCTCGGGCGTGATCTCCAGGGTGATGACGTCCTCGCCGAAGACGGGGGCCGCCACCTCGCCCCACTCGACCAGGGCGACGGCACCCTCCTCGACGAGCTCCCCGAGGGCGAGGTCGATGACCTCGTCGAGCGAGCCCACGCGGTAGACGTCGGCGTGCAGCAGGGTGCGGATCCCGCGGGCGCCGTCGGCGCGGTGCTCGCGCACGACGGTGAAGGTGGGACTCGTCACCCGCTCGCGCACCCCCAGCCCGCGCGCCACGCCCTTCACGAAGGTCGTCTTGCCGGCCCCCAGAGGGCCGCTCAGCAGGACGACGTCGCCGGGTTCGAGCAGCCGGGCGAACTCCTCGCCCGCGGCCTCGGTGGCCTCGGTCGTCGCGCAGTGGCGGCTCACGCGGCCTCCAGCAGCGTCCGCACCACGCGCAGGTCGGCGCGCACCACCTCCACGAGGGACGGGTCGCGCAACGCGGCGGCCGGGTGGTAGGTGGCGACGCCGGCGCCGGTCTCGAGGTGCCGGGGTCGCCCGTGGATGCGTCCCATCGGGAGGGTCGCCCCGAGCACCTCGCGCGCCGCCGTGAGGCCCAGCGTCAGCGTCACTCGGGGTGCCAGGCTCGCCAGCTGGGCGCGGAGCCAGGGCCGGCAGGCCGCGAGCTCGTCGCGGGCCGGCACCCGGTTGCCCGGCGGCCGGCACTTCACGGTGTTGGTCACGTAGCACTGCGCGCGGGTGCGCCCGACCTCCTCCTCGATCAGCCGGAAGAGCAGGCGGCCGCTGCGGCCGATGAAGGGCTCCCCGCCCTCGTCCTCCTCGCGTCCGGGCGCCTCGCCGACGAGGACGAGCTCGGCCGTCGCCGGCCCGCTGCCCACGACGACGCGCTGGCGCGTGGCGGCGAGCCGACAGCGGGTGCAGGTCGGGAGCGCCGCGAGGTCGAGGTCCATCAGTCCACCACGACGCGCGGCACCCGCGCCCCGATCCCGCAGAGGATCTCCCAGGAGATGGTGGCGGCGCGCCGGGCCCACTCGTCGGCGCTCACCGTCTCGCCGCCCTGGGTCCCGAGGAGCACGACGTCGTCGCCCACCTCGACCGGGTCGTCCCCGCAGTCGACGAGGATCTGGTCCATCGTGACGGTCCCCGCGAGCGGGTAGCGCCGTCCGTTGATGAGGACCTCGGCGCCGGCCTCGAAGAGGCGGCGGGGGTAGCCGTCGGCGTACCCGAAGGGCACCGTCGCGATCGTGGCGTCGCGGGTGAGCTCCCGGCGGCGCCCGTAGCTCGGGCGCTCACCGGCGCGCACCCGGTGGATCGCGACCACCTGGGCCCGCAGGGTGAGGGCCGGCTCGAGGGCCGTCCCGGCCGCCGCGAGGGCCCGGCCGAGCCAGGCGTCGGGCAGGTAGCCGTAGAGGGCGAGCCCGACGCGGACCATGTCGAAGCGCGACCCCGGGTACCCCAGGGCGCCGGCGGAGTTCGCCGCGTGCACCACCCGCGGGCACGTCCCGGCGGCCCGCAGCTCGTCGACCACGCGGGTGAAGACGGCGATCTGGGTCGCGGTGAAGGCCCGATCCCCCTCCCCCGGGCCGTCGGCGACGGAGAAGTGGGTGAAGACGCCCTCGAGGTCGACGTGGCGCGAGGCGGTGAGGATCGCGACCGCCGGCCCCACCTCCTCGGGGACGACCCCCATGCGGTGCATGCCGGTGTCGACCTTCAGGTGCACGCGGTGCAGGCCCCCCAGTCGCTCGGCGGCGGCGACGGCCGCCCGCGCCCCCGCGAGCGAGCCGACGGTCAGGGTGAGCGAGTGGCTGAGGGCGTCGGGGATGGTCTCGGCCGGGATCTCGGCGAGCAGCAGGATCGGCTCGCTGATGCCGGCGCCGCGCAGCTCGATCCCCTCGTCGACGATGGCGACCGCGAGCGCGTCGGCCCCGCCGTCGAGGGCGGCCCGCGCGGCGAGGGGGGCGCCGTGGCCGTAGCCGTTGGCCTTCACGACCGCGCAGAGCCGGGTCGGGCCGATCACCCCGCGCAGGGCGTCCACGTTGTGGGCGAGGGCCGAGCGCGAGATCTCGGCCCAGGCCGGTCGGCGCACCCCCTCAACGGGCATCGTCGCCCTCCGCCACCACCATCGCGATGGCGGTCAGGTCGCTGTGGGTGAGCGAGAGGGAGAAGCGCGCGGCCCCGCGACGGGCGGCGAGCTCGGCGGCCGCGCCATGCAGGCGCACCGAGGGGGCGCCCGAGGGGGCCTTCACGGTCTCGATCGACTGCCAGGGCACCGAGCCGACCCCGACGCCGAGGCTCTTCATCACGGCCTCCTTCGCGGCGAAGCGGGCCGCGAAGCGCTGGGTGGAGCCGCGCGCGTCGCGCCGCTCGCCCTCGGTGAAGAGGCGCTCGAGGATCCGGGGGTGACGGTCGCGCGCCAGCTGGAAGCGCGCCACGTCCACGACGTCCACCCCGATGCCCGTGACGGCCACTACTCCACCGTCACGGTCTTCGCGAGGTTGCGCGGCCGGTCCACGTTGCGCCCGAGGAGGCGGGCGAGCGAGTAGGCGAGCAGCTGCAGCGGGACGATGTCGACGACCGGGCTGAGGAGCGGCTCGAGGGCCGGCACGCGCAGCACGTAGTCGGCGAGGGCGGCGACGGACTCGTCGTCGTCGGTCGCCACCACGACCACCGTGGCCCCGCGGGCCTTCACCTCGGCGAGGTTGGAGAGGAGCTTCTCCTCGAGGCCCGGGTCCGTGGCGATCGCCACCACCACGACCCCCGGCTCGATGAGGGCGAGGGGGCCGTGCTTCAGCTCGCCCGCCGGGTAGCCCTCGGCGTGGAGGTAGGTGATCTCCTTCAGCTTGAGGGCGCCCTCGAGGGCCGTCGGGAAGCCCGCCGCGCGCCCGAGGAAGAAGAAGTCCCGGCTGCCGGCGAGGGCGGCGGCGACCCGCTCGACCTCGTCCGCGCGCTCGAGGGCCGCGGCGACGAGCGGCCCGGTCGCCTCGAGGGCCCGCACGAGGTTCTCGACGTCGAGCGGCGCGAGGGTCCCTCGCAGCTGCGCGAGGCGCAGGGCCAGCAGCTCGAGGGCGGCGACCTGGGCGACGAAGGACTTGGTCGAGGCGACCGAGACCTCGAGCCCCGCGCGGGTGTAGACGACGGCGTCGGCCTCGCGGGCGAGCGACGAGTCGACGATGTTGGTCACCGCGACGACGCGCGCGCCGCGACGTCGGGCCTCGCGGACCGCCTGGATCGTGTCGATCGTCTCCCCGCTCTGGGAGACCCCGATGACGAGGGTCCCGATCTCGACGACCGGGTCGCGGTAGCGGTACTCGCTGGAGATGTCGACCTCGACGGGCAGACGGGCCCAGCGCTCCAGCGCGTACTTCGCCACGAGCGCCGCGTGGTGCGAGGTGCCGGCCGCGACCAGGACGACCCGGCGAACGGCGGCGAGCTCCTCGTCGGGCACGCGCAGCTCGTCGAAGACGATCTGGCCGTCTCCGCGGCGGCGCCCCAGCAGGGTCGCGCGCAGGGCGTCGGGCTGCTCGTGGATCTCCTTGGAGAGGAAGTCGTCGTAGCCGCCCTTCTCGGCGGTCTCGAGGTCCCAGTCGATCGCCAGGCTGCGCAGTCGCACCGGGGCCCCGTCGAGGTCGACGGCCCGCACGCCCTCGGGACCGAGCCGCACGACCTCGTCGTCGGAGAGGGCGAAGAAGTTCGTCGCCCGGTCGAGGATCGCCGGCACGTCGGAGGCGAGGTAGGTCGTCCCCCGGGCGGTGCCGACGATGAGGGGCGAGAGGCGCCGGGCGGCGACGATGACGTCGGGCTCGGCGGCGTCGACGGCCGCCAGGGCGAAGGCGCCGCGCACCACCCCCAGCGCCGTGCGCACCGCGTCGGTGAGCTCCAGGCCGTCGCGGCGCGACTCCTCGACGAGGTGCGCCAGCACCTCGGAGTCGGTGACCGACGTGAAGACGTGCCCACGGGCCTCCAGCTCGGCGCGCAACTCCACGTGGTTCTCGATGATCCCGTTGTGGATGATCGCCACCTGGCCGGTGCAGTCGAGGTGCGGGTGGGCGTTGACGGCCTCGGGCGCCCCGTGGGTCGCCCAGCGCGTGTGGCCGATGCCCGAGCGAAAGCCCGTCGGGGCCCCGTCGCAGGCGTCGCGCAGCGCGGCGACGGACTCGGTGCCCGCCGCGGTGCGCACTCGCCAGGTCTCGCCCGGGCGCACCAGGGCGACGCCCGCCGAGTCGTACCCGCGGTATTCGAGGCGGGCCAGGCCCTCGAGCAGCGTGTCGAGCGCGTCGTCGGCCCCGACGACCCCGATGATGCCGCACATGGCCCCGAGCCTACTCGGGGGCCTCCGCGAGCCCTCAGGCGCGCAGGCGAGCGACGAACTCCTCGACGAAGGCCCCGTCGACGCTCTCGACCATCACGCGAACGACCGGCTCGGTGCCCGAGGGGCGCACGACGAGCCGCCGGTCGGCGGTGGCGACGCCGTGGGCCGCGGCGAGCTCGGCCTCGAGTCCCCGCACGCGCGCCTCGTCGAACTCGTCGCGGGCCACGTTCACGAGGGCCTGGGGCACGCGGGCCCACGACCGGCGCGCGAGGGCGCCGAGGGGTCCGCGACGCTCCACGAGGTCGAGGACGAGCAGCGCGGTCAGCAGGCCGTCACCCGTCGGGGCGAGGTCGTTGAAGATCAGGTGGCCCGACTGCTCGCCCCCCACGCGCCAGCCCCGCTCCTCGAGGGCGGCCGCCACGTGGCGGTCGCCGACGGCCGTCTCCACGACCTCGACGCCGGCCCCCGCGAGGGCGCGCCACAGCCCGAGGTTGCTCATCGAGGTGACGGCGAGTCCGCCATCGAGGACGCCCCGTTCGTGACGGTCGAGGGCGAAGAGGACGAGCAGGTCGTCACCGTCGCGGACCTCGCCGGTCTCGTCGACGCAGATGAGGCGGTCGGCGTCCCCGTCGAGGGCGAAGCCGAGGTCGGCCCCGTGGGCGCGCACCGCGGCCGCGAGGTCGCCGGGCGCGGTCGAGCCGCAGCCCTCGTTGATGTTGCGCCCGTCGGGCGCGTCGTGCAGGGCGACGACCGCGGCGCCGGTCGCGGCGAGGAGGGCCGGGGCCACGTGGCTCGCCGCCCCGTTCGCGCAGTCGACGACGACGCGTCGCGTGACCGGCGCGAGCGGGACGAGGCGGCGCAGGTGCTCGACGTACTGACCCTCGGCCGCGGCGTCGGCCGGCGGCAGGGGCCGCGAGTCGGTGGGGACGGGTGCCGCCTCGAGGGCCGTCTCGAGGGCCGCCTCGGTCGCGCGGTCGAGCTTCGACCCGCCCCGGCCGAGGACCTTCAGGCCGTTGTCGCGGTAGGGGTTGTGGGAGGCCGAGACGACGACGCCCACGGCGTCGCGCTGACGGGCGACGACCGCCACGCCGGGCGTCGTGAAGACCCCCAGGTTGGTCGTCGCCACGCCGCCGTCGGCGGCCCCCGCGAGGACCGCCGCGGCGAGCTCGGGCGAGCTCTCGCGGGTGTCGTAGCCGACGACGACCGGGGAGTCGAGCACGGACGCGACCGCCCGTCCCAGGCGGTAGGCGACCTCGACGGTGACGACCTCGCCGGCCCGTCCCCGGATGCCGTCCGTGCCGAATCGCACGGTGGGCTCTAGCGCTTCGAGTACTGGGGCGCCTTACGAGCCTTCTTGAGCCCGTACTTCTTGGTCTCCTTCTTGCGCGCGTCGCGCGTCAGGAGTCCGGCCTTCTTGAGGGCCGGGCGGACCGCTTCGTCGGTCTCGACGAGCGAGCGGGCGATGCCCAGACGCAGCGCCCCGGCCTGGCCGGCGATGCCGCCACCCTCCAGGGTCGCGTCGACGTCGTAGGTCTCCTGCGCGTCGATCAGGCGCAGCGGCTCCATCACGATCTGGCGGTGGGTCGCCGACGGGAAGTAGTTGTCGAAGGCGCGGCCGTTGATGGTGATCGTGCCGGTGCCCGGGCGCAGGCGCACCCGCGCCACGGCCTCCTTGCGACGACCGGTGGTCTGGATCAGGGACATGACGCTCCTTAGCCGCGGCGGATGGCCGAGGTGTCGTACGCAACGGGCTGCTGGGCCGCGTGCGGGTGGTCGGGACCGGAGTAGACGAACAGCTTGCCCATCTGGGCGCGGCCGAGGCGGGTCTTCGGGACCATGCCGCGCACCGCGCTCTCCACCAGGCGGACGGGGTCCTCGGTGAGGAGGGTCTTCCACGAGGTGGCCCGGATGCCGCCCGGGTAGCCCGAGTGACGGTAGGCGAACTTCTGGTCGGCCTTGTTCGAGGTGAGCACCACCTTGTCGGCGTTCACCACGACGACGAAGTCGCCGGTGTCGAGGTGGGGCGCGAAGTAGGGACGGTGCTTGCCACGCAGGAGCGAGGCGACCACGGTCGACAGGCGGCCGAGCACCAGGCCATCGGCGTCGATGACGTGCCAGGCGCGCTCGATCTCAGCGGCTTTCGGGGAGTACGTACGCACGATTCTTCCTTGGGACCCGTCGCCACCCGGCGCGGGGGACTCTCTAGCCTACCGGTCGCCCGGGAGGCTCGGCAAGTTCGCTACCAGATGGTCACGCGCTCGGCCGGGTCGAGCCAGGCGCCATCCCCCGGCCCGACCCCGAAGGCCTCGTGGTAGGCGTCGAGGTTGCGCACGATCTGGTTGCAGCGGAACTCCGGAGGACTGTGGGGATCGATGGCCAGCAGGCGCGCCGCCTCGGCCGGACGCGAGGCTCCGCGCCAGGCGCGCGCCCAGGCGAGGAAGAAGCGCTCGGCCCCGCTCGTCCCGTCGATCTCGGGTGCCGGAGCGCCGTCGAGGGCGATCTGGTAGGCCCGCCAGGCGATCCCGAGGCCGCCGAGGTCGCCGATGTTCTCGCCGATGGTGAGGGCCCCGTTCACGTGCTGCTCGGGGGCCTCGGCCGGGCGGAGCCCGTCGTACTGGGCGATCAGGCGGGCCGCGCGGGCCTCGAAGGCCTCGCGGTCGGCCGCCTCCCACCAGTCCTCGAGCCGGCCGGCGCCGTCGAACTTCGAGCCCTGGTCGTCGAAGCCGTGGCCGATCTCGTGGCCGATGACGGCCCCGATCGCCCCGAAGTTCGTCGCGTCGTCGGCCGCGGGGTCGAAGAACGGGGGCTGGAGGATGGCCGCGGGGAAGACGATCTCGTTCATCCCGGGGTTGTAGTAGGCGTTGACCGTCTGGGGGGTCATGAACCACTCGTCGCGGTCGAGGGGACGGCCGATCTTGCCCAGCTGACGGTCGAACTCGACCGCGGCGGCCCGACGGACGTTGCCGACGAGGTCGCCCGGGTCGACCTCGAGGGCCGAGTAGTCGCGCCAGCGGACCGGGTAGCCGATCTTCGGCGTGAAGGTCGCGAGCTTCCCGAGGGCCCGCTCGCGGGTCGCCGGGCCCATCCACTCGAGGCCGGCGATCGACTGTCGGTAGGCCTCGATCAGGTGCCCCACCAGCTCGTCCATGCGGGCCTTCGCCTCGGGACGGAAGTGGCGCTCGACGTAGAGGCGCCCCACGGCCTCGCCCATCGCGCCGTTCACGAAGCTGACGGCGCGCTTCCAGCGAGCCCGCTGGGCCGGCGCCCCGGTGAGGGTGCGGCCGAAGAAGTCGAAGTGGGCCTCGACGAAGGCCGACGAGAGGTAGGGCGAGAGCCCGGCGACGACGCGCCAGGCGAGCCAGTCGCGCCAGGCCGGGAGCTCGTCGTCGACGAGGAGTCCCCCCAGGGCCTCGGCGAAGCTGGGCTGGCGCACCACGACCTCGTCGAGGGAGTGCTCCGGCGCCCCGAGGCGGGCGCGCCACGCGTCGAGGTCGACGAGGGCGCGCAGCTGCTCCCAGGTGCGCAGGTTGTACGTGGCGCTCTGGTCCCGCGAGCGCACCGCGTCCCAGTGCCCGGCGGCGATCCTCGTCTCGAGGTCCCTGACCCGCGCGGCCCGGCCCGGGGCGTCCGAGAGCCCGGTCAGGGCGAAGACGCGCTCGAGGTGGGCGAGGAAGGCCGTGCGAATCGGCGCGAAGTGCTCCTCGCGGTAGTAGCTCTCGTCGGGCAGCGAGAGGCCGGCCTGCTCGACGAAGACGACGTAGCGCTCCGGGTCGCCCGGGTCGTTGTCGACGAAGAGCTGAAGGAACCCGGCGAGTCCCTCGCGCTCGAGGGCGCCGACGAGGCCGACGAACTCCTCGCGCGTGTGGACCGCCTCGATCGCCGCGAGGGTCGCGACGAGGGGGGTCGCCCCGCGCTGCTCGCAGAGCCCCTCGTCCATGAAGGAGGTGAAGAGGTCGCCGACCTGGCGCGCCTCGGTGCCCGGGTCGGCGCCGCGCGACTCCTCGAGGATGGCGCGCACGTCGCGCTCGGCCCCGTCGGCCAACTCGTCGAAGGTGCCGTAGCGGGCCCGATCGGCGGGGATCGGGTCGCTCGCCAGCCAGCGCCCGTTCACGTGGCGGAAGAGGTCGTCCTGGGGCCGGATCGCGGGATCCCGGTCGTCTCGTCCCATCCCGTCACGCGCCCCGTTCATCTGGGTCAGCCTACCGGTCGGGGGCCGGGCCGCTCGGCCCGCCCACCTCCTCGGGGTAGCCCACGGCGACGAGGGCGAGCCCCGCGGCCGGCGCGGGAGCCGGGAGCCCGTCGTGGGTCGGCACGGCGAGGCGCTCGGCGACGATCGCCGGGGCGAGCCGGCCGGCCCCGACGGCGACCATCGTCCCGACGAGGGCCCGCACCTGGCGGTGGCAGAAGGCGTTGGCGCGGACCTCGAAGACGAGGAGGTCGCCGCCCCCGGCGGAGAGGCCGAGGAGGTCCGGGACCCGCCGCCAGCGGGCCGCCATCACGCGCCGCACCAGGGGGTCCTCGGAACCCTTGTCGGGCGGGCGCTTGCAGAAGGCGCGGAAGTCGTGCTCCCCCACCAGGTCCTCGGCGGCCTGCTCCATGGGGCGCACGTCGAGCACCTCGGGGACGGCCCACGCCACCGCGGCCGCCGGCGCCAGCTCGGTGCCCGGGGCCACCAGGTAGCGGTAGGCGCGCCAGAGGGCGTCGTGGCGGGCGTCGAAGCCGTCGCGCCGCTCGAGCGCGTGGACGCTCACCCGCCCGCGCAGCTGCGCGTTGAGCGAGCGCCGCAGCGCCGCGGCGTCGAGGTCGGCCGGGAGGTCGACCGAGACCACCTGGGCGAGGGCGGCGACCCCGGCGTCGGTCCGACCGGCCCCGGTGAGGTAGGGGGGCTCCTCGAGGCGCAGGGCGCGCGCGAGGGCCTCGCGCAGGGCCCCGACCACGGTGGGGCGGTCGGGCTGGAGGGCGAAACCGGCGAAGGCGGCCCCGTCGTAGGCGAGGTCGATCCGCCAGCGGGCGGTCAGCTCGGGATCAGACGAACTCAATGCGCGCCATCGGGGCGTTGTCGCCCTGACGCGGACCGAGCTTCAGGATCCGGGTGTAGCCACCCGGGCGCTGCGCGTAGCGCGGCGCGATCTCGGTGAAGAGCTTGGTCGCCATGTCCTTGTCGCGGATCAGCGCCACGACGCGGCGCTGGGCCGCGACCGACCCCTCGGGGCTGTTCTTCGCCGCGGTGACGACCTTCTCGACGATCGGGCGTAGGGCCTTCGCCTTGGCCTCGGTCGTGACGATCGACTCGGCGGCGATCATCGAGGCCACGAGGTTGCCCATGAGGGCCTTCTGGTGGGCGTTGTCGCCGCCGAAGCGACGTCCGCGCTTGGGAGTGCCGCGCATGTTGTCTAGTCCTCTGCTCGCAGCTGGAGACCGCGCTCGTCGAGGCGGTCGACGACGTCCTTCAGCGACGTGGCGCCGAAGTTGGTGATCGAGGTGAGGTCGCGCTCGGTGGCGTTCACCAGCTGGGCGACCGTGTTGATGCCCGCGCGCTTCAGGCAGTTGCGCGAGCGCTCGGTCAGCCCGAGCTCTTCGATGCGGATGTCCAGCTCGTTGGCGGCCGCCTGGGCGAGGCCCACGTCGCCGAGCTCCAGGGCCGGCGCCTCCTCGTCGAAGCCGGCGATCAGGTCGAGCAGCGCGCCGAGGGTCTTGCCGGCCGAGGCCAGGGCCTCACGCGGGCTGATCGACCCGTCCGTCTCGATGTCGAGGACGAGGCGGTCGAAGTCCCGGCTCTGGTCGACGCGCACCGGCTCGACGCGGAAGGCCACGCGGCGCACCGGCGAGAAGATCGCGTCGAGGGGGATGACGCCGATCGCGCCCGCGCCCTTGTTCTCCTCGGCGGGCACGTAGCCCTTGCCCCGCTCGACCGTGAGCTCGAAGGAGAGCGTGCTCTTCGCCGAGGTCAGGTAGGCGAGGTGGAGGTTGCCGTTCAGGACCTCGACGTCGGCCGTCGTGGAGAGGTCCGAGGCCAGCACCGGCCCCTCGCCTCGCTTGTCGAGGCGCAGCACGACGGGCTCGTCGCTGTGGACCCGGAGCAGGAGGTCCTTCAGGTTGAGGCAGATGTCGAGGACGTCCTCCTTGACGCCCTCGATCACGTCGAACTCGTGCAGCACGGCGTCGAACTTCACGCGCGT
The DNA here is from genome assembly GCA_027449885.1 of Acidimicrobiaceae bacterium. Lineage (GTDB taxonomy): Bacteria > Actinomycetota > Acidimicrobiia > Acidimicrobiales > RAAP-2 > RAAP-2. The sequence continues at coordinate 98,797 of DAIDKS010000031.1, forward strand.
CGCCGCGGCGCCGGGGATCGACGAGAGCAGCGTGCGGCGCAGGGAGTTGCCCAGCGTGTGGCCGAAGCCCGGGTCGAGCGGTCCCACCGCGAAGGACTGCCGGTTGTTCTCCTCGTCGCCGAGGGCCTCGATCGTGGGTCGTTGGATGATGAGCATGGGTGACTCCTTGGCCTCGTCGGGGTGCGTTACTTCGAGTACAACTCGACGATGAGCTGCTCGCGGATCGCCTCGTCGATCTGTTCGCGGGCCGGAGCCACGCGAACGGTCACGGCGAAGCCGTTCTCGGCCGTCTCGAGCCAGCCCGGCACCGAGCGGTCGAGGACGTCACGGTTGCGCACGACGTTGAAGTTGGCGCGAGTCGGCTCCTTCAGGGCGACCGTCTCGCCCGGGCGGACCCGGTAGCTGGGGATGGTGACGCGCTTGCCGTTGACGTGCACGTGGCCGTGGCGGACGAACTGGCGAGCCTGGGCCCGCGAGGCGCCCCACCCGGCGCGGTAGGCGACGTTGTCGAGGCGCATCTCGAGGAACTGCAGCAGGTTCGTCCCGGTGATGCCGGGGCGACGACTGGCCTCCTCGTAGAGGTTGCGGAACTGCTTCTCCAGCAGGCCGTAGGTGCGACGCGCCTTCTGCTTCTCGCGCAGCTGGGTCAGGTACTCCGACCCCTGACGCTGACGGTCGCGACCGTGCATCCCCGGCGGGTAGGCCCGGGCCTGGCGGTCCGAGTTCTCGGCGACGGGGCACTTCAGTGAGAAGCACCGCTCGCCCTTCAGGTAGAGCTTCGTGCGCTCACGCCGACAGAGTCGGCAGACGGGTCCGGTGTAACGAGCCATGAGTCTCCTTAGCCGCGACGACGCTTCTTGGGGCGGCAACCGTTGTGGGGCAGGGGCGTGACGTCCTTGATCGCCACGACCTCGATCCCGGCGGCGGCCAGGGAGCGGATGGCCGTCTCCCGGCCCGATCCCGGCCCGCGCACCAGCACGTCGACCTTCTTCACGCCGTGCTCCATCGCCGCGCGGGCGCACTTCTCGGCCGCGAGCTGGGCGGCGAAGGGCGTCGACTTGCGCGAGCCCTTGAAGCCGACGTTGCCCGACGAGGCCCAGGAGATCACGTTGCCCTCGGGGTCGGTGATGGACACGATCGTGTTGTTGAACGAGCTCTTGATGTGCGCGACGCCGAAGGCGATGTTCTTGCGCTCCTTGCGGCGCCCCTTGCGGGCGGCGGAGGGGGTCGACTTGGCCATTACTTGGTCACCTTCTTCTTCCCGGCGACGGTGCGCTTCGGGCCCTTGCGGGTGCGGGCGTTCGTGCGGGTGCGCTGGCCGCGGACGGGCAGCCCCTTGCGGTGGCGCACGCCCTGCAGGCAGTTGATCTCCATCTTGCGCTTGATGTCCTGGGCCACGTCGCGGCGCAGGTCACCCTCGACCGTGAGGTTCTGGTCGATGTAGGTGCGCAGCTTGTTGACGTCGGCGTCCGAGAGGTCCTTCACGCGGATCGACTCGTCGATGCCCGTGGCCGCGCAGATCTGCGCCGCCGTGGTCGATCCGATGCCGAAGATGTAGGTGAGGGAGATCACCGTGCGCTTGTCGCGCGGGATGTCCACCCCAGCGATGCGAGCCATCAGTCCTCCTAGCCCTGGCGCTGCTTGTGGCGCGGGTTCTCGCAGATGACGCGGACGTGGCCGGCCCGGCGGATCACCTTGCACTTCTCACACATGGTCTTCACGCTCGCGCGCACTTTCATGTCGTCTTCTTCCTTGCGACGGAGCCTGATTACTTGTACCGATAGGTGATGCGGCCACGGGTCATGTCGTAGGGCGTGATCTCGACCTGCACCTTGTCCCCGGGCAGGATGCGAATGCGGTGCATGCGCATCTTTCCCGAGCTGTGGGCGAGGACGGTGTAACCGTTCTCCAGCTCGACCCGGAACATCGCGTTGGGCAGCGGCTCGACGACCGTTCCCTCGACGGTGAACGCGTCTTCCTTCGGCTTACTCAGGTTCCTTCTCCTTCTCGGGCACTACGGGTCGACGGCGAGCCGTCGAGAGTGGCCGCGGGCGCACCCGCAGACCGGCTTGCCATTCTACCGAATTTTCCGCGCGACGCAAAAGCGGCTCCGCGGACCATGGTCCCGGGGCCAAAATGTGACCCCCGGCCCTAGTTGCCCCGGCGGCGCCGGGTTCATGCTGGATCCATGAGCGTACCGGGCGAGCGCGTCAGGCGTGCCGTCATTCCCCGCGAGGAGTGTCTCGACCTGCTGCGGCGGGCCGACCTCGCGCGGGTGGTGATCTCGGTGCGCTGCCTGCCGGCCGCCCTGCCGGCCCGGATGACGGTGATCGACGACGGCCTGGTCCTGCTCGCAAGCGCCGAGGAGGCCGTCGTGGTGGCCGCCCGACGCGGCGACGTGCTCTCGATCCAGATCGACGGCCTCGAGGACGACGGCGCCACCTGGTCGGTGATGGGCTCGGGGATCGCCGAGCTGCCGAGTGGGGAGCCGCCCCTCTCGGAGTCCCTCACCCGGGCCGTCGCCGGGGGCGCGACCCTCATCGCCCTGCCGCTCACGATCCTCTCGGGCGAGCGCGTCGGGTAAAGGCTTTACCCCGCCCCGGCGGGTGTGTGAGACTACGCCGTGTCCTTCCGTCGGATCACCGACCCCGCACGCCTTCACGCGCTCATCGACGCGATGCTGCTGATCGAGACCGACGCCGACCTCACCGAGCTGCTGGGGCTCATCGTCACGGCGGCGAGCCAGCTGGTCGGCGCCCGCTACGGCGCCCTCGGGGTGGTGAGCGGCGACCGCGCCAGCCTGAGCCGCTTCGTCACCTACGGCGTCGACGAGGGGGTCCGCTCCCTCATCGGCGCGACGCCCCACGGCCGTGGCGTCCTCGGCGAGACCATCGTCGGGGCGGCCCCGGTGCGCGTCGACGACCTCGCCCACTACCCGGGGGCGGCCGGCTTCCCGGATCACCACCCGGTGATGCGCAGCTTCCTCGGGGTGCCGATCCTCGCCGGCGACGGCCGGGTCTTCGGGAACCTCTACCTCACCGATCGCGAGGACGGAGTGCCCTTCGACGAGGAGGACGAGGCCCTGGTGAGCTCGTTCGGCCGGGCGGCCGGGCTCGTCATCGACCAGGCCAACCTGCGGGCCCACCTACGCGAGCTGATCCTCTCCGAGGAGCGCGAGCGACTGGCCCGCGACCTCCACGACACCGTCATCCAGCGCCTCTTCGGGGTCGGCCTCGCCCTGCAGATCACGCTGGGATCCGAGATCGACCCGACCGACCGCGACCGGATCAATCGGGCCCTCGACGAGCTCGACGGCACCATCCAGGAGATCCGCACCACGATCTTCGAGATCGACCAGGACGACGTCGACGGCGAGACGCTCCTCGTCCGCCTGGCCGCCATGAGCGACGAGGTCGCCACCCGTCTCGGCATCAAGGTCGACCTCGACCTGCCCGACCAGGCCGCCCTGGAGGTGAGCGCCCACTGCGCCCGTCACACCCTGCGGGCCCTGCGCGAGATCCTCTCCAACATCGCCCGTCACGCCCGGGCGAGCGAGGCGACCGTCGCCCTGGCGGAGGAGGGCCCCCTCCTCGTGCTGCGGGTCCAGGACAACGGCGTGGGGTTCCACGCCCCGGTCGGCCCCGGACGGGGACTGCGCAACCTGCGCGGGCGCGCGCGCGAGCTCGGCGGGGACTGCGCGATCGAGTCGGCGCCGGGGACTGGCACACTGGTCGAGTGGACGGCCCGGAGGGACGCGTGATCCGACTGCTGCTCGTCGACGACCACGAGATCGTGCGACGGGGACTGCGGGAGCTGCTCGAGGCGAACGACGACCTCGTCGTGGTGGCCGAGGCCGGCACCCTCGAGGAGGCCCTCGGGGTGGACGTTCACGCGATCGACGTCGCCGTCCTCGACGTGCGCCTGCCCGACGGCAGTGGCGTCGACCTCTGCCGGGACCTGCGCGAGCGACGGGCCGACCTCAACTGCCTGATGCTCACCTCCTTCGCCGACGCCGAGGCCCTGGCCGCCTCGGTGATCGCCGGGGCCCGGGGCTACGTGCTGAAGAACGTGCGCGGGGACGCCCTGGTCGAGGACGTCCGCCGGGTCGCCGCCGGCGAGCTCCTGCTCAGCCCCGAGCAGATCGAGCGGGCCCGCGAGCGCCTGCGCCGCCAGATCACCGAGGACATGCGCCTCGAGAGCCTCAGCCCCCAGGAGCGGCGCATCCTCGAGCTCCTCGCCGAGGGCCTCTCCAACCGCGAGATCGCGGCCGAGATGTTCCTCGCCGAGAAGACGGTGAAGAACTACGTGTCGAACCTGCTCGCGAAGCTCGGCTTCCAGCGCCGCACCGAGGCCGCGCTCTTCGCCCAGCGCTACCAGGACCGGTCCCACCCGTCGGGCTAGCCCGCGAGACGTCGCTAGAGGACGGTCAGGACCTCGGGGCCGTCGTCGGTGACGGCGACGGTGTGCTCGAAGTGGGCCGAGAGGGAGCCGTCGGCCGTCATCACGCTCCAGCCGTCGTCGAGCACGTAGGTCTCGTAGGAGCCGATGTTGATCATCGGCTCGATGGCGAAGACCATCCCGGGCTTGAGGGTCGGGCCCGGCGTGCCCGGCCAGTAGTTGGGGACCTGGGGGCTCTCGTGCATCGCGGTCCCGATCGCGTGACCCACGTACTCGCGCACGACCCCGTAGCCCGCGGCCTCGGCGACGGCCTGGACGGCCCGGCCGACCTCGTGGAGCCGGTTCCCCGGCCGCAGCTGCTCGATCCCGGCCCACAGGGAGCGCTCGGTCACCTCGATGAGGCGCCGGGCGGCCGCGGAGATCTCCCCCACGCCCGCCGTGTAGGCGGCGTCGCCGTGGTACCCCTCGACGATGGCCCCGCAGTCGACCGAGATGATGTCACCCTCGGCGAGCACGTACTCCCCCGGGATCCCGTGGACGATCATGTCGTTCGGGCTGGTGCAGATGACGGCCGGGAAGCCGTGGTACCCGAGGAAGTTGGAGCGGGCCCCGCGACGCTCGAGGACCTCGGCCGCGACCTCGTTGAGGCGGGCGGTGGTGACCCCGGGCCGGATGGCCGCCCGCGTCGCCTCGTGGATCTCGGCCACCACGCGCCCGGCCCGGCGCATCTTCGCGATCTCGTCGGCCGAACGCCTCACGAGCGGGCGAGCCCCCGGGTCGAGAGCGCCGCCGCGATCGAGGCGGTGACCTCGTCGGGAGCGCGCGAGCCGTCGACGGTGGCGAGCAGGCCCCGGTCCCGGTAGAAGTCGAGCAGGGGCGCGGTGTCGCGCTCGTAGGCGGCCAGGCGCTCGGCGATGGCCGCCGGCTGGTCGTCGGCCCGTTGGACGACCGGGCCGCCGCAGTGGGAGCACCGCCCGCTCACGCCCTCGGGGTCGCTCGCGCGGTAGATGGCCCCGCAGCTCGAGCAGACCCGGCGCGCCGAGAGGCGCGCCGTCACCAGCTCGACCGGCACCTCGAGGTCGACGCAGAGCTTCACGCCGTCGTCCCCGAGCATCTCCTCGAGGGCCTCGGCCTGGTTGAGGGTCCGGGGGTAGCCGTCGAAGAGGGCCCCGCGGACCGCGTCGGGCTGGGTCAGCCGCTCGGCGACGAGACGGTTGACGAGGTCGTCGGAGACGAGTGCGCCCGACTCCAGGACGGCCTTCACCTCGAGCCCGAGGGGCGTGCCCTCGCGGATCGCGGCGCGCAGGATGTCGCCCGTCGAGACGTGCGGGATGGAGAGCGTCTGGGCGAGCCGGGTCGCCTGGGTGCCCTTGCCCGCACCCTGCTTGCCCAACAGGACGAGGATCAGGCGTGCCATGTCAGCGCTTGAGGAAGCCCTCGTAGTTGCGCATCATCAGCTGGCTGTCGATCTGGCGCATGGTCTCCAGGGCGACGCCCACCGCGATGAGCAGGGTGGTCCCGTAGTACGGGAAGCGGTTGATCTTCCACAGCGCCATGAGGACCGCGGGCACGACCGCCACGAAGCCCAGGAAGACCGATCCGACGGTCGTCAGGCGCGAGAGCATCTTCGCGAAGTACTTCTCGGTCGGCAGGCCCGGCCGGATGCCCGGCACGAAGCCGCCCTGCTGGCGCAGGAGCTCGGCCTGCTGGTGCGGCTCGAAGGCGATGTACACGTAGAAGAACGTGAAGGCCAGGATCAGCAGGAAGTCCGAGAGGATGTAGAAGAAGCTGGTCGGCTGGAGCGACGAGTTGACGAAGTGCTGGAAGCCCGTCCAGGGGACGACGTTCGACAGCAGGACCGGGATGTAGAGGACCGACGAGGCGAAGATGATCGGGATGACGCCCGACTGGTTCACCTTGAGCGGGATGTAGGTCGAGTTGCCGCCCATCTCGCGACGCCCCACCACGCGGCGGGCGAAGGTCACCGGGATGCGCCGCTGGCCGTTGTCCATGAAGACGATGAACACCAGGAGCGCGAGGGACACCACCAGGATGGTGAAGAACTTGAGCGGGCCGCCCTCGGCGTAGACCGCGCGGCCCCCCGAGGGCAGGCCGGCCACGACGTTCGCGAAGATGAGCAGGCTCATCCCCTGGCCGATGCCGCGCTGGGTGATGAGCTCGGCCAGCCACATCACGAAGGCCGTCCCCGCCGTGAGGATGAGGACCATGAAGGCCCCCAGCCAGAAGGTGAACTTCGGGATCAGGTCGATGTTGAAGCCGAGCAGCGCCTGGTCGTGGCCGTGGAAGGCGTAGACGAGACCGGTCGACTGCAGCAGCGCGAGGCCGATGGTCAGGTACCGGGTCGTCTGGGTGATGCGCTTCTCGCCCACCGCCCCCTGGTCCCGCCACTCGGTGAGCTTGGGGATCACGGTCGTGAGCAGCTGGATCACGATGGTGCTCGTGATGTAGGGCATGACCCCCAGCCCGAAGACCGCGAGGCGCGTGAGCGCCCCACCGGAGAACAGGTTGAGGAAGCCCAGCACGCCGCTCGCGCCGGCCTTGGACTGCAGGACCTGCACCTGGGACCAGCTGACCCCGGGAATGGGCAGGTTGGCCCCCAACTGGTAGAGACCGATGATCGCGACCGTGAACAGGACCTTGTTGCGAAGGTCCGGGACCCGGAAGATGTTCGCCAGCCGACGCAGCACGGCGCCCCCCCTAGCGGTTCTGGTGCTGGTTGCCCGCGGCCGGCGGACGGACCGCGAAGGGCGGGTCGAGCAGGGTCACCGACCCACCGGCCGCCTCGATGGCGGCCCGGGCCGAGGCCGAGGCGGCGTGGGCCGCGACGCGCACCGGCGCGCCGATCGTCCCGCGGCCGAGGACCTTCACGAGGTCACCGCGCCGCGCGAGGCCGTGGGCCACGAGGACGTCGGGGTTGACCTCGTCCAGGCCCAGCCCGGCGAGCGCGTCGAGGTTGACCGGCGTGTACGCCACGCGGAAGGGGTTGGTGAACCCCTTCAGCTTGGGGACGCGCTGCATCAGGGGCAGCTGACCGCCCTCGAAGCCGGCCGGGATCTGGCGACGGGCCTTCTGGCCCTTGGTGCCGCGACCCGCGGTCTTGCCACCCTTACCACCGATGCCGCGACCGACGACCTTGCGTCGGTGCGTCGAGCCCGCGGCGGGCGTGAGTTCGTGGAGCTTCATTCGGACACCTCTTCCACCGAGATCAGGTGCGGGACCCGCGCGATCATCCCGTGGATCTCGGGACGGTCGGGCAGGACGTTGGACTGGCCGATGCCGCGCAGCCCGAGCGCGCGCAGCGTGCCGCGGTGCTTGGGCTTGGTGGCGATCGAGGAACGGATCTGCGTGACCTTGAGCTTCATCTCTAGCCCTCCACCTTGAACAGGTCGCCCTCACGCTGACGCTCGCGGTAGGCCCGCAGCGTCCCGGAGGGGATCACCTCGTCGAGGGCGCGGTCGCGCTGGGCCGCGATGACCTCGGGCCGGCGCAGCTCCTGGAGCCCGGCGATCGTCGCGTGGGCGACGTTGATGCCGTTCGACGACCCGAGCGACTTGGCGATGATGTCCTTCACGCCGGCCATCTCGAGGATGGCCCGGGCGGCGCCGCCGGCGATCACGCCGGTTCCGGGCGCCGCCGGCTTCATGAGGACCCGACCGGCGCCCGAGACGCCGATCACCGGGTAGACGATGGTCGAGCCGGCGAGGGGCACCTCGAAGACGTTCTTGCGCGCCTCCTCGATCCCCTTCTGGACCGCCAGCCCGGCCTCCTTGGCCTTGCCGTAGCCCAGGCCCACGTGGCCCTTGCCGTCGCCGATCACCATGAGCGCGGTGAAGCTGAAGCGACGACCACCCTTGACGACCTTCGCGACGCGGTTGACCTTGATGGTCCGCTCTTCAAACTGCTCGAGGTCCATTAGAACTCCAATCCTCCGGCGCGCAGCGCCTCGGCGAACGCGGCCACGCGGCCGTGGTAGTCGAAACCGCCGCGGTCGAAGACCACGGTCGTGATGCCCGCCGCGCGGGCCCGCTCGGCGAGCACCGTCGCGACGGCCGTGGCCGCCGCGACGTTCCCGCCGCCGTTCGAGCGCAGGGCGGCCTCGGTCGAGGACGCGCTGGCGAGCGTGCGGCCCGCCACGTCGTCGATGATCTGGGCCGAGATGTGACGGTTGCTGCGGTTGACGGCGACGCGCGGTCGCTCCGGCGTCCCGGCGAGGCGCCGACGGATGCGGGCGTGGCGACGCTCGCGCAGCTCTCGAGTGGTCCGGGCCATTACTTCGCCGCCTTTCCAGCCTTGCGCAGCACCTTCTCGCCGAGGTACCGCACGCCCTTGCCCTTGTAGGGCTCGGGCTTACGAATCTTGCGGATGGACGCGGCCACCTGGCCGACGACCTCCTTGTCGGCACCCTTCACGATCACGCGCGTCGGGCTCGGGACCTCGAAGGTGACCCCGGCCGGCGCCGCGAACTTCACGGGGTGGCTGAAGCCGAGCGACAGGTCGAGCGCGTCGGGCCCGGCCGCCGCGGCGCGGTAGCCGACGCCGATGATCTCGAGCTCCTTGGTCCAGCCCGACGTCACTCCCGTCACCATGTTGGCGACGAGGGTGCGGCTCAGCCCGTGCAGGCTGCGCAGACGGGTCTCGTCCGAGGCGCGCGTCACGGTGAGGACGTCGCCGTCGCGCTCGACGTCGATGCCGGCGGGCAGCGTGCGCGACATGGTGCCGTTCGGCCCCTTCACGGTGACGACGGCGTCAGCGACGCTCACCTCCACCCCCGCGGGCACGGTGATCGGGGTGCGTCCGATGCGCGACATCAGCAGACCTCCTGGGAGAACGTGGGCTTACCAGACATAACAGAGCACCTCGCCGCCGAGACGGGCCCGCCGGGCCTCGCGGTCGGTCATCAGCCCGCGGCTCGTCGAGACGACGGCCACGCCGACGCCGCCGAGCACCTTGGGCATCGAGTCGGCCTTGGTGTAGATGCGCAGTCCCGGCTTCGAGACGCGCTTGATGCCCATGATCGACTTGCGCCGGTCCTGGGTGTACTTGAGGTCGATCCGCAGAGTGGATCCGGGGCGCCCGTCGGCCGCCTCGACCGTGTAGCCCTTGATGAAGCCCTCCTTCACCAGCAACTGGGCGAGGTTCTCCTTCAGCTTGGAGCTGGGCATGGACACCTGGTCGAACATGGCCGCGTTGGCGTTGCGGATGCGCGTCAGCATGTCGGCGATGGGGTCGGTCATTGTCATGTCCGGTCCTCCCTACCAGCTCGCCTTGGTGACGCCCGGCACCTCGCCCGCGTGCACCATGGTGCGCAGACAGATGCGACAGAGCCCGAACTTGCGGTACACCGAACGCGGCCGGCCACAGCGCTCGCAGCGGCTGTAGGCACGCGTCGAGAACTTGGGTGTCCGACGCTGCTTGATTCGAAGCGACTTCTTCGCCATGTCTATCGGGTCTCCTGCCTGAAGGGGAAGCCGAACGCGCGCAGGAAGGCGCGGCCCTGCTCGTCGTTGACGGCCGTCGTGACGATCGTGATGTCGAAGCCCCGCGGGGCGTCGATCTTGTCGTAGTCGATCTCCGGGAAGATCAGCTGGTCGTTGATGCCGAAGGTGTAGTTGCCGTGCCCGTCGAAGGACTTCGGCGACAGTCCGCGGAAGTCGCGGATACGGGGGATCGCGAGGCTGA
>DAIDKS010000032.1 GCA_027449885.1 Acidimicrobiaceae bacterium
TTTGGGGCAGGTTGCTCACGTGATACTCACCCGTTCGCCACTAAATCTTTCGGAGCAAGCTCCTTGGATTCCGTTCGACTTGCATGTATTAAGCACGCCGCCAGCGTTCATTCTGAGCCAGAATCAAACTCTCCATCAAGACTTCTCGGGTTACCCCGACAAATCAGAGAGCCGAATGGTCTGCTCTAATCCCATTCGACTGCAACGTCCTCACGGGGTGAGGTGTCGTTGCATACTTCTTGTATCGAACGACGAGATCGGTTAGGCCCGACCGCATCGCCCGTACTGGCTTTTGGCTCTCGTTCTTCCGTTTTCAAGGAGCGACATCACACACGACCGAAGTCGGAGGTGCGATACACCTGTTTCCGGCCGAAGCCGGCCTGCTCGGGTCACCCTGAGCAGGGACTTTCACCCTAGCAGCACCACCTCGTCACGTGCAAGTCACGCTTCGAGCCGTTCTGCGGCGGGAAGAACACTATAGCACCACCCGCGAGGGTGAGTGTCACTCGTGGATCACTTCTCGTCCGTCGCGACGACGGAGAGTACGTGGGCACCCGTCACACGCACCAGTTCGTCGAAGGTCGTGGCGAACACGTAGTGCGGATGGCCCCCGGCGGCCCACACAACGGGCCATCGCTCGAGCGCCACGTCGATGTAGGTCCGTACCGGACGAGGATGTCCCAATGGGGCGACGCCCCCGATGGGTTGGCCCGTCGCGTCACGTACGAACGTCGCGGTCGCCCGTTGCAGAGACTGTGCTCCGATCATCCGCGCCACGTGATCCGTGTCGACGCGGTGCGCACCCGACGTGAGGATCAGGACGGGCTCCCCGTCCGCGTCAAAGACGAGCGAGTTGGCGATCTGCCCCACCTCGACGTCGAGCTGGGCGGCCGCCGCCGCGGCCGTAGGAGACGGCTCGCCCGTCGCAACGATCTCCGCGGCGCTACCCGCCGCGCGTAGGGCGTCTCGCACGCGCACGCCGTTCGGATGAAGCGGATTGGGGTGCCCGACGTTCACGCCTCACCCGCCGTGAGCCGCGCCCGGAGTTCCGCCACGCGGCTCGACCAGGCGGCACCCTGAGCCGGTTGCGCCAGTGGGCCACTCGCGCCCGGCGATCGGCGACGTTCCAGGGCGCTGCCGTCGCGCACGACCTCGGCCGCGTCGGCGAGCTCCGCGCGCCCACTCAGCACCTCGAGGAACGGACGGCCTGAGCGCATCGACTCGCCCACGGCCTCCCCCACCAGCTCGTGCGCCCGGCGGAACGGGACCCCGCGACGCACCAGCTCTTCGGCCACATCGATCGCCGCGAGGGAGGCATCGTCGGCCGCCTCGCGGGCCACATCGACACGAAACTCGAGCGACCGGTAGGCCCCGCGTAGGGCGTCGAGCACGGTCATCGCCTGCTCGACCGAGTCGAAGAGGGGCTCCTTGTCCTCCTGGAGGTCGCGGTTGTACGTGAGGGGCAGGCCCTTCAGCACCACGAGCAAGGTGGTCAGGTTGCCGATGAATCGACCCGCCTTGCCGCGCGCCAGCTCGGCCACGTCGCTGTTCTTCTTCTGGGGCAGCATCGACGACCCCGTGGTGTAGGCATCGCCGAGGGCCGCGAAGCCGAACTCGGCGGTCGTCCAGAGGACGAGCTCCTCACCCATGCGCGACAGATGGGTGCCGAGGAGGGCGATGTCGAAGAGCGTCTCCGCGATGAAGTCTCGGTCGCTCACCGCATCCATGGAGTTCTCGAAGGGGCGTGCGAATCCCAGCTCTCTCGCGGTGAACGCGGGGTCGAGCGGCAGCGAGCTCCCGGCGATGGCCCCGGCGCCGAGGGGCGACACGGACGCCCGTTCGCGCGTCGCGATGAGGCGATCGACGTCACGCGCCAACGACCACGCGTGGGCTCCGAGGTGATGCGCGAGTAGGACCGGCTGGGCTCTCTGAAAATGCGTGTAGCCCGGCAGGTAGGCCCCGGGGAAACGCTCCGCGGTCGCCACGAGGGTGGTCGCCAGATCGAGCGTGCGGCTCGCGAGATCCGTGAGGGCGTCCCGCGTGAAGAGCCGCACCGTCGTGGCCACCTGGTCGTTGCGACTACGACCGGTGTGCAGCTTCGCTCCGACGGCGCCCGCGATCTCGGTGACCCGTCGCTCGATCGCCATGTGCACGTCCTCGTCGGTGGGCTGACGCGTGAAGAGGCCCCGATCGAACTCCTCCTCGACCTGATCGAGGGCGAGGAGGATCTGCTCCCCCTCGTCGTCGTCGAGGAGTCCCGCCGCCACCAGTCCGCGCACGTGAGCGCGGGAGCCCGTGATGTCGTAGCGGTACAGCAGGTGGTCGAACGAGTAGCTCTCCGAGAGCCGCCACAGCGACTCCGACATGGACTCGCTGAAGCGACCGTGCCAGAGTGTCACGACCCCGGCTGGGCGTGCCGCGCCCCCTGGCGCGCCGCCCAGGTTCGAACTCCGAGCCCGTAGATCCTGACGTATCCCTCCGAATCGGCGTGACGGAACGTGTCGGCCGCGTCGTAGGTGGCGAGACCGTGGTCGTAGAGGGCCACCGGACTGCGCCGACCCACCACTCGCATGAGGCCGGGAGGGTCGAAGCGCAGACGCACGTCACCGGTGATGAAGCGCTGCGTCTCGGCGATGAAGGCGTCGAGGGCCTCCTTCAGTGGAGAGAACCACATGCCGTCGTAGACGAGCTCCGCCCACCTCCCCTCGAGCCGGGCCTTCTCGTGGTGGACGTCCCGCTCGAGGTTGAGGTCTTCGAGGTCCGCGTGGGCGGCGATCAGGGCGAGCGCGGCGGGAGCCTCGTAGACCTCCCGGCTCTTGATTCCCACGCGTCGGTTCTCGACCATGTCGATCCGCCCGAAACCCGTCGCCCCGGCCCGGTGGTTGAGGGTGCGGATCAGGTCGGCGAGGGACATCGACACGCCGTCGAGAGCGACCGGCAGTCCCTCGTGGAACGAGACCGTCACCTCGACCGGCTCGGTCGCGGTGACCCGTGTCAGCGTGTAGGGCTCCTCCGGGGGCGCCGCCCACGGGTCCTCGATGTCGCCACACTCGATCGCCCGGCCCCACAGGTTCTCGTCGATCGAGTAGATCTTCTCCTTCGACGCTCGAATCGGGATGTCCCACTTCTGCGCGTAGTCGACCGAGTCGGCCCGCGTCATTCCCCAGTTGCGGGCTGGCGCCAGGACCTCGAGATCGGGGGCGAGAGCGTGGGTTCCCACCTCGAAGCGAACTTGGTCGTTGCCCTTACCCGTGCATCCGTGAGCCACCGCGGTGGCTCCGAGCCGGCGCGCCTGATCGACGAGGTGACGCACGATGACCGGACGGGAGAGGGCCGACACCAAGGGGTACTTCCCCTCGTAGCGGGCGTTCGCCGTGATCGCGCGGGCGCAAAACTGCTCGGCCATCTCGTCGCGCGCGTCCACGATGACGCACTCGCTGGCTCCCGCGGCGAGCGCGCGTCCCCGGATGGCGTCCAGGCTCTCCGAGCTGTCGGGATCCTGGCCGACGTCGACCAGCACGCAGGCGACCTCGACGCCCCACTCCTCCATCATCCAGCGAATCGCCACCGACGTGTCGAGTCCTCCGCTGTAGGCCAGCACCACCCGTTGCGCCATCTCCAACTCCTTCTCTCAATCCAGTCCGGCCAGCGACCGGAACTCCTCGGCGAGTGGCTCGCCACCGTGTCCGTCGCGGGCGATGACCAGTAGCGTGTCGTCACCCGCGACGCTACCTAGAACTCCCTCCAGGTTGCTCCGATCCAGGGCCGACGCCACCACGTGCGCACACCCGGGTGGGGTGCGCAGGACGACCAGGTTGCCCGAGCTCTCCACCGAGACGACCCATTCGCCCATCATGCGCCGCAGGTGCTCCCGTGGCGGGGAACTCACCTTGGGCGTCATGGGCGTGACGATGCGCCGAGAGCCGTGTTCGTCGCGCACCTTGATGGCGCCGAGCTCGTGCAGGTCACGCGTCACGGTCGCCTGGGTCGCGCTGATGCCCTCCGCCTGGAGACGCGTCACGATCTGCGCTGCCGTCGAGATCACCTCTCGATCGATCAGCTCGCTGATGCGGTGCTGACGTTGCGTCTTGGTCATGCTGCCCCTCTCACCCAGGCCAGGGCGCCGCGCATCGCGCTACGCCGATGAGCGGCCTGCTCCCAGATCAACGACCGCGGGCCGTCGAGGACCGCGTCGACGACCTCGTCACCACGATGCGCCGGAAGGCAGTGAAGGAAGACCGCCCCGGTCCCCGCCAGGTCGAGGAGATCGGGGGTCACGCGATACTGACGCAGGTCTCGGCGTCGCTGTTCGGCTTCGGCTTCGGCCCCCATGGAGACCCACGCGTCCGTGTACACGGCGTCCGCTCCGCGGACTCCGGCCCCCACGTCGTCCACCTCGACCAAGCTCCCACTCGCCACGCGGCCCGGATCCTCGACCCGTCCCCGCGCTAGTCGGTAGCGCTCGGGGCTGGCAACCCGGACTCGAGCTCCGACGAGACGCAACGCGACGCAGAGCGAACGGGCGACGTTCGTCGCGTCGCCCACGTACGCGACCTCGAGCCCCCGGAGCCCCTCGACCGCCCCGCCACTGAAGTGATCGGCCAGCGTCAGCAGATCGGCGATCGCCTGCGTCGGGTGGGCCTCGTTGGAGAGGAGGTTGATCACGGACAGTCGGTCTCCCGTCGCCTCCCTCATCCGGGTCAGGACCCCGTGGTCGCGCACCCGCAACGCGGCGATGGGGAAGTACGCCGCGATCGTCCGGGCGACGTCCTCCGCGGACTCCCGCGAGTCGATCCCGATCTCATCACCCGTGAAGAAGGTGGGGTGCCCCCCCAAGTCGGTGACGGCGACCGACGACGAGGCCCGGGTTCGCAGGCTCGGACGCTCGAAGACGAGGGCGACGCCCTCGCCGGCGAGCGACACCCCATCCGCGTCGCGCGCGAGTCGACAGACCTCGAGTAGCCCCGTCCGGCCGATCTCCTCAATGGTCGTCACGTGACGCCTCACGCCACCACCTCCGTCACCGGCACCGTGCGGGCCACGACGCCGCTCAACGCGTAGCGGCGCGTCCCACTTGCGACGATCACGCGACGCGCACCCCCGGCGAGGGCGTCGAGCGCGGCCCGGGCCTTGGGCCGCATGCCGTCGCGCACTGCCCCGCTCTCGAGCATCGCCTCGAGCTCCGCCGCGCTCACTCGCTCGATGGCCGTCGACGGGTCGTCGGGATCCTGGCGGATCTGGTCCACGTCGCTCAGGAGGATCAGCTGGTCGGCTCCGAGAGCCGCCGCGAGGGCCCCGGCGACGGAGTCCGCGTTGCAGTTGACCAGTCCCCCGTCCGGGGCGAGTCCGATCGAGCTGACGACCGGTACGCGGTCGGCCGCCCACAGGTCCCGAATGAGGCCCGCGTCGATCTGCGGGACGAGCGCCACGCGGCCCAGCTCGCCTCCCGCCACGACCCCCCGCACGATCCCCCCATCGGGACCCGTGACGCCCACGGCGTCGAGACCCCGGTGCTGCAGCGCCGCGACGATGCCCACGTTCACCCACCCGAGGGCCATCGCCACCACGTCCATCGTCGGTGGATCGGTGACGCGAAGACCCTCGACGAATCGACTCTCGAGACCGAGTCGGTGGAGCAACCCCGCGATCTGAGGGCCCCCACCGTGGACGACCGCCACCGGTCCGTCGAGGTCGCCGAGGTCGCTCGCGAGATCGCTCAGCACGGGGGACCCCGGGCCCACGTCGTCGATCGCGTGACCGCCCAGCTTCACGACGAGGCTCACGGGGTCACCCCCGTGAGCGGCAGGCCGAGGGTCTCCCCCCACCCTTCCGCGACGTTCCACGCCTGGATCGCCTGTCCGGCCGCACCCTTCAGCAGGTTGTCGATGGAGCTCATGGCGAGGAGCCACCCCGTACGGGGGTCGACCCGAGCGCTCACGAAACAGAGATTGCTGCCGACCGGGTCCTTCATCGTCGGCGGTTCCTCGACCACGACGACGAACGGCTCGTCCGCGTAGCGGTCGCGCAGGATGCCGAGCGCCACGTCCGTCGTCATCCCCTCGCGCGCTCGCGCGTAGGCGCTCACCAGCATTCCGCGACTCACGGGAACGAGGTGCGGGGTGAAGAGCAGCGACCCCCCGATCTCTTGCTCCATCTCCGGCGTGTGACGGTGCGTGATCAGCCCGTAGGTCTCCGCGTTCGCCGCGAGACGCGGGAAGTGCAGCCGATCGCTCGGCGATCGTCCGGCTCCGGAAGCCCCGCTCAGGGCGTTCACCACCATCCCGGCGCGCTCGACGGCCCCCGCGTCGAGGAAGGGGCCGAGCGCGAGCGACGTCGCCGTGGGGTAGCAGCCGGGCACCGCGACCAGGCGCGCCCCCGGCAACTCGTCGCGGTGGCGCTCGACCAGGCCGTAGACGGCAGACCCCAGGAGCTCGGGCCGCTCGTGGGGGTGTCCGTACCAGCGCTCGTAGGTGTCCGCGTCACGCAGACGGAAGTCGGCACCGAGGTCCAGGACCCGCACGCCACGCTCGAGCAGCTCGGGGACGACGTGCTGGCTCTGCCCGTGAGGCAGCGCGACGAAGGCGACGTCGACGTCGGCCTCGAGGACCTCGGCGGTCGGCGCGAACGTCCGCTCCCCGACGAGGGCCGCCAGGGCCGGCACGTGGTCGCGGATGCGTCGCCCCGCCGTCGACGCCCCCGTCGCCACCACGACCTCGGCGTGCGGGTGGCCCAGAGCGAGGCGCAGGACCTCGCTTCCCGCGTACCCGCTGGCTCCGACGACGGCGATGCGCATGCGCCATTTTATGCATAGTGGCTCACAAAATCGCAAGTAGGGGCGCCCGCTACGCTGGGGGGATGTCGCGGCGTGGCTGGACCCTCTTCCTCGCGATGTCGATCATCTGGGGCATTCCCTACCTCCTGATCAGGATCGCCGTTCGCCAGATCGACCCGGGTGTCCTCGTCTTCGGACGCACCGCGCCGGCCGCGGCGCTTCTGCTGCCCCTCGCTCTCGCGCGCGGCTACTGGAACGACATTCGCCGCAACATCGGCTGGATCATCGTCTTCGCCGTCGTCGAGTTCGGCGTGCCGTGGTACCTGATGTCCCAGAGCGAGCGACACATCACCAGCTCCCTGACCAGTCTGCTGATCGCCTCCGTCCCGCTCTTCAGCGTCGTGGTCCAGCGACTCCGCCGTTCCGGGGAGGTCGTGGGCGGTCGCCGGCTGATCGGTCTCGGTGTGGGGGCCCTCGGCGTCGCCCTGCTGGTCGGCGTCGCCATCGGTGGTGGGGCCCTCGCCTGGATCGCCCTCATGCTGGCGGTGTGCGTCGGCTACACCCTCGGGCCGATCATCCTCGCGACCCGCCTCACTCACGTTCCGGGCGTCGCGGTCGTCGCGGCAGCCACCGGAACCATGGCCCTCGCCTGGGTCCCCTGGAGCGTCACCCACTGGCCCCGTCACGTGAGCAGTGAGACGTGGTCCTCCATGGCCGTCCTCTCCCTCGTCTGCACCGCGGGCGCCTTCCTCACCTTCTTCGCCCTGGTGAAGGAGGTCGGCTCGACCCGCTCGGTCGTCGTGACCTACGTCAACACGGCGATCGCGGTGGTGCTGGGCATCGCCTTCCTGCGCGAGCCCCTAACGGTGGGCATTCTCCTGGGATTCCCCCTCGTGCTCGCTGGCAGCGTCCTCGCGACGGGCGGATCCCGACCCCGCCTCGAGTTGGTACCAGCCAGCGACGCGAACCCCGTCGGCAGCGACTAGCCACCATCGGTCAGCGCTGACCGCGAGCTCGAGATCGTCGCCCGCCTCGACGCTGCCGACGTAGGTGACCTGCGCGAACCGCAGGCTGCCCTCCACGACCTCCGACAGGGGCGACCACAACGCCGCGTTGTTGGCGTGGCCGACGACGTCGAGGTCGCTGCGGCGGACCCGCCAGGGCGAGCGCACCGCGTCGGGATCGACCGGGTCGGTCGGGGCGCGCCCGCTCACCCGGCGGCGCGCGGACGGACCGTAGGCGGCGAGGAAGTCCTGGCCGATGCGCACCGGCATGCCGGTGCGTCCGACGGGGACCCATAGGGCGACCGTCTCGATCACGGTGACGCCCCCGATCGCGAGATCGGTTCGACGTTCGGCCCACGCGGGTCCCGACCCCCCGCACCAGGTGGTCGCGGTCACGCGCTCACCGAGCTCGGGCCAGCGGCCCCGGACGGCGAGGCGCAGCGCCGTCCGTCGAACCAGCCACGTCTCCTCCGCGACCACGCCGGTCGCGGCCCAGTCGTCGGTCGCAACGTCCTGGAGGAGTCGCGCGACGGCGTCCGGCCTCATCCGCCCATCGGGCCCGGTGTCCGCGAGGCGCACGGGCCGAGTGAGATCGAACTGACGTGAGTCGTCCGACGGTGGGGCGACGAACTCGACGTCCACGCTCACCTCAGCCGTGCTCCGAGTCGCTCCCCCGCCGCGATCAGGGCCTCGCGGGCGCGAGTGACGTCACCCTCGCTCAGCGTGCGGTCCGGTGCGCTCAGTCGGACGCCGTAGGCCAGGCTGCGCTCACCCGAGGCGATGCCCACACCCCGGTACACGTCGAACAGCTCGACTCGCTCCACCACGTCACTGGCTCCCCGCAAGGCGTGGGCCACGTCGGCCGCGGGCACCCCGTCGGGCGTCACGAAGGCCAGGTCGATCGAGGCACTGGGGAATCGACTCGGTACGACCACTCCATCCGGGCGTCGCCGGGTGCGCACGGGATCGCTGAGCACGTCGACGTCGATCTCGAGGAGACCCACCCTCGAGGCCGGTGCGGGTCCGAGGAGCGGCGTGACCACGTCCGGGTCGGCCTCCCCGACCCGTCCAACGAGAGCGCCGCTCGCGCGATCGACGAGATCGGCACTGCGCGTCGGGTGCCAGCCCACGGGGGGCACCGCCGCGCGCACCACCACGTCCTCGAGTCGCAGTCGATCCGCGAGCACCCGCCACAGCGCCACCGCCGTGCGCGCGTCGTCCCCCCGTTGGCCGAGGACCACCGTCAGGTGCTCCGTCTCGCGCGGAAGGGCCAGCGTGGCGAGACCGCCCTCGCCGCCCCGCGTCGTCCGACCCGGGGCGTCGTCGGGGTGCGTGAAGACGACGCCCAACTCCGCCAGTCGGACGTCGCCCGTCCCGCGCGCCACGTTGCGAGCCCAGGCGTCGAGGAGGCCGGGGATCAACGACGTGCGCAGGACGGCCTCGTCCTCGGCGAGCGGGTTCGTCACCCGTATCAGCCGCGCGTCGGGATGGGTTCGGCGAACGTGGGACTCACTGACGAGCGTCGCCGTCCAGGCCTCGAGGACCCCCCGACCGACGAGCGCGTCGCGCACGCGGCGACGCAGCACCTGACGTTCGGTCATCCCTCCCGGGGTCGGCCACGACGGGGTGCGACGCGCCAGTCGGCGGTAGCCGTAGAGACGGGCTACCTCCTCGACCACGTCGGCGCGACCCGCGGCGCCCGTACGCACGTCCGGTCGCGACGCGGGAGCCGTGACGGCGATCCCGTCCTCGACGGTCTCGGTCGCGAATCCGAGGCCCTCGAGCAGTCGGCGAGCGACGTCGTCGTCGATCTCGGTCCCCAGCTGACGAGTCACCTCGCCCGGTCGCAAGACGACCCGCGAGGGGGGGGTCACCTCACCGCGCACGTCGAGGGGCGCGGCGGCCCACTCGAGGTCCGGACAGCTCTCCGCCAGGAGGGCCACGAAGCGCCCGACGGCCTCGAGCGCCCGCTCGGGATCGACACCCCGCTCGAAGCGCGTCGAGGCCTCGCTACGCAGGCCGTGGCGCTTCACCGAACGCGCGATCGTCATGGGATCGAAGTGGGCGGCCTCGAGCAGTACCGTCGTCGTCGCGTCGTTGATCTCGGTGTCGGCGCCGCCCATGATCCCCGCGAGCCCGATCACCCGATCCTCGCCGTCGGCGATGACCACGTCCTCTCCCGTGTCGCCGAGACCCCGCCCCGGCTGCGCCAGCGTCCGCACCACTCCGTCGAGGGTCTCGAGCGTCTCGCCGGGGCGAGCCCGGCGCACGCGCAACGTCGCACCCGCGACGCGATCGAGGTCGTAGGGGTGTGTCGGCTGGCCGAGTTCGAGCATCACCATGTTCGACGCGTCGACCACGTTCGAGATCGGCCGCATGCCCGCGAGCTCGAGGCGTCGCGCGATCCACGCGGGCGACGGCCCGACGCGCACGCCCCGCAGGACCGAGACGGTGAGGCGCCCGCAGAGCTCCGGAGCCTCGATCACCGCCGCCGCGAGGACACTCGTCGGCTCGCCGGCGGACGGGGTCCGCCGGGTCACGTCACGCAGCGGACGCTCGAAGCGGATCGCCAGGTCCCGGGCGACGCCCCGGATCGACCAGGCGTCCGGTCGATTGGCGCCTACCGAGAGATCGAAGACGGTGTCCGGCGCGAGGCCCAGCGCGTCGCGCAGTTCCTCGCCCGGGGTGGTCGCCCGTTCGGGGTCGAGGACCATGAGGCCCCGGTGGTCGCCACTCAGGCCGAGCTCACTCGAGGAGCACAGCATCCCGTTGCTCGTCACGCCGCGCATCGATCGACGGGCGATCTCGAACCCGCCGGGCAGGACCGCTCCCACCCGCGCCAGCGGCACCCGGTCGCCCACCTCGAAGTTCCAGGCGCCGCAGACGACTTCGACCGGCTCGTCGCCTCCCGCGTCGACCAGGACGCGGCGGATCTTGTCGGCCCCCTCGATGGGGTGGATCTCGCGCACCTCGACGACGACCACGTGGTCGAGGCCCTCGCCGACGTGGTCGAGGCCCTCGACCACGAGCCCGAGGTCGTCGAGGGCGTCGCGCACGACGCCGACGTCGTCGGGGAGATCGACGAACTCGCGCAGCCAGCTGAGCGGCGCCCTCACGAGAACTGCTCCAGGAACCGCGCGTCGTTCTCGGTCAGGGCGCGCATGTCGGCGATCTCGTGTCGCATCTGGGCACAGCGGTCGATCCCGAACCCGAAGGCGAAGCCACTCCACTCGTCGGGGTCGATGCCCACGGCCTCGAGGACGGCCGGGTCCAGCATCCCGCACCCACCGAGCTCGATCCACCCCGTGTGAGAACAGGTCCGACACCCCGCCCCACGGCAGATCTGGCACGTGATCTCGAACTCGGCGGACGGTTCCGTGAAGGGGAAGTAGGAGGGGCGCAGACGCGTGTCCACGTCCGTGCCGAAGTAGGCGCGGGTGAACGTCTCGATCACGCCCGCGAGGTCCGCGAACGTGATGCCGCGGTCGACGACCAGTCCCTCGACCTGGTGGAAGGCGGCGAGGTGGCGAGCGTCGGGCGTGTCGCGCCGGTAGCAGCGGCCGGGCATCACCGAGTGGATCGGCAGGCTCCCGTCACGGACGGCCGCCTCCATCAGGTGGACCTGGGTCGGAGAGGTGTGAGTGCGGAGCACCACCGTCTCCGGCTCGCCGAGGTCGACGTAGAAGGTGTCCCACATGCCCCGCGCCGGGTGGGCCGGCGGGATGTTCAACGCCTCGAAGTTGTACCAGTCCGACTCGACCTCCGGCCCCTCGGCGACCCGGAAGCCCATGGCGACGAAGACGTCTTCGAGCTCGGCCTGGGTCCGAGCCACGAGGCCCGGATGTCCGGCGCGCAGCGTGTCGGGCACGGCGCCCGCCACCACGTCGCCGAGGTCGAGGCGGTCGGCCTCGAGGCGCCGTTCCCGCTCCGCGGCCGCCAGGCGGCGACGATGGCCCTCGACGGCCGCCTCCACGCGCGTCCGGGCCGCCTGGAGGCGTGCACCCGCGTCGCGTCGAGCCTCGGGGTCGAGCCCTCCGAGCGACTTCTGCAGGGCGGCCAGTGGCGATCGCCGACCCGCGAGCACCGGCTCGTGAGCGTCGAGCTCCTCCACCGACGTGAACGCGGCGAGCTGATCGAGCAGCTCCTCCACCACGGCGTCGAGGTTCTCGAGGGGTCCCGTCATCGTTCCTCCAGGCTATGCGAGTCGGGTACCGCGATTCGCCCGGTGGCCTGCCAGAACGCGACGAAGGCGACGAGTGACGCCGCCACGCCCGCGTTGAGCGACTCCGTCGCGGGTGCCATCGGCAGGGTGAGCGTCCCGTCGCAGCGCTCCACCGTCGCCGCGTCGAGCCCCGTGGCCTCGTTGCCGATGACGACGGTGGTGGGGCCACGCAGATCGGTCGTCAGGGCATCGTCGCCCCCTCGGACGATGGTCGCCCAGACGCGCGACCCGGCCGCTCGAGCGACGTCGAGGACCTCGCCCACTCCTCCGACCACGACGGGCAGGCGAAACGTCGCCCCGGCCGAGGCCCGCAATGACTTGGGATTGAACGGGTCGACGCTCTGGCCGGTGACGACCACGGCCCGTGCGCCCGCCGCCTCCGCCGAGCGAATGATCGTGCCCGCGTTGCCCGGATCGCGCACGTCGTGCAGCACCAGGACGAGTCCCGACCAGTCGACGGCCGTCACCCGCGGCGGCGCGAAGCGCACCGCCGCCAGGATCGGCTGGGGGGTCTGCGCGTCGGCGACGCGCGCGAGGGTCGTCGCGTCGAGTCCGAAGACCCGCACTCCGACCGCCTCGGCCCGACCCACGAGGTCCGCGACCTCGAGCGACGTCACCGCCTCACGGTCCACGAAGACGGCCTCGATCTCTCGCCCCGCGTCGAGGGCCGCGGACACCAGGTCCGGACCCTCGGCGACGCAGACGCCCTCGCTCCAGCGCAGCGTCCGCTTCGCGACCAACCGACGCAGTCGCCGGACCCGCTGGTGGGAGGCGCCGAGCGGCTCGATCAGAGTGCCTACTTGGCCAGGGCGGCAGACGCCTGGGCGACCAGGACGCCGAACGCGGCGGGGTCGCTGACGGCGAGTTCCGCCAGCACTCGTCGGTCGACCTCGATGCCGGCGGCGTTGAGGCCCGCGATGAACTTGCTGTAGCTGACGCCGTGCATCCGAGTCGCCGCGTTAATGCGCTGGATCCAGAGCTTGCGGAACTCACCCTTGCGTGCCCGGCGGTCGCGGAACGCGTAGACGCCGGAGTGCTGGACGGCCTGGTTCGCCGCACGGAACGTGCGGCTGCGGTCACCGTAGTAGCCCTTGGCGGCTTCCAGGATTGCCTTGTGGTGCTTCTTGGCGTTGACGCCACGCTTCACTCGTGCCATGTCGTTCTCCTCACCCGATCCCTAGAGTCCCAGCATCCGCTTGACGCGCTTCTCCACGCCCGGGGCGAAGTCCGCCTCGCGACCGAGGCGACGCGCCCGCTCGGACGTCTTCGCCTCCATCAAGTGGCCGCGAAAGGCCTTGCGGCGGCGCAGCCGTCCGGTGCCCGTGATCTTCACGCGCTTCTTCGCACCACTGTCGGTCTTCATCTTCGGCATCTCAGCTCTCCTGTGTCGTCGTCTCGGGGGTGGCCGTCTCGGGGGTCGTCGTCTCGTCCGTCACCGTCGTGGTCTCGCTCTTCGCCCGCGCCTTGCGCTCGGGACCGAGCACCATCGTCATGTTGCGCCCGTCGAGCTTGGCTGCCGTCTCGACCCGGGCCAGATCGCCCAGCTTCTCGACGATCCGGTCCAGGATCTTGCGCCCCAGCTCGGGGTGGGCCGACTCGCGTCCGCGGAACATGATGGTGATCTTCACCTTGTGACCGTCGCTCAGGAACTTCTCGACCATGCGGGTCTTGGTGTCGAAGTCGCCGGCGCCGATCTTGGGCCGGTACTTCATCTCCTTGATCCCCACGTTCGTCGCCTTGCGGCGCGACTCCTTCGCCTTCTGCGCCTCGTCGAACTTGAACTTCCCGTAGTCCATGATGCGGCACACGGGCGGGGCAGCCGTCGGGGCGATCTCGACGAGGTCGAGGTCCATGCTCCGCGCCAGTGCGAGCGCCTCGCGAGTCGACACCACGCCACGCTGGGCGCCCTCATTGTCGATGAGGCGAACGGTGTCCACACGGATGCGCTCGTTAACGCGGTGGTCTCCAGGCACTGTGGCGATAACCCAACTCCTTGCTCTCCGCGGCGCGCTCGCGCCGCCCCGCAAGCGAGGTGGACTCGGGACCCGGCGACTTCACATCGACAGGTGGGAGCCGACGTCGCGGCCCCGCTTGCTGGAATGTCGTAGCAGCCTAGCAGACGACGTCGCCGGCGATGGCTAGCGTGAGGCCGTGGACCCGACCCCGCACTCCGACGAGGAGTGGACCGCCCTGCGGGAGACCCCCGTGGCGGACCTGCTCGCCGCCAACATCCTCCAGTTGCTGCGCGTGGCGGCCGCCCACCTGGCGGCCGAGCCGCCCGACCTGACGTCGGCCCGCCTGGCCATCGACGCCGCCGGAGCCGTGATCGCCGCGGGCGACGATCGCCTGGGGGAGCACCTCGCCCTCTATCGGCAGGCGCTCGCCGAGGCGCAGCGGGTCTTCGTCCACGTCAGCCACCCGAGCGACTGAGCCTCACCGAACCTCGCGGATCAGCCCGACCATCTCGAGCGCCGTCAGCGCCGCCTCGCGGCCCTTGTTCGACTCGTCCGGGAGGGAGCGCTCGAGCGCCTGCTCCACGGTGTCGGTCGTGAGGACGCCGAAGACGACCGGCACCCCGGTGCGGAGCTGGACGTCCTGGATCCCGCGCGCGCACTCCCCCGCCACGAAGTCGTAGTGCCCGGTCTCCCCGCGAATCACCGCCCCGAGTGCGACGACGGCGTCGGCTCCGGCACCGGCGAGCACCTGGGCGGCGAGGGGGATCTCGAACGCCCCCGGCACCCAGGCGAGGGTGACGTCGGCTCGCGCGACACCCGACTCCTCCAGGGCGTCGAGCGTCCCGTCGAGGAGTCGGGCGGTGACGCCGCCATTGAACCGGGCGGCCACGATGGCGATCCGTCGACCCCGCCCCTCGGTCCGACCCGGAAGGTGGCGGCCCGCTCGAGCCCCCAGCCGGTCCAGGTCGTGGGGGTCGAGTCGCGTTGCGTCAGTCGAGGTCATCGAGTCCTCCTAGCAGGTGTCCCATGCGCTCACGCTTGGTGCGCAGGTAGTCGACGTTGAACGGTGTCGGCCGGCTCTCGATCGGCACTCGACCGGTGATGTCGAGTCCGAAGCCCTCGAGTCCGCCGTACTTCGTCGGGTTGTTCGTCATCAGCCGCATCGACGTGACGCCCAGGTCGACGAGGATCTGGGCGCCGATCCCGTACTCTCGAGAGTCGACCGGCAACCCCAGTTCCAGGTTGGCGTCGACCGTGTCGCGCCCCGCCTCCTGTAGCGCGTAGGCCCGGATCTTGTGGCCGAGGCCGATGCCCCGTCCCTCGTGGCCGCGCAGGTAGACGATCACTCCGACCCCCTCCGCGGCGATGGCCGCCATCGCCGTCTGGAGCTGGGGTCCGCAGTCGCAGCGCAGCGATCCGAGGACGTCCCCGGTCAGGCACTCCGAGTGCACCCGCACGAGGATGTCGCGAGCTCCGGCGACGTCACCACAGACCAGCGCGAGGTGCTGTTCGCCGTCGAGCATCGACTCGAAGACGATGGCCTGGAAGGTCCCGAACTCCGTCGGCAGGGTCGCCTCGGCGACGCGACGGACGAGCTTCTCGTGCTGGCGCCGGTAGCGGATCAGGTCCGCGATCGTGATGATCGGCAGGCCGTGGTCGGCCGCGAAGCGCTCGAGCTCGGGCAGTCGGGCCATCTCGGACTTGTCCCGGCTCACGATCTCGCAGAGCACTCCCGACGGGGCCTTGCCCGCCAGACGGCAGAGATCGACCGTCGCCTCGGTGTGCCCCGCTCGCTTCAGTACGCCGCCGGGCCGGTAGCGGAGGGGGAAGATGTGACCCGGACGGTTGAGATCCGTCGCCCGCGTCGCCGGGTCGATCAGCGACCGAATCGTCGCCGCGCGATCCCCCGCCGAGATCCCGGTGGTCGTCCCGTGGCGGTAGTCCACGCTCACGGTGAAGGCGGTGCGCTGGGCCTCGGTGTTGGCCACCACCATCAGCGGTAGGTCGAGCTCGTCGGCCCGGGCCGGCTCTAGGGGGACGCAGATGACGCCCGAGGTGTACTCCAGGTAGAAGGCCATGGCCTCGGGCGTCGCGTCCTCGGCGGCCATCACCAGGTCGCCCTCGTTTTCGCGATCCTCGTCGTCCACGACGACGACCATGCCGCCGGCTCGCAGGGCGGCAACCGCCTCCTCAATCGTTGACAGCGCCATCAGACCTCCACGTCGATGCGTATATCTTCGCCGACGGCGCGGACCCCCACGATCCGACCCCGTCCGAGGTCGCGAATCGTCGGCGTCGACAGCCCGTCGAGGGCCGGCCGCGTCCCCGCGCCGCCGGCCCAGGCCGGCGCCACGTACCACACGAAGCGGTCGACGAGTCCGGCCGCCACGAACTGGCTCACGGTGCGCGGGCCGCCCTCGACGAGCAGCTGCACCACGCCCCGGCGCCCGAGGTCCTCCAGGA
The DNA here is from genome assembly GCA_027449885.1 of Acidimicrobiaceae bacterium. Lineage (GTDB taxonomy): Bacteria > Actinomycetota > Acidimicrobiia > Acidimicrobiales > RAAP-2 > RAAP-2. Next base: position 16,417 of record DAIDKS010000032.1, read on the forward strand.
TCGGCTCGAGGGGCCCCGACACCTCGAGGCACGGGCGCACCCGGGCCTGCGCCGGGGCGTGGCCCAGGACCACCCGCAGGGGCTCCCGGACCCCGTCGGGGAGTCGGGCGGTGAGGGCCGGATCGTCGGCTCGCACGGTACCGGCACCGACCAGGATGGCCTGCGAGTCGGCCCGCAATTCGTGCGCGTCCGCTCGCGCCGCCTCGCCCGTGATCCACTGGCTGGTCCCGTCGGCCATGGCCACCACTCCGTCGAGGGTGGCCGCGACCTTCGCGACCACGTACGGGCGGCCCGTGCGCCGGTGCACGAGGTAGGGCGCGAGCTGCTCGGCTACGGCGTCGGCCCCCTCGCCGAGGATCACGTCCAGCCCGGCGCCCCGAAGCCGGGCGAGGCCCCGCCCCGCGACGCGCGCGTCCGGATCCTCCATCCCGACGACCACGCGCCGCAGCCCCGCCGCGACGATCGCCTCGGTACAGGGTCCGGTGCGGCCGACGTGATCGCACGGCTCGAGCGTCACGACGATCGTCCCACCCCGCGCCCGCTCGCCGGCCGCGGCGAGGGCGACGACCTCCGCGTGATCACCACCGGGCGGACGCGTTGCCCCCACGCCCACGACCTCCCCAGCGGCGTCGATCACGACGGCGCCGACCCACGGGTTCGGCGGGGCGTCACGTCGGGCGCGCCCCGCCGCGTCGAGAGCGAGGCGCATCGGCCCCGCCCACTCGGTCATGGGGCGGCGACCGCCGCGGCCCGCAGCGCTCGAGCGGCGGCGAGGGCGTCCGGGCGAGCGAAGATGGCCGAGCCCGCCACCAGCACGTTGGCACCCGCCGCCACCGCGCGGGGCGCGGTGGTCGCGTCGATACCACCGTCGACCTCGATATCGCACCGCAGCCCCTCGGCGTCCACGATCTCCCTCGCCGCACGGACCTTCTCGAGCACGTCGGCCATGAAGGACTGCCCCCCGAATCCGGGGAAGACGGTCATCAGCAAGAGGAGGTCGATCTCGCCGAGGAACGGGGTCACCACGTCGAGGGGTGTGTCGGGGTTGGCGGCGACGCCGACGCGCAGCCCCTGGGACCGGGCCTCGCGAATCAGCGCGGCGGTGTCGCCCACCTCGACGTGAACGGTGCAGCCGTCGGCACCGGCGCGGGCGAAGGACTCGAGGTAGCGCCCGGGATTGTCCATCATCAGGTGACAGTCGAAGAATCGTTCGCTGTAGCGGCGTAGCGAGGCCACCACCGGCGGCCCGATCGTCACGTTCGGCACGAAGTGGCCGTCCATGACGTCAACGTGGAGCCAGTCGGTCTCGGCGTCGACGCCACGTACCGCTGCCGCCAGGTTGCCGAAGTCCGCCGAGAGAATCGACGGGGCGATGCGCAGCTGCCCCGGCGGTCCGGCGTCGATGCTCACGGCTCCAGATTAGGGAGGTCACCGCTCCCCCAGGCGCACTCTCCGACCCGCCAGCCCCGCCACCACGCGGTGGCCACCATCGTGCGCCCGCCGTCGGGGCGGACCTCGTCGAGTCGCAGGGCGCCGTCGGGGAATCCCAGCGTCGGGTGGCCGTCCGGCGCCTCGAGGCGACCCGCGGGGACTCCCGCGTCACTGCGCGAGACCCGCACGATTCGCAGTCGCGTTCCGGGGAGGGTGATGAAGGCCCGCTCCAGGCGCACGCGCCGTTCGGCCAGCGCGACCCCGTCGTCGACGCGCACGCGCCACTCGTCGGGCTGCACCTTCTCGGCGTAGGTGGCGGCGCCGACCTGGGCGACGGGCTCGTCGAGACGATGCGGGTCGGCGAGGACCTCCACGATCAGCGCGGCCCCGAGCGTGGCGAGCTCGGAGGTCAGCTCGCCGGCGGTCTTACCGGTCACCGTGGTCCGCGCGCGAGCGTGGACGGGTCCCGTGTCGAGGGTCGGCTCGAGCGACATGATCGACACCCCGGTCTCCTCGTCGCCGGCGAGGATGGCCCGCTCGACGGGCGCCGCCCCCCGCCAGCGGGGCAGCAGCGAGAAGTGGACGTTGAGCATGGGGAGCCGCTCCAGGACCGCCGCCGGGACGATGGCCCCGTAGGCGACGACGACGCCCCACTGGGCCCCGAGGTCGACCACGTCGCTCACGCGGTGGTGGACGGGCAGTCCGAGCTCTCGGGCCGCGACGGCCACCGGGCTCGGCGAGAGCGCGCCGCCTCGTCCTCGACGTCGGTCGGGTCGGGTGACGACCGCCACCACCTCGTGGCCCGCGGCGACGAGCGCCCGCAGGGTGGGCACGGCCGCGTCGGGCGTCCCCAGGAAGACGAGGCGCACCTACTCTCCGAGCAGGCGAGCGAGCCCGTCGGGGTCGCCGGGAGCCAGGCGCATCCGCTGCTGGCGTAGGAGCTTGCGCGCCGCGCGCCGCTGTTCGTCGTCGAGGCGCTCCACGAGCAGGACGCCGTCGAGGTGATCCATCTCGTGCTGGAAGATGCGCCCCTCGAACTCGTCGGTCTCGATGTCGATCTCACGGCCGTCGAGGTCGTACCCGCGCAGGTGGACCGCGTCCGGACGGGTGATCTCCCAACTGAGCCCCGGCACCGAGAGGCACCCCTCCTCGTAGGTCCACTCCCCCGCCGTCTCGACGATCACCGGGTTGACGACGACCACCGGGCCGTCACCCTTGTCGTAGACGAAGAGCCGACGCTGCACGCCGACCTGGTTCGCCGCGAGCCCGACGCCCGGAGCCTCGTACATGGTCTCGATCATCGTCTCGGCCAGCGCGGCGACGCGGCCGTCGATGTCCTCGACCGGCTGGGCGACCTGGGTCAGCACGGGGTCGCCGTAGACGCGGATCGGCAGGGTGGTCACTCGTCCACGCTACCGGGTCACTCGACGGCGACGCGCAGTCCCGGGGGCCGGGGGTGGGCGCGCAGCTCCGCCACGAGCGTCGCCACGTCCGACGCGTGCACCTCGGTACGCACCCCGTCGCCCCGCAGGATCACTCGAGAGGTGTCGAGGACCGCCGCGAACTCCGCGACGCCCTCGCCGTAGAGGAGCGCGGTCGCGCCGTAGGGGGCGAGACCGAGGTCGCGGGCGACCTGGACGTCCTCCTCGCGCACCGCGGTGAGGTCGCCCCGCTGCGCCGCCGCCACCACGGGGTCGTCGCCCCGCCGCGTCTGCACGATGATCCGCCCCCATCCCTCCGCGCGACCACCGACGAGCCGACCCGCCCGGGCGAGGGCTCGCAGGGCGTCGCGTCGGGCCGTCGCCCGCGGCGCCAGCAGGTACTCGTCGAAGTCGGCGACGACCACCAGGGCCGCACGCCGGACGCGGCCCCACAGGGACTCCGTTCCCACGACGACGCGCGCGAGTGGCGCGTCGAGCGGCGTCTGGGACGTCACCTCGCTCACCGGCTGACCCAGCTGTGCACTCACGTCACGCACCAGCGTCGTGACGCCCGAGCGCACCGCGCGCACTCGGGTCGCACCACAGGACCGACAGAACTTCTCGCGGGGCTCGTGCGCGTCGTCGCACTGGAGCGACGCGCCCACCTCGCGTTCGGCGAGCCCGCAGACGGCACAGCGCTGCAGCTCGCCGCAGGTCGCGCACGCGAGGAGCCGCCCCCGACCGAGCCGGGGGTGGAGCACGGCGACGGCGATCGGCTCGTCCCCGGCGAGGGATCGGTGCGCCGCCTCGAGGGCCGCGCGCGAGAGCACGCCGTCATGGGGGTCGGCGCGTCGCCGGTCCACGACCTCGATTCGGGGCCATCCGTCGGCCAGGCGGTCGACGCGCGACGTGGCGGCCGCGGCCAGGACGGGGTCCATGACGCTCGCCGTCGCCCACCACGACGCCCCCGCCCGGCGAGCTCGCTCGCGCACCACCTCCAGCGCGTTCCAGGTCGGCGCGGCGCTCGACACGTAGCCGTCGTCGTCGGCGTCGATCACGACCGCGCCGGCGAGATCGCCGATGGGGGCGAAGGCCGCGCCACGCGTCCCGACCACGACCGGCCAGCCGGCCCGCGCCCGCTCCCACTCCTCGCCGGACGCCGTGGGGACGCCCCGACGCTCGAGTCGCCCCCTCAGCCGCTGCGCCCAGGCGTCGGTCGGCACCAGCACGAGCAGGCTCGCCCCCGGTCGTCGGGTCGACCGGTAGGCGGCCAGCACCAGCTCGAGGGGATCCGTCGTCGGCGCCACCTCGACGACCCCCGCCGGCGGCAGCCTCGTCACCGGGCCCCGTAGATCGGGCGCGGGCGGGACGACGGGGAGGTCGCGCACGATGCGCGACGGTGACGCCGCGCGAAGGAAGCGCACGCGCGTGCTCGCCCAGCGCTGCGCCGCCCACTGGCTCAGCTCGACGAGGTCCCCGGGGGGACCGAGGCCCCGCCCGGCGAGGATCGGCTTGAGGTCGTCGCCGGGCTCCGCCTCCCCGACGACCCAGGCTCTGACCCGTCGATGATGGAGGTCGACCCTCACGAGGTCACCGACTCGAAGGGGCCCCACCCCCTCGGGCACGAGGTAGTCGAACTCCCGGTCGAGCGCGGTCACGTCGGTGACCACGCGCACGGCACGTGGCGAGGTCACCCCTCGAGCCCGAGCTCCCGTTGCAGGTCCGCCACGCGGGGGGTCTGCTCCCACGTGAAGCCCTGGTCCCCGCGACCGAAGTGCCCGTACGCGGCAGTGCGCTGGTAGATCGGCCGCTGGAGGTCGAGGTCCCGGATGATCGCGGCCGGCCGCAGGTCGAAGACCTCGTCGATCGCGCGCTCGATGCGGGCCCGGTCGACCTGCTCGGTCCCGAAGGTCTCGACGAGGAGCGACACGGGCCGGGCAACCCCGATCGCGTAGGCGACCTGGATCTCGCACCGCCGGGCCGCACCCGCGGCGACCACGTGCTTGGCCACCCAGCGAGCCGCGTACGCGGCGGAGCGGTCGACCTTGGACGGGTCCTTGCCCGAGAAGGCCCCGCCACCGTGACGGGCCATGCCGCCGTAGGTGTCGACGATGATCTTGCGTCCGGTGAGCCCCGCGTCGGCGTGGGGACCACCGATGACGAACTTGCCCGACGGATTGACGATGAAACGCGTCGAGGACGTGTCGAGGTCGGCCGGCAGCATGGGGGCGATCACGTGCTCCACGACGTCCGTGTAGATGGTCTCGTGGGCGTAGCCCTCGTCGTGCTGCGTGGAGACGAGGACCGTGTCGACGGCGACGGGGCGCCCGCCCTCGTAGGCGATCGTCACCTGGGTCTTGCCGTCGGGCCCCAGGTACGGGACCAGTCCCGATCGACGCGCCTGGCTGAGGCGCATCGAGAGGCGGTGAGCCAGCCAGATGGGAACCGGCATGTAGTCGGCGTTGTCGTCACAGGCGTAGCCGAACATCATCCCCTGGTCACCGGCACCGAGAGAGTTCAGGACGTCCTCGCCACCCTGGCCGCTGCGCAGTTCGAGCGCAGCGTCGACGCCACCGGCGATGTCCGGGCTCTGACGGCCGAGTGACACCAGGACGGCGCAGCTGTTGCCGTCGAGTCCCTTGCGCGCGTCGTCGTAGCCAATGTCGAGGATCGTCTTGCGCGCGACGGCGCTGATGTCGATCGCCGTCGTCGTCGTGATCTCTCCGGCGACGACGCAGAGGCCCGTCGTCAGGAGCGTCTCGCAGGCCACGCGGGCCTCGGGATCGTGGACCAGGATCGCGTCGAGGACGGCGTCGGAGATCTGGTCCGCCATCTTGTCCGGGTGTCCCTCGGTCACCGACTCCGAGGTGAATAGCGTCCGATCGCTCATCGATCTCCTCGCTCGCGCATCACGGCCACCCTAGTCAAGACCTCTAGGGCGACCCCCTCCTTCGACTGGCGGGCGACGTGGGTCGCCGACGCCGTCGGACTGAGGAGGGTCACCTCGTTGGTCTCCGCCTCGAAGCCCGCACCGGGCACCGTGACGTCGTTGACGACGAGGAGGTCGACTCCCTTGCGCTCGAGCTTCGCCGTCGCGTTGGACACCACGTCGCGGGACTCCGCGGCGAATCCCACGACGATCTGGTCGCGACGTCGACGCTCGCGGATCTCGGACAGGACGTCGGGGGTCGGGGTGAGCTCGAGACGCGGAACGCCGTCGGCCTTCTTCAGCTTGTGCTCGGCCCGGGGAACCGTGAAGTCCGCGATGGCCGCCGCCATGATGACGACGTCACTCGCGTCCAGCCGGTCGAGCACGGCCTGACGCATCTCCGAGGCGCTGACGACCCGAACGATCCGGACCCGCCGGGCGACGTCGAGGGCCACGTCGAGATCGCTCGCCGTCACGAGGGTGACGTCGGCACCGAGGCGGGCCGCCACCGTCGCGAGCGCGTGCCCCTGACGACCCGAGGAGCGATTGGTGATGACCCGCACGGGGTCGATCGCCTCGCGGGTCCCCCCGGCGCTCACCAGGACGCGGACGCCGCTCAAGGGGCCCCGGTAGCCCCGCACGATCCGCGTCGTGAGGTCCGTGATCGTCGCGGGGTCGGCCAGTCGGCCGGGTCCGCTGTCGCCACCCGCGAGCGGCCCGTCGTCGGGGTCGAGGACGAGGACGCCCCGTCGCCGCAGGGTGGCGAGGTTCTCCTGGACCGATGGCTGCTCCCACATCTCGGTGTGCATGGCCGGGCACAGGAGGACCGGCGCCCGCGTCGCGAGGATCGTCGCGGTGAGGAGGTCGTCGGCGAGCCCGGCGGCGAGCCGAGCGATCAGGTGCGCCGTCGCCGGTGCCACCACGACCACGTCGGCCGACTGGCCGAGTCGCGTGTGGGGAATGGGCGTCGAGGGGTCGTCGTAGAGACTGACCCGAGCCGGCTCCCCCGCGAGGGCCGTGAAGGTCAGGGGCGCGACGAACCGGGTGGCGTCACGCGTGAGGACGGGCGTGACCGAGAAGCCGTTCTCCTTGAGTCGCCGCAGCACCTCGACGGCCTTGTAGGCCGCGATGCCCCCGGCGACTCCGAGGACGACTCGGGCGGACGCTTCCTCAGGCGTCTCGGAGGGCATCGATGAAGTTCTCGAGGTTGGCGCCCGGGTCCGCGGACGCCTGCGCCTCCTCGTGCGCGACGCGCTCGGCCTCGAGCTCCTCGGCCGTCGGTCGGTGGAACCTCAACTTGCTCTCGTAGAGCTCCTCCATGGCGAGCGACAGCGACTTGTTCGACAACGAGGTCACCTGGGGCGGGATCACCGTTCCGTGACCGGCTCCCAGGCCGTTGTAGTAGTCGTTGATCTCGCGGGCGCGGATCGAGGCCACGGCGACCAGGGTGAAGCGGGACCCGTCCACGTCCTCGAGCAACGCCTCGATGGGGGGGTCGACCAGCGTCGGGCGCTCAGCCATGGTGTCCGTCCTCTTTCCCGGCTCGACGATGCCGTCGGAGCCCTTCCAGTATAGAGATGATCTCGTCGGCGGCCCGCTCCACGTCGTCGTTGACGATCACGAAGTCGGCGAGGTCCCGCCCGTGGCTGAGTTCGGTGGGGGCACTCGCCAGGCGGCGCGTGACGTGGTCGTCCGAGTCGCCACGCCCCCGCAGACGGCTCTCCAGGTGCTCCGGCGACGGTGGCTCGATGAGGAAGATGACCGCGTCGGGCTGTTGGGCCCGGACCTGGGCCGCCCCCTGGGTCTCGATCTCGAGGAGGACGTCGGCGTCGGCCGTCCCCGACGGGACGGGCGTCCCGTAGAGGTTGCCCTGGAACTGGGCCCACTCGAGGAAGCGCCCCTCGTCGATCGCGCGCTCGAAGGCGTCGCGGTCCACGAAGACGTACTCGTCACCATGCTCACCCGCTCTCGGCGGACGCGTCGTCCAACTCCGGCTCAGCCAGAGGCGAGCATCGCGATCCACCAGTCGCTGCGCGAGCGTCCCCTTGCCGACCCCCCCGGGGCCGATCAGGACCGCGACCAGCGACTCAGCGCACAAGGGCGCGGAAGAGTTCGGCGCGTTGCTTGGGCCCAAGGCCCCGCACCCGCCGCGTCTTGGCGATCTGGGCCCGCGACATGATGCGCTCCGCCTTCACCTCGCCGATGGCCGGCAGCGCGCTGATCAAGTCGTACGCCCGCATCTGGGCCACGCACTCCTCGTGGTCCGCCAACTCGAAGAGGTCGGCCAAAGAAAGTTCACCCGTCTTGATCAGACGCTTCACTTCCGCACGGCGGCGACGGTTGGCGACAGCGAGGCGCGACGCGGCGACCCGCTGGTCCTGGGAGAGGCTGGGCGGTACCGGTGTCACGGCCTCAGAATATCCTTCAGACGCCTCGCGTGCCCGTATGTCAGAGCAGGATCGCGCCGGCCTCGTCACGCCACCGCGCCGCCTCGCGCGCGAGGACCCGTCGCTCGGGGCCGGCCGCGAGGACGGACCGACTCACGCTGATCAGGACCGACGCTCGACGCGCCCCCCGTGTGGCCCGGGCCGCGTCCTCCACGCTGGCCCCCTGGGCCCCGACGCCCGGGACGAGGACGGCTCCGGGCAGGTTGCGCAGGTCCACCCCTCGGTGCTCGCGGGTCGCCCCGATCACCACCCCCACCGCTCCTCGAGCCGCATCCCCGCCGAGGGTGCGCACCTCGTCGACGACCAGGGCCTCCACGGATCGGCCGTCCTCGGTACGTGCCGACTGCAGCGTCACACCCTCTTCGTTGGAGGAGCCCGCGACCACGAAGACGCCGCGGCCCGAGAGACGAGCGCGCTCTACCACCGGACCGAGGGCTCCGACCCCCAGGTAGGGCGAGACGGTCAGGGCGTCGACCCGCAGAGGCGACGTCGCATCGAGCCAGGCGTCGCCGTAGGCGGCGGCACTGGTGGAGATGTCACCACGCTTCGCGTCGCCGATCGTGATCAGGCCACCACTGCGCGCGTCGTCGAGCGCTCGCTCGAGCGCGAGGTACCCCGCCGACCCGAAGCGCTCGAAGAAGGCCACCTGGGGTTTGACGACCGCGACCACGCCGACCACACTCTCGACGACCCGTCGCGCCACGTACTCGACGCCCGAGGCGTCGTCGTCGCGCCCCCAGTCACGCAGGAGCGTCGGACTGGGATCGATGCCGACGCAGAGGGGTCCGAGGCCCTCGATGGCCCGGGTCAGCCGCTCCGCGAAGCTCTCACTCATGGGCCGCGCCCTTCACGGTGGCGACCGTCTCCCCGTGTCGAGCGAGCCAGTGGTCGAGCTCGCGCGCGACCCGCCACGGGGCTCGGGGGTCGGCGAAGGTCGCCGTGCCCACCTCCACCGCGTCCGCCCCGGCCATCAGCATGGCCACGGCGTCCCGCCCGGTACGAACGCCGCCGACGCCCACGATCGGAACGTCGGGCATCGCGTCGCGGCACTCGTAGACCGCACGCAGGGCGACCGGCAGGATGGCGGCGCCGCTCACTCCCCCGCCGCCGTTACCCAGCACCGGGCGACGCTCCTCGATGTCGATCGCCATGCCGAGGACCGTGTTGACGAGCACGAGCGCCTCGGCACCGGCCTCACGAGCGGCGCGCGCGATCGGCACCAGGTCGGGAGTGTTCGGGCTCAACTTGACCCACCGGGGCACGCCCGCGACAGCGGCGGCCTCGACGGCGGCGGCCGTCGCGGCCGCCGAGTGGGCGAACATCGACTGGCGATCCTCGATGTTGGGACAGCTCGCGTTCACCTCGACGGCGACGATCTCGGCTCCGCAGAGGCCGCGGGCCGCCGCCGTGAACTCCTCAACGGTGCGCCCCCAGATCGAGGCGACGACTCGCGCGCCGCGACGACGCAGCGCCGGAAGGTCCTCCCGTCGCCAGGCGTCGACGCCCGGACCGGCCAGTCCCACCGAGTTGAGCATGGCGACACCCTGACTGGCGACGCGAGGCGGCCGGTTGCCCAGCCAGGGGAAGGCCGCCACGGACTTCGTGACGACGGCCCCCAGCTCGGCGAGGTCGCCGTAGGCGGCCAACTCGTCGCCGAAGCCCGCGGTGCCCGCGGCGGTGAGGACGGCCGACGGCAGGACCACGTCGCCGACGGTCGTCGCCAGGCGGCTCACCCCGTGAGCTCCTGTAGCGACGCCACCCGCCATCCGTGGGCGCGCGTCTCCGCGATCCCCCGCGCCGCGGCGAGGCCCGCGGCGAGCGTGGTCAGGCACGGAACGCCGTTCACCGTGGCGGAGTGGCGAATCCGCGCGCCGTCGGCCGCGGCGTCGCGACCCGAGGGGGTGTTGATGACCAGGTGCACCGCTCCACTCGCGATCAGGCCCGTGGCGTCGCGGCCGCCTTCGCTCACCTTGTGGACGCGCTCGGCGACGGCGACCCCCGCGGCCTCGAGGTGAGCGGCGGTCCCGGCGGTCGCCACCAGTGTGAAGCCGAGGTCCGTCAGCTGGCGCGCCAGCCCGACCCCGCCCGACTTGTCGCGATCGGCGAGGGAGAGGAAGACCGTTCCCGCGTCGGGCAGTCGGGTCCCCGCCGCCAGCTGCGACTTCGCGAAGGCGATGCCGAACGTCTCCCCGATGCCCATCACCTCGCCGGTCGAGCGCATCTCCGGCCCGAGGACGGTGTCGACGTCGGGGAAGCGATTGAAGGGCAGGACCGCCTCTTTGACGCTGACGTGACGCGGATGGGGTGTCGCGGCGGGCACCCGCCCCTGCGCGCGCAGCTCGGCGAGCGTCGCACCCAGCATGAGGCGGACGGCCACCTTGGCGAGGGGCACCCCCGTCGCCTTCGAGACGAAGGGCACCGTGCGGCTGGCTCGGGGATTGGCCTCGAGGACGTAGACCTCGCCCTCCTTCACCGCGTACTGCACGTTGATGAGTCCCACCACGCCGAGGACGTCGGCGATGCGTCGCGTGGCGACGCCGATCGTCTCGATCACGGTCGGGCTGAGGGTCTGGGGCGGCAGGGCGCACGCCGAGTCGCCCGAGTGGACGCCGGCCTCCTCGACGTGCTCCATGACGCCCGCGACGTAGACCTCGCCCGCGTGGTCGCGCACCGCGTCGACGTCGACCTCGATGGCGTCCTCCAGGAACCGGTCGAGGAGAATCGGGCGCTCGGCGCTGACGCCGCCCTCGCGCGCCAGGGCTCCGTGGGCCCCCGTCAGGTTCCCCATCGCCCGCGACAGGTCGCCGTCGTCGTAGACGATCTCCATCGCCCGCCCCCCGAGCACGTAGCTCGGGCGCACGAGAAGCGGATAGCCCACCGCGGCCGCCACCGCCCGCGCGCCGTCGAGCGTCGTCGCGACGCCCCCGGGGGGCTGGCTCAGTCCGAGCTCGCGGCAGATCTCCGCCCAGCGCTGGCGATCCTCGGCGGCGTCGATGGACCGCGTCGGCGTCCCGAGGACGAGGTGCGGATCGAGGCTGTGGGCCAACTTCAGGGGCGTCTGACCGCCGAGCGACACGATGACCCCCACGACCCGGGCGCCGTCGACGCACGCGGCCGCCTCGGCGCGCAGGACCTCCTCGACGTCGTCGGGCGTCAGCGGCTCGAAGTAGAGACGATCCGAGATCGAGTAGTCGGTCGAGACCGTCTCGGGGTTGCAGTTCACCATGACCGACTCGTAGCCGAGTTCGCGCAGGACCTGGGAGGCCTGGACGCAGCAGTAGTCGAACTCGATTCCCTGACCGATTCGGTTTGGTCCCGAGCCGAGGATCACGACCCGATCCCGGGGCGACGTCGACACCTCCGACTCGTCCTCGGTGGTGCCGTAGTGATACGGCGTGCTCGCGGCGAACTCGGCCGCGCAGGTGTCGACGGTCTTGAACGTGACCGGGGCGTGGCGTCGCCGCAGCGAGCGGACCGCGTCGAGGGGGGCCCCGGTGATCGCCGCGATCTGGGTGTCGGAGAAGCCCTTCTGGCGGACTCGACGCCACGTGGACGCGTCCAGGCTCGCGAGGTCCGCGTAGCCGTGCAGGTCACGCTCGACCTCGACGATGCTCGACATCTCGCGCACGAACCAGGGGTCGATTCGCGTGCGACGTGCCACGTCGTCGGGTTCGACGCCGCGCCACAGCATCTCGTGCAGGGCGTAGAGGCGCTCGGGGGTCGCCACCTCACACCGGTACCAGAGCTCGTCGTCGTCGACCCCCGAGAACTCGCGGTTGGGCCCGGCGGCGAATCCCAGTCGCCCCTGCTCCAGGGACCGGACGGCCTTCTGCAGGGACTCGGCGAAGGTACGCCCGATCGCCATGACCTCACCCACCGACTGCATGCGCGTGCCGAGGACCGGCGCCGCACCGGGCAGCTTCTCGAACGCCCACCGGGGAATCTTCGTCACCACGTAGTCGATCACCGGCTCGAAACTGGCCGGCGTGGCGCGCGTGATGTCATTCACGATCTCGTCGAGCGTGTAGCCGACGGCGAGTCGGGCCGCGATCTTCGCGATCGGGAAGCCGGTGGCCTTCGACGCGAGGGCGCTCGAGCGGCTGACGCGCGGGTTCATCTCGATCACCAGGCGCTCACCCGTCGCGGGGTCGACCGCGAACTGCACGTTCGATCCACCCGTCTCGACACCAACCCGGCGCAGGACGGCGAACGCGTCGTCGCGCATGGCCTGGTACTCGACGTCGGAGAGCGTCTGGGCGGGCGCCACGGTGATCGAGTCGCCGGTGTGGACCCCCATGGGGTCCACGTTCTCGATCGAGCAGATCACCACGCAGTTGTCGGCGCGATCCCGCATCACCTCGAGCTCGAACTCCTTCCAGCCCGCGATGGAGCGCTCCACCAGGATCTCGCCGATCGGCGAGGCCGCGAGTCCCTCCGCGGCGAGCCGGCGCAGTGACGCGACTCCGTCCGCGATGCCCGTGCCCGCGCCACCCAGGATGTACGAAGGTCGCACGATGATCGGGTAGCCGATGCCCTCCGCGATGGCGAGGGCGTCCTCGACGGTGTGGGCGAAGCCGGACTCGGGGACCCGCAGGCCGATCTCGGACATGGCGGCCTTGAACAGCTCCCGGTTCTCGGCGGTCTCGATCGCCTCGGGGCGAGCGCCGATCACCTCGACGCCCAGTCGCTCGGTGACGCCCGCCCGCACGAGCTCCATCGTGAGGTTGAGAGCCGTCTGGCCCCCCAGGGTCGGCAGGAGGGCGTCGGGCCGCTCCCGCTCCATGATCTCGGCGACGACGTCGACGTCGAGCGGCTCGACGTAGGTGACGTCGGCCATCGACGGATCCGTCATGATCGTCGCCGGGTTCGAGTTCACGAGGACGACCCGATAGCCCTCCTCGCGCAGGACCTGACACGCCTGGGTCCCCGAGTAGTCGAATTCGCACGCCTGACCGATGACGATCGGCCCCGAGCCGATGACCATGATCGAGCGCAGGTCCTCGCGCCGGCCCATCAGCGTCCCTCCCCCGCCGCGTCGGCGATCAGCGTCTCGAATCGATCGAACAGGTACCGCGCATCGTGGGGACCGGGCGCCGCCTCCGGGTGGTACTGGACCGAGAAGCACCGCCGCTCGTCGCTGGCGATCCCTTCGACGACGTCGTCGTTGAGGTTCACGTGGGTGACGCGCACCCCGGCGAGACCGGCGACGTCGACGGCGTAGTTGTGGTTCTGCGCCGTCACCTCGACGCGACCGGTCGCCAGGTCCGAGACGGGATGATTGCTGCCGTGGTGTCCGAAGGGCAGTTTGAAGGTGCTCCCGCCGAGGGCCGTCGCGAGCAGCTGGTGACCCAGGCAGATGCCGAAGATCGGGACGCGGCCCACGAGCAGCGCGACCTCGGCCACGAGCTCGGGGAGGGCCGCGGGATCCCCGGGTCCGTTGGAGAGGAAGACGCCGTCGGGACGTCGTGCCAGGATCTCGAGCGCGCTCGTGGAGGCCGGCACCACCGTGAGCCGGAAGCGCTCGGCCAGCTGGCGGACCATCGCGGCCTTGATCCCGTAGTCGAGGGCGACCACGTGGTAGCGACCCGCACCCCGCTCGTAGGGCGCCTGGATGGAGACCCGCGATACGAGATCGCAGCCGTCGGTGCCGCGGGCGGCGGCGGCCGCCGCCACGACCACCTCGGGGTCCGCGTGGCCGAAGGCTCCCGCGAGGGCCCCGTGGACCCGCAGGTGTCGGGTGAGTCGCCGCGTGTCCACGCCCGTCATCGCCGGCACGCCCCGGGCGATCAAGAACGCCTCCAGGTCTCCGTCGGCCCGCCAGCTCGAGGCCCGCGCCGTCAGCTCCCGCACGACCACGCCGTCGCACCACGGGTGCGGCGACTCGTCATCGGCGCCCGTCACCCCGTAGTTGCCGATGTGGGGATAGGTGAAGGCGATCACCTGACCGGCGTAGCTGGGGTCGGTGATCACCTCCTGGTAGCCGCTGAGGGCGGTGTTGAAGACGAACTCTCCGGTCGTCACCCCCGTCGCGGGTAGGAATCCGGCCGACTCCCCGCGAAAGACGGTCCCGTCGGACAGCGCGAGCGTCGCGGGGTGTCGCGTCACTGGAGTTCCCCCTCGTGGACCACGACCTCGCCCCTCACCACCGTGGCGCGCACCCGGCCCCGCAGTTGGCGACCATGGTACGGGGTGTTGCGGGCGCGACTCTGCAGGATCTCTCGACTCGCGACCCACGTCGTCGCCGGGTCGAAGACGACCAGATTCGCGTCCTCGCCCGGCACGATCGATCCTCCGTGCGCGGACAGTCCCGCGCGAGCATCCCCACCACGCAACTGGGCGATGCGGGCTGGCTGGCGGCTCAGCGCCGCGAAGAAGCGGACGGGGTCGTCACCGAGCACCTCGTTCACGAGCGCGGCCGCGTGCTCCAGGCCGAGCACGCCACTCGGCGCCTCGTCGAAGGAGCGGTCTTTCGTCTCGGGCGCGTGGGGTGCGTGGTCCGTCGCCACGGCGTCGACGACGCCACGACGCAGCGCGTCGCGCACGGCGTCCACGTCGCGGGTCCCGCGCAGCGGTGGATTGACCTTGAAGGTGGCGTCGTAGGTTCCGCACGCCGACTCGTGCAGTGTGAGGTGGTGAGGGGTGACCTCCGCGGTGATCGGGAGGCCCTCGGCCCGAGCCGCCTCGACCAGGGCCAGGGCGCGAGCACTCGACAGGTGGAGGAAGTGCAGGGGCGCACCCGTCACTCGGACGAGTTCGAGGTCGCGTGCGACGATGACGTCCTCGGCGAGCGTCGGACGGCCGATCAGTCCGAGTCGACTCGACACGGGTCCCTCGTTCATGTGACCAGGGCCCGCGAGCGACGCGTCCTCCGCGTGCTGGGCGAGTCGCACGCCGAGGGGGCGCGCGTACACCAGCGCTCGTCGCATCACCGCGGCATCCTGGACGACCGCCCCGTCATCGGTGAAGAGGCGCACCCCGAGAGCGGCCAACTCGGCCATCGGGGCCAGGTGCTCACCGCGGCGCCCCACGGTGATCGCTCCCGCGACCGCCACGTCGACGACGGCGTGGCGCCCCCGACTGAGGACGTAGGACGCGGTGTCGACCGAGTCGATCGCCGGTTCGGTGTTCGGCATGGCCACGATCGCGGTGAAGCCCCCCACGGCCGCCGCCCGCGCCCCGCTCGCGACCGTCTCGGCCGCCTCCCCTCCGGGCTCGCGCAGGTGGGCGTGCAGGTCCACGAAACCGGGACCCACCCAGCAGCCCTCGGCGTCGATGACGAGGGCACCCGTCGGGACGTCGAGATCCTCGCCCACCGACACGATCGCGCCGTCGCGCACGTGGACGTCGGCGCGCACCGTGGCGGCCTCGCCGACGACCCAGCCCCCCCGAATCAGGAGTTCCGTCATCGCTCCTCCTTCGTCCGACCGGCGATCGTCAGGTACAGCACGGCCATGCGAATCGGGACGCCGTTCGCCACCTGCTGGGCGATGAGTGAGGAGGGCAGGTCGGCCACCGCGGAGTCGAGTTCCACCCCCCGATTGATGGGTCCCGGGTGCATCACGACCGCCTCCGGACGCAGGCGCGCCGCCCGCTCCTCCGTGAGTCCGAAGGTCGACGTGAACTCGCGCAGGCTCGGGACGAACGCCCCCGTCCCCCGCTCCGTCTGGAGCCGCAGAAGGCTCACGACGTCCGACTGCTCGAGCGCCGCGTCGAGGTCCGTGGCGACCTCGACGGGCCAGTCGTCGAGGTCGTCGGGCAGCAGCGTCGCGGGTCCGGCGACGCTCACCCGCGCGCCGAGTGTCACGTACGCGTCGATGTCGCTCCGGGCGACGCGGGAGTGACGGATATCGCCGACGATCACGACGCGAAGCCCCTCGAACAGGCTCGCGCCCGTGCCGAGCGCCTCGACGCCGCGCCGGCCCGCCAGCGCTCGGCGCACCGTGAAGGCGTCGAGGAGTCCCTGGGTGGGGTGCTGGTGAAGACCGTCGCCGGCGTTGATCACCCGCACGTGAGGGACGTAGCGACTGACCTGCTCCGCGGCGCCGCTCGAGCGGTGCCGCAGGACGACCGCGTCGATGCCGAGCGCCTCGATCGTGGCGATCGTGTCGCGCAGAGACTCGCCCTTTTTCACGCTGCTCGACGCCACCGCGAGTGAGAGCACGTCAGCACTGAGGCGCTTGGCGGCCGTCTCGAAGCTGAGACGCGTGCGCGTCGACTCCTCGTAGAAGAGCGACGCGACGACGCGGCCCGAGAGGGCCGGCACCTTCTTCACGGTGCGCGACGCCACCTCCACGAAGCTCTCGGCGGTGTCGAGGACCTCGACGATCGCGTCGCGAGAGAGGGTCCCGAGGTCGATGAGGTTCCCACCCCGGATGGTGTCCATCACTGCCCCCTCTCGTCGCCGATCCACACTCCGGCGAGCGACGCGAGAATGGCCTCGCCGTGGCGAGTGGGGACGTTCTTGCCCACGAAGTCGGCCCGAATGGGCAACTCGCGGTGTCCCCGGTCGACGAGGACCGCGAGCTGGATGGCCCGTGGTCGACCCCACTCCGCGAGAGCGTTGAGGGCGGCGCGGATCGTGCGGCCCGTGTAGAGCACGTCGTCGACCAGCACGACCGTTCGATCGGTCAAGTCGACGGGGATGTCCGTCCCGCTCACGGCCCGCACCGGGCGCTCGGCGAGGTCGTCGCGGAAGAAGGCGACGTCCAAGGTGCCGTCGTGTACCCGCAGGCTGCCGAACTGGCGCACCAGGTCGGACAACTCTCGTGCGAGGGCGGTGCCGCCGCGCTGGATCCCGAGGATCACGATCTCGGGGCCGTCGGCGTTTCGCTCGATGATCTCGTGGGCCATCCGGCGCAGGGCACGGCTCACGTCGTCCGGCGTCAGCAGTTGCGCGCGGACCACCACATCCTGTGGCGAGGGCTCGGGGCCGCTCGAAGTCGTCACTCGTCCTCCCACCGTACGGACCTCACGGGACCCGTTTGACGGTGCGGGGACATGGTATCAGCGGCCCTGCGCCGGAGCCCTCATCCCTCCGAGGTGATGCCCCGGGTGATCCAGTTCGCACTGCGGCGACTCATCACTCGATCGACCAGGTTGGAGAACGAGCCCTCCCGCTCGACCGTCCGACGGATCACGACCGACAGGGTGGGCAGGGCCCAGAAGTCGCCGCAGACCCAGAGGATGGCGGCGCCGATCTGCTGGTCGGGGAAGGGGGCGAGGCTCACGCCGGGGACGTGGGCGTAGACCGAGTACCAACTCGTGGTGGTGAGGATGCTCATCGACATCGCGAGGATGGTCATCACCAGGTTCACGAAGATGATGGCCCCGATCTGCCAGATGCCGCCGCGAGCGGGACGCGCCGGGCTCGAGGGAATGATCTGAAGCCAGAAGAGCGTCCCGAAGACGAGGAAGCTGCCGTGCATCAGCCAGACGTGCACGAGGTTGTTGTTCTCGGCGAGGTCGAACATCACCGGGATGTGCCACAGCACCATGATCCCCGAGAACCCGATCACGGCGACCCACGGGTCCCGGATCACCCGGCCGATGACGCGCCAGACGGCCGCCCGGCGGGAGAGGAAGAGGAACCGACCCACCTTGCGACGGGCCCCGACCGGCAGCCCGAAGAGCAGGGGCGTCCAGGGAGCCCCTCCCACGATGAGCATGGGCACGAAGAACGCGGCGACGACGTGATCGATCATGTGGACGTAGAAGTAGCTCGACGACCAGTAGTCGAGCGGCGACACGATCGCGACCACCGTGAGCGCCAGACCCCCGTAGAAGAACAGGGAGCGAACACGACGGCGGTGACGACGCGAGGGATCGGCCGTGCGGTGCAGCAGCCGCCGCAATCCGACCTCGTGCCAGATCGCCGTCACCGCGAGGACGGCGACGATCGGGTCGAAGCTCCAGTGACGCAAGAGTACGCTCACGCCGGCGTTCCGGTCCCGTCGGTGTCGTCCGCGTCCTCACGGCCCCGCTGGACGTCCTGCCAGGCCTTGAGCATCGACGCGTACTCCGGGGCGAGACCGGGCTCCGGTCGCCGCGACGGCCGCGGCGCCCGGTCACCGTGCAGGAACTTCCACCACATGTAGACGGCGAAGACGGCGAGCAGGGGCCACTCGAAGACGTAGGCCCAACTGAGGGCGTTGCCCCTCTCCGCGCGACCGAGTTCGAACCAGAAGGCCGCCCCGCACAGCGCGAGCCCCGCGACCAGCGCCACGTGCGTGCGCCACGCGCCGGACGGCGGGACCGGCTCCGTCTCCCCCATGCGGTCATGGTAGCGGGCCCCCGGTCGACCGCGACCACCCGTCGGTAGAGTGGCGAGTCGTGGCCGACGCAGCACCTCCCCCCCGACCGCTGTCCGCCGACGAGCGCGAGGCCGCCTTCCGAGCCGGACGCGCCCCGGTCCCCCCTCGGTTCATCGTCATCGCCGTCGCCGTGCTCGTCGTCCTGGGCCTCGGTGGCGTCGTCATGGAACACGTCTTCGGCAATCCGCACGGCGTCGCGTCCACCGGCGGCACGACCCCACAGCCCACGACCACCCTGCCGGTCACCGGAGCCCGATCCGTCATCGCCCTGACCCGGGTCGGCGCCACCCCCGCACCACCTCTCTCGCTCGACGACGCCGCCGGCCGACCCTGGAGCCTCGCTCGGGCTCGTGGTCAGGTCCTGATCCTCGGGTTTGTCGACGCCACCTGCAACGACATCTGCCCCGTGCTCGGCCAGGAGCTCCGTCAGGCGCTCGTCGACCTCGGCCCCCAGCGGGCCCGCGTCGACGTGACGCTCGTGAACACCGACCCCGTCCATACGCGCATCACGGGCGTACCCGCGGCCCTGCGCCTCACCGGACTCGACGCCTTCCCGAACGTCACCTTCCTCTCGGGAACGCTGTCACAGCTCTCGCGCGTCTGGAACGCCTACGGCGTGCAGGTCCGCCTCGATCCCACGACCGGTCGTAGCGTCCACAACGACGTCCTCTACGTCCTCGACGCGCACGGGGACGTGCGATACCGGGCCCTACCGAGCGCCAACGAGACCACGAGCGGCGTCTACCGACTCGACAGCGCGACCGAGGCGCTCGCGGCCCGGGCGATCGCGGGAGCGGCCGGTAGTCTGGCCGGATGACGAGCCCCACCCCCGACGAGCGCGCCTCGGCGTACAACCCGGCCTCCATGCCGGCGTCGAGCCTCGCCACGACTAAGGCCGTCTGGTATCGACGCCCGTGGTTCCTCCTCGCCCTCCTCGTCGTGGTGGGCGTGCTCGTCTCGGTCCTCGCCGACGTGACGAGTCCGATCACCGCGGCACAGGACGCCGCCGACCAGAATGCCCTGATCAAACAGGTCAATCAAGGAATCGCTCCCTGCTCGTACGCCCTGACCGAGTCCTTCTCCTTCTTCAACGAGTGGCGCGCCGGTCGATTGACCTCCGGCAACCTCGCCCAGATCCCCAAGCTCCTCACCGACGACCAGACCAACTGCTCCCTGGCGAGCGGCCCGATCTACGACATGAGCAACAGCGTCGTGCCCCTCAACACGCCCGCCGGCAAGCAGATCGGCCTCATGTACCAGACGGTCCTCACGTGGGTCACGGGAGACGCCCTGCACGCGATCGAGGACATCCAGTACTCCTTCGCGCATCCCGGCGACACCACCCGCTTCGGTGACCTCGCGCGCCAGGCGCGACTCCTCTCCTCGGACCGTGCCGTCGCTCTGCAGTACCTAGCGAACGCCGGCAACATCCTCGGTCAGAGCCTCACCGCCCTGAAGTTGCCGGTGATGGCTCCCCTGCGTGGACTGACCTGAGTCAGTCACGCGTCCCGAAGAATCCGCGGGCCCGCTCGTCACGAACCAGGCGGTAGAGCTCGTCGCTCGGATCCTCTTCCGACTGCAGCCAGTGCATCAGGTTCCAGAAGACGATCGGGACGAACGCGGCCGCTGAGAGGAGCCAGATCGACCCGGCACTGAGCTGTTGGTCCGCGGGGAGGGACAGTCCGCCGGGACGGTGGGTGAAGACCGTGTACCACGACGTCGCCGACATCCCGTTCAGGTAGGCGACGATCCACACCGCCCACATGACGACCGCCGAGACGCCGATCCGCATCGGTCGCGCCGTACGGGCCCGTAGGGGTGGCGAGTCGATCAGGTCGATGAAGACGGCGAGGGCCCCCCCGGTCAGGGTCAGCGCCTCGAGGACGACGACAATCGGATGCCGCACGAGGGCGTCCACCACCGGTGCGACCCGCCACAGGATCGCGAGGGCGACGAGGAGGGCGCTGCGGGCGATCAGTCGGCGCTGGCCGGACGTCCGGTTGTGGCGCTCGATCCTCTCGTCGCCTCGTCGCGTGCCGTCGAGCGCCACGGAGGACCACCGCAGCGCCCCCCACGGCGCCCCCACGGCGAGGAGCACCGGGGCGACGAAGGTGAAGACCGCGTACTGCAGGGCCTGCGCGAACTCGTAGTGGCGAGCCCCCGATGACAGAGGCGGCACCAGCCACCCCACCCACAGCACGACCCCGAGGATCGCGCTGGCTCGGCGAAGTGAACGGTGCCGCTCCTCCATCACGCTACGGACCGTAGTCGGTCCTACTCCGACGGATGCCGCTGGAAGAAGCCCCAGATGAGGACCGCGATCAGCACGCCCAAGAGGACGAACGTCGTCTCGGCCTCGGCCCAGATGTAGTTATCGATGCCCATCGTCCCCTCCTAGATCAGGTAGAACAACGCGAAGAAGAAGGCCGCCCCGACGCCCACGAACCCCATGAAGTAGGTCATCGACGCCACGTTGGCCCGGAACGACTGCGCGGAGGGGTGCGTCGAGAGCGTCGGACGATCTCCGCCGATCTCGGTGCGCAGCCGCATTCCACGCGCCAGAGCGGTCTCCACCCAGTACGCCGACACGACGAGCGTCGCGATGTTGAACACGCCCCACCCGATGAAGCTCGACGCGTAGCCACTGGCTCCTGGGTAGAACGGCAACTTCGTCAGTTCCCAGATCTGCAGCATGAGGGCGCCCACCAGCAGCACGAGTGCCGTCCAGCCGGCCACCTGCCAGTCAGCCACGCCCCCGCGTCGGAAGCGCCACTGCCCGTAGACCGCGAGGACCCCGGCGAGAGCCGTGGCGAGCACGATCCCCCAACCGAACGACATCGGCGCCGTCATGTGGTGCGGGCGCCAGAGGTTCCCGCTGTTGGACGAGCGCAGGTAGAAGTACGTGTACGCCAACGACGCCAGCAGAAAGGTGTACATCCCGATGAAGAGGCGTCCACCCGACCACACCGAACCGATGTGGGCTCGCAGCTCGAATTCCTCCTCCTCGGGGGTGGAGGTGTAGCCCTGTTCGACTTTCGCCATGTCCCTCTCCTCTCAGTCCTGCGGCGCCGCGTGAACGAGTCCCGCGTCGCCGAGGTCGGCGACCGCAGGGGCCCCGGGCTCGCTGTAACGGTACGGGTCACTCAGGACGACCGGAATGCGCTCGAAGTTGTACGACGGCACCGGGTTGGCAGTCTGCCACTCCAGGCCGCGAGAGTCCCACGGGTTGGCCGGCGCCTTCTGCGGGTTGATCCAGAGCGAGTACACCATGTTGAAGGCGAAGATGAGGAACGAGAAGCCCAGCAGGAAGGCGCTCACCGACGAGAAGTCGTTGAGACCCTGCAGGTTCTTCGCGTACGTGAACACCCGTCGCGGCTGACCCAGCAGACCGATGATGAACATCGGGAAGAAGGTCAGGTTGAAGAAGACGAACATCGTCCAGAAGTGCCAGAGTCCGATCTTCTTGTTCAGCATCCGCCCGGTCATCTTCGGCAGCCAGTAGTAAAGCCCTCCCATGAAGGCGAAGAGCAGCCCACCCATGATCGTGTAGTGGAAGTGCGACAGCACGAAGAAGCCTCCGTGGACCGTCACGTTCACCGGCACGTCCGAGAGGAACACGCCCGTGACTCCACCGATCAGGAAGTTGAAGTACAGGGCGAGCGCGAACAGCATCGGTATCTCGAATCTGATCTTCGCCTTATAGAGCGTGCCCATGCCGACCAGGTAGATGAATCCCGTGGGAATCGAGATCAACTCCGTCGTCAGCATGAAGAGCGGGCGCATGTCCGGGTTGATACCGCTCTGGTACAGGTGGTGCTGCCACACGAAGAACGAGAGGAGGGCCACCCCGATCATTCCCGCGGCGCCGACCTTGTAGGCGAAGAGCGGCTTTCGGGTGAAGACCGGGAGGATCTCCCCGACGATCCCGAAGCCCGGCAGCGCCATGATGTACACCTCCGGGTGGCCGAAGAACCAGAAGAGGTTCTGCCACAGGTAGGCACTCCCGCCGTGCTCGTTGACGTAGAAGGCCGTCTGGGCCGTCTTGTCGAGGAGGCCGAAGACGCCCGCGGCGAAGAGCGTCGGCGTCGCCAGCGTCAGCAGGGCCGACGTCGCCAGCAGCGACCACACGAGGATCGGTACCCGGCTCCAGGTCATACCCGGCGCGCGGTAGTTGATGATCGTCACGGCCATGTTGAATCCCGCGGCCATCATGCCCATGCCGATGACGGCGAACCCGAAGAGGTACCCGATCATTCCCGGGCCGGCCTGCGTCTGCAGCGGCGCGTAGCCCGTCCACCCGGTCGGGAAGCCGCCGAGCGGCAGCGCCGAGAAGATGACCATGTAGCCCGCCGTGAAGACCCAGAAGCTGAAGGCCTCGATGCGGGGGAAGGCCATCCGGCGCGAACCGATCATCAGGGGAACCAGGTAGTTGCCGAGCGGCCCGACCACGATCGACGTCGCCATCATCATCATGACCGTTCCGTGCTCGGAGACGATCTTGATGTACGTGTCGGCACTGAAGTAGTGCGTCGTCGGGTTGAGTAGCTCGGTGCGGATCGCCATCGCGAGGAGCCCACCGGTGAACAGGAAGAGGAGCACGCCCACGACGTACTGCAGCCCGACCGTCTTGTGGTTGGTCGAGTACCGGAAGTACTTGCTCCATCCCTGGACGTCGACCTCCTTGCCCGGCTGTCGTCCGGCCATCTTGGCCAGCGGGTAGTTGAGCGCTCCGATGCCGAGCAGCCAGCCCGCCACACCGAAGATCTCGCCGAGCGTCACCGCGATGACGTTCTGCCCGCTGTTCTGGATGTACGGGTAACTGCTCGCGATCGCGTTGCCCAGCCAGTGGCCGAGGAGGTAGCCCACGATGGCCCCGACTATGGCGGTGCCCAGGTGCTGGCTCCAGATTCCCGGTCGCTGGGTCCACGAGACCCGCTCGGTCGTCGTGGTGGCGCCCCCGCTGGTCGCCACCGGACGCTCGGCACTGATCGTCATCGTCCGCTCCCCTTCTTCATCTCACGAGAATTCGTCATTGCATCCCCCATCACGACGCCGGGTTCTTCGAGCCGTAGACCTCGACCGAGCTGTAGGGCGTGGCCTTGCCGTCCGGGTAGTACCCACCGTTCGCCCCGTTGGCGTCCGGCACGTACGTCCAGGCGAAGGGCGGCAGGAGCTTCGTGTTGGCCGCGTTGGCCGCCTCGGTCTGCTGGGCCCAGGACTGGAACGCCGCGGGCGTCACGACCTGGCCCGAGTTGTACATCGCCCCGTGCCAGATGCCGCAGAGCTCGCTGCAGCGGACCATGAAGGAGCCGAGCTGCTTCGTCTCGGTGTAGGCGACGTCGTTGACCTGCGGGTTCGCGTCGGCCTTCACGCCGAGCTGGTAGGCCCAGAAGCTGTGGATGACGTCGAGCGACGTGACGTTGAACACGATCGTCGCGTTGTCCGGCAGGATCAGCTGTGAGGTCTCGAAGCCGCCGAAGGTCGGGTACCGGTAGGTGAACTTCCACTGCTGACCGATCACCTGCACCGGCAGCGCCTGTCCGGGCGTCCACCCGGAGTTCGGCGAGAACGCAGCGGTCTCGGCCTGCGCGGCTCCCGAGGGTGCCCAGATCGGGTTCGGTCCCTCACCGCCGCCCGATCCGTGGTCCACGACGAGGGCCCACGTCCCGAAGGCCGCCGCGGCCAGAGTCATCACCGAGGTGATGGAGATCCAGAGCACCTGCGTGCGTGTATTGCCGCGCGCCGCGTCGCCACCGACGGGGTCCGGGGCGCGCTTCGCGCTCCAGACCGTGATCGCGTACCCCATGTAGACCCAGACGCCGATCACCACGGGCAGGGCCACCATCAGCAGGATGTTGAAGTCGATCTGGTCGTGGTAGGCGGTCTCGGTCATCCGTCCCGGCGGCATGTGCGGCCCCAGCACGAACCAACCGAGGAGGTCGGCCGCGATGGAGAGGATGACCCAGATGGTGGTCATCCGGCGGAGGTGGTGCGTCTCGTTCATGTCTGCTCTTCTCTCCGTTCTCGATCGTGCCTAGCGGACCACGTCCAGGACGCCGCCCATGTAGTTCTGCGTCGCCATGGGACCGCCGTTGCCGAACAGGTACCCGAGACCGCACGGGACGAAGCACTGCCAGGAGTACGTCCCGGGTCCCGGGGTCTTGAACTCGAACGACACGGTGTTGTGCGGCGAGCTCTGGTGACACGGTCCCGCGCCACAGATGTTGGGGTTGCTCACCCCGGGCAGCGGCACCGCGAGCCCCAGGGCCGGCACCGCGAAGGTGTGTCCGACGCCGCCACCCGAGTTCGAGTCCACGACGCTGACGGTCTGGCCGTTCACCGTGGCGGTACCGCCGATCGTTCCCTGAACCTGGCCCCACTCCTGGTTGCGCAGCGGACCACCGGAGTCGTACTGGTACACCGTCATGTGCACCACGGTGTCGGCGGGCAGCTTCCAGGACGTGTCCTGGACCCAGGCTCCCGTGGTCGGGTCCTTCACCAGGTACGAGACCCACGTGGGGTGAGCTCCGAAGCCGATCGCGCCGACCGTCTGCACCGTGATGTTGACCGGTTGCCCCGCACTGGCGGTCGTCGTGAAGTCCATCTCCCCGCCCGGCGTTCCGGGAGTCAGGAAGGCGGCCACGGCCCAGACGACGAGTCCGACCGCAACCAGGAACAACACGATGACGGTGGCGAATCTCCCCTGCTTCGACATGGACCACTCCTTCGAGTACGCGTCACGAAATGAAGACCAGGAGAGAGTAACGATTTTCCGGACTAACTTCGTGATTGGTGCGAGGCGAACATAAGAGGACTCTTGTAATCCACTTCGGACTTCTGCTCGCCGAAGTAATCTGTATTTCGGCGTTCTACGTTGAGTTACGACGTGCAGTTGGTGGGAATTCCCTCTCGTGGGCCTACGTCTTCGAGTGGCCCCTCTTCGCCGGCTACGCCGTCTACATGTGGAAGAGGCTTCTCAGGGACGAGGTCGGGGCTGGCCCGGCGAGCCCGTCGTCGCCCGCGTCCGCGGTCGACGACGATCGTCTCGCCGCCTACAACGAGTACCTCGAGTCCGTGCACCGCGAGAACCCGGACCGACCCCGCTAGGCGATGCCCTCCGTCGCGAGCAGGTGACGGAGCTCGGCGACCGACGACGACGTGAGTGACGTGGCGGAGAGCGGGTCGTCTCCGATGATCCAGCGGATCCGTCCGCCCCGGATGATGAACATGAAGTCCGAGTGGATGCTCATGCGGTCGGTGGGCTTCATCGTCACCTCGATCCCGTAGGCCCGCCACACGGCCCTGACGGCCGCCAGCCTCCCCGTGACGAAGTAGAAGTCCCTCACGCCGAACAGTCGATGGAGGCTCATGAAGTGGCGGACGTTGGCCCGCGTCTCGTGGTACGGATCCGCCGCCACCGCGACGATGTCGAGGGGGGCGCGGGCGGGGAGTTCGCTACGCAGGATCTTCAGCTGCTCGGCGAGCAGCGGGCAGTCCGTCCAGCACATGGGGTCGAGAAAGGTCAGGATCGTCACCCGTCCCGGTCGTTCGCCCAGGGTGTACCGGGCGCCGTTCTGGTCGGTGAGGGTGAACGGGCGGGCGGGGACGTTGGTCGACGTGGCGGGCCCGTTCTGGGCGAGGAACATCGTCGTCTCCGCCCCCGCGAAGGGAGCCCACGCCATCGCCGACGTCGCGACCACGACGGCCGCGGCCGCGAAGGACGCCGCGGCGGCACCCGCACTCGACCAGGCCTCTCGCGGGATCCGGTCGCGCACCGCCGAGCGGCGCTCCACCGGGCGGCGCGGCATGGCGGCGAGAGCGACGAGCCCGAGGGGCACCAGTGAGTTCACGTCGGTGGCCAGGCCCCCAAAGACGGCGGCGTCTTGCGCGAGGACCCAGAGCACGCCGGCCCCGGTCGCCAGGAGGAGGTAGGGCCACCGCCGCGCCGCCGTGCGTCGCCGCACCAGCCCGCCCGCCGTGGTGAGCATCCACGCGATGATCACCACGTTCACCGCGGGCCCGCCGGCTCGAGCGACGTGTCCCGCCTCCCTGACGGTCGACGCCAGCCACGAGGGCTGCGCGACGGACGCCATCGACGTCGCCATTGCCGACCAGGCGTTGGACGCCCCCCGGCGCCAGAATCCCGTTCCCGGCAGCACCTGCAGGATCGCTCCCAGCGACAGCAGTCCCGCCAGCCCGTAGCGGGAGATCCGGGAGAACTTCGAGCGGAGGGTCTCTCCGTCGACGGCCAGCCAGAGCCCGGCGTAGACGTAGAAGAGCGTCGCCCCCGGCCAGCCGAAGAGCAGGCTGGCGCCGGGTGCGAAGACGCCACCGAATCCGTTCCCCACCGTCCAGATCACCGCCGCCCAGATCGCGCTGAGCAGCCCCACGACGCGACTCGTGGATCCGCTCGCCGTGATGAGCAAGACGCCGAGACCCACCTGGAGCCACGCGACGCCGGCCGCCAGGGTCACCGGATGGGCATTCCACACGGCGATCGCGCTCGACATGAGGTGATGCAGCCAGCCGGGCGTGCCCGACCTGAGGGGTCCCACGACGTCGTTGCCGAGCCCCAACGGCATCGCGCTCTGGAACTGGAGGAGACCGTCGAGCAACCAGAGCAGTCCGAAGGACCGCCGAAGGAAGCGGCGGGCGGGCGCCTCGTCGGTGGCGGCCCCGTTGAACCGAAACACTCGACCGGACACCAGCCCCGCGAGCAGGATCGCCGACCCGATCGCGCCCAGCCACAGGAGGAGGGTCACGAAGGTCGCGTGGCGGAAGAGCTCCACGACGAACGGATTCGTCAGGTTGAGACTCTTCAAATTCATTCCCGGCACGCGGGACTCCCTCCGCCAGAACCTCGCCAGGCTATTCGGGTGACGGCGTCTCCTCCAGGCAGGCAGAGAGCACACCGTTCACGAATCTCGGGGATCCGTCCGTCGAGAACTCGTGGGCCAGCTCGACCGCCTCGTCCAGGACCACGGCGCGGGGCGGTGGAGCGGCCAGCGACAGCTCGCCGAGTGCCAACTCCATGATGAGCCGGTCGACGAGGGCCAGGCGGTCGAAGCTCCACTCGCGCAGGTGCCGCGAGATTCGCTCGTCGGAGTCGTCGCGCTGCTCCTCCGCCGCCCGGGCGAGCGTCGACGCGTACGGGTCGGGCGCGACCGGGAGCGACGCGATGATGACGCCCACCGGTCGGCCCTTGATGAACGCCTCGTAGAGCAGTTCGAGCGCCCGTTCACGTGCGCGATGACGGGAGCCGCCGTCGAGCACTAGGCGCGCGTGATGTATTCGCCGGTGCGGGTGTCGACCTTGACGACCTCGCCCGGACCGATGAAGAGGGGAACCTGGACCACGAAGCCGGTCTCGAGGGTTGCCGGCTTGCGCGCCCCCGAGACGCGGTCGCCCTGGATTCCCGGCTCGGTCTCGGCGATGGTCAGCTCGACCGAGGCCGGGAGCTCGACGCCGATGATCTCGTCACCGTGGAGGATCAGCATCGCCTTGCCGGTCTCCTTCAGGAAGTTCGCCGCCTCGCCGAGCCGGGCGGCGGGCACCGGGACCTGGTCGAAGGTCGTCTGGTCCATGAAGACGTAGTCCTCGCCGTCGCGGTAGAGGAACTGCGTGTCGCGCTTGTCGATGATCGCCTGCTCGAGGCGCTCGTCGGCGCGGTAGGTCCGCTCGATGACGGCCCCGGTGCGGGCGTTGCGCAGCTTCGTCCGTACGAAGGCGCCACCCTTGCCCGGCTTCACGTGCTGGAAGTCGATCACGGTGAAGAGTCCGTCCTCCACCTGCAGGGTGATGCCGTTCTTCAGATCGTTGCTAGAGATTGCCGCCATGGGCTGGGCCTTTCATCGCGAGTGCGGCGAACAGTCTACGCAGCGCCCGGGGGGCGCCGTGACGACCGGAGCAGTCGGACGACCGCGTCGAGCGCCAGGTCGTATCCGAGCCCTCCGAAGCCCGCGATGGACCCGTCCACGACGCGGGCGAGGGTGCTCACGTGGCGAAACGGCTCCCGGCCCGCGGGGTTGGAGAGATGGACCTCGACCTTGGGCCCCGGGAAGACGTCCAGGGCGTCGCTGAGGGCCCAGGAGGTGTGCGTCAGCGCGCCGGCGTTGATGATGAGCCCCGCGTAGTGGCCGCGGGCCTCGTGGACCGCTTCGATCAGGTCGCCCTCGAAGTTCGACTGGCGGTGGTCGATCTCGACGCCGAGGTCGCCCGCTCGCGTCGCGAGCCGTTCCACGTGCTCCTCGAGCGTCGTCGTGCCGTAGACGGCGACGTCCCGCACGCCGAGTTGGTCGAGATTCGGGCCCGACAGGATCAGGATCTGGTCCGGCGTCATGGGGCCTCCTCGATTCCCACGCTACCGCCCGCTCGTCATCTCGCCAAGGGTCGCGATCACGGCCGTCGCGGGCACGTCGTGCACGGTCTCGAAGCCGTCCGCCCCCGGCAGCACGAACGTCAGGTCGTGCGTCGCCTTCTTGTCCCGCGCCATGAAGGTGAGGAGCTCGTCCCCGTCCATCCCCGCCGGAAGGGCGGTCGGGAGGTCCAGCGTCGCGAGCACGGCGTCGGTGTCGTCGACGACGTCGTCGTCGACTCGTCCCAGCCTCCGGGCCAGACGCACCGCGTAGGCCAGCCCGATCGCCACGGCCTCACCGTGACGCAGCTCGTCGGGATCCCGCGCCAGTGCCAGCGCCTCCAGGGCGTGGCCGAGAGTGTGGCCGTAGTTGAGCAGAGCCCGGGGCCCTCCCTCGCGCTCGTCGCGCGCGACGAGGTCCGCCTTGAGACGCACCGCGTTCAGGGTCCGCTCCTCGAGCGTCGCGCCGGCCAGTGCGTCGGCCCGCAAGCCCTGGAGGAGCCAGCACTTCGCCACCTCGCCCCACCCACTCCGCCACTCCCGGGGCGGCAGCGTCGCGAGGGTCTCGGTGTCGCAGAGCACCATCGAGGGCTGATGGAACGCCCCCACGAGGTTCTTGCCGGCCGCCAGGTCGACGCCCGTCTTGCCCCCGATCGCCGCGTCGACCTGGGCGACGAGGCTGGTGGGCACGTGGATCGCCGCGACGCCGCGCGCGTAGACGGCGGCGACGAAGCCGCCCAGGTCCGTCGTCGCCCCCCCGCCCACGCTCACCACCACGTCACGCCGTGAGAGCGCCATGCGGGCGAGGCTCTCGGCGACGCTCTCGACGACGCCCAGCGACTTGGCCGCCTCTCCGTCGGGTACCACGACGACCTCGTGCTCGACGCCCGGATCGAGGTCGAACCAGGGCTGGGCCGTGATCGCCGGCGTCGTCACGATCGCGGCCCGTCGCGCTCCGGTCGCGGCGATGGCCGCCGCCAGCTCGTGGCGTGCCCCACCCGCGACGACCACGTCGTAGCCGCGACCACCGAGATCGACGCGCACCCTCACGCCAACATCATCCCATCGACGACCGCCGCCACGACCTCGTCGAGGGTGCCGGTCGCCGCGACGCGTATCCGGGCCACCTCCTCGTACCAGCCCCGGCGACGCCGGCGCAGGCGCGCGAGCGCTCGCGCGGGGTCGTCGCCGAGCAGGGGACGGTCCCCCTCCCCCACTCGAGCGAGGAGGACCTCGTCGGGAGCGTCCAGCCACACCGTCGGCGCGGATCGCAGCGCGTCGCGGTTGCTCGCTCGCTCCACGACCCCACCCCCGGTCGCGACGATCACGTCGCGTGCCAGGGCGAGCTCGAGGGCGTGCGATTCGAGATCGCGGAACGCGGCCTCGCCCCGGGTCCGAATGAGGTCTCCGGGTGACGCGCCCTCGCGGGTGGCGACCTCCTCGTCGGTGTCGACCCACGCGACGCCGTAGTGAGCGCCGAGGGCTCGCGCCACGGCGCTCTTGCCGGCTCCGGGCAGGCCGATCAGGACGACCCGAGCCACGACTAGAGCGGACGGGCCGTCGACGGCGTGCTGCCCAAGTGGGCTACGTAGGCCTCGTGGTTGCGGGCGAACTCCGCGACGGTGTCCCCACCGAACTTGCGCAGCGCCTCGTCCGCGAGGACGATCGCGACCATGGACTCGGCGACGACGCCCATGGCGGGCACGGCCGTCACGTCGGTGCGCTCCTTGAACGACACCGTGCTCTCTCCCGAGGCGACGTCCACGGTCTCGAGGACGGGTCGGTTGAGCGTCGCGAGCGGCTTCATCGCGACGCGAACGATCAGTGGTGCGCCGGACGAGACGCCGCCCTCCACGCCACCGGCGTGGTCCGAGCGTCGGCCGTAGCCGCCACCGGTCGTCGCCTCGTCGTCGCGGTAGATCGCGTCGTGCGCCTCACTGCCGCGCTGTTCGGCCTGGCGCCACCCGTCCCCGATCTCGACGGCCTTCACCGCCGGGATGCTCATCAGCGCCCCCGCGAGCCGGCCGTCGAGCTTGCGATCCCAGTGGACGTAGCTGCCGAGTCCGACGGGAACCCCGTACCCGACCACCTCCGCAATGCCGCCGAGCGAGTCGCCCACCTTCGCCGCGGCCTTGATCGCCGTCACCATCCGCGCACTGGTCTCCGGATCGACGCAGCGAACCTCGCTCTCGTCGACGGCGCCCTGGTCCCCGGCACCGGGTCGCGGGCCCTCGTAGGCCACGTCGCCGATGCGCACGACGTGGCTCAGGACGCTCACTCCGATCTCCCCGAGCAGGGCGCGGGCGAGCGAGCCGACCACGACGCGCGCGGCAGTCTCGCGGGCGCTCGCCCGCTCCAACACGTCGCGGGCGTCGTCGAAGCCGTACTTCTGCATCCCGACCAGGTCGGCGTGGCCGGGTCGCGGCGCCGTCAGTCGGCGCGTCGGCTCACCGGGAGCGGCGGACATCTCGTCCTCCCACTTCACCCACTCGGTATTGACGATCTCGATGGCGACGGGCGATCCGAGCGTGCGACCGTGGCGGATGCCCCCCGTCAGACGAAGGGCGTCGCGCTCGAAGCGCATGCGCGGTCCCCGTCCGAAGCCGAGTCGGCGCCGGGCCAGCTGATCGGCGAGGGCCTCCTCGACGAGGGGCAGCCCCGACGGCAGTCCCTCGACGATGACGGTCAGCGACGGCCCGTGACTCTCTCCCGCGGTGAGGAAGCGCAGCATCGGTTCATCCTAGGGCGCGTCGCCCCGCCCCTCAGTGGTCGTCGCGGTAGAAGGGGTTCTCGCCCGAGGCGTGGTCGGTGACGTCGACGACCGCCTCGAGTTCGGGGATGGCGGCGTGCAGCTCCTTCTCGATCCCCTGGGAGAGGGTCATGCGACTGAGCGAGCAGCCCTGGCATCCACCGCCCATGAGGATGTACGCGATCCGGCGGTCCTCGTCGAGGGCCACGAGGTCGGCGACGCCGCCGTGCGCGGCGATGGAGGGATTGATCGACTGGTCGAGAACCTCGACGGCCCGACGCCCCAGGGGGCCGTCGGTGCCGAGTGCCAGGATGTCGGCCGGGACGCCGGGGTAGAGCTCCGCCGGCGGAGGCAGGTTCGGGTTGACCAGGACGAGCCCGCCCCCACCATCGGCGGCGAACTCCAGGCGACTGCCCCTGAGGCGTTCGATCGAGCGTGCCGGGACCACGATCGTGACGTCGCCGTCGCGACCCACGGCGGATCCCTCGGGGGCGCTGGCGCTCTCCGAGAAGTAGAGGTCGTAGGTGTAGCCCCCGGCTCGCGTGCCGGTCACCTCCACGTAGAGGGCGAGCTCGTCGCTGCGCTCCTCGGCGTGCAGGGCGTCCAGCACCACGTCGCGGGCGGCGTCAGTCAGCGTCAGGACCTCGAACATCTCAACCGTGGACACGCGGTCAGTCTAGGAGCGCGTCCGCGATATCGAGCGTCGCAGTATCGTCGTCGCGTGACCTCCCCCCGCGACGCGCATGAATGGGTCAGCTTCGACGACCCCCACGAACAGCGAACCTGGATGTTCGACGTGACCTTCCTCGAGAGCCACTGGACCTGCATCTTCGGCCACGGCTGCCAAGGGGTCCTGACGGCACCGACGCCGGAGCGCGGCGAGGGCTGCTGCAGCTACGGCGCGCACCTCACCGGTGAGGACGAGCGCCAGCGCATCGAGCAGCTGGCCACCGAACTCACCGACGACCAGTGGCAGAACCGCCGCAAGGGGCGCCAGGGCACCACCCGCGTGACCCGCTCCGGCGACATCGTGACCCGCCTGGTCGGAGAGGCCTGCATCTTCCTCAACCGACCCGACTTCGCGCGCGGAGCGGGCTGTGCCTTCCACGTGAAGGCGATGGACGAGGGCCGCAGCTACGTGGGGCTGAAGCCCGAGGTCTGCTGGCAGCTACCCCTGCACCGCGACGAGGAGGTCCTGGAGTCGGGCCACGTCGTCACCCGGATCGAGGAGTGGGGGCGTCGGGGATGGGGACCCGGCGGGGACGACTTCCACTGGTGGTGCACCGAGGCCCCGGAAGCCTTCACGGGTCGCCAGAGCGTCGCCGACTCCATGGATGAGGAGCTGCGCGCGATGGTGGGCGACGAGGTCGCCGACCTGCTGCGCGACTACCTCACGGAGCGATCGTCCCGGGGATCACGGACTCGACTGGCCCACCCCGTGGTCCGTCGTCGCTCCTAGCTCTCCGCGGTCAACGGGTCGTCGTCGGCAACGGAGGGGCGAGGCAGGCGGCCCAGGATCTCGTCGAATCGGTCCTCTTCCGCCCGGCACCACTCCGCGTGGACGTCCTCGGGCGCGGCGCCGCACTCGGCACACGCGGTCGCTCGGGGCCCCGTCGAACGCTTCAGTTCGCGAGCTTCAACAAATCGACGGTGGCGGCCCTTTTTCACGTCGTCTCCTCACTGGTCGCGGGCCATAACTGGCGGCGACCTGGCTCCGCGAACCGCGGCGCCGGTCTCCCATGTTACCAATCCGGACCCGGAAAACGGCCGACAGCCCTAACATCGCAGCGTGAGCGCGACGTTCGACCCCAACGACATGATTCGCCGTTTTCAGGAGCGCGCCGAGGCCGTGCGCCGACGGGGGCTTCCCCCGGTCGAGGGCCCGGAACGCCAGCGGTTCCTCGAGGCGGCCCGCCTGGACTTCCAGGATTTCGCGATGATCGGCGACGCCGTCGCCCGCCTCGAGGACGGAATCCTGCGGCTCGAGATCGACCTCCGCCCCCCGCAGGGCTGATCGCTCAACTACCCGCGTTGGCGATCCGGGCACTCGCCTCGGCGAGCAGCGCCGCGCCGGTGCCCAAGTCGCCGAGGGCCGCCGAACGGGCCGTCGGGGAGTCCGCCGCGCGGTAGCAGCGGTTCGCCCCGGCGCCGAGGAGCGTGTAGGCGCGCGTCAGCAACTGCGTCGTCGTGGCGTCAGGGCTCGGCAGTGACGCGTTGGCCGCCTCGGTGTCGACGAGCAGGACGGCACAGACGAGGTGAAGCTGCCCGGACGTCGAGTCCGCGCGCCGCAGGGCCGTCGCCGCGTGGCTCGCGTCGCCCCGCAGCGTTCGCGTATTGGCGACGAACGAGCTCTGGGAGACCCAGGAACGCAGGGCGGTCCCGGGCGACACCGAACCGCACGCCGCCAGACCGAGTCCGGCGAGGGCCAGCGAGAGCAGTCGCCTCACGCCAAGACCACGAGGTGCAGCTGTCGCCGCCCCCGACGCACGACGAGGTAGCGCTCGTGGAGCGCCCGGTCGACACCGATGAGGGTCCCGGGCTCGACGCGGGCGTTGTTCACGTAGACGCCGCCCTGGTCGAGGAAGCGCCGGGCTTCGCCCTTCGAGGCGGCGAGGCCGGTCGTCACGAGGAGGTCGACGGGGTCGAGGCCGGCGAGGGCGTCACCCCGGGACACCGTCGACGACGGAGCGTCTCCCACGACCTCCATCAGGGTCCGCTCGTCGAGTTCCACGATCGCCTCGCTGAAGAGGGCCTCGCCGGCCCGCGCGGCGTGCCGCGCCGCCTCCGTCCCGTGGACGAAGGCGACGACCGCGTCGGCGAGCGCGCGCTGCGCGCGTCGCTCGCTCGGGGCCGTGCGCACCGACTCGTCGAGCGCCCGGATCTCCTCGTGGTCGAGGAACGTGTAGAAGCGCAGCAGTGTGGCGACCATCTGGTCCTCGGTGTTGAGAAGGAACTGGTGCAGCGCGAAGGGCGACGTCCGATCCGCGTCCAACCAGATCCTCTCGTTGCCCGCCTCCGACTTCCCGTACTTGCGACCGTCGGGCCGCACCAGCAGGGGGGAGGTCAGCCCCGCCACCGCGTCGCCCGTGACCTTCCGCACGAGCTCCGCCCCCATGGTGATGTTGCCCCACTGGTCCGAACCGCCCAGCTGCAGGGAGCAGTCGTAGTCGAGGTGCAGGCGCAAGAAGTCGTAGGCCTGCAGGAGCATGTAGGAGAACTCGGTGAAGGAGAGGCCCACGTCGTCGCGCTCCAGGCGACTGCGGACGGACTCCTTGGCGACCATCTGGTTGACGGTGAAGTGCTTGCCGACGTCGCGCAGGAAGTCCGTGAGGGGGATCGTCGTCAGCCAGCGGGCGTTGTCGAGGAGCAGCGCGCGTCGCGGGCCGGCGTCACCCGAGAAGTCGAGGAAGCGTTCCAGTTGGCGTCCGATGCTCTCCAGGTTCGCGGCCAGCTGGTCGAGGTCGAGCAGGGGGCGCTCCACGTCCTTGAAGCTCGGGTCGCCCACCAGGCCCGTCCCTCCCCCGGCGAGGGCGATCGGACGGTTCCCGGCGTCCTGGAGTCGACGCAGGTTGCAGATCTGCAGCAGGCTGCCGAGATGGAGCGACGAGGCCGTGGGGTCGAAGCCCACGTAGGCCGTGACGCCTCCCGCCGAGAGTCGGTCCAGCACCGAGTCGTCCGTGACCTGGTGCACGAGTCCCCGGAAGGCCCAATCGTCGCGCAGTCGCATGGCGACAGTCTACGGAGGGCCTCAGCGCGACCCGTTAGAGGAGGGCGTTCGACGCGGGGATGTGCACCTGGAGCCAGAGCACGAAGTTGTGCCACGCCCCCGAGACCTCGAGCAGCCCGATGACGACGAGCATCCCTCCGCCCACCCGGGCGACGGCTCGGTGGTGGCGTCGCAGCCAGGCCGACGTGCTCGCGGCCCACTCCGAGAAGACCGCGGCGACCACGAACGGGAGCCCGAGGCCGAGGCAGTAGACCAAGGCGAGGAACGAGCCCCGCACGGCGGTCGCCCCGGACGACGAGGCGGCGAGTCCGAGGATGGCCGACAGGGTCGGTCCGATGCAGGGCGTCCAGCCCAGCGCGAAGAGGACGCCGAGGGCGGCCGCCCCCAGCACCGAGGCCCGCGGCACACGGTGCACCCGACGCTCTCGCTGAAGCCACGACGTCGGCCACCAGCCGGCGAAGAAGAGCCCGAGCACGATCGTGACGATCCCGAAGGCGATCGCCAGCCCTCGCTGGTGCGATCGGAGCGTCGCTCCGAGCCCGCCGAACAGGGCGCCGAAGCTGACGAAGACGGCGGCGAAGCCGACGACGAAGGCCAGCGCCCCGAGCACGGCGCGACCCCGGCCCCGCGACCCCTCGATCGACCCGGTGGCCCCGCTCAGGAAGGCGAGGTACCCGGGCAGCAGGGGCAGCACGCACGGCGAGACGAACGAGACCAGTCCCGCCGCGAACGCCAGGGGCATCGCGGCCACGAAGGAGCCGGGGAGGGCGGCGATCATGCGTCGCGCGCCGCGCGCAGGGCGGCGTCGACCCAGCGGTCGTGCACACGGACGTTCTCCTCGCGCGTCGGCACGTCGGCGACGACCACGTGCAGTCCCGGGGTCGCGAGCGCGGCGTCGAGGGCGGCGTCGAGCTCACCCCGCGTGCGAACCCTCGCCCCGCGGTGTCCGAAGGCGGACGCGACCGCTACCAGGTCGATCGCGCGCGGCGTGCCGAAGAGCTCCTCGAAGCGTGCGCCGTCGAGCCGCTCGGCTTGGCTGAGGAAGGAGAAGATGCCCCCGCCACCGTTGTCGGCCACGACGAGGACACCCGTGGCCGAACCCGACAGACCGTCGACCAGTGCGCCGACGTCGTGGAGCGCGGTGAGGTCACCGACCAGCCCGAGACCGGTGCCCGCGCTCGCGACGCCACAGAAGGTCGACACCACGCCGTCGATCCCGTTGACGCCACGGTTGGAGTACGTGCGACTCCGACGGGGGGACGCCCACCACTCGACGTCGCGCACGGGCATGGACGATCCCAGAACGAGTGGCGCCTGGTGACGCGCCGCGACGTCGACCACGGCCCGGGCGACGATCGGCTCGACGAGGTCGCCGTCGTCGTGGGCCCGAACCCACTCGTCGACGCGCCGGCTGTGACGCGACCACAGGCCCGCGTAGTCCGGGTTCACCC
The DNA here is from genome assembly GCA_027449885.1 of Acidimicrobiaceae bacterium. Lineage (GTDB taxonomy): Bacteria > Actinomycetota > Acidimicrobiia > Acidimicrobiales > RAAP-2 > RAAP-2. The sequence continues at coordinate 53,236 of DAIDKS010000032.1, forward strand.
GTTCGGTCGCGAGGTCGGGCCACCCGGGATGGAGGGCGGCGAGGAGACCGTCGGGGTCGCTGACGACTCCGGCGCCGGTCCATCCGACGACGGGCACGGACCATTCGCGCAGGCGAACGCCCAGCCACTTGGACGCCGGCGCCCCGCCGAGTCGCACCACGACGTCCGGTCGCAGGGTGCCCACGACGTCGTCACCCCGTAGGAGGGCGTCGAAATAGGGCAGGGTTCCCTGGGCCGTGGCGTCGCCGATGACTGCCCAACCCCGGGCGCGGGCGTCGTCGATCCACTCCGGGCCGACGCCGCGCCCGACGACGGCCAGGACGCGGCCCGCGACGCGGGTGTCGTCGCTCACCGCCCGCGACGCGACGCCGACCTCCGTCCACGGACGGTCGCCGGGGCGACCCGGTACCGCCGTCCCGGACTCGACGACGAGGGGTTCGACGAAGGCGAGGTTCACGTGCACGGGACCCGGGGCACCGGTCCCACTCCCCCGGGCGGCCCGCCACGCACGGGACGCGAGCGGTCGCCACGACGAGGAGGCCTCCGCGCGGGCGACCCCGGGGTTCTCGTGCCGCCGCACGGCCGGGCCGTAGAGGTCGACCTGGGGCATCGTCTGGGGGGCCCCGACGCCGTGGAGCTCCGGGGGGCGGTCGGCCGTCAGGACGAGCAGGGGCACGTCGGCCTGATCGGCCTCGGCGACCGCCGCGTGCAGCTCGGCGGCGGCGGTCCCGCTCGTCACCACGACGGCCACCGGCCGGCCACTCTCGAGGGCCCGGCCCAGGGCGAAGAACGCGGCCCCCCGCTCATCGAGGCGCACGTGCCGGCGAACCTCGGACCGCACCGAGAAGCCGAGGGCCAGGGGGGTCGAGCGACTGCCGGGGCAGATCACGACCTCGCGCAGTCCGAGGCGGATCCACTCGTCGACCAGCGTGGCGACGAAGGACGACTGAACCTCGCTCGTGTTCGGTACGCTCGGCTCCAATGTCACTCCTTCGCGTGGACCGCGTCGGGGAGGGCCCGCCACTGCTGTGGCTGCACGGCTTTACCCAGACCCGCTCGTCCGCCGCCCGCTTCCGGTCCATTCTGGCAGAACGCCGCACGATCCTGACCGTGGACCTGCCCGGCCACGGCGAGGCGGCCGCCCTGGGGGGCTCCCTCCTCGAGATCGCCGACCTCGTCGCCGGTGCCCTGGAGGGGCCCGTCGACCTCGGGGGCTACTCCATGGGGGGACGTGTGGCCCTCCACGTGGCCCTCGCCCATCCCCACCGGGTGCGCCGCCTCATCGTGCTCGGCGCGACGCGGGGCATCGCCGATCCGATCGAGCGGCACGCCCGCCGCGAACGCGACCTCGCGCTCGCCGAGCGCCTCGGCACCCTCGGGGCCGAGGCGTTCCTCTCGGAGTGGTTGGCCCAGCCCCTCTTCGCCGGGCTGGCGCCCGACCCCCTCGAGCGAGCGTCCCGCAGCCGCGACGCCGAGGGGCTGGCCCGATCGCTCCGTGACGCGGGCACCGGCACCCAGGAGTGGCTGGGCGACCGCCTCGCGGAGGTGAACGCCCCCACCCTCGCCCTCGCCGGGCAGCGCGACGCGAAGTTCTCCCTCGAGGCCCGGGCCATCGCCGAATCCGTAGCGCGGGGACGGGCCGAGCTCGTCCCCGACGCCGGACACGCCGCGCACCTCGAGCAGCCCGCGGCGACCGCCCGCCTCGTGGAGGGATTCCTAGCGCAGAGCGAAGACGACCACGAGTAGGGCACCGAGGCCCAACTGGACCCTCGAGGAGTAGAGCAGCAGGGGCAGGAGCTCTCGCCCCTCGCGCGGCGAGAATGCGGTGCGGACGCCCGGCGCGTACGCGATCGCCGCGAGAAGGGCGACGACGGGCTCTCCCGCCCCCACGACGCCGACGACCACGCCGAGGGCCGCCGCGACGTAGAGCCACGCGGCCCGGCGCCGACCGAGGCGGGCAGCCAGGGTTCGCTTGCCCGAGGCACGATCTCCGTCCACGTCGCGCAGGTTGTTCGCCTCGAGGAGCGCGACCGCCATCGAGCCCGTCGCCAGACCGAGCCACCAGGCGGACGGTCCGTAGCCGTGGCCCTGCGCGTAGACGGTGCCCACCGTCGCGAGGAAGCCGAAGTACGCGAGGACGAAGACCTCCCCCAGGCCCAGGTACCCGTAGGGCTTCGGTCCGCCGGTGTAGAGATAGCCCGCCAGGATGGCCGTCGCTCCGAAGGCCACCAGCCACCACGACGTGCGCGCGGCGAGGAGGAGCCCGCCGAGGGCGGCGACGCCGAACGCCATCGCGGCCGCTACCCGCACCCGGGCCGGGGGGACGAGTCCGGAGGCCGTCAGCCGGAAGGGGCCGACGCGCTGGGCGTCGGTACCCCGGACACCGTCCGAGTAGTCGTTCGCGTAGTTGGTCCCCACCTGGAGCGCCAGGGCGACGATGGCGGCGAGAACCGAGTTGAACCAGGCGATGCCCGCGGGGCGGACGAGCGCCGCGCCCGTCACCACGGGCACGGCGGCGGCCGGTAGGGTCCGCGGTCTCGCCGCCTGCACCCAGCGGGCGACGGGACCCGGCGTCACGGTCGCTTCGGGAAGCGCGAGAAGTCGGGGGCGCGGTGCTCCACGAAGGCGTTGCGGCCCTCCTGACCCTCCTCGGACATGTAGAAGAGCATGGTGGCGTCGCCCGCGAGCTGCTGCACGCCGGCCAGGCCGTCGTCGGCCGCGTTGAAACCGGCCTTCAGCATGCGCAGGGCGAGGGGCGACAGGGTCAGGATCTGCCGGCACCAGGCCACCGTCTCGCGCTCCAGGTCCGCGAGAGGGACGACCGCGTTCACCAGGCCCCAGTCGTGGGCCGTGGCGGCGTCGTACTGCCGGCACAGGAACCAGACCTCCTTCGCCCGCTTGAGACCGATGGTGCGCGCGAGCAGCGACGATCCGTATCCCCCGTCGAACGAGCCGACCTTCGGACCGGTCTGGCCGAATCGAGCGTTGTCGGCCGCGATGGAGAGGTCGCAGACGAGGTGGAGGATGTGCCCGCCACCGATCGCGTACCCGGCGACCTGGGCGATCACCGGCTTCGGCAGCCGTCGGATCTGGATCTGCAAGTCGAGCACGTTGAGCCGCCCGATGCCCTGCTGCGCCACCTCGTCATCACCGATGTAGCCGTCGTTGCCTCGAATCTTCTGGTCCCCACCGGAGCAGAAGGCGTCGGGTCCCGCACCGGTCAGGATGATCACGCCCACCGAGGTGTCGTCCCGCGCCACCTCGAAGGCCCGCGACAGCTCGAAGAGGGTCTGGGGGCGAAAGGCGTTGCGCCGCTCGGGTCGGTTGATCGTGATGCGTGCGATGCCCTCCGCGACCTCGTAGACGATGTCCTGGTAGGCGCCCGAGCGCTCCCACCGGGGCAGCTCGAGGGCGCGGAATGCGTCCACGGGGTCGACGGGAGGTCCCTGAATAACGGTCTCGGTCATGGGGACCACGCTACCGGCCCCCTCGACCGGTGCGTCGAGGATGGCCGGTGCCGCCCGACCGTCCCGCCGCTCCTCGTGGCCCCATCGTCACTGGCGACACTCCTCGGGTGGGAGTCGCACGGGCGGATCCGGCGCGCCGTTCCGCCGGCGCGTCGGATCCTCGATGAGGGGCGTATCCGCTCCGCGGGTGCGCCCCCCCCCACGGCCTCGGACGACGCGGCGCCACGGCCACCCCTCGTCTCGGACCCGTAGCATCACACCGTGGCCTCCCTCGTGGCGCTCGATCTTCCCCTCGGCCCGCGGCTGGAGGACGCCGTTCGAGCCTGCGTCGACGCCGGTGACGCGTTGACCGTTGTCGACTCTCGATGGAGCCCCCGAGCCCGCCGTTCGGCGCTCGACGCTCTCGGCGCGACGGAGATCTGGGACGCCGACGGACGTCACCGGCTCCCGGACGGACGCGCGGTGGACGATGCCGTGGGCGCCGTCGTCCTCACATCGGGATCGAGTGGCGCCCCCAAGGCGGCCGAGATGACCTGGGACGCCCTGCGCGCGAGCGCCCGCCTGACCCAGGCGACGCTGCGCGATGACCGCCCGCCCGTCTGGTTCCCCTGCCTGCCCGCGGTCCACATCGGTGGCCTCGCCGTCCTACTGCGGGCCGTCCTCGATGACGCCCGCCTGGTGTGGGCCCCGACCGACCGATTCGACCTCGCACTCGAGCGAGGGGCGACCCACGTCGCGGTGGTGCGCGCGCACCTGCACCGCTACGACCTCTCCGGCTTCCGAACCGTCCTCCTGGGTGGTGCCCGTCCGCCGGCCGACCGGCCAGCGAATGTCGTCACGACGTGGGGGATGACCGAGACCGGCTCGGGCGTCGTGTACGACGGTCGCCCGTTGCCCGAGGTCGAGATCTCCACGAGGGACGGAGAGCTCCTCGTGCGCTCACCGACCCTGTTCCGCGCCTACCGGGACCGTCCCCGTCCTGCGGCGACCGGCCCCGACGGCCGCGACGACTGGTTCCCGACCGGCGACGCAGCCGAGATCGTCGATGGCGTGCTCCGCGTGAGCGGCCGGCTGGCCTACGTGATCAATACGGGTGGCGAGAAGGTCTGGCCCGACGACCTCGAAGGCGTCCTCGCGACCGTGGGCGGCGTTCGCGACGTGGCCGTGACCTCGGTTCCCGACGACGAGTGGGGCGAACGACTCATCGCGCTCGTGGTCACCGACGGGCGACGGGTCGACGACGACCTGGCCCGCGCCGCCGCCGAAGGCGTGGGCCCCTGGGCGAAGCCCAAGGAGGTCCGCTACGTAGCCGCCCTCCCCCGCACGGACAGTGGGAAGATCCGCCGAGCGGACCTCCCCTACCTCCACTGAACCCGACCGTCGGCGACGACCTCTCGGTCCGCCGACCCTCGCCTTGGTCCCCGGACCGGGGTGGCCCGGTCAGCGAGTGACGGTGCTGCCGCGTCGGGCCAGGGAGTCCATCGTGACGGCGACGACGAGGACGATGGCGGTCGCGATGAACTGCGTCGCTGCGCTCATGTCGATCAGGGCCATCCCGTTGTAGATCGTCGCGATGACGAGGCCCCCGATGACGGCGTTCACCATCTTGCCGCGCCCCCCGAAGAGGCTCGTTCCGCCGATGACGGCCGACGCCACGGCGAGGAGCACGAGGTTGCCCCCGTCGACGCCGTCCGAGATGCCGCCCAGTCGCGACGCGTAAAGGAGCCCCGCCACACCCGCGGTCACCCCCGTGAGGATGAAGGCGAGCAGCCGATAGCGATCTACGTTGATGCCGGCGCGACGGGCCGCCTCCGCGTTGCCACCGATCGCGTAGATGTAGCGACCGGCCTTCGTGCGGGTGAGGATGAAACTCGCCCCCGCCAGCATCACGATGTCCACCGGGATGGCGTACGGCATGCCGTGCAGCACCGTGAAGCTACCGCGGTTCGTGTTGAAGATGAGCACGAGGACGATTCCCGAGGCGATGAGTGCGGCCACCTTGGCCCAGGTGATCCAGGTCGCCACCGAGTCGAGGCCACTCGAGCGACGGGACTGGTCGTGGCGGATGATGATCCAGCAGAAGATGGCGATCGAGGCCATGAGGAAGATCCACGTCGCCAGCGGCGACAGATTGGCGTTCACCAGGTCGTAGAGGACCTTCTCCTGCACCGGAATCGTTCCACCCGTCCCCTGACGGTCGATCGAGAAGATGAGGACGCCCTCCCACCCCAGCAGGCCCGCCAGGGTGACGATGAACGAGGGCAGTCGCAGCTTGATGATGAGGAAGCCCTGCAGCGTACCGATAGCGGTCGTCGTCGCGATGGCGACCAGGATCGCGGCGTACCAGGGCCAGTGGAACTGCTGATCGAGCAGGATCACGGCGAAGGTCGCACCGAGCGCCGAGACGTACCCAACCGATAGGTCGATCTCGCCGAGCAGCAGCAGCCAGGTCTCGGCCATCGCGAGCAGGATGAAGATCGTCGCCTGGATGAAGAGGTTCGTCAGATTGCCCGCGGACAGGAAGACCGTATTGCGGACCTGGAAGTAGATCACCAGCACCAGGAGGCCGATGAGCACGGGGACCAGCCCAAGGTCGCCTTGACGCAGGCGACGGAACTGGCCCATCGCCGAGGTACGGCCGTCGGAGGTGGCCGCTGGGGTCGAGCCGGCGTCAGACACTATTGCGATTCCTTTGTATTGAAGTGGCCGGAGTCGTCACGCGGCCGTGCGAGAACTCTCGCCGGTCGTGATGAGGTCGACGGCGCTCGCCGGGTCGTAGTTGGCCACGGGTCCGCTGCTCACCAGGTTCCCGAGGTACATGACGGCGATGCGGTCGGCCACGGCGAACACGTCGGTGAGGTTGTGCGAGATCACGATCACCGCGATGCCGCGGGCCGCCAACCGCTTGATGAGGTCGAGGACTTGCGCCGTCTGGGACACCCCGAGCGCCGCCGTGGGCTCGTCCATGATGACGAGCTTCGACTCGTGCATGACGGCGCGAGCGACGGCGATCGCTTGGCGCTGTCCTCCGGACAGGGAGCCCACCAGTTGGCGCACCGAACTCACCGTCGAGACGGACAGATCGGCGAGGACCTCCTTGGTTCGCAGCTCCATCGCGATCTCGTCGAGCACTCCGGTGCGGGTCTTCTCGTGCCCGAGGAACATGTTCTCGACGATGTCCAGGTTGTCGCACAGGGCGAGATCCTGGTACACGGTGGCGATCCCCAGCTCCTCGGCGGCCCGGGGCGTGTGGATCGAGACCTTGCGCCCCTCCCAGAAGATCTCGCCTCCGGATGGTTCGTAGATGCCGGCGATCGCCTTGATCAGGGTCGACTTCCCGGCACCGTTGTCACCGATGAGGGCGGTGACCTGTCCTGCCGGGACGTCGAGGTCGACGTGCTTCAGGGCCTCGACGGCACCGAAGTGCTTGCTGATCCCGCGCAGGCTGAGCAGGGATGATGAGTCGACCCCCGGACCGGCGGCCGTCGCCGGTCCGGGACGCGTCGACGGTCCGTTCGTCGGTCCGGGGGTCGTCATCAGATCTGCCTAACTACTTGATGCCGTAGGTCTTGCAGTCCTGGGCGTAGGTCGGAACCGTCGTGCCCGCCACCGTCGGAGCCGTCTTGGTGCACAGCTGCGACGCGGTGATCACGTGGTCCTTGATGACCGTGCGCTGAATCAGGTTCGGGGTGACCCAGGTGGCCTGCAGCAGGACCGATCGCACGTTGCGCAGGGCCGGGCTGGTCGCCATCGAGTCCGTCGTGTAGCCGTTGGCCAGACCCGACGGGGGCGTCATGCCCGCGCGCAGGTACACGGCGAGGGCCGCGGCGGCCTGAGCCTCAAGCCAGATCGGCTTGTACACGGTTCCGCACTGGTAGCCCGAGATGATGTTCTGGAAACCGGTCAGCGTCGCGTCCTGGCCCGTGAACGGGATCGTGCGCGGCTTGAGGCCCTTGCTCTGCAGGTAGCTGATGATCGGCGCGGCGTTCTCGTCGTTCGGCGTCACGACCGCGTTGATGTTCGGGTGGGCGGCGTAGGCACCCTGGAAGTCCGTCTGGGCGACCGAGGGCGTCCAGGTTCCGGTGTTCTCCAAGATCGTGTTGGCCGAGCCCGACTTCGTGTTGTAGCCGTGGGCGTTCAGCACCGCGTCGTACCCCTGAGCGAACAGCGTCGCGTTGTTGTCGGTCGGCGAGCCCTTCATCACGTAGACGACCGGGTTCTTCACCTTCCAGGCCGTGATGCACGACAGCAGGCCCTTTCCGATCAGCGTTCCCACCGACACGTTGTTGAAGCTCACGTAGTAGGCCCGTGACCCACCCAGCGTCAGGCGGTCGTAGTCGATGACCTTCACGCCTCGCGCCTTCGCGTACTTCTCAATGGCGGCACCCGTCGTCGAGTCGAGCGGGTCCACCAGGAGCACCTTCGCACCGTTGGTGATGTCCGCCTGGGCGTCGGTCAGCTGAGTGCTCGTGCTGCCCTGGGCGTTCTGGATGATGAACTGACTCGCCGGCACTCCCGCCTTGAGGAACGCCTTCTTCAGGTACGGCGCGTCAAACTCCGTGTACCGCGTCGACGACACGGTGTCCGGCAGGATGACGGCAATCTTCCCCTTGCCCTTGGCCGCGATCGCCCGGAGGTACGTCATCGTCGAGAAATTCGAGTTGAACGTACTGTCCGAGACGGTCGGTGTCGCTGCCGAGCTCATGACCGGCATCATGGCAACCGCGAGGCTGCCCACCATGACGGCAGACGCGAGGCTACGCGCTGTCTTGATTCTCATATTCTCCCCAACCATTTAGGTGGCGACCGAGTCGCCCTTTTGTTGTTACTGCAAGGTGAACACCCGGTGAACGGATGCCCAATCGGGCAACTTAGCACCCGCGTCGCGCGGCGCCGCAGCACCCCCGACGGCTCGACTCATCCTCGCCGGAGGCGCTCCAGAACCGCGTCCATCGTCGACATGATCTCGACCGTCTCGTCGAGCGGCATGATCGCGCTCTCGTGCCGACCGGACCTCACGCAGTCGTGGACCTCGACGGCCTGGAACTGGAGGCCGCGGCCGTCCACCGGGATCTCGACGCGGGTCGTCGCCCCCGACCGACTCACCAGGGAGAACACCGTCGGCGCGTAGAAATCACCGTCGATCTCGATGCGACCATCCTCGCCGATGATGCTGGCGCGCGACGCGCTGCGAGCTCGTGAGGTACACGTGAGGACCGCCTGCGCCCCACTCTCGTAGCCGAACAGCATCGACGTCTGTCCGTCCACCCCCGTGAAGGCCGGGTCGACGAGCGCCTCGATCGTGCGCGGTGCGCCGAGCACCATGGAGGCGAACGAGACCGGGTAGACGCCGAGATCCAGCAGAGCGCCTCCGCCCAACTCGGGAGCGAAGAGGCGATGCGTGGGATCCTGGGCGAACCACTTGCCGTGATCCGCGTGCACGGCGACGAGGGGACCGATCGCTCCATCGGCGAGGAGCCGACGGATCTCAACCACGTGGGGCAGGAACCGAGTCCACATCGCCTCCATCAGGAAGCGGTCGGCCCCCCGCGCCGCGCTGACCACCTCGCGGGCCTCCGCGGCATTCATCGTGAAGGCCTTCTCGACCAGCACGTGCTTCTTCTGCCCGAGTGCGAGGAGCGCGTCGCGGCGATGCATCGGGTGGGGGGTCGCGACGTAGACGGCCTCGACGTCAGGATCGGCGACCAGCTCGTCGTAGGAGTCGTAGTAGTGGGGGATTCCGTAGCGCTCGGCGAACTCCCGGGCCCGCTCGCGATCTCGGGACCCAACGGCCACCGCGACACCTTCGTCGATCCGACGCAGGTCGTCGGCGAAGGTCTGGGCGATGCGGCCCGTGCTGATGATGCCCCAGCGAATTGGATTCGTCACTGGCCGCTCCTGTCGTCCGTCGTGTCCGAGCCGATGGTATCGACCCCCGCCCTCCCGACGGAGCGACGGGATCGGTACGCTCCACTCGTGGCGAATCGACTGACGGGCGCGTCCAGCGCCTACCTTCGCCAGCACGTCGATCAACCCGTCGACTGGTGGCCGTGGGGAGCCGAGCCCTTCGAGGAGGCGCGCCGTCGCGACGTTCCGGTCTTCCTCTCGGTCGGTTACGCCGCCTGCCACTGGTGCCACGTCATGGCCCACGAGTCCTTCGACGATCCCGAGGTGGCCGACGCCCTCAACCGAGACTTCGTCGCGATCAAGGTCGACCGAGAGGAGCGTCCCGACGTCGACGCGATCTACATGGCCGCTACCGTCGCATCGACCGGGCAGGGTGGCTGGCCCATGTCGGTCTTCCTCCTCCCCGACCGGCGCCCCTTCCTCGCGGGGACGTACTTCCCCCCCGTCGACCGGGGCGGCATCGTCGGATTTCCCACCCTGCTGCACGTCGTGAGTGACGCGTGGCGTCACCGGCGCGCCGAGGTGGTCACGCAGGCCGAGGAGTTCTCCGACGCGGTCGAACGGCACGTGAGCGTCGCCGATCGGTTGGCTCCGGTGCCCGACCGGATCGAGGTGCCCGAACTGCGGCGTCGACTGCGCGCCAGTGTCGCGAAGCGGATCACCCCGGCGGGAGGACTGGGCGGAGCCCCCCTCTTCCCTCGCCCGAGTCTCGTCCTGGCCCTCGCCGAAGGTGAAGCGTCCGAGCGGGCGAGCGCGTTTCGCGTGCTCGACGCCATGTCGCACGGAGGTCTCTACGACCACCTGGACGGCGGATTCGCCCGCTACTGCGTCGACGACGAGTGGCGCGTCCCACACTTCGAGAAGATGCTCAGCGACCAGTCCCTCCTCGCGGAGGCGTACGCCATCCTCGGCCGGCGCCACGACGTCGAGGAGTGGCGCGCCGTCGCTCGGTCGACTCTCGACTTCGTCGTGCGCCGGATGGCGGTCGCCGGAGGCTTCGCGTCATCCCTCGATGCCGACGCCGACGGCGTCGAGGGTGGTCACGTCGTGTGGTCGCCCGACGTCGCGGCCGGCGTGCTCGACGCCCGGCCCGACGCCGACGCGGCGCGCACGCGCTGGAACCTGCACGGTTCCCACGACATCAACGGCGGCTGGGTCCCTCGCCTCGCCCCCGCAGCCCCGTTTCGCACGCCCACCGAGCTCCTGGACGTCGAGGACGCCCTTCGGAATCAGCGATCTCTCCGGACCCAGCCCGGTCGCGACGACAAGGTCGTCCTGGAGTTCAACTCAATGCTGGCGCGCTCGCTCTTCGCCACGGGCGACGCCGACGACGCACGGAGGGGCCGCGAGCTCCTCGACCAGTTGGCCGCGACCCACGGCGGGACCACGTGGTGGCGCACGGCCGATCACGGCGCCCCGGCCACGGCGGGGGACCTCGCCTGGTACGTCGACGCCCTGGTCAGTGCGTACGAGGTCGATGGCGACGACCGCTGGATCGACCGCGCCACCGTCGTCGCCGACTACCTCCTGGATCACCACTGGGATGGCGAGCGACCCCGCGCCGGACGGCCCGACGTCGGGGGTGGTGTCTTCCTCAGCGCCGACGGGGTGACCGACGTCCCGTGGCGGGTGAAGGACGTGACCGACGGGTCCGTCCCGTCCTCGTACGCCATCACCGCTCGATCGCTCGCACGTCTCGCGCTCGTGACCGGCGATCTCGATCGGCTGAGCGTCGCCCAGCGGCTCGTGGGACTGCTCGCCGCCCTCGCCGGTGAGCAGCCGGCGGCCGTCCCGGACCTGATCGAGGCGGCCGGGTTCGCGTTCGAGGGCGTCCAGGTGGTGGTGCCCGGCGGACCCCACCCCCTGACCGCCCAGGTACGATCGTTAGCCGTGCCGCGAACGGTCCTGATCACCGGCTCCGGGCGCTCGCCCCTCCTCGAGGGTCGACGTGAGGGCTGGGCCTACGTCTGCGTCGGGACGCGGTGCAGCCTGCCCCTCGCCGACGGCGAGGCCCTGCGGCGCGAGATCGAGGCAGCCCTCTGATGGCACTCTTCTCTCGCGACCCGGCCGTCAAGGCCATCAAGCACCTCGTCGAGCGCATGCCGCACTATCCGACCGTCGACCTCACCCCGGGGACGACCATGTTCGGGCTGGTGCTCGGCTCCACCAACGAGACGACGACGGTGATGGACCTCGCCTCGAAGACCATCGTCCGCTGGCGGATCCCGTGGCCCGAGGGAGTGGAGACCGACCTCGCGGCCTTCGATGTCGTCGAGGGTCAGCTGGCCGACGACATCGAGCGCAGCGACCTCGCCCAGCCCGAGGCGGTGACGCTGGCCGACTTGCCCCGCCGACTCGGGGCCTATCGGGGCCGGCTCGTGCGACGGTGGTTGGAGGACCTGGCCACTCCGGCCGATGGCCCCCTCTTCGGATTCCGAGGACCGAGTGCCCCGTACTGGGAGTTCCGTGGAGAGCGGCCGAGCGTGGCGCTCATCGCCGCGGACCGGGGACCCCAGCTGCTGCGGCGCATCGACGACGGTTCCACCTGGGTCCGTTTCGGCTGGTACGGCGACGACGTGTGGCTCGTGTGCGAAGACGCGCACGCCATTCGCGCCATCGAGGCGACGCGGCGCGGGTCACTCGCCGGCAAGGAACTCGCCACGACGCTCGGATTCCGCCCGGCCTACGTCCTCACCACGCTGTCGCGCCCCGTCGACGGGCACTGCTACAAGAGCTGCACGGGACTCCTGCCCCGCGGCTGATCACCGGGGAAGTTTTCCCGACGCCAGAGCCTCGGCCATCGCCCAGCCGAAGACGACGAGCCGCTGACCGCTCGCCGCGTCCAGCCCGTCGAAGAACTCCTCGACGCCGTCGGGAATCACGCCCTTCGCCGCGGAGTAGTCCAGGCATCCCACCTGGCCCGAGGTGACGGACATCACGAACGTGTGGTCGTCGATCGCCTTCTCCGAGCCGAAGCGCTTCGCGAGCCGCCGCGCCCACGCGCGGTCCTCGCCGGTCGGCCGGTACCCCTTGCGGGGGACGACGCCCTCGAGGCCGGCGAAGGCGCGAAAGCCGTCCGGCGACGTGAGGCGCGCGCCCAAGAGGACGTCCTCGTCCGGGAAGGCCAGCAGGGCCCGGCGGAACTGGTCGTGCAGTATCGCTCGCAGGGCCTGGTCGGCCTTCGAGTTGCGGTCGACGAGCATCAGTCCGACGAGCAGCGACGGCGTGCCGCCGATCCGCTCGAGGGTGCAGAAGGAGTAGCCCCGCAACTTCGCCCCTTCGCGCGCCTGCGTCACCAGGACCCACTCCTCGCGCTGCTTGGATAGGAAGCCGATGTCGAAGTTCGGCTCCCGGTCCACGCACAGGTCGGCCATCTCCGCCAACTCGGCGTCGCTGAGCGCCGTCGTGTCCTTGGTGGTGACTGTCATCGCCATACCCGTACATTCTACGGGACGCGGCGGGACCACTCCCCCGCTCAGGCTTTTATCACGCTCCGGCCGAACTCGGAGCGCAGGTCTCCGACGACCCCGGCCACGTCGACGTTGTAGTCGGGACCCAATCGAAAGGCCCGACCCGTGGCTCCCGCCTCGACCACGACGGGCGTCGTTCCCGGGTACCGGACCAGGATTTCCTTCAGGGTGGCGATCGCCGGCGGCGTCAGGTCCTCGGCCCGCAGGGCGAGTCGCAACTCGGCGGCGGTGCGGGCCACTCGCAGCTCCTTGACGTCGAGCAGCGTGAGGCGGAACTCCTCGTCCCGACTGTCGAGGCGGACCCGCAGGAGCACGACGTTGTCCTTGGCGAGGAATCCCGAGAAGTCCTGGAACTTGCGGGCCGAGACGATGACCTCCACCGACCCGGTCAGGTCCTCGAGGACGAGCCGCGCGTACTGCTGACCGGCTCGAGTCGTACGGATCTGCACCTCCGCGAGAAGTCCCCCGAGGGTGACCACCGCGCCAGTGGCGGCGAGCTCCTCCGCGCGATCCCTGACCGAGTCGATCGTGCCGTCGGTCTGCGACGCGAGGGCGTCCGCGACGCGGTACAGCGGGTGGTCCGAGACGTAGGTTCCCAGCATCTCGCGCTCGAAGTCGAGTTTGACCGCGTCCTCGAACTCGACCGGGGAGAGGGGGATCTCCGTCCCCTCCCAGTCGTCGCCCGCCTCGTCGAGAGCGGCGAAGAGCGTGGTGATGCCGAGGGACAGGTCCTTGCGGCGCGAGAGCGTGACGTCGATGATCTCGTCGATCTTCAGCAGCAGACCCTGGCGCGACACCCCGAAGACGTCGAAGGCCCCCGCCTTGATGAGCGACTCCATCGCTCGCTTGTTGAGCACCACGGGGTCGACCCGACGCACGAAGTCGTAGACGCTCTCGAAGGGTCCGTGAGACTCTCGCTCCTCGACGATCCTTTCGACCAGGGCTTCGCCCACGTTGCGCACGGCGGCCATCCCGAACACGATCGTCTGGGCGTCGCTCAGCGACGGCGTGTAGTCGGCCAGGGACTGGTTCACGTCGGGGACCCCCACGCGGATGCCCATCTGCCGAGCCTCGTTGAGGTAGACGGCCGCCTTGTCCTTGTCGTCACGGAACGACGTCAGCAGGGCCGCCATGTACTCGACGGGGTAGTTCGCCTTGAGCCACGCGTTCTGGTAGGCGATCAGGGCGTAGCCGTACGCGTGGCTCTTGTTGAACGCGTAGTCGGCGAAGGGTTCGATCTTGTTGAAGATCGCCTCCCCGAGGTCCCGGCCGTAGCCCATGCGCTCCGAGCCCTCGACGAACTTGACGCGTTGGGCGACGATCATGTCGCGGATCTTCTTGGAGCAGGCCTTGCGAAGGTCGTCTGCCTCGGTCATCGAGAAGCCCGCCACGCGCGTCGCGACGCGCATGATGTCCTCTTGATAGATCATGAGTCCGTAGGTCTCGCCCAGGATCTCGGCGAGGTCCGGGTGGTCGAAGCGAATCTCCTGACGGTGGTTCTTGCGGTCGGCGTAGTCGTTGTGGACGTTCTCGCTGAGGGGGCCCGGACGGTAGAGCGCCACCAGGGCCGCGATGTCGTCGAAGGACGTCGGGGCGAGTCGGCGCATGAGAGTCCGCATCTTGTCGCCCTCGAGCTGGAAGATGCCGATGGAGTTCCCGTGGCGCAGCATCTCGAAGACCTTGGGGTCGTCGAGCGCGACGTGGTCGATGTCCACGTCGACACCGTGGCGTCGGCGGATGTTCTCGAGCGCCCGCTCGATGATGGCCAGGTTGCGCAGCCCGAGGAAGTCCATCTTGAGCAAGCCCAACTTCTCGATCGCCGTGGCCTCGTACTGCGTGACGATGGGCGCGTCCTCGATCGACCCGTTCGGACTCGACTTGCGCTGGACCGGCACGTACTCGAGGACGGGGTCCTTCGTGATGACGACGGCGGCGGCGTGGATGCCGTCCTGGCGACGCTTGTCGACGAAGCCCTTCGCCACGTCGACGACGTGACGGACCTCCTGGTCCGTCTCGTACAGGGTTCGTAGGTCCGCCGCTTCGGCGAATCGGCCTTCGTAGCCCGGGGTCGGGGTCAGGCAGGCCTCGAGGGGTACGTCCTGGCCCATCACGAGGGGCGGCATGGCCTTGGCGACCCGGTCACCGAGCTGTGGCGGGTAGCCGAGGACGCGCGCGGCGTCGCGCACGGCGGCGCGCGCCTTGATCGTCGAGAAGGTGATGATCTGGGCGACGTGATCGGCCCCGTAGCGCTCGGCCGCGTAGCGGATCATGTCGCCGCGGAAGCGCTCGTCGAAGTCCATGTCGATGTCGGGCATTTGCTTGCGTCCCGGATTGAGGAAGCGCTCGAAGATGAGCCCGTAGCGAATGGGATCGAGGTCGACGATCCGCAGGCAGTAGGCGACGCAGCAGCCCGCCGCGGAGCCGCGGCCGGGGCCGACCCGGATCCCACTCTCGCGCGCGTGACGGATCAGGTCCCAGACCACCAGGAAGTAGTCGGAGAAGCCCATGTCGGCGATGACCGAGAGCTCGTAGTCCAAACGCTGGGCGACCTCGTCGGTGATCGTGCCGTAGCGCTCCCCCGCCCCCCGGAAGGCGAGGTCCCTCAGGAAGCGGTTGGCCGACTCCTTGTGGGTGCTCGCCTCGTACCCGACGGGAATCGGGTACTCCGGCAGCGCGTCGTTGTCGAACTGGATCGTGACCTCGGCGCGCTCGGCGATGGCCAGGGTGTTGTCGCAGGCGTCCGGGTAGTCCCGGAAGAGCTCTCGCATCTCCCCGGCCGACTTCAGGTAGTGCTGGTCACTCTGGAACCGGAATCGGTTCGGATCCGCGACCAGGGATCCCGTTCCGATGCAGAGCAGCGCGTCGTGCATCTCCGCGTCCCCCGGCCGCACGTAGTGCAGGTCGTTCGTCGCGACGAGGGGCGCGCCAATCTCTCGAGCGATGCGGATGAGCTGGGGATTGGTGCGGCGCTGCTCCGCGAGGCCGTGGTCCTGCAGCTCGATGTAGAAGTTCTCTCGCCCGAAGATGGTCTGGAGACGGCCGGCCAGGTCGCGCGCTCTGTCGTAGTCGTCGCGCAAGAGTGCCTGGAGGACCACGCCACCCAGGCAGCCGGATGTCGCGATCAGCCCCCCCGAGTGTCGCTCGAGCAGGTCCCAGTCGAGCCGTGGCTTGTAGTAGTAGCCCTCGAGGTAGGCGAGCGAGGAGACCGAGCGGAGATTCCGGTACCCCTCATTCGTGACGGCGAGCAGGGTGAGGTGGTGGTAGAGCTTGTCGCCCCCCTCGGTGTCCCCCCCGGTGTCGTCGAGCCGTCCCCGACGCGTGGGCCGATCGAAGCGGGACTCGGCGGCCATGTAGGCCTCGAGCCCGAGCACCGGCGTGACGCCCCGACGCCGGCAGGCCTCGTAGAAGTCGATCAGGCCGTAGAGGTTGCCGTGATCGGTGATCCCGATGGCCGTCTGACCATCGGCCTGGGCCGCCGCGATCAGGTCGTCGACGCGCGCCGCGCCATCGAGCATCGAGTACTCGGTGTGGTTGTGCAGGTGCACGAACCCGTCGGCCACCCCGTTCCTCCTCGCCCGTCCGGATCTAGAGGTACGTGCCCGCGCGGGGCTCCGGGGTTCCGGGGTTGAGGGAGCGCTCGCGCATCTTCTCGAGCTGAGCCGCCGCGGCGGCCTGCTGGGCGAAGAGCGACGCCTGGATCCCGTGGAAGAGGCCCTCGAGCCAGCCGACGAGCTGCGCCTGGGCGATTCGCAGCTCCGAGTCCGACGGCACCTCGGCGCTGAAGGGCGGCGCCATGCTCTGGAGCTCGCCCCCGAGGTCCTTCGAGAGAGCGCTCTGCAGTTCGGCAACCGAGGTCTCGTAGATCTCGCGGAGCCGGGTGCGACCGGCCTCGTCCAGGGGGGCGCTGCGGGCCTCGTCGAGCAGCGACTTCACCATCGCCCCGATGCGCATCACCTTGGCGGGCTGGCTGATGAAGTCGGTTCCCTCGTCGTTCGTCTCGTCGCCCTCCTGGCCCGGGGGCAGGACGGCGTCGGGGCCGACCGTTACGTTCTCGCTCTGTTCCTGATCCACCCCTCGAGTGTGCCAGATGGGACCGACCCGTCGTCCGCGGCACGCCCGCCTCGTAGCGGATGCCGAGGTCGTCCGACGGGTTGCGCCCCACGCTCGCGACACGGGGCCGGGCCACGTGGGGGGATTCTTAGCCCCTTCTTCTCCCCTCCCACCGCGATTTTCGATTTCCGGGAATACGGTGCTCGGCCACGGGGTTAGAAGCAGTAGTAAATTACGAATAGGCCCGTAGGAGAAACTCCGGGTCGCTAGGAGCGAGGGACGATGACGACGAATCGACGTAGCGCAGTGAACACCAACGACATGCTCGGACTCCTCATGCGCGACCTGGACCGCTACCCGATGCCCAACTACGACGAGCAGGTCGAGCTGGCCAAGCGCGTCTCGGCCGGTGACGAGGAGGCGAAGAAGCAGATGGTCGCCGCCAACCTGCGCCTCGTCCTCCACTGGGCCCGCCGCTACCAGGACCGCGGCGTCGAGATGATCGACCTCGTTCAGGAGGGGACCTTCGGGCTGCTGCGCGCGGTCGAGAAGTTCGACTGGGAGCGGGGGTTCAAGTTCTCCACCTACGCCACCTGGTGGATCCGCCAGGCGCTCCAGCGCGCGGTTCAACAGCACGGACGCACCATTCGCATCCCCCTCGAGGTCGGAGAGCAGCTCCAGCGCCTCGAGGCGACGACGGCCGAGTTGACCTCGATCTTCGGCCGCACCCCGACCGACGACGAGTTGACCGAGGCGACGGGACTGTCGAAGGCTGAGCGCGACGACCTGCGCAGCCTGGCCGGCGTGACGGCGAGCCTCGACCAGCCGGCGACGTCCGACTCCGCCACGACCCTGGGGGACCTGGTCGCCCCCAGCCAGACGGACTGGGTCGGCGACATCGAGCAGTCGATGGTGGACGAGCAACTGCGTCAGTCACTCGACCAGCTCTCGGAGCTGCAGCGCGAGGTGATCACGCACCGCTTCGGACTGAACGGTGCCGCGCCCCTCTCCCTGCAGGCCACCGCGACCGCCATGGACATCGGCGTCCGCCGAGTCCGGCGTGCCGAGGAGGAGGCGCTGGCCATCCTCCGCGGCGACTCGCGCGTGATCGCGGCGCGTCAGAGCGCCTGAGCCGCGTCGCCGAGGACCGACGCCAGGTCCGTCGGAAGGTCGGACGTCCAGGCGACGTCGCGACCCGTGCCCGGGTCGACGAAGCCCAGGTGCGCCGCGTGCAGGACGACGCGTCCATCGGCGAGGCGCCGATCGCGGCGGTGCCCGTAGCGGGTGTCGTTGACGACAGGATGTCCGATCGTCGCCATGTGGACCCGGATCTGATGGGTCCGGCCCGTCTCGAGTCGTAGGCGCACCAGGGTCGTCGCGGGCTCGTCGAGACGGGCGACCACCTCGTAGTGGGTGCGGGCCTCGCGACCGTCGACCCGCACGGCCATGCGGGTCGGCTCGTTCGCCGAGCGACCGATCGGTGCGTCGACCACGCCGCGGTCGTGGGCCAGGTGGCCCTCGACCAGCCCTACGTACTCGCGCCGAACCGTACGGGCACTGAGTTGGCCCACCAGACTGTCGCGCCCCCTCACCGTGCGTGCCACGACGAGCAGGCCCGACGTCCCCTTGTCGAGGCGATGGACCACGCCCGGTCGAGTGGGATCAGATCCGGGCTCCTCGGCGAGGGCCGCGATCTCGGGATAGCGAGCGAGGAGGCCCGCGATGAGCGTCCCGTCGCGCTGCCCGGCGCCGGGATGGACCACGACGCCCGCGGCCTTGTCCACCACCACGTAGTCCTTCGCCTCCGCGACCACCGTCACCACCACCTCGGGATCCGGCCGCACGCCCTCCTCCACCGCGGCGAACGGCGTCACCGTCACGTGGTCACCCGCGCGCAGGGCCTCGGCGGCTCGGCGGGCCGGTCGGCCGTTCACCTCGACGCGATCCTGCGCGACCAGACTCGCCACCTCGGACCGCGACCGTCCCGTCAGCAGGGCGACGGCCCGATCGACGCGAACTCCCTCCAGCGACGCCGGAATCGCGAAGTCGAGCGCGTCCGTGCGTTCGGGCTCGCTCATCGCACCGTCAGTCGCTCGCCGCGCAGCACGACGACGAGCAGGACCAGGAAGCCCGCCGTCACGGCCACGTCCGCCAGGTTGAACACCGGAAACGAGCCCACCGAGACGAAGTCGGTGACGCGGTGCGGGGTGCCCGTCAGCCGGTCGACGGAGTTGGCGACACCGCCTCCGATCAGGAGGCCGAAGCCCGCCGCCGGCGCTCCCGTACGCGACCGCAACGCCACCGCGACCACGGCGAGGGCCACGATCGTCGTGAGGACCGTGACCCCGGCCGACCCGCCGGACGCCCACGAGAAGGAGACCCCCTCGTTGTACTGGAGTCGCCACCACAGGGGCCCGAGCACGTGACGCGGTCCGGTGAGGGTTCGGGCCCACGCCTTAGTCACCGCGTCGGCCGCGACGACGGCGACCGCGATGGTCGCCACGGGAAGAGCCGCGGGTCCGACTAGCCGGCTTCGCGGCACGTCTGGCACAGGAAGACCGGGACCTGGAACTCCAGGCGCGCTCGCTGAATCGGCTCGTAGCACGAGTCACAGCGACCGTAACTCCCGTCGGCCACCCGCTCGAGGGCGACGTCGATGTCGAAGATCTTCGGCCGCAGCGTCTGGTCGACGAGCGTCTGGTACTGGTCGCGGTCGAAGTCCAGTCCCGCGCTGCTCCCGTCCTCCTCGTCGTACTCCGGCTGCTCGCGGTCCTCGCGCAGCTCGTCGATCGTCTCTTCGAGCACCTGGATCTCGCGCAGGGTCTTCGCCCGCTCCTCGAGCAGCCGCTCGCGCAGCAGCGACAGGAACTCGGGATCGTCGGCGTACGGGCGAGACGTGCGCTTGCGCTCGAGCTCCTCCTGACGGGCCCGCTCCTCGGCCTCACGTCGTTCCTGGCGACGCTGCTCTTCGAGGTTACGCCGCTCGATCTCCTTCAGCTTGCGCTGGCGCTCCGCCTCGGCGGCGCGCCTCTTGGCCTCCACCTCTCGCTGCTTCTTCGCTTCCGCGGCGGCCCGCTCGCGGGCTCGCCGCTGGATCTCGCGCTCTCTCGCCGCGGCCTTGGCCTTCGCCTCGCGCTCGCGGAGGGCCTTAGCGGCGGCGGCGGCCTTGGCCTTCGCCTCGCGCTCCTTCGCCGCGGCCTTGGCCTTGGCCTCGCGCTCGCGGAGGGCCTTCGCGGCGGCGGCGGCCCTGGCCTTCGCCTCGCGCTCCTTCGCCGCGGCGCGTGCCGTCGCCTCGCGCGAGGCCGGCGTCGCCTTCTTCGCCGCGGCCGGCTTGGCCGACGACTTCGTTGCGGACGACTTCGTCGCGGCCGTCTTCGTTGCGGCCGTCTTGGTCGTGGTGGCCGCCTTCGCGCTACTCGCGCGCGAGGTGGTCTTCGCGGCGGCCTTCGTCACCGCTGGTGAGCCGCCCCTTCCCGACGCCTTCGCGGCGACCGACTTCCCCGACGACTTCGTGCTGCGCGACGCCCCAGCGACCATGACCGCTCCAATCGACCTCGTATGGTGCGCGCCGACCCTAGCAGTCGCCGGGCACGCTACGCGCGATCAGCCGTCGGGGGCTCGAAGTCGAGCGTGTTCGGGGCGGGCGGCGGTGCCGGGGGCGGGCTCACCGGGCGCGGATCACGAGGCGCCTCAGCGGCGGCGGACGTCCGCAGGTTCGAATCGATCCACCGCAGGAACTCCGAGAGGGCGCCACTCAGCCGCGTCCGCTCGACGTCCAGCTGACGCGTCAGGCTCTCGACGTCCTCGCTGAGCCGCTGCTTGAGGCCATTCAACCGATTGACCTCGTCCTCGGCGCGACTCCGGGCCTCCGTGACGATCTGCGAGGCGCGCTCCCGAGCCGCGACGGTGAGCTCGCGCGCCTTCTCCTCCGCCTCGTGTTGGGCGTGCTCGATGAACTGCTGGGCCATCGCGATCATCGAGGTGACCTGCTCGGCCGACGCGCCACTCACGGGCGCGCGAGGCGGAGCCACCGGGGCCACCGGAGCGGCCGGCGGGGCGGCCGGCGGCGGGGCGGCCCGTCCCGACTCCAACTGGCTGATTCGCTCGGCGGCCTGGCGCAGTTGCTGGCGCTGCTGGTGCAACTGCTCCTTGAGGGCCCGAGCCTCCGTCGAGAGTCGCTCGAGGAACTCGTCGACTTCCTCGACGTTGTAGCCCTTGAGGCCGACCTTGAACGCGACGGTGTCGATCGAGTCCAGCGCTGAGCGCGTGCTGTCCTGGCTGTCCATGTCCGCTACCCTACCCGAGCGCCTCGGCGCCCACGGGTTAGATGTAGACGTTGATCGCCTGGACCACGATGATCGCCACGAGCACCGACAGGTCCAGTCCGACCGCGCCGATGCGGGGGCGGGGCAGGATCGCCCGCAGTGGTCGCAGCACGGGCTCGGTCAGCGTCGCGAGCACCCGGCGCACCGACTCGAGGCCCCCGGATCCCGACGGGACCCAGCTCATGAACGCCGCCGCGATCAGCACCCAGACGTAGAGCCCCAACAGCTCGTGGACGAGGATCATACGTTGTCGAAGCTGCGGTAGCGCGAGGCCTGCAGGGCCAGCCGCGCCTCCGCGCTCACGTGCGTCCCCTGGGGCAGGATCAGGTAGACGCCCTGATCCAGGACCTCGATCTTCGCGCCGAGCGCGTACGAGGTCCCGGCGGCGAAGTCCACCAGGCGGCGCGCGACGCTGGCCGGCACGTCGGCCACGTTGAGCACCACGACGCGCGATCCCCGCAGGAGATCGGTGATCCGTCGGGACTCGTTGTACGACGTCGGAAAGAGGATGGCCGGCTCGCGCTCCGCGGGCGCCGCCATGCCCCGCGGGCGGGGGCCCGGCATCGGGCGGACGCGAGGCGGGTCACCCGCGCCGTCGATCACCGAGATGGACGACGGGCGTCGCGCCGCCTGCTGGCCCCGCATCGGGGGGGCGGGAGGGCTCGCGTACGGGCGGGCGGGAGGCGGCGTCACCGGGGCCGGCGACGGGGCCGGCGGAGCCCACTGCTCCTCCGGGTAGTCCGCGGGCTCGGTGAAGGGGCGCGACGACGCGCCGGGGCCGAAGTCGCCGTACTCGTCCTCGATGAGTCCGAGGAACCCCAGCGCCTTTCGAATCGTGTCTCTCATCTCGCTCTCCTCGGCGAACGGCAGGTTCCCATGTTAGG